>CAYUQT010000132.1:0-1617 GCA_964446835.1 uncultured Planctomycetales bacterium | reverse complement strand
ATACGGATTAGGATTGATGTGTGCGCGATATCCATTCGGTGCGGCAGATCGAGCGCAGGTGCTCGGGAGTCAGTTGGTTCCAGGCTATGCCGGAGGCGGTCAGCAGGTCGTCGTAGTCCCGGTAGACGCGATTGCTCAGGTAATGGCTGCGGAGATACGCCCACAGCCGCTCGACGGGATTCAGTTCGGGGCTGTACGGCGGCAGGGGCAACAAGGTCATATTCGACGGCACCTGCAAGGCCTTGGCCCCGTGCCAGCCGGCTCCATCGAGCACCAGGATCACATGCACGTCGGCGCCGACCTGTTCACTGATGAATCGCAGATGGTGGTTCATGTACTCCGTATTGACCGTCGGAGCCAACAGGGCACTGGACTTTCCCGTGAGCGGGTTGACCGCCCCGAACAGATACACCCATTCGTACTCGGTCTGCTTGACGGCCGTCGGACGCGAGCCGGTCAGGCCCCAACAGCGGGTCAGAGTTCCTTGCTGGCCGATCCGGGCTTCGTCCTGGAACCAGACCTCGATGGACTGGCCGGGATGTTGCTCGGCCGTGGCCTGGACAAAAGGGGGGCTTGTTCGACCCACTGCTGCATGGCGGCCGGATCGTTCTTGCGATGCCGGGGACGCGGGGCCAGGCAGGAAAAGCCCAGACGATGGAGCAGATCATACACTCCCGCCAGGCTGTACTGGACTCCGAATTCGTTCTGGAGGATTCGCCGGATGTCCTTGGCCCGCAGCGTGCAGACGCCGTCGGCCTCGGTGGGACCGGCCAGGAGACGGTCCTTGAAGGACTGCTGCTGGGCCACGGGCAACTTGCTGGGGCAGCCGGACTGTCGTTTGGGGACGATCGCGTCCAGCCCCCGATCGCGATAGGCGTACACCCACAGTTGCACGAACCGTCGGCTGCGGGCCAGAGTCTGTGCGATCTCGGGGGCACTGCGACCCTCCAGGGCCAGGACGACAGCTCGATAGCGGTCACGCTGTTTGGCGTCGCGTTGCTGGCGGCTTCGCTGACGCAGTTGTTCGAGATCGTCGGGGTGATGAGCTTGGATCTGCATGAGACAGTCCCTCCGTTTCTTCGAGAGTATGCCACACGCAGACCCAGGGCGCTACCCTATTTTCACAGGCGCGCAAAAATACTTCCTAAGCCGTATGAGGTCTCCGCGGAACTCCGGAAGAAGTCCTCACACAAGATATGAACCCGTGTCTTCCCTATTCGTCGCTGCCCTCTACTTTCTCATACGACTTCAAGACACCACGTAGCACAAGCTCTTCCATCAATGACTCTGGGACCCCTGAGCCTGCGATCACGCACCCAGGATAGAAGTTGTCATATGCTCCGAACTCACGCTTGCCGCTCTTCTCAATCTGCACGTGATTCACATCGCGGACAAGTCGCCCCTCGGGCAGTACCCGGTCCATGATAGGTCGTATCGTATGCAACTCAAGAGGAACCACAATGAACTCTTCCTTTGCAGTCACGCCCTCTTGCATACAACCGCTTCCCTGCGGAACGAACGTCTGGCGTTTCAAGACAGTTGTTTCCTGCCCGTTCGCACCGTCAATGTCATGGAGTCGGCACTTGGACAAATCCCCCTCAAAGGAAATGTGCGCAT
>CAYUQT010000131.1:0-1858 GCA_964446835.1 uncultured Planctomycetales bacterium | reverse complement strand
AAGGAGCAGCGAGTCTATCCTGACCTCGAGTCTTGCGGAGTCCGCCGCGAGGTGGGCGTCGAAGCGTAGATAGAGGCAGCGGCGGGCTGGGTATTGAGCCTCGAAAACAGAGACCCGGGTGCCGACCCTGTACTGTCTGTGGGAAGGCAACACCAGTTGGCGGCGACAGATCGCGAGCCGCGGCCGGACCCGGCGTGGTCGAAGACCCCACGCACGTCGCGAAACAACATGCACGAGAACCGGGAGACCTCCCACGTGCCTGTGGACTAAGCAGGCCGGTCCGGGAAGGCGCAAAGCCATAATCCGGACATGCACGCGGGGGAGGAGTCGGACCGTGGCGTAGTACCCGTGAAGCCAGCGAACAAAGGGACCCGCGTCCCGGCGGAGGTGGCGGAGGGAAGGCCGCGGCCCAAGGAGAACTGCGTGGAACCCCACATGAGCCCGACGCCGAGCGGAAAGCGAGTGTCCCAAGGGTTGCACGGAGTGCGCCGAACGGCGCGGGAGCGCAAGCAGGAACGGTTCACTGCACTGCTGCATCATGTGACAGTCGACCTGCTCCGGGAGAGCTTTTACGCGTTGAAGCGGAAGGCGGCTCCTGGGGTGGACGGGGTTACGTGGCAGGAGTATGAGACCGGGCTGGAGGATCGACTCGTTGATCTGCACAGCCGGGTGCACCGGGGCGCGTACCGGGCGCAGCCGTCGCGAAGAGTATATATCCCGAAAGCCGACGGGCGGCAACGTCCGTTGGGCATCGCAGCGCTGGAGGACAAGATCGTCCAACAGGCCGTGGTGACCGTTCTCCACGAAATCTACGAGGCGGACTTCCGGGGCTTTTCCTACGGCTTCCGGCCGGGCCGGGACCCTCATCAGGCGCTGGATGCGCTGAACGTGGGGGTCCAACGGAAGCGGGTGAACTGGGTGCTCGATGCCGACATCAAGGGCTTCTTCGATCACATGAGTCATGAGTGGACGATGAAGTTCGTTGCGCATCGAGTGGCCGATAACCGGGTGCTGCGGCTGATCCAGAAATGGTTGAAGGCCGGAGTCTCGGAAGATGGGGAGTGGTCGGAGACGAAGGTAGGCACGCCCCAGGGAGCGGTGATCTCGCCGCTGCTGGCCAACGTGTACCTGCACTATGTTTTCGATCTGTGGGTAGAGGCCTGGCGCGAGAAAGTGGCGCGGGGCGACGTGATCGTCGTTCGCTACGCCGATGATCTCGTGGTCGGGTTCCAGCACCGCGACGAAGCCGAGCAGTTCCTGAAGGAATTTCAGGAGCGGCTGGCGAAGTTCGGACTGGAGATTCATCCGGACAAGACGAGGCTGATCGAGTTTGGTCGATTCGCCGAGACGAACCGGCGGGAACGGGGCGAAGCAGCGCCCGAGACCTTCGTGTTTCTGGGATTCACTCACTACTGTGGCGTGAATTCCAAAGGCCATTTCGTGGTTTGGCGACGGACGGCGGCCAAGAAGATGCGGGCTAAGCTTCATGAGCTAAAAGTGGAGCTGCGCCGGCAAATGCATGAGCCGGTGGCGGTCGTCGGCGCGTGGCTGAAACGCGTGCTGGAAGGCTACTACCGCTACCAGGCAGTGCCGGGCAATCAGCCGATGCTGCGCCGTTTCCGGGATCAACTCTGCCGGCTCTGGCGTCATGCACTGCGCCGGAGAAGCCAGAAGCGGAAACCGGACTGGGATCGGCTGCGGCCGATCTTTGCGGTGTGGATTCCGCGCCCTCATACCCTGCACGCGTATCCGAGCGTTCGTTTCGACGCTCGCATCCAAGGGAGGAGCCGTGTGCGGTAATTCCGCTCGCACGGATCTGCGCGGGGGGCGGTTAGCAATGGCCGTCCCTACCGCGACC
>CAYUQT010000130.1:0-2114 GCA_964446835.1 uncultured Planctomycetales bacterium | reverse complement strand
GAGTTCATGGATGATACTGGCATCGAAGGGCATATTGACCTGAGGCCGATCGCTGACTTCCACTCTCTCAACATCGATGGGTAGCCTTGCCACCGCCATGTTGTAGGCCGTCTCCATCAGCCACTGAAGGTTCACCACGTCCTCCACGTTGTACCGTAGCAAGGCCGGAAGGGCGCGTGGGTCCCCCCTCGTGTGAGCCCACCACAGTTTGACGGCCATGAAGCCATCCACCTCCACCAACCCCGGCTCGCGGGCAAGGCCCATGGCGCGTTCGCAGCCCTTCAGCCCCCCGTGATAACCCAGTTTGTGAAGCAAGAAGCGGAGATCGATGTGCGGCTGATCCAGCCGCAGGCCCGGGAACTGTGCCTCGATAAACGGAACGTCGAAACACCTGCCGTTGTAGGTGACCAGCAGCTTGTAGCCGCTGATCAAATTGGGAAACTCATTGAGGTTCTGGCCACGGACGAATGTGTGAATCTCACGACCGTCGAAAACGGAGATCGTCGTGATGTCATTGCCGGTGAAGCTCAACCCGGTCGTTTCGATGTCCAGAAACGCCACGCCCTGACGAAACGCCGGATACAGCCGCCAATGATGCTTGGCCGCCAGCCGTTTCGCGAAGAACCGGGCATCATCTCGCGCCAAGGCGTCCCGGGATTCTTCTATCGTCGAGGGAAGCGATCGGAGCAGACCGTTTCTCAGCGAATCCGGTAACCCGGCCAGCGCCCGATCCCAATCCAGAATTCCCGACTCCCACAGCCTCCGCTCGGTGGCCGGACCCACGTGGTCGACATGGAGAAAGGTGTGTTTGAGCAAGACTCTATCTCTACCAAGTCCTTTACCGACAAAGCCCAGCCATCCGGGGAACTGGTAATGAACCTCTGTTTAGTGTACCACATGGGCACGACAAGGCCGGTCGCCCCCTTCCGGATCGAGCGAGACGCTTCGTTCCAACGCTCATGCCCGAATCCGCATGTGTGGATGTCTCCGAGGGAACGAGTCGGCAATACCGCAGATCCTTGTTAACCCGAAGGCGGGGAAGAACTGATGGCCCGTGGCGAATCGCTCCTGCGTCAGTGGAAGCTGTTGAAGATCCTGCAATCACGTCGCACGGGCACCTCGTTGGGAGACCTGGCCGATCTGGCCGGCTACACCGAACGGACGATCCAGCGAGACCTGCGATTGCTCATCGAGGCCGGCTTCCCCATCAGCCACGACCAGGACGTGTTCGGCAAGCGATTCTGGCGGTTACCCTCGCAATTCCTGGAACGAGAGAACACCGTCCTGTCGCTCACCGAGGCCGTCAGCCTCTACTTCGCCAAGGAGCTTCTGGCGCCCCTGACGGGCACCTCGCTGGCCGAGGGGCTGGACTCTGTCATCGACAAGATACGCACCCTGCTTCCTCAGACCGCGCTGGAGCACTTTGCGCAGTTGGGCGATCGGATCCTGGTTCGCTCGGCCGGCCAGACAGACTATCGCAAGCACAAGCAGACGGTCAGCGTCCTCTCCGAGGCCGTACAAACCGACCGCGTCGTCCAGATCACCTATCGGTCCGTCTGGCGAGGAGACAAATACACGGCAGCGGTGCATCCCTATGGGCTGGTGTACTTTGAGGGCGACCTCTACCTGGTCGGCCACAGCGAGCGGTCCAAAGCAGTCCGCGTCTTCAAGGTCACCCGAATCCTGGAAGCCAGGAAGACGGCCACGGGCTTCCGGCGACCGGAAGGCTTCTCGCTCGACGAACATTTCCTCGGCAGTTTCGGCATCATGCAGCCCGGCGACGGTGAGATGGAGGCCCTTGTCGAGTTCGACCCATCGATCGCGGCGATCATCGAAGAGCGACAGTGGCATCCAAGCCAGAGGCTCCGAGCCAGCCCCGACGGCAAGCTGCTTGCCACCTACCGGCTGAACAATACGGTGGAGTTCGAGCGATGGATCATGAGCTTCGGCCCGCACGCCCGAGTCCTCAGACCTCCCGTCCTTCGCAAGAGGGTCCATGACATGCTGCTTGCCGCCATCCAGGGGTATGACGCGGAGAGCGCCAAGCCCCGGTAGCACGAAGAATCCGAATTCCGCGCAAATTCTTCCCAAGCTTCAGGCACCTACCCATGGCC
>CAYUQT010000129.1:0-3534 GCA_964446835.1 uncultured Planctomycetales bacterium | reverse complement strand
GGCGCCCATAGTACTTCGTGCGGTTGCCCGCCAGGTCCATGACAAACCGTTCCTGTGGCGAGCGGTTCGGGTCGCTGCCGTAGGTCACCTGTTTTAGCCGCCCCAGTTCGTCGTGCTCGAACTGCCGCGGCGTGCCGTTGGGGTCGCTGAACAGGCTGAACGTCTCCCGGTTGGGCAGACCCGTCGCCTGCCGGGTGTATTGGTAGCTGGCCCAGAGTACATCGTAATTCGGGTCTCCAGGATCCGTCCGGCTGTTGCCCGACTCGCGGAGCCGCAGCAGCCCGTCGCGGCTCGCCACCCAGTCCACGTGGATGTTCGAATCGAGCGCCGAATACACCCGCCGTCGATGCACCACCGGCCCGAGATAGTCGTAATCCACCAGCGCGGTGGTCCCCCGCAGGATCTGATCGACCTGCCCGGCATCGGTGTAGGTATGGTTGAACAAGCCAAGGACTCCCGCTCCCTTTTCATCTTGCACTTGTCGCTTGAGTGCACACCGTGCGCCGCATGGTGCTGGTCGGCTGACTCGCTGAACGCGACTTCAACACCGACAGGGGTTTGCCCGCGATCTCAGGCTCTCCTTGAACCGGCACGAAAACGACGAAATCTCCACCGTCAACTGCGGAACGCCTGCCCCATGCTTTGGGCATAAAGACGACACACCACCCCCGCCTGCCCGTGAGGTTCTCCTCTGCCCCGAGCAAGTCGTATCTCTGAAGACTCCACCCCATTGAGACCACTGCCTCCTGAGCTACTCGAACAGCCGCTTCCCGAGTCAATCCAATGGGTTGGCTGGTGAGACCCGACCCGCGAGATTCGCCTTGCTCGCTTCGCCCGCATGCCAAGATCGCACAAGCAACCACAATGAAGATGCAAAGAACACACCGCAAGAAGGGTTGTCTGGCGCGGTGCAACTGAGGGACGCGTCGATTCATCGGCGACGAGCCAGCCTCGTGGGCATCGCGCCGCGAGTCAATACGCCTGCTCATGGTCTGCAACTCCGTAATCGATCTACCGGCCTTGATCCCAGAAAACCGAACACCAATGCTGGACCTGCCGCCCACCCTGCGGTGGCCAAACTTGACCTGATCGCGTAGTCAATCGGCTGATTCGCCAGTGCCACGACGAGCGGCGCAGTGCAGCTCGCGCGGTTCGGGTCCGGCGTCAGCACGTCCAGCCGGACGTAGGCGTCAAGCCCCAACACCTACCCGGCCACACCCCCCCAAGCAGATTACACAAGCCCTCCACGTCAGTTGATTGCGATTCATAGCATCCGTTCCTCATATCTCGCATTGCTCTTGCCGCCTGCCGTTCTGCTGTCTCGACCGCCCCACTACGCTCCGAGCCCCGAAGGGGCGAAATGCAATAGCCGGGGACACAACCCCCGGATCCCGACGCCTTACGCCTCCCGCGCCTCTGCCTGTGTCGTTCTCACCCTTGTCGCCACGTCATTGCACGTCGCTTCTATCACCCAAGTCGCCGGACATTGGTGGCCGTCCCAATTACTGTCCTTACCTATGATCATTATCTGTTCGGCTCGGGCAGCATCTGTCGATGATGGTCCCGCATTCCGGGCAACGAAGAGACTCCATGCTTCCTCGCAGGTCATACCCGCAGTTGGCGCAATGACTCGGAGCATGCCACGGCGAGCGGGCGATGTCGACGACAGCCGTCCCTGTGAGCTCGTCATACCAAAGCGGCCGTCCGTTCTGATGACTGCCGAGTGATCGAATACACGTCAGCGCACATGTGACGGGAAATGTGACGATTGACGCAACAGTGACTGCGCAGGACCGAGCAACACCCATCGGCTGCAGGCTGGGGTAGCGTACGGACCTGATGCCGTAAACCCGCTGACCGATTGTTGACCGTCCACACCCAGTGGGAACGACCCAGAGGACAAGCACGGGGACGCCGAATTCGAAGGCCAGCAAGAGCAACTGAAGCAGGTGTTGCTCGCTTGCCGGCCTTGTGGCTATGGACGAGAACAACGATCCCTGGAGAATCCCGGCGAGTACAGCGCCAGTGAGATACACCAGAGCCATGTCGATGATACTCGCCAACAGACGGAGGAATGGAGAAGAAATCGACCTGGTCCCGATCCTCGTTCCGTGCACTTGCGGTTGCTCATGCGAGTTGCCTGCTGTTGGTGGCCGTCTTCGGCGATGAAACCACGCAATTCCGATTGACCATACCAGTAGCCACGCCGGGACTTCCCAAGAAGCGAGGTGAGGATCTCCAGCCGTTGCGTAGAGCAGGGTGGGGCTAATCCTGCATTGAAGGTGTTCCAGGCGGAGGTCTCGTGGCACGTCATGAAGTTCTCCACCCTTGGCCAGGTAACGAAAGACCTCCACGAATTCAGATGCCTCTTCCACCTTAGGGGTCACGCGAGGGTTCGAACTTGCGGCTGCCAACCAGAGGGACACATCCTCCACCGAGATCGCTTGGCTGCCGAACCTCAGCAACGTGTCATTTGCGTCCCAGACTTGGAATGCCATGCTTGGAAGCTCGATCGCTAGATCGCTTTCTCGCGGAGAGCCCGCAAGACAGCAGGCAAGCTTTACTCTGCGACTAGTGGTCTGGCCTGAAAGCGACCCATCGGGGAGATAGAACTTCTCGTGTCTTGAGTCGAGTACTCGTATCGGATCATAGATGCCGGAGCGAGGAATCAGGTGGCGAACCTCGATCGTCTTCGTTGCACGAGGCGATACGGTACTGATGACCGAGTGAACGAGTATGAACAGAAGACCCAAGGTAACTGACCATTTGAGGCACTGCGCCCACAAGGGGGATGAGCGCTTCTCTATAGTCCGGGATGTAGCTCTCTCAAAACCGTCCATTATTTCGTGTTCTTCATAGAAACGGGATTGACTCAACGGTTGGTGTCTACACAGCTCCAGCCACCTTCGCACCAAAACGTTAACCCGGTATCCCACCACCCGATTATCAGAGTGTGCAACTTACCCCTACAGGCACAGACCTTCTTAATCTTGGGGCACTTGGAAACCAGGTTTCGCAAGACAGGATCGCAACCGCTGCCCACATCGCAAACATGCAGATTAAGGGTAACGTTGTCACAAAGATCGGAACCGCACAGGTTGTTGCGTACATATTCGGAGTCTATCGGATTGCCGGAAAGGTCCGTCACCGCACAGCCTCCCCCGTGCCCCTGAAAATCGATGGTGTCCTTGCATTGTTTCGGACATTCTTTGGGGATGTAGATCGGCGGACCACCATAGGGTGGCGTGACCACGTCGTAACAGGTCGCTAGGCCCAACGGATCGATCGCCACAGTCGGCCGACTGCCTACGTACTCGTAAAGGTTCATCCCATCCTTGTACAGCGCGGGATCCCTCTGCCCAAACCTCCCCACCACAGGATCCATTGTCCTCGCGCGATAGTCATAGATCTGCAAGCCCGCATAATCGTCCGTGACGTGGTGCGGGGTGCCGGCGTTCTGGATGTCGATCACATCCAGCCGCCTGCCCGTGAAGAAGTACGGATTGCCGATCCGGCTGACCGCCATCGACGCCG
>CAYUQT010000128.1:0-3634 GCA_964446835.1 uncultured Planctomycetales bacterium | reverse complement strand
CGCATACATCGAACACTGCGGCTATCGCGATACGCTCGGATGAAAACTGCTCTAGGGCTCAGCCCGACAGCGAGTTGCCGTATCCGATCACGATGATGGCCAGCAGGATGACCGCCAGTCCCACGTACATGGTCCGGAGGGGTTTGCCCTTGCCCTCACGCCATTCGCCGGTGAGGATCCCCCAGACATTCGAGGCCATGATGCAGCAGCCCATCACGATCGCCCAGCCGGCCGAGTCGCCGAGTTTGCCCATCATCGCCGAAGCTCGACCGTAGATAGTTACGGACAACAGCCAGGTCACACCCATCAGGGCCGCCAGGAACCAGTAGCTGGAGGTGCCGGACAGACGGTAATGAGACCACGTCTTGTTGCGATTCAGAAGGACGATGCAGTAGACGCAGTTCGAGACGAACCCGCCCAGAAGCGTTACTGCCCACACGGCGTCTGAGGCCCCTCCGTCGGAAGCCCCCGCCGCCCTGGCCGAAGCCTTGATCCCTTCGCCGAAGCTGAAGGCGAAGTTGATCATCGGATTGAACATGCCCGACAGGATGCATAGGGTCATCCCCTTGATGAACGTACTGCCCGCCGCACGAATGGAGGGACCCGCCCCCGAAGCCTGCTGAAGCTGTGCCTCCTTACGGCGTCCTGCCAGGGCACAAACCATGACGCCGGCCAGCATCAGGAGGATACCCAAGACCACGACGGTGACGCCCGCCGACTTGAAGCCGCCCGGCTTCATCGCCATCGGGACGAACGACCCCAACGCGAGCGTCAGGCCGATGCTCAGGGCGAACGCCAGGCTCATGCCCAGGATGGAGATGCTTCGCCCGAACGTGACGGCGCCCAGTCCCCAGCCGATGCCGAACAGGAAAACCATTCCCAGCGTTCCGACCCCCGAACGGGAGATCACGCCGCAAAGGTCCGGCACGGTCCGGAAGGCGATCGCCCACGGCGTAAGGATCAGCGCTGCGACCGCCCAGACCAGCCAGGTGGTCTCCCACGCCCAGCGAGTCGTCTTCTTCATGGGCAAGCTGAAACTGCCCATCAAGACCCCGCCCAGGATCGCCAACACGGTTCCCATTCCGGGATTGACATTCATCGGTTGTTCCTCCTCGCCTCAGGCGAGTCGCTGCGCGTATACTAGGGCGTCATGGATACCGCCGTAGCCCGAATCCTGGATGCCAATCAGAATCGCGCCCGCGAGGCGTTGCGTGTCATCGAGGAATCGGTGCGCTTCGCCGGTAATGTGCCCGACCTGACGGCGGCAATCAAGCAGTGCCGTCACGATTTGTCCGCGGCCCTGCGGCAACTACCCGCCGAAATGCTCCTGGAGGCCCGCGATACCGCAGGCGATGTGGGGACGTCCGTCAACACCGATTCCGAACGGCATCGCGATTCTGTGGACGATGTGGTCACGGCCTCCTTTAAACGATTGACCGAGGCGTTGCGCGTGCTGGAGGAATACGGCAAGGTCGTGGATGTGGAATTTGCCGCCGCCATCGAGGCGCTGCGATATCGTGTCTACGACCTGGAAGCCGCCGTGAGATTTGAACCGTGGCGAAGACGGCGATTTGGCGAAGTCCGCCTGTATGTGTTGATCACCGAATCGCTGTGCCATGGCCCCTGGCTGACTATCGCCGAAGCGGCCATTGACGGCGGAGCCGACTGCCTACAACTGCGCGAGAAAGGGATGGACGATGCCGAACTGCTGCGCAGGGCCCTAGCCTTGCGCGAACTGACTCGCCGACGCAGCGTCCTGTTCGTAATGAACGATCGTCCGGACATCGCCCGGCTGGTGGAGGCCGACGGTATTCACCTCGGCCAGGACGACATGCCGGTGGCGGCCGCTCGCCGGATCGTCGGCCCACGGATATTGATCGGAAAGAGCACACATACCATCGAGCAGGCCAGGGCTGCTCTAGCCGAGAGCCCCGATTACATCGCTGTGGGTCCGATGTTCGATTCGACCACCAAGCCCCAAAAGCACATTGCAGGCCCTCAGACGCTGGCCGCCGTCTTGGGCGAGACCGACCTTCCTCACGTCGCGATCGGCGGAATCACCGTTGAGAACGTGAACGTGCTCAGACAAGTGGGTTGCCGGTGTATCGCGGTGTGCAGTGCCGTGATCAGCCGGGCGAACCCGACTAAAGAAGCCAAATCCCTCCGTCGTGCCCTGACGGACGAACCGACGTTGTGAGCCCATGCTCGCTATCCCACGAGACGCGCCAACAGAGCCACCGTCCGCCCCGTCGCCCCCTGATTCGAAAGCAAGACCTGCCGAGCCGCCTGTCCGATCTCGCGTCTCTTGTAATCGTCCTGAAGGAGTTTGCCGGTAGCCTCGGCGAGTGCATCAGCCGCGCCTGCATCATCGACCATCTTCTCAACGCGCACGATGGCACCGGCGGTCTGAAGCATCTCCACCGGTTCGGCGAAGTTGTAGACGCTCGGCCCGACGAGGATCGGTTTCGCCAGGCCCGCCACCTCAAGCACGTCCGACCCCCCCAGTGGTGTCATGGTCCGCCCCACGAAGACCACATCGCTCAGGGCGTAGAACTTGCGGAGTTCGCCCATCGTATCCCCCAGGAAGACCGCCACGCCCGACCGATGGGACGCGGGGCGAGAAGCGTCGGCCCCCTTCATCTCACTTCGACGAACAAAGGGCAGTTGCCGTTCGGCAATCGCCCGAGCCGCCTCCTCAAATCGCTCCGGCTTGCGCGGAATGATCGCCAACTGAAGGTTGGGCACCGTCGTCCGCAATCGGATGTAGGCATCGAGCGCCACCGCCTCTTCTCCCGGGCCCGTGCATCCGCATACCCACAGCGGCTTGCGGCGATCAATACCCAGATCGGCGGCCAACTCTTCCTGACCGTTGACGCGATCGGCCACAGCGGCCGTGTCGTACTTCATCGTACCTGTCACATGAACGCGGTCGGCCGGCGTGCCAAGGAGTCGAAACCGTTCGGCATAGGTCTGATCCTGTGCCCCGACGCAACTCAACCCGCGGAACATACGCCGGGCAATGCCGCGAACAATGGGCCGGCTGAACCGACGCATGCTCTTCTGCTCGGTGATGCGCCCGTTGACCACCATCACCGGTACGCCCATCTGTCGGCAGACCTCGATCAGGTTGGGCCATACCTCGAGCTCCATCAACACAATCGCGGCCGGCCGGACGCGCCGAATCGCTCGGCTCACGGCCCAACTGAAATCGAGCGGGTAACGGAATACCGGCTTGTCGGCATAAAGCTGGCGGGCGCGGTCATACCCCGTATCGGTCGTCGTTGAGATCGCCACCGGAAACTGGGGCAGTTCCTTCTCGATCGTCTTGACCAGTGTCACCGTCGCGTTGACCTCTCCGAGCGAAACGGCGTGAATCCAAATGCACCCATCGGAGCCCGGCCGTGCCACACCCCCTCCGAACCGTTCGCCCCAGCCCCTCCGGCTCTTGCCGAGCGCCAGGATGCGATAGAGCAGGATCGGCAGATAGAGAATGCCGGCCATGGTGTACAGAATATCAAAGAGGTATCTCATGCCGCCGCATCATACCGTTCCACTCCGATGCGAGAAAGGAGTGCGCCCCAATCCCGTTCGGCACTCGATATGCAGACAGAGGAATTTTTGTAAACCTGCACAT
>CAYUQT010000127.1:0-3741 GCA_964446835.1 uncultured Planctomycetales bacterium | reverse complement strand
AGCACACGGGGACGCCGCCGGAACCGCCAGCAAAGCATTCCGCGGACGACACCAGGACGGTCGATGTATGGACGGCATGGGAAATACAGAAAGGAATCTTTGCCAATTAAGGAGGTAATTCAAGATGCTTACAATTACTCAATATCGAGAGAAGATCGGCCTGTACATGAAGAAGCTGGCCGACATGAACGCGCGCTGCGCGGCCGAGAACCGTGAGATGACCGAGGAGGAGCGCAGCCTGAAGAAGGAGCTGATGGACAAGGTTTCCGAACTTCAGGACATCGTCGCGACCGAGGAGCGGCACGAGCGGCTGGAGCGCGATCTCCGCATGCCGGCCAACGCGCCCCTGACGCAGCCGAGGCCGGAAGGACAGCCGCCGGAGTCGAGGAAGGAGCGCTTCAAGTCCCTGGGCGAGCAGTTGGTCGCCGCGATGCGGGCAGCGCAGCCGGGCAGTCCGGTCGATCCCCGTCTCCTGGAGGTCCGCGCCAGCGGCCTGAACGAATCCGTGCCGTCCGAGGGCGGCTTCCTGGTCCAGACGGACTTCTCCAACGAGCTGCTCCAGCAGGTCTTCCAGACCGGAATCCTGGCGCCGCGCTGCCGGAGGATCACGATCAGCGGCAACGCCAACGGGATCAAGATCAACGGCGTGGACGAGACATCCCGCGCCTCGACCCGGTCCGGCGGCATCCTGGGATACTGGAAGAACGAGGCCGCGCAGAAGACCTCCAGCAAGCCTGCGTTCCGCCAGATCGAGTTGAACCTGCACAAGCTGATCGGCCTCTGCTACGCGACGGACGAGCTGCTGGCGGATGCGGTCGCCCTGGAGGCGTTCATCCGCGAGGCCTTCGCCGCCGAGTTCGGATTCCTTTTGGATGACGCGATCATCCGCGGAAGCGGAAGCGGCCAACCACTCGGCATTCTCAATTCCGGCTGCCTGGTCACCGTGTCGAAGCAGACCGGGCAGACCGCGGACACCGTGGTCTGGGAAAACGTCGTGGACATGTACGCCCGGCTGTTCGCGCAGTCACGGCCCAACGCGGTCTGGCTGGTCAACCAGCAGGTGGAGCCGCAGCTCATGAAGATGGCCATGGCCGTCGGCACGGGCGGCGTCCCGGTCTACATGCCCGCGGGCGGGGCCTCGCAGTCGCCCTATGCGACGCTCTTCGGCCGCCCGGTCATCGCCTGCGAGCAGTGTTCGGCGCTGGGCGATGTCGGCGACATCATCTTCGCGGACTTCGGCGGCTACATCCTGGCCGAGAAGGGCGGGATCGAGAGCGCGATGTCGATCCATGTGAAGTTCGACTACGACGAATCGGTGTTCCGCTTCGTCCTGCGAGTGGACGGACAGCCGGTCCGGGCCTCGGCCCTGACCCCGTACAAGGGCGGGAGCGGAGCGACGCTTTCGCACTTCGTCACGCTGGCGGCCCGATAACCTTAACCATCAAGGCCGGGGTTTCGGCCCCGGCACCTCAAAAGGAGGACAGAAATGAATTTCTCACCCGAAACATTCAACATCGTTCAGTGCCTTGCCCCGGCCGCCGCGAGCGTGACGGAGGCGTCCGTTCAGCCCGTTTATCTCGGCAACGCCAACGGGGTGCTTTTCATCATCCAGCACGCCGGGACCAACGACAACGACATGACCTTCACCGTCCACGAGGGTGCGACGGAGGCGGAGGCGCTCGCCGGGACCTATGCGATCTCCGCGACCTTCCCGATCTGGGTCAACTCGGCGACGGCGACCAATGACACGCTAACGCGCCAGACGGATGCGGCGAGCTATCTGCTGGACAGCGACGCCGGCGGGACCTACCTGATCGCGATCTACATTCCCGCGGCGATCCTGACCAGCGGACGCGATTGGGTGTCCCTGGGGTTCGATGCGGGCCATGCGTCCAACTTCATCAGCGCGATCTCCATCACGGACCAGATTCGCTACAAGCAGGCGACTCCCCCGACGGTGGTTGCCTAAACCCTGACTGGCCCGGACGCTGAACGGCGTCCGGGCCATCTCCAAAGGAGGAAAACATGCCCAGACACTACAATCAGTCAACCAGGGACGTCATCCGGGACCTGACCATCGGGATGCACGTCAAGACAACGGATTCGGTTCTCACGGCAACGCACTTCACCGCGACGACGCAGACGGAACTGTTCACGATCGTCGGCTGCATCGCGGTCAAGATGCTCTATATCGAACTGACTTCGGCCGCGGATGCCAACGCCACCGTCGTCAAGTACCGGGCGACATTCACGACCCCGGTCATTGCGGTCGCGGACATGTGCGGCAACTCCGGAAGCATCGCGAACCTTGCGGCGCACCGGAAGATCGTGTGGGTGGGCGGCGCGGTGGCCACGGCGGCAGTATTGACGGCATCCGCCGGGATCAATGATGTCGAGGCGGCAGGGAAGCTGCACATCCTCGGCGGAGAGACGGCGGCCGGGGCGAACACCGTGGGGACCATCGGCATGCTGGCATCCACGGCAAGCCAGGCCGGGACCATCACGGCTACCGCGCACCTGTTCTATATCGGGCTTTCGGACGGGGCCTACGCGGAGGCGCTGCTGTAACGGGGGTGCATCATGACAGTCTGTCTCGAAACGATCATTCAGCGGTGGAACGGGCAGGACGGCGATCAGGTCACGATCACCGACGCCCGTGAAGGCTCGACCTTCCATGCCGTCGACACGGGGAGGAAGTACGTCTTCCACGACGGCGGCTGGGTCGAGGATCTGCGCGACATCTATGTTGTCCAACACGTTTAGACCAACAGGAGGAAATGAACATGTACGGTAAAACAAGAGCTGGAATCGGACTTCCGTCGCTCTGCGATGCTGAAGGAATCCTGCTTGTGCGGCCCGGCCTCGAAGACGCGGCCCTTGAGGGGCGTCTTTTCGGGGTCTGCAACCAGGCGGCCGTGGCGACCACGGCGGCACTCACCGGGACCTGGACGGGGCTTTGCGTTTCAAACCCCTCGGCATCCGGAAAGAACATGATCCTGCACGAGTTCGGCTTCAGCCAGACCGTCGCCGCGTCGGCGGATGGCGCGGTCGGGATCATGACCTGCACCATTGCCGCACCCGCTTCCAACGTGACGATCTACAACCAGAAGCTCGGCGGCGCAAGCTCGTCCATGATTGCGGATGACGGCGCGACGATCGTCGGCGGAGTCCTTCAGCGGGTGTTCGGCGCAATCGGAACCCTGGCGGTCACGGGTTACGGCACGGGATCGCTTTTCGCGTACAAGGCGGGCGGCTCGATCGTCATCCCTCCGGGGTACACGATCGGCACCTACACGACCAAGGCGACCACGGCAAGCCTGATCTTCTACTTCGTCTGGGAAGAGCTCGCCGTTTAACGGGCATTGAAAGGCATCGGGGCGGGCGGTTGACGCCCCGAACAGTCCTTCCCGGAGGATGTGGAAATGACAGCTGGCGAGCCATTTTTGACTTGGAACCTCTTCGCGACGGCGATCGGCATACCCGCTCTTGGCTGGTGGCTGTCGAACCTGATCAAGAAACGCGATGACCTAGCTCAGGAGAACATGCGGATGTGGCAGGAGGGTGCAAAGCAAAGGTCTGATAATATGTGCGCCAAGATCGATGGGCTGGATAGGAGGGTTAGCGCCTTGAGAACAGACCTGTCCTCGAAAGTAGACAACCATATATGCGAGCGCACGCACGGGGAAGTGGATAAGAAGATCGAGAAGATAGAAAGTAAGATCAAGGTGTGGACGTGATGGC
>CAYUQT010000126.1:0-4319 GCA_964446835.1 uncultured Planctomycetales bacterium | reverse complement strand
CAAGGGTGGTTTCAACATTGCGGGTATCGCTACAGTCAACCGTGAAATGCTCTAGAGGCCCAGGTACAGCACGCTCAAAAGCTGGAGAGTCTGGGCGTGCTCGCGGGCGGCATGGCACACGATTTCAACAATCTGCTTACAGCGATTCTGGGCAATGCGGGTCTTGCCCTCATGGACCTGCCGCCAGATTCGCCGGCCGTCCAGAGCATACGTCATGTTGAGACGGCCGCCATGCAAGCGGCGGGACTTGCCAATCAGATGCTGGCTTACTCGGGCAAGGGGCGATTCGTCCTCACTCGTGTGAATCTGTCGCACGTCGTTGACGAGATTGCAGGCTTCCTGCGCGCGGGTCTTCCAAAGAAGGTCGCTCTGCAACATCGGCTCGGAAACGGTAAGCCCATCCTGAAAGCGGACGCCGAGCAGATACGTCAAGTAATCGTAAACCTCATCACCAATGCGGCGGAAGCGATCGGCGACCATGGCGGAGTCGTCACGGTAAGCACCGGGGTCGTCGATGTCGATCGGGACTGCCTGGCCAGCAGCTATATCGACGACAACCTGCGCCCTGGCCACTACGCGTTTATTGAGGTCTCCGACACTGGATGCGGCATGACTGATGAGGCGAAGAGCCGGATGTTTGAACCATTCTTCACCACGAAGTTCACGGGGCGAGGCCTCGGCTTGGCGGCGGTGCTGGGAATCGTGCGGGGCCACCGTGGAGCGATCACCGTCGACAGTGAACTGAATCGCGGCACGACCGTGAGGGTCCTGTTCCCGCTGTTGACTCAGTCGCCGGAGAGCGTCTTGTCTGGCGGGGACAACCTTTCCTCGTGGCAAGGAAGCGGCGCCGTGCTTATCGTCGATGACGAGGAGTCAGTTCGCCTGGTTGCTGAGGAAATGCTTCGGAGGATCGGCTTTAGGACCTTGAGAGCGGCCAGCGGAACCGAAGGCCTGAAGTTGTTCCGACAACATGCTGACGAGATAGACATGGTCCTTCTCGACTTGACGATGCCCGACATGGACGGCCATGAGGTCTTTGAGAAACTGCGAGAAATGCGGCATGATGTCAAGGTCGTTCTGTCCAGCGGGTACAGCGAACAGGAAGCTATCCATCGTTTTGCAGGAATGAAACTTGCCGGCTTCATCCAGAAGCCGTACCAGTTACAGATGCTTCGAGACAAGGTGCGTGATGTGTTTCGGAGGTAATAGTAGTATTGGGGCATGGGACTATCAGCCAAGGAGTGTGTCCGATGCGAGAAGAGGATCAGAGGCTACGATCACGGGAAATCGTGTCAAGCGTGCTGATCCGCTGTTTCATCCTGGGTCTGGCTCTCCTGCTGCTCTGGCTCCTGCTCTTCATGGCCATGAAGGACACGACCTATGTAATTCACAGCAATCTCTTCTCCATTTCGAAAATGGACTTCGAACGGGTCAACTACTACGGGATAGCGATGGTCAAGGGCGTTGTTCTCGTGGGGTTTCTCATTCCCTGCGTGGCAACAAGGCTTGTCCTGAGAAGCCTTCATGGACGACCAGGTCTGCCTGTTGAAGAGAGGGAATCGTTCGACGGCTCCAAAGCGATGCAGGAATTCGATGAAGCTCAAAGCACTGATCAGACCTGAAGGTCGAACGCTCGCTCGCCTCCTGAGCCTGTGCGTCCTGGTCGGCCTGGTGGCGGGGATTGGGGCGGTCGGTTTCTTCTATATGCTGGAGGCGGGCAGGTTCTTCTTCATGGACTACCTGGCTCACTACGAACCCGCTACCGCCCACCGTGAAAAGCCACTCCTCAAGGTGGATGAACATGGACACGTGGCGCGTGTTCGAGGGAGTGCCACGTCCGCACCCGATGCCGATCCGGCGCCTCGTCCCTTCCGTCGCTGGCTCCTGATGATTCTCCCGGCGATCGGTGGTCTCATCAGCGGTGTGATTGTGTTCACACTTGCGCCAGAAGCCGAGGGCCACGGAACAGACGCCGCCATCGAGGCTTATCACTTCAAGGGAGGCATCGTGCGGGCCCGCGTGCCGCTCATCAAGGCGGTCACCTCGGCTATCACGATCGGTTCGGGTGGGTCGGCGGGGCGTGAAGGACCTACGGCCCAGATCGGGGCAGGTTTCGGGTCGGTGCTTGCACAGATGCTGGGGCTCAGCCCCCAGGAACGCCGACTCCTCATGGCCACCGGCATGGGCGCGGGGATAGGTGCGATTTTCCACGCGCCGCTGGCGGGAGCGATCTTCGCGGCCGAGGTCCCATACAGGGACCTGGACATCGAACATGAGGTCCTTCTGCCCGGCTTCATCGCCTCCATTGTGGCCTATGCCGTTTTCGGTTCCGTCTTTGGATTCCATCCGCTTTTTATAACGCCAGACTACGTGTTTGACCGTGCCTCTTTGCTCCTGCCTTTCTTGATTCTTGCGCTGGTCTGCTCCGCAGGGGCCATGGTGTACGTCAGGGCGTTCTATGGGGCTCGAAGGTTGTTTCTGGACAGGCTGCACCTGCCCAATCACATCAAGCCCGCCCTCGGCGGCCTTCTGGTCGGCATCATTGGGTTTCTTCTTCCCGAGGCGCTCGGAACCGGCTACGGCGTGGTGCAACAGTGCTTCGATGACAATGTCGGGTCGCTGATTTCCGCCGGGGCATTCATCCACCTGCTGCCTGCCGGCGCGAGTTCGACCACCGTGGCCATGTTCCTGCTGGCGACCATCGCCCTGGCGAAGATTGCCACCACATCGCTGACGGTCGGATCGGGCGGCAGCGGGGGCGTGTTCGGGCCTGCGGTTGTCATCGGTGGCGCACTCGGTGGGGCGACGGGCATCTTCTGCCAACGGCTCTTTCCCAGCATTCCCGTCCAGCCGGGTGCGTTTGCATTGGTGGGCATGGCCGGCTTCTTCGCGGCGGCGGCCAACACCCCCATCTCAACGATCATCATGGTCAGCGAGATGACCGGCAACTACAATCTGCTGGTCCCTTCGATGCTGGTCTGCATGCTCGGGTTTGCCCTCTGTCGACGGTTTACGCTGTACCAGAAACAGCTTCCTTCACGGCTGGAGTCTCCGAGCCACCGGGTGAACATGGCCAGCGCCGTGCTTCGACAACTGACCGTCGGGCAAGCCCTGGCAGGCAAGAAAGACAGCGCAACCGTCGCCGTTCCTGAAAACATGCCCTTCCGAGAAGTGATGACCCGTTTTTCACAGAGCAGTCAAGCCTGCCTGCCCGTCGTGGACGCTCAAGGGCGACTCACCGGCGTGATCGACACGATGGTGATTCGTCGTGTCATCGGCAAGGCCGGCCTGAATGAACTGGTCATCGCGATGGACATAGCCGTGCCTGCCACGACGTTGAGGCCGTCTGACTCGCTGCTCATCGCAATCGACCGCATGATAGACGGCCATAGCGATGAGTTGGTCGTCGTGGACGGGAACAACGTTCGCAAGATCGTCGGTACCCTGAGCCGAGGCGACATCGTCAGCGCGTACGACCGGTATCTGCTCGAAGAAGCCTCGTGACCATGACCATCGTATAGGTCATCCTTCGGCTTGGGCGATGGATCAATGCGTAATTATCGATGTGTCCATGATCATGTCGTGTCGTATAACAGATATGGTAGCACGCGATGAGAGATATCTCGCTATGCCTGTCGAGTGCGACGGCCGATGACTCTCGGAGCAAGTGTGGACCAGCAGGCTGACGAGAAGGGTGCGAGTACGAGTGTGCTCGTAGGCGTTTCCGGTGGTCGGGCCGCCATCCGGGCAGGCGAGGTGGTTATCTTGCCGGAGGACCGGAGATGCCTGAAACGAACGATCAAACCAATTCCCCCCAAGGGCGCGCGACTGGTTGTCTGGCTAGGCTGTTCTGGATGATCCTGGGCAACGTATGTCTGTTGGGCTGCGCCAAGGCCATCTCGGACCGTGGAGCGCATGCCCTCACTCCAGCGGACTTGGTGTTCTGGACTTTTGTCGCAGCGCTCATCGGGGTCCGATACGTGGACATCAAGAGGTTGGAGGGACTGACCGCCGCCGGCAACCCCGCCACTATCACTCATTGGCGAAGGTACGTTCTGTTCATCCTTGTATTCTCGGCGATCATATGGGGCTCCGCGCATGCGATCGCCCTGCTGTGAGGAGTCCTTGTAGTTTCCCTCTCACGCAACCGAGGAGGTGAACAGCAGATTTCGATTCCCTCATCATCCACCATGCTGGAACGAAGCTGCCCATGCGGAGCAAGCCGATGCGGCGTCCGAATTGCGATTCGGTTCTCTCGATGGATTAGAGCAGTTCACGAAAAGATGTAGCGTTAGCCGATAAGAGTAGTCATGGAAACC
>CAYUQT010000125.1:0-4568 GCA_964446835.1 uncultured Planctomycetales bacterium | reverse complement strand
TGCTCCCGGCCACTGCAACGCGCCGCATAGTGCCACCATCTGGCGGATGCACCCAGCACGATGAGTGTCCCCACCACGCCGTTGACAAGCGGGTCGGACCGATACGCGACCAGGCTGTCGGGAAAGAGCGTGAACCCAGCGTTGCAGAAGGCGGAGACGCTGTGAAAGAGCCCAAGCCACCAACCTCTGTCGCCAGCGAGATGGCGTGCGAGAAGGACAGCACCGATCCCCTCGATGACCAACGTGGAGCAGATCACCCACCAGATCAGGCGTAAGGGTCGCACGCGCGTTGCGGCAAGGGCTGGTCCTGCAAGTCTCCTGTTTATCGCTTCGGCTCAGAGCCAGTCAAGAACAAGGGATAGGAAGCCAGGTAAACCTATCTCGGCGGAGGAGTGCTGCCGGGTTGTTTTCGGGGGCCCGCACCACGAGCGATCTTCGCGCGGTTCCGAGAGGTGGCCGTCTTCTTGCGTCCAGCCTGAGTCACGGCGATCACTGCGGGGTGCCTGGGTTGGCGCTCGGCGACAACCGCATAGAATCGCTCCCTGTGGCCTTGGACAGTGCCGATCGGTTCCACGCCGAAGCCAGCGATGATCTCCTCCGTAATCACGTCGTGCCCGGGGAAGAATCCGCGTTCCTTCTGGCCGAAGAGCATCATGAGCTCGCTATCCTCGAACTCCGAAACAACGTTGGGACGCACGCCCACGGAGTCAAACCACTTATCCAAAGACCTACGCATTGTGGTGTTGCTGGTGGGGAGGAGCGCAGGCGCGCCGTGGAGGGATTGTGGAAAGCCGATTCGCAGTTTGAGGGCGAGCTTCGGAGTGGCGAAGAAGCTGATCCCGCATTCGCCCAGCAGGTGGCTGTACGCGCGAACCCTGATGTGCGGATCGATGGGGGTGTCCGTCAGAACGAGGTCCACCTCGCGGACCGCCAGCCTGGGCATGAGCTGCATTGGCGTCCCTTCGTAGCACACAACATGGACCGGCTTGGGGAGGTTCAGTGCTGGTTCGAGCAGACGATAGGCCACCAGTTTGGGTAAGACATCGTGCGCACCAATATTCAGCCGCAAAGGGCGATGCGGAGCTTGTCCTCTTGTCGCTTCGAGAAGTTCGGAGCCCAATGCGAAGATCTGATCGGCGTAGCGAAAGACCATACGGCCCTTCTCGGTGAGGGTAAGGGTTCGTCCGACACGCTCGAACAGCTTTCCCCCCAGCGTCTTTTCAAGTGCCTGTAGCTGCGCGGAGATCGTCGACTGCGTCAGAAGCAGCCTCTTGCACGCGGCCGAGATGGTTCCTTCCTTGGCCACAACCCAGAAGTAGAACAGGTGATGATAGTTGAGCCAGTCCATGACGCCATCCTACTTCGTTCATACCGATGGATCAATGCACAATTATCGATGAATCCGCGTGTCGAGGTGCATCGTATAAGGCAGAGGATACGAAACCGCACGGTCAAGGATCACGCAAGCATGGTCGCGCGAGGCGGCCGCCCGGTTCCTCCACCCGGTCGGCGGTTCGACTCGGTATCCGGGGGCATGGCGGTACCATCGGCGTCCACGCAGGCCCTGTGAGAGTATGGAGGTTCCAGCTATGTCAATGATCCCGGCAGTAGTCGCCTCGTTCGTGGGCCTCATAGTCGAACCGTTTCAGGAGTCCGCCAGGCACGGTCCTCAAACGCTGGCCGGATACGTGAGGGGAACCCGACCCTTATACACCGACCAGCTCAAGGCCCATGCTGAAGGGGCCTTGATGAAGCCGGGACATCGTCCTGTGGAATGGGGCTACAACGCCTTTCTTGTGTTCAGGGTCATGGAACACAACGAGATGTTGCTTGTAATCGGGGATGGCCCACTGCCTGACCAGACCTTCTTGTTTGTCGAGGGCCTCAGCTTACAGCAGGTAAGGCCGGGAGACGTTGTGTACCTGGAGCAGGTGTTCAAGATCCTCCCGGAGAAGAAGGCGTTGCCAAGGCTGTCAGACGGGTACAACAAGCACTTCAGCGCGGGTCAACTCAGGTGTTGGGTTGCCGCGCTTGTCTCGGGCCGTGAGAGCCCCGCGGTGACCCCTCTCTTAGGTCTTGCTGACCTGCGGGTTGGACAGTTCGGCCGCCTTGGGGAGGGTCAGTATAGGGTGAAGGCTGTCGATCAGGGTACGCTTCGAGTGGACGAATCGCGATTCGCGGGCTGTCGACACTTCGTGATTGAAGGGGTCCCCCTGGAAGGCCTGAAAGCTGGTATGGTCATCTCCTTGCCATACGTCTTTCGTGTCGTCGGCGCGAAAGGCAAGGAACACCACCCCGACACACACGAAGACACTCTTATCCTGAAGCCGCTCCTGTCCGCTGATCGCTTGGTGCCGCCGTACCTTGTGAGAAAATGAATTCGCAGGCGCCGGGGGCCTCGGCCACCGCTCGACAGGGCATGCCTTGACAACTCAGGCCGACGAATGCCACGGTACCCAGACCTCCAGTCGACTCGGATGTATTGCTGTATTCTATTAGGTCGGACCGTTCGATCAATCTGACCGAGCATCAGCCTGGGAGGGGAGGGACCGAGGAGTTCGGGGAAGCCCCATGTTGGCAGTCCGGCCTCGACCCCTATCGCCTCAGGCTTGAGACTCAAGTCAAGGAGTGTCGTCATGCGCAACCGACTCAACTTCGTGGTTGACCTTGTTACGCTACTGGTCATGTGGGGCATGCTGACGACCGGCTTGTTGATGAAGTACGTCCTGCCCCCTGGCAGCGGCGGTCGGCTGGCCGTGTTTGATATGAACCGGCATGAATGGGGCGACATCCACTTCTACCTGGCCGTAATCCTTTGCGGGCTGCTGTTTGTGCATCTCCTCCTCCACTGGCAATGGGTGTGCGCCACAGCGAAGGGGCTTTTCACAGCCAAAGAGTCGAACGGCCAGACGGGGTCGCGCGCACTCCGCATCGCATGGGGCCTGGGCCTGCTGGTTTTCCTGGCCGCCGGCACGACGGCCACACTTTGGCAGGCCAATCGGATGGTCGCAACGCCGCAAGAGGCACCTGCCGGGCACCGTCAACACGGACAACCCGGGGAAGGACGCCACTATCGTGGCCGAGCTTTGCTGATGTCAGGCCGGGGCCCCGGGAACCCATGTGGAGAGTGTGCGAAACCCGCCGCCCGGAGGAGGGTGGTGTTCTCACGCCCGATTGGCAGCCCGTGCGGAGGTAACGATGATCATCTTTCTGGTTAGTGTGGCAGTTGCCCTTGGCGTCTCGTTCATGTGTTCATTGGCCGAGGCGGCCCTCCTGAGCCTGACACCGAGCCAGATCGCCGAAATGTCCTCTCGGCGCCCCAGGGTCGCTGCCGTGTGGCAGGACTTTAAGGCCAATATCGAGCGACCCATTGCCGTCATTCTGATTCTCAACACGACCGCTCACACGGTGGGCGCTTCCCTGGCCGGAGCGCACTTCAACCACCTGTTCGGCGAACAATGGATCTGGCTGTTCTCCCTGGTGTTTGCCTACCTGATGCTCCAGTTCTCGGAAATCCTGCCGAAGAGCCTCGGCGTTCGGTACAACCGCGAGCTTGCCCCACGGATCACCCGCCCTCTGACCGCTGCGATTACGTCCATGGGACCGCTGATTCGTGCGATCCACTGGTTGAACAGGCCATTCGAAGCGAAACGGGATGGAAAGAGATTGTCTTCAACGTTGGAGGCGATCTCCGCGCTGGCGGGTTTGGCACGGCTGTCCAACGAAATCGGCGCGCAACAGGAGCGCATCATCAAGGGGGCATCCCGGCTGCACAACCTACGGATGCATCAGGTCATGATCCCGGTGGAGCAGGTTGCCTTCGTCCCGACGTCGCAGACCCTCATGGAGGCGGTGGTGGCTACCCACATTGAAGCCCACACGCGATACCCCGTGTGCGAGGAAGGCGACCACAACCGCATTGTTGGCTATCTTAACTTCAAAGAGATGGTCTACTACATGAGGACCAATCCCAATGATCCGAGTTTTCGTGGGATCATCCGTCCGATCCACTTTGTTTCGCCCGACCAGTCCGCCGCCGAGATCCTGAAAATGTTCACCGATCAGCATGTTCACATTGCCATGGTCCGCGATTCTTCGAGCAGGACTGTGGGAATGGTGACGCTCGAGGATCTGGTGGAGGAGCTGTTGGGCGAATTGGAGGATGAGTTCGATCGGTTGCCACGGATGCTTCACCCGCTCAGCGGTGGCAGGTGGATGGCCGGCGGTGGGCTGTCGGTTCCGGAACTCTTGATGAAGCTGGACCTGTCGCTGCCGGACGCCCGGGGCACCGTGGCGGCGTGGATCGGTCAGAAACTGGGACGTCTGCCCAGGCCAGGAGACACCTATAGCGAGGGCAATGTGGAGTTTGTGGTCCGTCGCGTTCGCCGGGGAAAGGTCTTCGAAGTGGCGATCAGCCGCCGCTCTCCCACCAACCCCCCTGGAAATGAGGCCAAGGCTCTTCGCGCCGGGCAGGAATTCCTGTAGTGGATGTATCCTCTTATGGAGAGCTTGATGGAACTGACCTGCATGGCTGCTGCGGAGGTACCGTCCCTCGGCTGGATCATGCC
>CAYUQT010000124.1:0-5004 GCA_964446835.1 uncultured Planctomycetales bacterium | reverse complement strand
TTTCCATGACTACTCTTATCGGCTAACGCTACATCTTTTCGTGAACCGCTCTAGCCTCAAGAGCCCATCCTCGAAGAAGAAATCAAGGCCGCAAAACTCGTAATAACACCCCTCCTCCCCCCAACCCGTTGGGCATTTCTGTCCACTGGAGTCCAATAACGTTTCTCAGATAACACGACGTTCCTGGAGCATCACCGCTTCTAAATGTTGAATAAAGACCCTTGGCCAGAGGCCCTCTCTGAAAACGACTTCACGTCCCTCACTTCACCTCCAACCGAATCGTCGCATACTCCCAGGACTTGTACCCCCCGTGCGCCCGCGGCGCCGACAGGATGATCTGATGGTTCCGGCGATCCTCCAGCAGCCAGAAGTGCGACAGGTCCAGCCCGCCCCGCGCCCGATCCTCAGGCCCCTCCGTATCAACCACCAGAACGCTCGATCGGATCAGCTTGAGGCTCCGCGAATCCACCTCCCCCACCACCAGCGGCCAGCGTGGGCTGTTGGCCTTGCAGTTGCTCGCCGAAAGGTTGCCCGCCCAGAAGTACCGCCCGCTCGAATGCCGAAACAGTGTCGACATGCTGCTCGGCGAGAAGAACGGCCGCCCGTCCTCATACCCCCACGGCTCCGGAGACATCCACGTCTCGCCCCCGTCCTTCGAAACCGAAAACCACCGCCGGCTCGGCAGCTCGCACGAACCATCCAGACGCCCGCCGTTACTGCCCCGCATCACCATCAGAATCCGCCCGTCGGGAAACTCCGCCAGCGTGGGCTCGATCATCCCCCGCGTCGACCGCTTCGGATCGCCCTGCACCCGGTGCGAGGCCTTCCACGTCAGCCGGTCCCCCTCCGTCCACGTCCCAATCAGAACCAGAACGTCCGTGTACGTGTGCCCCCCGCCCGGATTGGCAAGCTTCCCATCCGGACCCGCCAGCGTCATCTGCGCCGGCACCAGGATCCGACCCGAACGCGTGACGATCGGAATGTCGCCCATGTCACCCAGAAAGATGCTGTTCTTGCCGATCCGCACGTCGTCGAACGGATGATCCTTCGTATACGATCCGGCCTGAACGATAGGCTCCTCAAAGAGCCACGTCTTCCCGCCGTCTTTCGACACCCGATACCGAAGGTAATACGTCTCCAGCGCCAGCGGCGGCTCGTCGATCGTCGGATCCAGCCCCGGCGTGTCCAATGAGTTGACAATCGTCACGATCCGGCCGGTCTTCGCATCGAACACCGACGTCACCGGATCCCGCCGATACCCGTGCGGAAGACCCACCCGATAGTCCGGCTTCGGCGCGCACGATTCCCACGTCTCGCCGCCGTCCGGCGATACCTTGCCCACTGCCAGATTCACCAGGCGAACCCCCGTCGGCTCGGAATAGATCGCCCCGTGAAATGGCGGCGAGTTCTTGGCCACCTCGCGACCGACCAGACGCAGGCTCGACGATTCCCTGCCCGGCTGCGTCGAGGGCTCAGATGCCGCAATCACCGCACCGACAACCGATGTGATCAAAACGATCATCCCTGCCTCCACTCGATACACTCGCCGTGCGCCGCGCGGTCACGCCGATCGGCCAAACGCCGAAGATCGCTACGCCCCGTTCGCCCAACCCTCAAGGAAATGCTGCCGTTTCACCGGCGTAAACTCGGTATAGCGATACTCGGCCAACCCCTGCTTGAGGAACGGATCCTCGCTGCAAAAGGCCTGCAGGTGGGCCAGCGACGGCGCCCGCGCAATAATGACCCCGCCCGTCCGAGGCGTCTTCGGACCCGAACACAACAGCAGCCCCTGGTCGTAACCCGTCTGAAGAAACGCCCGATGCTCCTGCACCGCCGCCTCGATCCGGTCCATGGGAACGATGTAGTGAAGGTCGATCACAAAGTGCTTCATCGCTGTCCTCACGACAAAGAAACAAACCCCCAAACCCCGACGCCCCCTTGTCCTCGGCCCGCCACACCCCGCCGCGGCCGTCACCGTGGTATCATGCGGCCATGAGCGACGGTTCACAAGCCCCCATCCA
Organism: uncultured Planctomycetales bacterium; assembly: GCA_964446835.1. Lineage (GTDB taxonomy): Bacteria > Planctomycetota > Phycisphaerae > UBA1845 > JAFGLZ01 > CAYUQT01. The sequence continues at coordinate 2,983 of CAYUQT010000124.1, read as the reverse complement.
GACACCCGACGGCAGCGGGCAACCCGCCGCCCAATCGCCCCGCCTCCCACGACGGCGATTCCGCCTCGTCACCGCAATCGTCACGACACTGCTGTGTCTGGTCGGCGTGGAAGTCGGCTTCCGAGTGTACACACTGAAGACCGGCGCCGCCTGGCTGCTGGCCGATCGCCCCGACGACGAAACCCTGTGGAAGTCCCGATGGCTCGCCGAACACCCCGACGGCAAGGCAAACGCCTTCACCGGTGCCGACGAATACCACCCCCAGCTCGGCTGGAAGCCACGGCCCAACCTGATCGACGCCCGCTTCGGCGGTCAGCCGCCGATCAGCACCAACTCGCGAGGCTGGCGAGGACGTCGAGAGTTCGCCTTCGACAAGCACGCCGGCACGCGCCGCATGGTGCTCGTCGGCGATTCGTTCACCTTCGGCGAGGGCGAAGAGGACGGCCACATCTTCCCCGCCCTGCTGGCACAGGTGCTGCCGAAGTGCGATGTCATTAACCTCGGCGTCCACGGCTACGGCACCGACCAGCAACTGCTCGTCCTCCAGAACGAAGGCGTGCGCTATCACCCCGACATCGTCGTCGTCGGCCTGTTCACCGAGAACACCCTGCGAAACACGCTCAGCTTCCGCGACTACGCCAAGCCGAAGTTCGTGCTGAACGGCGACTCACTCGTCCTCACGAACGTGCCCGTGCCCACCCCCGAGCAAATCCTGAAACAGCCGGGCCAAACCCTCCCGGCCAGTCTGGCGTGGCTCTGGGCCAGGAACCGCCTGGCTCGCCTCAGCAGCTCCCGCGCCGCCGGCCTGCCCGACGAGGACGCCTATCGCATCACACACGCCCTCCTCAAGGAGATCTCCGAAACCTGCCGCCGATGCAATTCGAAGATGCTCGTCGTGATCATCCCCAACCCCCGCCGGCCCGACCCCCAGACCGAAGACCGCGTCGGACGCTGGGCCTCCGAGATCGGCTACGCTGCCCTGAACCTCGGCCCCAACCTGCGAGGCGTTGAGAAGAAGGAAGGACGCCCTGCCTACTACGTCCACTTCTCACGACTGGGACACGTAGTGGCCGCCTCGACCATACTCGACAAGGTGATCGAACTGGGCTGGGTCCGAACCGACGAAGTCGCCGACCGAGGCTTGATCGACCGGCGGTATCAGCGCGCCCTCGACGCCAGGCCGCTCGACGCCGAGTCGGCCTACGCCAATGCCATCTTCCTGGCCAAACAGAACAAGATCGATGACGCGATCGCCGAGTTCCAGAAGGCCCTGGCCGGCGGAGCCGCCAAGAAGGTCGAGATCCACACAAACCTCGGCACCCTGCTCCGCCTTAAGGGGCGCCTCCCCGAGGCTGCCGAACACTATCGTAAGGTGATCGAACTCGACCCGGCCAACCCGGCCGGCCCCGTCAACCTGGGAGACGTGCTGGCGGCAATGGGACAATTCCAGGAGGCCGCCCCGCAATTCCGCAAGGCCCTCGAACTCCGCCCCCAATCAGCCCCCATCTGGGCCAAGCTCGGCGGCGCCACCGCCAGGGCCGGACAGATCGACCCCGCGATCCCGTTCTACGAGAAGGCCATCGCCCTCGATCCGAACTCCCCGGAACCCTGCCTCGACCTATCGATGCTGCTCGTGCAACAGGGACAAGACCGCCGCGCGGCCGAACTCCTTACCCGTGGGTTGGCACACGCCCCCAGACACCCCGGCCTGCTGAACAACCTCGCCTGGCTGCTCTCGACCAGCCCCGACGTCCAGGTCCGCAACGGCACCGAAGCCCTCAAACTCACCGAGCGCCTCCGACAGGTAAGCCCCGCCGACGACCCCGCCGTGCTCGACACCTGCGCCGCCGCCTATGCCGAATCGGGACAATATGAAACGGCGGTGCGAATGGCCGAACAAGCCCTCAAGGCCACCACCCAGCCCGCCCGGGCCGACGCCGCACAAAGCATCCGCCGGCGATTGGAGCTCTATCGACAGGCACGCCCCTATCGCCGGCCCGGCCGCTGACCCCCGGTAGCGACACCCGGTTGAGGCGCCTTCGCAATCTGAAAGACAGAGAACAACCTCACGTTATCAAGGTGTTCGCTTCTTCGATCCGTAAATGTGGATCACCGCCTTGCCCGGCGGCGCGTCCCAGCCCTGGGCATGGACCCAGCGGTCCTGGTATCTGATCATCCCGCCGCCATTGAGCGTTCCGCCACGGTTGAGTGCGACTTGTCGCCTGGGCTCCGTCAATCGGTACAGCGCCTCGGCGCTGCGGGTGACGCCGCTGCCGTCATCGTAGAAGAAGTCCAGTATGAGCGAATCGCCATTCACCACCGCGCTCATCACCTCGTAAAGGCGGCCGAGGGAACTCGCGTCGAGATAGTCCTCCTGGCGGAACTCCCACTTCATGAGGTCGTCCGAATAACCGATGAACTGCTTCCCGCCGCAGCCCTCGCTCACGAACATCATGTACTGCCCACCGATGCGGACAACCTCGCCGTTGCCGTGGCGCTGAAGGCCTTCGACCGTCGGAGCGATGGAACGGATCTCCTGTCTGACTTGCAGGTAGCCGCGGAGCGCATCCATCGTGGCCTCGAGCGGTTCCCAAAGAGTGCCGTCCAGGAAGCGGTTGTCGAGAATGACCTCGCCCTTGAACCGTCCGATCTGGCGTCGGGCCGAGGAACACGCCTGCCGAGGCCGCTTCCCGAAGAGGAGCACCGCCCCTTTCCTGAGGAAGCCGTCCGACACGAGGTCCAGATTCTCCAGGGCCCGCATCGGCGAATCCTTCAAGGTGAGCCTTGGAAGACGCCCTTGGGCGATCCGGGCAAAGCGGCGAAACGCCGCGTTGTTCCTCGACACCGATGGCGGAGGCAGACGGGCTGTGCCAATCTCGTAGTAGAGCACGGTCACCCATCTCGATGTCGGTTAGTGGGTAACTGCCCCGAATGGCACTGCCGTAATGAATCCTTTCCGTGTGAAGAGTTTATGATTTCATAA
>CAYUQT010000123.1:0-5834 GCA_964446835.1 uncultured Planctomycetales bacterium | reverse complement strand
GGTTTCCATGACTACTCTTATCGGCTAACGCTACATCTTTTCGTGAACCGCTCTAGAGAAAACCGGAAGATGACCTGCGACATCACGCTACCGGCAGGCACAGTCGAACAGGCGGTGCTGCACATCGCCGTCTGGTGTTATGATCCCGGCAAGTCGAAGGAGTACTTCACACTTAACGGCCGTTTCTTCCCCGTTGCCCCGCCGGGCGGCAAAGGGCCGATCTCCTACCATCGGATCGCCGTCCCGCCGGCGCTGTTACACAGCGGTGACAACCGCATCGAACTCCGCTGCGACACCGAGCATCACGGCATCGAGGTGCTTCGCCCGGGCCCCGCGCTGATGGTTCGAATGAAGCAGTAGAGTAGCAAGTTGCCGCCAGGGGCGTGTTTCACTTCGGATTCCATTTCGCGTCGATCGCGGGCACAGTTCGTGCTTCGTCATACGCCGGCGCAGCGTCGGCTGGCGGCGTGTCATGCGGAACAGGCGACGAATGCCTTCCGTGCGCACTACCCGATTCGGTCGGGTGCCTGGGATTCCAGGCCACGGGTGTGGGCACGCTCGAGCTGGCCGGCGGGTCCGTGTCGGCCGAGAGCGTCACTCCCCTCGCCGGAACCGGCCACATGACCTGGACGGGCGGCTCGCTGCAACTCTCAACCGGCGTGATGGTCGGCGGGGGTTGGCCGATTGGCATCAACCTGACGATGTCTCCGGGGATGGACCTCCAAGCGGGCAACGTGTACGTCGCTTCGGACGGTCGGCTGTCCATGCTGGGTGGCTCCGTGCGGACCGATTTCCTGAGCGTCAGCGGCGAGGCGCGCCTGTTGGGCGGCTCATGCCAAGTGACGAATATGGTCGACGTGTGCGAGGATGGTCTGCCGGAGATTGCCTACGGGCAATCGATTTCCGCGCCCGCCGGCGCGACGCTCCACACAAACGGCAAGCTGATCCTCGGCGGTTCGCTCGGCAGTAGGCGAACCGCCGAACGGGTGGTTGCCGCAGGGATGAACATGAAGCAGTTTGATGATGTAATTTCGGCGCACGCCAGGGTCCTTTGGCTGGAACAACAACGGGCTGAGATCGAGCGGGCGATTGACAACGTGAAACGGTCCGCCTGGGACAAGCGGTTCCGCAAGCAGTGGCACAGGGCTGCTGCGATGAGGAAGTGGCCACGCCGACACGCAGGCGATATGGGAAGGTGGTTTGAATGATCGAAGGAACTCTGAACCTTCCTGCTGGCCCGGGGGTACCGCGTCGCGAGGTGTAGACTGAGCTGGCTGAGTGGGTGCAGGCAGGGCCGAGGTGCTGGGAGCGGAGGGTGAGGGAGTGGGGCTCTGGCCCGCTCGACGACGAGCGGCACGGAGCCGCGGAGGTGAAGAAGATGAACGAAGAACAGCGGGAAGGACTCGTGGAGAAGCTGGCGTTCGATGCTAGCCTGGAAGTGCTCCTGGAAGGGGCTACTGATGAGGAAGTCGACAGCTACCGTAACGGGGTGATGTGAATGGAGGAGGAAGAAGCACGGGACGCGGCGTTTGCCATTCTGATGGAGCTGGAGGAGGTCCTTGATGAGTAAGGGCAGCTCGGGGATCCGTTTCACTATCGCCAGCAGCACGGCTTGACGAACGACGCATCGCGGCGCGCGAGCGGCTCAGCTTGGGCGTCCGTGAATCAACCCCGCAACGCTGCTGTGATCAGTAGCTGAGGCTCAGTGTCCATTTCGACAAGGCCGTTCGTATCCCCCTGCATCATGAGGATAAATGCGATAGTGCAAGGCGTAGACTGGGATTCCTCCAAGAAGCTTCACGACCATGCTTTAGAGGCGGCCGATGTTTTACGGTATTCCTTCGAGCCCTGTGTAACATTCCTGGTCTTCAAGCCTTCTACAATACAGACGCGCAAACCAAGTCCTGGTGGTGGAGGCGGGTATGAGCGGCGAGTGTGGCGCAGATAGCCAACCGGACGAAAGGCTCGTTGCGGGTACGCTCCACGGGCAAAAGGAGTGCTTCGGCGTACTCGTAGAACGCTACTGGCGTACGTCCGTGGCCGTTGCCCTGGCTCGAACCAAACGCCCGGACTGGGCGGAGGACATCGCCCAGGAGAGTCTCATGCAGGCTTACGTACACCTGGCAGAGCTTCGAGATCAATCCAGATTCTCAGGGTGGCTTACCAAGATCGTCGCCCAAATGAGCATGAACCACGCACGCAAGCAGGACAAGGCCTTACCGATTTCCCAGGTGCCGGAGACGAGTTTCCGGCGTACCGATCACGAGAACACGGACCCGGCCATGTCCGGCTGGCAGCGGCGGCAAGTCGTGGAAGCGGTGAGGAACCTGCCGCGGAAATTTCAAACGGTGGTGATCCTGAGATTCGTGTCAGGCCTATCGACCGACGAAATTGCCCGTCAGTTGTCCAAGAGGCCGGGCACCGTGAGGGTTTGGCTTCACCGGGCGTACGAAAGGCTTCGGAAGGATCTCGAACCTGTTTTCGAGTAGTGAGGAATTCGATGAGCTGCAAGGAAACCAACAGACTGATCGAGAGGCTCTTGGGTGGCCCGATTACGGGCCCCGAGTTGGAAACGCTGGAGGCGCACGCCCAAGTCTGCCCGGCGTGCCGGGGGGAGCTCGAGTCATTCCAGAAAATGCAGAGGCTGCTGATCGAAGGGCTCAGCGCGAGAACCCCGGAGGTCGAGGCCCGTGACCGGGTCCTCTCGAAGCTCAAGGAGAGTCCCATGGTAGCCAGGGGGGGCAAGTTCAGATGGCCGGTGCGTCTGGGACTGCCAACCCCCATAGCCGCGTGTATCTTGCTGGTCGTTGGGGTCTGCATCGGGCTAAGCTTGAGCCGATCCCGCCCCGGCGCTCCGCAAATCCAGAGCGCCGCCACCGGGTTGCGACAGACACCTGGTGGGCCGGAGAGTGCAACACCAATTCGGGTTTGTAGCGTTAGCGGCACAGTCCTGATTAAGCATTTCGGGGCGAGGGTATGGGAGGAAGTGACTGGATCGACGAGCATCTACGTGGGAGACCGCTTCCATGCGTCGCCCGGTTCGTCCTTGGGCCTGGCCCTGAAGGACGATAACACGGTATGGCTGAAGGCCAACAGCATGTTGTCGCTCGAGACCCTCAATGGGCAAATCGAGTTCAGGGTTGATTCCGGGACAGTGACGGCCGACCTGAAAAGCCCTCACGGCCCGTTCTTCATAAGTACACCCCAAGGAAGGATCGAGGCGCTAGGCACGGAATTCACGGTATCGGTCCACTGAGGACCACAGGAGAAACAGCCATGTGTAACACGACGGATGTTCTGTGCGCTGCGTTGGCCACGTCGTTCCTTACGCTCATCGGCACCGCCCAGCAAGGGACGGAAGTAACGGTGCAAAGCGGGGAGGTGAGGATTCAAACACCCACCGCCACCACGACCATTGCGCCAGGGCAGAAGGCCCTCTTGGACCCTGGTGGGCCCATCAAGCTTGCGGTCGACAACCCGGTAGTCAAGGACTTGCTCTTGATCGACAAATGGGTTCAGGAGGAGAAGGCGGCGAAGCGGCTGCAAATCGACCACACGCTTGCCGCTGTGGTGTCTATCGAAGGCGATCGTCCCTGGAAATACGCCTTTCTCGCGGAGACACCGAATGACGAGTCGGCGGCGAGCAGCACGTGTCGAATCGGCTGGACCCCCATCCTCAAGAACCCGAAGTGCTACGACATGGAAGGAAGGGAGCTAAAGGTCGACGTGAATAAACGGAGCGAGACCATGGGGGACTACGTCCTTCACTTCCACTGCCCGATACCGGCAGGAGGGAAGTTCAAATGGATCTGCCTGGTTGAAGGCGAATCCCCCGTTGGGGTGTCGATGTGGCAGAATGAAACGCTCTGGTACATCCGCATCGGGCACTACCTGCCCCATGGGCTGAGCTACTGTCGTTTGGTCCTACCGAAGACGGCGATCTTCGTTGACGCTACGTCTCGACCCGTCATAATCGACCAAACAGACAGCCGTCCGACAATTACTCTCCGCAACTACTGTCTCTACTCGAAGGCGCCTGGCGTGGAAAACGAAACTGTGGCCTTCCTATGGCCTGAGCGGGACGGCACGACCCTTGCCGATGTCCCGCCGAACTATCGGGGCCTACGGAACAAGCGAGATGCCGCACTGGCTGAGGAATATGAGCGCCAGATCGCAAACATCCGGGCTGGACTCAAGTACTCCGACCAGAGCACGCCGGTTCGTGCCCTGCTCACGTGGTGCAGCGCCATCGTCCGACAGGACACAGACCAGTACCTTAACTTGCTCGCGAATTCCCTCACGGAAGACCGCAAGACGTTGGAGGCTAACGCCCCGCGTTCCGAGGAGGCATGGCAGCAGCTCCTTCACGAGTTCGTAGACAACATGATGCTCCTCAGTACGCCGTCGTGGCCGGCGACGCCGTCGAACGGCTATCTACATCCTGTCTACGTCTCACGGCCAAGTAGCATGATCAAGGATGACATGCACGCCTTCGCGTACTCCAACGGCAAGTGGTACTGGGCCCGCAGCGCACGATGGGATCCATGGCACACGGACATCACCTACTTCAAACCGCAGACGAAGCCGACATCGGGTAGCGGGATGACCTGGGTGACGCTGGATTACCCCTGGGCGAGGTACGTGAACGCCAATGGCATCTCCGGCAGCAACGTCGTTGGCTTCTATTGGGACAGTACGGGCAATTGCCACGGTCTTCTCCACGACCTGGCGACCGGGAGCTGGAAGACGCTGGATTACCCGAAAGCGGCAAGAACAGCAGCCATGGGTATCTCGGGCAGCAACATCGTGGGAGCGTACTATAACTCTCGGGACCTCAACTCAGGCCACGTCTTCCTCCACAACCTTGCAGCGGGCGATTGGAAGACGCTGGACAAGCCCGATGCGATAAACGCGATTGCCATCGGCACCTCCGGCGCCAACACCGTTTTGGTCTACAGCCAGCCCAGCAAGCCATCGCACGGGTTCTTCTACAATGGCAAGACATGGACGACGCTGGACTACCCGGGGGCGCGTTGGACGCAGACCGAAGGCATTTCCGACGACGGCAACACTATCGTCGGTAGGTATGCAGACAGTACCAACACCAGCCGCCACGCACATGGGGCTTCCTACGACGTCAAGACCGCAACCTGGACGACGTTCAGCTACCCGCGGGCAGCCTGGACGAACCCCTACGGCACCGACGGCACTCATGTCGTCGGCTTCTACACGGACGGCAGCCGCGGCGGGAGTTTCCACGGATTCCTGTACAACCTGAAGGACAAGACCTGGACGAAACTGGACTACCCCGGAGCCAAGAGCACGATTGCCAGGGGTGTTTCAGGCAAGAAGATCGTCGGAACCTATACCGACAGCAAGGACAACGACCACGGCTTCCTGCTGACGCTTCCCGAATCCGGCAGCTAGCCCAATCGGACTCGGCGGGTTGACGGTGGTAGCGGGTAAGCCGAAGCCCTTTGCTTGAGTTGTGGCGAGTTGCTCAAGAATGGGCGAACCGCCGACCGATGGTTTGCCGAAGGGGATGAACGTGAATCCATTTCGTGGTGCGATCACGGCGCACGTCAGGGTTCTGTGGCAGGAACAACAGCGAGCCGAGATCGAGCGAGCGATCAAGACCGTGAAGCGTTCTGGCTGGGGCGATGAGGAAGTGGCCACGTCAGCAGGCAAGCGATGCGAGAAGGTGGTCTGAATGATCGGCGGTTGAGGGAGTGGGGCTCCGTCCCGCCCTTTACGAGGGGCACGGAGCCGCGGTGTCGAGGATTAGAGCATTTCACGATTGACTGTAGCGATACCCGCAATGTTGAAACCACCCT
>CAYUQT010000122.1:0-6061 GCA_964446835.1 uncultured Planctomycetales bacterium | reverse complement strand
CTCGACAGCTCGCTCATAGTCCGGTCCCTCCGACTGTCTGGTACGCAGGATCGTCTGATGAAGATCGCCGTCAATCTGGGCGGCCACCGTCCCCGCAATCTGAGCGAGACATTCCAGGAATTGATCGCGAAGGGCGTTTCTGCCCCAATAGTAGACGCCCCAAATACTCAGGCATCCAGTCAGAAGCAGCAGGAGGCCGACCGATAAGCCGTCTCGAATCGGGCGGACTCGAGACAAACCTCGCGGGACATTATCGGCCTGAACTGTTCGGGGATTCCTCATTGGAGGCCCATACCCCTGACCGAATGAAATAGGTAGTTCGCAACTCTATGATGTATAATAATTTGCATTCACAACCGCCCCTGGAAGACATCCTTCGCTTATATCCCGTCTTCTATCGGTCAGACCGGAGGGGCGTATGAACGGTATACAGCTATATTCAAGTCGAAATATGTCATGTCTATCCTACACCGACCGATCGTATCGATCTCTAGTGTATTTTATGAACTGCAGCTTTAATCGGTGGGACCTTGTCGATGCGGTACAGGGTGGGTTCCGGCGCACCGAGGGGCACGATCCCGCCGGCCTAGAACGCTGGCCCTGTGGTATGAATCGCCAGGAGATCCTGCTGATTGACCTCGGCCTTCGTCAACGTGCCGTTGGCGACCTCCGTGATGAAGCCGACCAGATCCTCCCCGGCCTGCCGGATCGACAGGCCCTCCAGTATCCGCCCGGCGTCCAGGTCCATATCATCGTTCATCTGGTCGAAGAGGGTGGTGTTCGAGGCGATCTTGACCACGGGGGCGATCGGAAATCCCGCCGGCGTGCCTCGCCCCGTCGTGAAGAGAAGTATCTGAGCCCGCCCCGCGGCCATCCCGGTCAGCGAGAAGATGTCGGAACCAGGCGTGTCCATGACCACAAGTCCTCTCCGCGAGGGGCAGACGCCGTAGTCGACGACCTCCTGGATGGGTGTGGTGCCGGCTTTCATCACGCAACCGAGGCTTTTCTCTGCGAGCGTCGTGAGTCCACCTTCCATGTTTCCCGGCGAGATGGCCGTGCCCGCAAACGGACCCAGCAGTTCCAGGGCCCGCTGCCTTTGTGCCTCGATCAGGTCGAGGAGCTTCTGCCGAACCTGGGGATCGGCGGCCTTGCGTCCGAGAACGGCCTCGGCACCGAACATCTCCGTCGTCTCCGAGAGGATCACCGTGCCGCCCTGAGAGACCAGCCAGTCCGACGCGACGCCGACCATCGGATTGGCCGTCACACCGGACATGGCATCGGAGCCCCCGCACTTCAGGCCGAGTGTCAGCCTGTCGAAGCCAATAGGCTCTCGCCGGAGCGAGGCCGCATATTCCAGAAATCGACGGGCAATCTCGATCCCCTTGCGAGCGGTCTTTTGTGAGCCGCCCTCCTCCTGAATACACAGTGACTCCACCGGCTTGCCCGTGGCTCGCACCTCATCCGCAATCGCGTCGGGCTTGACGAACTCGCACCCCAATCCCACTGCCAGAACCGCCGCCACATTCGGATGGGCGCCCAGACCCACCAGCGTCCGAAAGGTCCTGCCCAGGTCATTCGGACCGCGCCCACACCCTTCCGTATGGAGGATCGGCTTGACCCCGTGGCACTCCCGGGCGATGGCACTGACCACGCCGTTGGCACAATTGACTGAACTCATGACGACAATGTGATTGCGTACGCCCACCGTGCCGTCGGGCCTCGCGTATCCCATGAAGGCCATGTCAGGCATCCTCCGCCTTGAGGTTGTGAGAGTGAACGTGCTGACCGGACAGAATCGCCCGAGAGGCCACCCCGATGCACTCGCCGTACTTCAAGACCGGCAGGCCCTCCGCTATGTCTGTCAGCGACACCTTGTGCCATTGCGGAATGTCATCACGAACGACGAGTGAATCACACCCGATGTCGCCGAGGCACTCCCCGGCCTTGATGGGCCGGGTGGCCACTCCAACCGTATCCCGTTCATGAAGGACGATCACAGACACGCCCATGATCTTGTCTCCAGACAGTGCTCACCCTGCAAAAGCCGGTCTCAGCACCCCTCGAACCCGGAAAAGTAGGATCGTCGACAGCCCGGCTCTCCGCTATTATACGGTGACATCTCAGCGGCATTCACTCGCGATGATCAGGAGGACTCACACATGCGACTCGCCGTTGTAGGTACGGGTGCCATCGGCGGCTCGGTGGGCGGCTGGATCGCCTCACGATACGACGGCATCTGCCTCCTGGCCCGAGGAGATGTCTTTCAGGCCATCAAGGCCCACGGGATCACACTCTACCAGGAAGGACAGGACACCCGTCAGAACGTGCACGTCGAGACCTTCGATCGCATGGAGGACCTGCCGGATGTCGACGCCGTGATTCTGGCCGTCAAGTGCTACGATCTCGAGGAAGCCGCCGATCAGACGCGGACGCGATTCGGCGACACGCCGCTGATCGTGGCCCTGCAGAACGGCGTGATCAACCAATCCGTTCTGCCGAAGTACTTCCGCCGCGTGATCTACGGCGTGGTCGGCTACAACGCCTGGATGGACGATCCGGGCGTCATCGGCTACCAGAAGAAGGGGCCGATTATCCTGGGAACCCCGAACAACGAACTCCACTCCGAACTCGACGCCGTCCATGGCATATTCAACCTAGGCATGCACACGGTCGTCACAAACCGTTTTCAGGATGCGGCCCACTGCAAACTGGTCCTGAACCTGTCCAACTCGCTGACGACGCTGGTCGGACATGGCCTCCGCCCCATCACGTCCATCAGACTCTATCAGAGGATTCTCTCCAACATGCTGTATGAGGGCATTCAGATTGTCCGGGCGGCCGGATATGGCGAGTTCCGGATCCGCGGCATGCCGAGCTGGTCGATCATCCGCACCGTCGCAAGACTGCCTTCGTTCCTGACCCGTCCCATCTTCCGAAAGAACCTGAAGAAGATGGTGCGGAGCAGCATGGCCCAGGACATCATCCAGTACCGCCGCGGGAAATCCGAACTCGAGGTCATCAACGGCTGCATGGTGCAGTTGGCCGGCCGTCACGGGATTCGCGCCCCCTACAACCGCGCGGTCTACGAACTCTGCCGACAGGAGTTCTCAAAGCCCGTCTTCGAACCGATAGCCCTGGAAACGGTGTGGAACAGAATCCGGCAGAATCCGTAAGCGGTTCGTCGAGGCATGCTCTTTCCACGATGCGGAGCGGCGCGCTACTCGACGTAGCCAAGACTGCGAAGGCGCTGAACCATCTCCTCCGCAGCCGGAGTCGGGAACCCTGGTTTCTGGGGACGCTCGTAAGAGTTGGTCTTCGCCAGTTGCTTGCGCAGCACATTAGTGAACTTCTTGGCGACTTCCGATTCCGAGAGGACGATGTTCTTGGTCTCGTGCGGGTCGTCTACGACGTTGTACAACTCCTCACGCCCGTCCGGATTGATGATGTATTTCCAGGGGCCTCGCCGAACGGCCCGAAACACGCCCAGATAAGGTGAAGCGTCGAAGTTCGGGTCCGTCCGCTTGACCTCACTGAGCCCCATCAGAGTGCTGTTCGTGGACAGTTCAATGATAGCTGCCCGCTTGAACTGAGCCTTTGTCGTGGGACCCGTGGCGGGTGCGCTCGCCACTGAGGCCGAGTCGGCCGTTCTATCCAACGATGTCAGGAACGATTGCCCCAGCGGAGACCGGGTGGGCAGCGGTTTACCCGACACAGCGTCCATCACGGTAGGCCAGAAGTCGATCGTCTGAACCAGGTCCTTTCGCCGGCCGGGACTGAGGCGCTTCGGGTATCGCACGATCAACGGAACATGGGCCAGCGAGTCATACACACACCACGTGTGGAGCAACTGGTGGTGATCTCCCAGGTTCTCGCCATGGTCCGCCGTGATAATGACCAGGGTATTGTCCAGCGATGTCCGCCGAGCCACGATCTCCAGCAGTTCCCCGACAGAGTCATCCAGTTTGCGGACTTCAGCGTCATACAGGTCGCTGATCAATTGAAGGTCAAAGGGGGTCAACACGTCGCGCTTCAGTAGCGAATACTCAAAGACCTTTCCCCACGCACGTTCAACCCGATAGGAGGCGTCCAGCCGTTCCGATTCAATGAAGAGCTTCCGGTGCGGTAGATACGGTCGATATGGACTGTGTGTCTCAAAGTAGTTGATGAAAAGGAAGAACGGCTTACGACGATCTCGCCGGTCCAGCCAGTTCGACAGGAGCTGGTTGGTGTACTTCGCCCCAAAGTCATGAGTGGTCAGGGCGCCCAGCCACGTGTTGACGTATCCGAGCGGGTAGAGGGTCTCATCGAAGAACCGATCGATGTCGTTGCCTCGTATCTCATGCAGCGACATTGGAAACAGCAGTCGATCGAATCCTCGGGACAACCCGCTCGAAGGGTTGATCAGGTCGTTGTTGCTCAGTGCGATCGTTTCATAGCCGTCATTCTTGAGAAACGAGGCCATTGTCGTGAACTTCTCATCCAACATGGGATGGTCGATGTCCGCACCGTGTTCGCTGGGCAGCAGCCCGGTAAACATCGACGCATGCGAGGGAATGGTCCATGTGGACGCCGAAATGCAGTTCTCAAACACGGCGGCATCGGCCGCAAAGGCGTCCAGTCGTGGCGACGTCGGACGCGGATAGCCATAGCACCCGAGCCGGTCGACGCGGTGGGCATCCAGAACCACCACCACCACGTTCGGTTTGCCCCCCGGAGCTTGCGAGGGTGCGACGAATGCTTGTTTCCAGTTCGTCGTGGGCTCCATGAGCCTGGGACGCTCGGCCCATTGGACCGTCAGGCACGCAATCGCCACAGCCAAAGCGGGCCACAGCACCAACCGTCGGAGAGATAGTACCTTCCGGCTCAAACGGCTCGAAGGATGATGCGTTGCGACATGTCCGATCACGATCGAACAGATCAGGCAGACCACCATCACCGCAAACCACGGATGACAAAGGCCCTTGATGATCAAGACCGGCGCCGGAAGGTCCCCAGCCTTCAAAATGCGATTAAGCACAACAAGAAACATCACCGGAGTCAGGAAGGTCACCGCAAGAAGGCGAAGAATACTGCCTCGCCACACCCATCGGCCGAAACGGGCCGATATGGCAAGAAGTCCAAGAATCGCGGCGCCGCCCGCCACCCAGACCACCGCATGGGCCAGGGCTGAATAGCTGAGGGCGTCGGCCCACAGTCGGGGAAGCATGATCGATCGTTGCGGCCAGCCGAGGCGAATCGCTTCGGCGAATCCAAACGTGATCCCCCCCACAAACGAAACGCCAAGAGTCCATGTCAGGAGTGCCCATGCCGTTGAGCGAGGAGCCCGTTCGGGATGATCGTGCAGCCTGTGAACGACAGGTGTCTCAATCCGGGGCGGCTCTTCAAGGGCCAGAGTCTCGGTATGGACGGTGTCCTGGCGCAACCAGTTTGGACCGATACGACTCAACGTGCTTGTCCCCACACTCACCTGAACCGATGTCCCAACGCCCGTTCACATCATTCACCGCAGATATGGGCTGGGTGTCCCAGACAACCCGCTATCTCTCGCGTCGCGCTGGCATCACCGAGGCGTTTCGTCTTGGCCGCCTCACGTGGCTTGACGGACAGCATCCCCTCTCGCACTGTCCTCCGGCTCGCTCGCGACTCAGCAGAGGCCCTTACAGCTCAGTCTTCCTCTCTTCTGTAGCGAATGGCTGGGTCCTGCGACGTGCGCACTGACCAACATACATTTTCCTTATACTAGGGTGGGTACCTCATCCTTTGCTATCACCCGATTGGGTGATTCTTCTGGAAATACTTGGCGGAAGAAGGTTCCGGGGTCTTGAAGGTAAAATCTGGCTGCGGAATGTTCATCAACACTGAACTGAAACATCAATTGAACAGTCTTGCCCATACCTGCGAACGCAGCAGGTCTATGGGGTCGCGACGGTGATGAATGTCGCGGGGGAATTCGATTTCGAGAGAGATCACGCACTCGGCAGCAAGGTACGATCCATGAGGCAGCACACTAGAGCGGTTCACGAAAAGATGTATCGTTAGCCGATAGGAGTAGGCATGGAAA
>CAYUQT010000121.1:0-6808 GCA_964446835.1 uncultured Planctomycetales bacterium | reverse complement strand
TTCCATGACTACTCTTATCGGCTAACGCTACATCTTTTCGTGAACTGCTCTAGCTGGAGGCGATCCTCCTCGGCCCGCTTGCGATCGCTGATGTCTGCAATGATCCACACCAACCCCTTGAGAGCCCCGTCTGACTTCAGAAGTCGTCGGCCGGACACGTGGCCCCAGAAATCTGTTCCGTCGGCCCGTATGAAACGCCTTTCCGTGCTCAGGCAGTCATCTTGTCCATCCATGAGTCGCTGCAGAGCCGTGGCGCTCTCCGCCCTGTGGGCAGGATGAACGTAATCGAGATAGGAATCTCCGAGAAAGTCCTCACGTCTTCGTGCGAACATTTCTGCCATGCGAGTGTTGGCGATACTCACCCGTCCTGCCGGATCAATGAAGCCGATACCTGCTTCAGAAGTCTCGAATAGGGTGCGGAGTTCATCTTCGCTGAACCTCGTACCGTTCCCGGCTTGCAGCGTCCCGGCGGGCTTGTCTGCTGGCGTATTGATTCTGTCCATAGGAGCCTCCGCCTGCTGCCGCTACCCTATGTGGCGATAGAGGGGCCTCCATCCACGCTTAGCCCTGCTGACTCCTTCTCAATCATCGAACGAATGCCCTTCTGTGCGACACTCCTCGGTACCTCGATCAACGAGGTTTGTTGCGCCTCGTGAGTCTGCACAATCTCGATCGGCAACGGCTTGTTGCCGAGCAGGCTGATCGTTCGTTGCGGGAACGGAATCACGATGCCGTGTGCGGCGAACAGCTTCGTGATGGTGCATCTCAAGTCGGTCAATGCAGCCATCCGAGGAGAGATCTCGCTGAACCAGACCAGTAGTTTGAATCCCATCGCATTGTCGCCGAAGGAGGTGAACCAGACCATCGGCTCCGGATCCTTGAGGACGAGCGGATGTTCATCGGCCGCTTGCAGGAGCAACTGGCGGACAAGGTCCACATCGGTGCCGTAGGCTACGCCCACGTCAAGCTGGCCTCGAATCCGCTTGTCCTGATTGGACCAGTTCACCGCCTTGCTCGTAATGAACTCGCTGTTGGGAATGACCATGACGACGTTGTCATAGGTGCGGATGGAGGTTGACCGCATGCTGACTCGTGTGACTTCGCCAATCTTGTCTCCCACTTCGACGATGTCTCCGAGCTTGATGTGCCGCTCGAAGAGAATGATCAGCCCGCTGATGAAGTTGATAAAAAGCGGCTGCAGGCCCAGGCCCAGACCCAAACCTAGGGTTCCCATGAGCACGGTCAAGGCACCCAGGTCCAAGTGTAACAGCTGAAACGCGATGTAGGCTCCAATGACCAACAGCGCGTAATGCAAAAGCGTGTTAATGGCGGCCCTTGAACCGCGATCAAGCTGTGGATACTCTGGATAGACCTTCGCCTGAAGAACAGAACGAAGACTCCTCGAAACGAGCACGACCCCCCAAAGTGCGGTGACGGCCAGAAGAACTCGCCAGAACGTAACGATTCGATCATTACTGCCGGCCAGCCGAAAGGCGAGCACATCGTTGATTTCGATGAGCGTGATGCCCCAGATGCGCAGCACGGCGACCACGCAACCGATCCGTATGCTCCATCGGGATAACCAGGTTACAATACCGAGAAAGGTCTCCGTTCCACTCTCCTCTTCAGATTCGACCGGCTTGGCCTTGCTGGCCGTGCGATCCTGTTCCTCCTGAGAGGATCCCCCAGCCTGGTCTGGTACACCCGCCCTCTCGACCGGTCGCTGCTGTTCCAGGCGCCTCTTGTATCGCCGGGCGTAGTCTGTCACGTAACGAGAAACCGTCGCGCCCGTCGCGAACACGACGAGGGTCAATCCCGTCTTGGCAATCACGTAAGTGACGAGGGCCCCGTAACCGAACAGCTCCAGGCCCAAGAGTACGAGGACGCCGACCGGAATCAGCGGGTAGCACCAACTGACCAGCAGGTACAACCATCTCGTCCGAAGTTCCTCGGGCCGACCAACCACCTTGAGTACGAGCTGCTTGCGAATCAGAAACAGGAGGCCGGCGATCAGTGCTGACGACTTGCTGACCTGCCACAGATACATGTGCGTAATCGGCATGACATCCAGGAGGAATAGGGCCACCGGCAGCGGTACCGTTATCAGGAGGAGGTAGAGGATCGCGCGGAGCCAACGCCGGTAGTATCCTGCCACTTTGTTACTGCAACGGATGACCCGGAACCGCGGCCTGGTCACCATGAACAGATCCCCGACGATAGCGAAGCTCAGTCGAAGGACAAACACAAATGCAGCGGCCAAGGCCACGATCCGCCACGGCAAGCCTCGGAGGCCAAGGAGCGTGACAGAGGCAAGTATCGCCAGAGCCACGGCGTTCACCGGGGCAATCTCGCCCACCAGTTTCAGCAAGGCGATCTCGATGCGGGCCGCCGTGTCCGCCACCTCGATGCCTTCTTTCTCGATACGATCGTTCAGCTTTGAAATCAGACTGTTTGCGGTCGTACTGAATCGACGACGCAATCGCAGCCCGATAGGGATCGATACACACAGGACCAGCAGCGCAAACGCCCACTGGCTCAACCGAGCCTCGCCCACTTGAACGCGAACATGCTCCAACGTCGATCGGACCGCTTCGCGCACATGCGGCGCGCCACCCTTGAACTCAACGGCCATCTGATGCCATGACGCCCAAACCACGCCTTGGTCCCGCACCATCAGGTACGCCCAATAGAGTCGACTCCGATACCGGTCCAGGTTGTGGATGTGTGCGTCCTGGGCCTCCACCGCCGTCTTAAGCCGATCGGTCAACTCATCCTGGAGCGTCAGGATGGCGTCGATTCTCTTGACGAGAGCCAACCGCCGTTCCGCCAGCTGCGCCTCCAGTTTGGCGGCCGTTTTGTCGTTGGATCGGCTTACCTCCTGGGCCAGTTCCTCGCGGCGGACCTCAGCCGATTCGAGAACCTCGTCCCGCTTGGCCGGAGTCACTTGCCGCTCATCGATGCTCAGGTAAAGGTCACGTCGTCGCCGGTCCTGCTCTTTTTCCTCTCCGGCCAGTTCAGATCGAATCTCCTTGTACTTAGCCAGGACCTCCGCCCCTTCGCGGCGAGAGAGCGATTCCAGGAAGATCTGCCAGTAGCTGTCTCGCTGCGAGATCCTTTTCTGAAGGGCAGCCAACTTGCTCTCCGGAAAACGATCTCGCGTGGGATTGTCATAGGTTAGAAAGAACTCCTGGGCCTTCAGGAGTTCCAGAGCGGCTTGCCAGTACTTCTTCTCGTAGGGCTGCCTGGCCCGGCCAAGTTCCCATTCGATCCGGCCCAGTTCGCCGGCGGCATGGGCCTTCTCCAGGATGTTCACCCAAAGACGCAGGTTCTTCACATAGCCTTGCAGCGCCTCCAATCTCCTTTGCTCCTGCTGTTGCTGAAAGTTGGCAAGCGTTTCTTCCACCGCCAAGCCCGCCGCCTTGGACAAGGCCATCTCCGACCGGAGTTCGGCAAGTCGCCGCTCGTATCGCAGGAAGTCTCCGCCCGGGCCCGCCTGAACCGCTTCGAGCTTGACCGTCGAGTCAGCGGCAGTCTTGTCCAGGAGTTTCTGAGCCTCGGAAACCTCGGATGCCACCTCCTTGCGCCGCTGTGGATATTCGGCGATGGCTTTGCCACGGGCCACCTCGGCCTTGAGACCGAGATCGTACTCCTGGTTGAGTTTCTCATAGAGTTCGCGCGCCTGTTTGAGCTCCTCCTCCGTCGCATATCGCGGCGGGGAGGACAGAAGGGATTCCAGTTCCTTGCACTTGTCTCGGATTTGCCCGATCTCGTCGCTGGACTGCTTGAGCCACCGGTCACTCTTGAACTCCGCGATCCGACGGTACATGACCTCCTGCTGATCGAGGAGCCTGTCGTACTCAATGAGCAGGGACAGAACATCATTGGCTCGAGCAATCGCAACGCCCGCGGGCTGGGTTGCCGCTTGTGTCGTTAGAGTTGTGGCCGGGAGTGTCGTCGGCAGAAGTCCCGTGATCTCCTTGACAAGGGCCGCTCGTCGAGTGGCGATTTCAGCCGGCGTAGTCGGTGCCTTGACGATGACCGCCTTCGACGTCTCACTAACTTGTGAGGTGGCGGGAAATTCGCCGATCGCGGTTCGGGCGCATGTCAGGATGATCGTCGCCAATAGTGTCCACGCTGATCTTTTCCACATCTCGCACGCCTCAGAAGCATCGATAACGGCGACCGACAAGACCCACCGGGATCATCCGGACTCTTGCGGCGGCATCAACGGTTGCATCGCTGGTGTCGCGTTAGGTTTGGCCCGGTCCTTCTCTTAAACCAGGAGCACAACGGCCCTTGGTCTGGCAGGCTTGGGATATCGCGAGTGCCACTGGAGCAACCTCGCACCCATACCCCTAACCGGTTGGGGTTTCATGCCTCAGGGCGGTGCGCAGGAGTGCCATGCATTCGCGATACCATCTGCAATGTGGCCGGGCGCATTCCGCCTCGGCAAGCCCAAAGCACGGACGAAATCCCTCGTACTTCTGGATGTCGTGGATGAGCTCCCAATTGGGCATCTCGCCGGTTTCAACCGCCCTGCGAAGCGCCCTCTCCTTGGCTATCTCAACACTCAACATGGGTATGCCTCCTTGCCAATGCTCGTTCAAGGCGTCTAGGCAAACGGGACCGCCGATGAGCAACGGCCATGCACGTTAAATGGGATTCAACCCCGCCGTGCTCTATCCCTAGAGAGCTCACACGCCCAAAAACGTTTCACAGACCCAGTAGCCTGGTTTTCCGTAGTAGTCGTACAACTGAATTTCGTACAAGCGACGGATGGGCGTAGAGGAGTCGTACTTGGGGGCGTTTCTGATGATGTCGCGTTCCAGGCTGACATGGGCCTTCTTCTCATCCCAACTGATGTGGTCCAACCACCGGGGCGGTACCGGCACCTTTCGTCCTGGCAGCCAATTCCCGGTGTCGATCACGATGTAGCGGATGGTCCAGTCTCTGTCGTCTACGATGAAATCCTCCACGTGGCCGATCTCGCCGTCCGCGGCTTGAATGCGATACGTGCATACCTCTACCATGCTCCGAAGGTGGGGGTCTCCTTCGCGTCTCGTCATGTCAGTCGCGGGTTCGTCCGGATGCCAATGGCTTCCGGGCCGAGGCATTGCCAGGAGTATCATGCTGGGGCCGAAACACGAAGGGTCCGAGTAACCAGTCCAGACGAACTGGTTCGCGATCTCGTTCAGTCTCTGAAGATACACCGGCTTGTCCGTATCGACCGCGGGGCTTTCCTCAACCTGTTTCCGTGTCAGGCAAACGGGAAACACGTGGTCATCCCCGGCCGGTTGGCGGAGCGAAGCCGGGGTGATGAGGACCCGCCGTCCTGCGAGCCAGTTGCCTGTGTCAACCACGACGTAGCGGATGATCCACTCCGCGTCGTCGAAGTACAGGTCGCTGACGCTGCCGATCCGACCATCCGTCGCTTCAACTTGAAACCCTCGACATTGCATCGCATTTCTCAACACCGTAGCCACTCCTTTCTGAAGTGCGAGCCTTGTGCAGGGCCCGGAGGGGCCCGGCGCCATTGCACCGGGCCCCGGACCTACACACCGCATAGGCCGCACCTCCTTTCGGCCCCGGAAGGCCTCATGGCAGAGGGGCTCCCCTTGTCATCACCCCATCCGGCCATTCCGTGGCTGATCATTTGTGTTCGTCCTGGCGTACTCGATGCAGTACCTTGCCCAGGGAATCGCCCGCAGGCGCGCCTTCGAAATCGGTTTCCTTGTCGCCTCGCAGATTCCGTAGGTGCCTTGCCTCATCCGCCGGAGCGCGTCATTGATCTCGCTCAGTAGCGACCGCTCGCTCTCCAGCAGGCCGATGGTGAACTCCTGTTCCCATGTAGCACTCGCCAGCTCGGCCTTGTGCGTCAGTCCTGACGATCCTCTGCGTTCGGCAAGGGCACTCCCTCCCAGGGCTTCTTTTCGCAAACAGTCAAGATCACCAAGGATCTCTTGCCGTTTCTCGATTAGCGCCCGACGGAACTCCTTCAACTCGGCAGATGTAAACCGCCTCGTGTGCCGATCAACCATGCCTGATCCACGTACCCGATACATGTCGTTGCTCCGATTCTTCACTGTGGGTCGAATTGTCCTCTGTCGCACGCTCATCACGACATTCTGTCTGGATCGGACTCGATCCGCCTCACACGGCGACCGGTTCTGACACTTGGGGCCGCGTTCGCCTTCTCCGAGTCCGTCTTCGGTCACATTCGTTCCTGACGCGGCGCGCTATCCGTGCCGAAGCACGCTGAAGGGCGGTCTCGGCATCGATCTCTGTGGCATGGGTGGTAACCTCACCAGAAGTAATCAAGGTCACCTTGATTCGGCACCGCTGGTCAGCGCCACCCCGGGGTCCGTTCACATCCTCAAACCGAACTACCACCCGCAGGATGCGATGCGAAAACCGTCCCAGTGCGAAGCCAATCCGTCGCTGGACGAGCTCACGCATCAACGGGTTCAGGTGGGTGTTGTGTGCCAGTACTTGCAGCTTCATGAGACTCTCCTTATGTTGTCCTCACCTGCTGGGTTCCTCGTCCTATCTCTTTATACGTCAGCCGCAAACGATGGATTCATCGATAATTATGCATTAATCCATCGGTCTGATCGAAGTACGAATAGATATTGAAATGGGCCGGCCACCATGGGGTGTTCTACTTCTGCGTTGCGGCCAGGAGAGAAATCGTTGTGCCTGCGCCTCGCAGAGATTACAGAAACAACGCCGTCAGAATCAGGAAGAGGGGGACCAGGATCGCGCCGCTGTAGAGCAGGAAGCCGAAGAACGTCGGCATCTTGACCCCCTG
>CAYUQT010000120.1:0-7019 GCA_964446835.1 uncultured Planctomycetales bacterium | reverse complement strand
AAGCCCCGTACCACGCCAGACGTTCGACCGAACGTGGTTTACGGAACGCTTACAATGAAGGCAAGGGCTTCTTCGGTTGGCAAGGTGATGTTCCAGCCGGTCACGAGCAGGACAACCCACTGACCATCATGATGGATAGCGACAAGGGTATCACCGCCACATTCAAATGCGGCTTCGGTGCGGGTCCTATGCTCCCGCTGACGGCGGTCGGACTCCTGGGCCTGGTTCTGGTGAGAAGGCAGAGGCGGTAAACGGTCGCTGGCGACAGCGTGGCCGAGTGTGGCGTTCACGGGGCTGGACCTGCGACAGGACTAGCCCCAATTCTGTTCGGCACTCCAGTTGCCCGTGTCCAACGAAGATGTGTCAGGACGATGGTTCTGGCTCAGAGGATTCCTGCCTAACACCCTATCCTGGTCAGCCCTATCTTCGGGCCATTGGGTGTGTCCCCCATGACCCTATTGGCTCGCGTTCCCCATTAGCCCGGAGGGCGCACGGCGGTTGCCAGGGACTTCAGTCCCTGGTAGGAAGGCTCCATCCACCTTCCTTCTCCGCCCGGAGGGCGGACGAGGCTCCCGAAGAAAGGCTCGTCCGCCCTCCGGGCGGAAAGAGAAGAAAGACTTGAGGAGAGGGCAGGCTTGACTTCCAGGGGCTGGAAGCCCCTGGCAACTGCCGTGCGCCCTCCGGGCGAAAGCCATACGCTAAGTTGCCGAGGAGAGTATGAGAGTTTTCGAGCATCGGGTTCCTCTGCGACGACACGGGTGGCGATGCAGGAGGCAGGGGCTATAATGCGATTCGACCACATTCAAGCGATGGCCACGACCTGTGGAAGACAGGGTTATCGCACTGGTGGAAGACTTAGGAGTATCCAGGAATGACCTTCTCGCTGATCCACCTGTCCTTCTGCTTCGCTCTATGTACGGTCTCGCTCGGGGCTGACACGGCTGTCAACCTTCCCCCGAACGCCTACAGGGGGTTGATACCCGGCCAATCGTCGCGTGACGACACGAGGAGGCTGCTCGGCGCACCGGCCGAGGGGATGAGCCAGGGTGAGTGTGATTGGTATCCCGTTCCCGGATCGCCCGCCGTGACCGATCGCCTCGAGTTTTCCGGTGGCTCGAAGAGGGTTGAATGCGTCATGGCCGGCTCGACGGACCCGCGGTACCGGAACCGCGATACGATCGTCTCCAGCCTGGGAGTCCCGGAGGCCCGGACTCGATTTCAGACTCAGGAACTGCTCGACTATTCCGAGAAAGGCTTGCGATTCATCTGTGATGAATCGGGTCGAACCATCGGCACGGTCTACTTCCCGGCGGGGCAGCGGCATGTGCCTGCCGGTTACCCGTGCAGCTTCGATCTCCGGGGCAAACCCGCTGCCGCCCCGGCCGGCCAGCCGCCCACCGATTTCCGCGTGGGAGCCGCCGAGATCAGTATTGCCCCCGAACGGTACGACGACATCGCCGCTGACGCCAAAACACACCGCTACCATTTGCACGAGGACCTCTTCGCTCGCGTCGCAATCTTCCAGCGCGGCGACAAGAAGATTGTCCTCATCGGCCTTGACGTGTTCGGTATGGCGCCATGGGACCTGCGTACGCTACGGCAATCGCTTACCGGTCATGGTTTCAGTCAGGTGGTTGTGGCCATGAGTCACACGCATGCGAACGTCGATACCATCGGCTTCTACGGATACTACCCCAAGGCCTACGCTCAGCATGTGGTTCGTCAGACGGAGCGTGCCGTCTTGACCGCGGCCGAGAACATGAAGCCGATTCAATGCCTGAAGATGGGGTCGGTAGAGATGCCGTTGGCCGGCGGGCGGGTGGTGGATCTGGTGCAGAACGGCCGCGATCCGGGTATCGTCGACCCCACCGTATCGGTCATTCAGGCGATCGGTCTGGATGGCCAGCCGATCGTCAACGTCATCCACATGGCGTGTCATCCAGAGGTGATCCGGCTTCGCGACGAATGCGGGCTGTCGCCGGATTACGTCGGCACGCTATGCAAGGAGGTTCGCCGCCAGCTCGGTGGGCAGCCGGTCTTCATCAACGGGGCGCTGGGGGGCATGCTGACGCCCGACGCACCGGCCAGGGGGTATGAGTCCGCCGTGGCGATGGGCAAGGGCTTCGCGCGATTCGTGGTCGAGGCCGCCAAGGCTGCTGGCCCGACCTCTTGCTACGACCTGTGGCTGCATCGCCGGCCGGTGGAGTATCCGGTGACGTCGGAGGCCCTGTTGAAGTTTCTCAAGAACGCGCCGGGCCCGCTCGATGTGGTTCAGGGGCGGGTCCGCACGGAGATGAATTGCCTCTGGATCGGCGATGCGCAGTTGATCACGGTGCCGGGCGAACTGCTCCCGGAAATCGGATTTGAGATCGCCTCGCGGATGCAGGGCCGCCTCCGAATGATCGTTGGATTGGCAAACGATGAGTTCGGATACCTGATTCCCAGCTACGATTTTCGCGCGGGGGGTTACGAAGAGCGAACCGGTGTTGGGGCGGCAGGGGGAGAGATCACACGGTCGGTCGGCATCGAGCTGGCCCCATTACGTCCAGGTGCGACCGACAACAGAGGCCGCTAGTCCCGTCTTCGGTCGGTTCGTTTCGCGTGACCTGACAAGAGAAGGAGCTATCCCTTGAGCAAAGGACGCCGATGGATGATGGACCTCATGTTGCTGGTCTGTGCAGTGGACGCTGTTGAGAGGGCGGGCGTGGCCCTGGCGGCCGAACAGGCCGGCTCGAAATCGCTGCTGCCTTCGCTTCGCATCGCGAGTTCCTGAGCAAGGAAAGGGAAAGGGGTCAACTCTTGACAGTTGACATTCGGAGGCGTCTGAGGTAGGCTCGCGGGCAATGGCACGGCCAATTCGCATCGAGTATGAGGACGCCGTCTATCACGTGACGGCTCGGGGGAATGAGCGTCGGGCCATCTTTCGAGATGACTCCGATCGGGAGCTATTCCTCAGAGCGGCGGGTCAGGCCTGCGCGAGGTTCGGGACGGTAGTCCATGCGTACTGCCTCATGCCCAATCACTATCATCTGATCGTCCGGACGCCTCGGGCGAATCTCAGCCGGGCGATCGGCTGGCTGCAAACAGCCTACACGATTCGTTTCAACCGCCGCCATCGGCGGACGGGGCACCTGGTTCAAGGCCGGTTCAAGGCGCATCTGGTCGAGGCGGATGGCTACGCGAAAACGCTGGTGCAGTACATCCACCTGAACCCGGTCCGCCCTCGGGGCAAGCGAGCGGTCGTGCCGCCTGAGCGCCGGGGGCGGCTGAACCGCTATCCCTGGAGCAGTCATCGTGCTTACGCCGGCCGGTGTGTGCCCCCGGAGTGGCTGTCTCTGGACTGGCTGAGCTATTGGGGCGGTACGGTGTGCGAGGCACAAAGGGAGTACACACGTTCGATGGCGGCGATGTTCGGCGTCAAGGCGGTCAGCCCGTTCAAGGACTTGCGAGGCGGATTGGTTCTCGGCGGTGATGGGCTGTGGGAGAGAGTGCGGGGGCTGCTCGACGATCGAGAGGGACATGAGGAGATCCGTTGGCGGACGCACGCGGACGAGCACAGCGTTCGGCGGCAGGTGGGAGAGATGTTGACGAACGAGACGGAGGCTCGGGTGAGAATCTGGATGCGCGTACAGCTCGGCGGCGAACGTGCAGCAGACTTGGCTCGGGAACTGGGCTATTCCGACGGAAGTGGCATCTTGCGGGTGATTCAACGGCTCGAACGACAAGCGGGCAAAGATACCAGCCTCGCCGGCAAGCTGAAGGCGGCGAGAAGGCAGCTCGCAATGTCCGGTATCAAGAGTTGACTCCAATCACCCCTTGTGTCACTTGACCTTGGGCAGTTCATACCCTTTGCGACGGCCCCGGCCCAAGAACGCGTTGGCCTCGTCGCAGTTGGTGAACTTCTCGGCATCCGGGTCCCACTTGAGCGGTTCACCGACCTTGCCCACCTCGCGAACGATGTTGGCGAGATAGCAGATGGCCGAACTGCGCTGGCCGTACTCGATGTCGGCGGTGCACTTCTTCCGCGTCTTGATGCACTCCACCCAATTCACGATGTGCGGCTGGGTATTCGTCACATTGAGCGGGCCCGGCCGGTCGGAACGCTGGATCAACTCCTTGGGTTCCGCGGCGATCCGGTCGCGATTGATCTCGATCCTTCCCTTCTCGCCCACGAACACGCAGCCCAGTCCGGGCCCCCGGTCCGCATCGAGATGGAGCAGCAATTCGACCCCGTTGGCGTATTTCATCCGGACCTTTGCGCGAGGCCCGGTTACACCTTTCACCATGGCGTAGTAGTCCGACCCGGTCTCGTCTTCGGACGGCGTCCGTTGATCGAACTTGCCCGCCGGCTCGACCCGCATCGGCTCTTCCATCACCACCTCCACCGGCCCGGTCTCGTCGGTGCCCAGCCCGCGCTGGACCTGGTCGTAACTGTGCGTGCCCCAGCCCGTCATGCCGAATCCGATGCCACCGCCGTCATAGTCCCACCAGCGGGCCCAGCCGAGGTGCAGGTCTTTGTGGTACGGACGGAACACCGCTTGGTTCGTCCAGATATCCCACCACGTATCATCGCCGCCCGCGGGCATCTCCTGGCCGGGCTTGTCCTCCCACCGGCTGGGTGCGAGGAAATTGGGCGCGAGCACCGACGTCACCTTGCCGAGGGCGCCGTTCTTGACCAGGTCGCTCGCCCAATTGTTGAGCGCAATCGACCGCTGTTGCGTCCCCACCTGGGTCACCCGCTTGTGTTGCCGCGCCAGCTTCACCATGTGCCGGCCTTCCGCGATCGTCAGGCACATCGGCTTCTCGATGTAGACGTCCAACCCCGCCTCCATCGCGAGACACGTTATCCATGCCCGGGCGTGCGTCGTCGTGACCACCATGACGCCGTCCAGCTTCTCCTTTTCGATCATCCTCCGGAAATCCGTGTAGCCGGTCCATTTCTGGCCGGCCGGCTGAACCTTCATGAACTCATCCACCCGCGGCTTGAAACAGTCGCAGATGGCGGCCACCCGTATCTGGGGGGTTTTCAAACACGTTTCCGCCAGGTATTTGCACCGGGGCCCCAGCCCGATCAGCCCCACGTTCACGATCTCGTTCGCGCCGGGCTTGTTCCGTCCGAACGCTTTCGCGGAAATGATCAGCGGTCCCGCAACCCCCGCGGCCTTCAAGAAACCCCTGCGACTCAGCATGGCGTACGCTCCTCGCTCGTGTATCGCGAAACCTCGTGTCGCCCCCGGGCAACCCAACACGCCAACCTATACCAACCCCCAAACCAATTCAAGCCAGGTTAGAAACGGATAGGGCTACCCAATCACCCGCCCCAATCACCCCTGTTGATCAGCCACGTCTCGAATCTGGTCTGTGACTGCGCATCCTATTGTTCTATCCTTCCCTTCCCTGAGTCAGGGCATCGATCTGTGCCTTGCGTTTGCTATCCACCGGTTCGAGCGGCGAAAGGGGCATACCCGAACCCATTCCCAGGGCCGATAGGGCGTATTTGATTCCCGTCAACCAGCAGGGACCGGACAACAGCAAGGTCTCGCGCAATTGCCCCACGCGCTCCAGCAGGCGTGTCACTTCCCTGTCATCGCGACGAACACCGGCTTCGTAAAGACGCGAGAACGTCTCGGGCTCGTAGTTCGCGCAAACGGGAACAATCCCGCTCGCCCCCGCCAGAAGCGCCTTGCCGCTGGTTGGCTCGTCTCCGGCCAACACGCTCAGTCCGGCGTCCTTGCCACGCTGGATCAGTTCCATCAGGTATGTCCAATCACCAGAACTCTCTTTGCAGCACCGCGCCCAGCCGCGTCTGGCCAGTTCCAACATGGTTTCCAGGGCGAGCGAGGAGCCCGTACACTGCGGGATGTTGTAGGGGATCATCTCCATGTCTTCTCCCGCTTCTCTGGCCTGTCCAAAGAGCCGCAGGTGTTCGTTCGTTGTCTTGACCGTGATATAGAACGTGGGCGTGACGACGAAGTAGCGGTAGCCGATCTGCCGAAGTACCTTGACCTTCTCGCACACCTTGCGAGACGACGTGTCCATCGCACCGCCCAGTAAAGGAATGACATTGCCGACCTCATCGAAGGCAATCTCGGCCATGCGGCGCCACTGTGGGTCGACCAGCAGCGGTCCTTCGCCTGCCGAACCGCCTACGAAGATTCCCTGAATGCCTGCGTTGATCAGCCGGCGCAGAACCTTCCGAAAGGCCGCTTCATCCACATCTTCTCGATCAGTGGTGGGCGTGATTACGGGGACGACCACACCGTATAGTCTCTCGTCGCTCACATTCGGCTCCTTATCAGTTGATGAGCACGGGTCCAATTCATCGCATCGAACAGGGTTGACGGCAATGTGTCAATATGTGCCGATTCGCGGGGATATAGGCGGGGGATACGGGGTCAACTCTTGACACTTGGGGGGATACGGGGTCAACTCTTGACACTTGACATGACGAGGCGTCTGGGGTGGGTTCGCGGGGCATGGCACGGCCAATTCGCATCGAGTATGAGGATGCCGTCTATCACGTGACGGCCGGGGGAATGAGCGTCGGGCCATCTTTCGACGTGACCCGGATCGGGAGCCGATGATCGAGACGGACATGAGGAGATCCGTTGGCGGATGCACGCGGACGAGCAAATCGTCCGGTGGCAGGTGGGAGTGATGTCGACGGACGAGACGGACGCTCGGGTAAGGGTCTGGATGCGCGTGCAGTTCGGCGGCGAATGTGCAGCAGACCTGGTTCGGGAACTGGGCTGCTCCGACGGAAGCGGTATCTTGCGGGTGATCCAACGGCTCGAACGGCAAGCCGGCGAAGATGCCAGCCTTGCCGGCAAGCTGAAGGCGGCGAGAAGGCAGCTCGCAATGTCAGGTATCAGGAGTTACCCCCAATTACCCCCATGGGGTCCAATCATGTTACCTCAGCATCGAGCTTTCAAGCACTGTCTGCGCAGAAACCGCTTGCGCCGCGGAGTTCATGGATGATACTGGCATCGAAGGGCATATTGACCTGAGGCCGATCGCTG
>CAYUQT010000119.1:0-7450 GCA_964446835.1 uncultured Planctomycetales bacterium | reverse complement strand
GCCAATCAAATCACCTGTGCCATTCGGAAATGACTTCTGGCAACCGCTCTAAAACCGCAATGACGAATTCGCGGGCGGACCGCATCGGCCCATACGCGTCGCCCGAGGCCTCTACTCCTCCCAGAACGTGAGCATCACCGGCCCCGCCAGTCGCGGTGGCGCGGCGTGGTAGTAAAAGGGATCCAGGGTGGGCTGGGGCCTGTGTCGAACGACCACCTTCAACGTGTTGCGTCCCGGCCGGACCTGTTCGGTGATCACAAGTTGATATGGAAACCCACGGCGGCTCATCGTTGCCGAACCGTTGAGGCTGACCTCACAGTGATTCTCGACGACGCCCAGATCGAGTCTCACCGCTCCGCTGGCCTCGGCCTCGGTCAGCTCGAAGGACCGCTCGTAGGTCCGCGCCTCCGACGACCCATGCACCCCTTCGTTCAGCTTCCGGGCCGGCAGTTGTCCGTCAATCGTCCACTCACCGTCCAGCGGTCGCGATACCGGGTGATCGGGAATCCGCCGACAGATGGGATCATCAAGACTGTCCGCCAGCACGCCGGCATCGGTGGGGACCGCTACGGAGACCTCCGCCTGGCCGTTCAAGAGAACACGCCCGTTGAAGCCCTCCAGTAAACGGCCGTCGACACCGCTCATGAGACACAGAGCGATCACGCGGAAACCCATCTCAGCCAGAACCTGAACGGTCTCCTCGATGACGCAGCGGCAAGAGGCGACGGGCAAGGACACACCTCGACCGCCCGACGCCGGACAGTAGTTGATCGGCGGAAACACCATGCCACCCGTCTTGATGACACTGCCTTCTATCTGCTCCAGCGAAGGGTTCGCATCAGTTCCCATCGCACTCACCGGCACATAGACAATAGGGGCACCGGTGAATCGCTGCATCCATTGGTGGGGCAGCAGGTGTGCGTAACGAACCTCCGACGCTTGCGGCCGCTGTGCCGGACCGGGCCACGTCACCTTCGCCCGGTTTCTTCCGAACGACGGATCGCCCAGCAGTTGGCCCACCTCGCGGGCCAAGCCGTCCAGAACGGCCTCGACGCCGCATCGTCCAAAGTGCGGGTTGGCCCACTGCCGTGGGTCGGAACCGTAAACGCCGTAGTATTCGCGCCTCTGACGGAACTGCCATGGCGGGGGGATCACATCACCGGCGTTCCGCACGCCCTCGGGCAACGGCGGAAGCCGGCTCAAATCGACCAGCCCCGGACGGAGAACCATCAACAGCGACGTCTCCCACGTGGCCGCATGATCCCCGGCTGGAAGACCCTTGACGACCTGGTTCTCCGAGACCGACAGGACCTTCATCTTTCCCCGTCGGTTGAAAGACTCCGCCACCTCGGGAATCACGCCCGGGTAGTGTCCCGCCAACCACACCGTTACGCGAAACCCCATGGCCTCAAGTTGTCGCAGGAGTTCCCCGGCCACGGTCTTGTAAAGCGGCTTGCTGATCGTCACCGTGCCGCGGGGATACTTGGCCGGGTCGAATGGCGTCGAGCCGTCCGGGCCAAGCCACAGGTGAGGCAGGCGAATGCCGCCGAGCAGCTCCGCCGCCATGTCTCCGAGCGTCTCGGCCTTCAGCCCGTCCAGACCGCAGGCATTCTGCTCGCCGTGCCATTCGACAATACCTTCCGACAGCCACGCCACAGGGCACTGCCGAATCGCCTTGTTGAGCGGGTCCGATGCCATGCGATCCATGGAGTGAAATCCGGCGCCCTGCACGGCGGACGTTCCCGCCCACCCCACAGCCGCCGCCGTTGCCTTCAGAAAATCTCGCCGGCCGATTCCGCCCTGTGCCATCGTCCGTCCTCCACAAAGGATATTTACTTCTTGTACGACGGGCAGTCAGACTCGGCAAGAGGGGGGGGCCTGGGCCTACGGCCTGTGGACAGATACGCCGCACAGCGACGCCCATCGCGCCGCGTTTCCAGACCGAGGATGCGATCCCGTGAATCCGTGTCAGACGGCTACGCAGGCATCCGCCGGCGCACCTTGCGGCGTGCGACGGATGAGGTGCTTGCTGAGGTCCTCGACGGGCGGAGCCTCTTCCAGTGACGGCAGATGCTCGATGGCCCAGTTTATCTCCAGGCCGGTCGTGGCGTCGACCATCGGGATCCGTGCCGGTTGGAGGCCGTCCCACATCTCGACGGGCCCGCGCTTGAGCTTCCTCGCCCAACGCCACAATTTGGGCACGGTCATGATCAGACCGATCTGCCCGATGATCTGGAACAACACGCGTTTGGCCGCCAGGCGGTTCCTGCCCAGAGTGCAGAGCACTCGCAGCAGGTTCAGCGGGTTGTAGAAACTGGCATACGCCCGAAGGATATTGATCTGCTGCTGCCACGGTTCGGAGTGGAGACTGGCGGCGACATGGTTCCCATCCATGAAGGCTTGAGGAACGGGTCGCCCGCCGACGGTCTTATACAACGAGCGGGCCTTGGCAGCCGGCTCGAAGTCTCGCGTGCCCACGGCCGGACCGAGATAGGTGCATTGGTACGATACGGCACCCTGCTTGAAAACATAGCGGGCCTGATTGAGCAGTCCCCGTAGATCACCGTTCTTCGACCGCAGGGGTTGCTCGTCGCTGTGGATCATCATCACCATCGGCTCGATGCCGATCTCGAGCATGTCCGAGAACAGTTCGGCCGTCTTGCTTTCGTTCTGGCCTTTGTTCACCAGGTCCGCCGTAATATCCTCGATGCCGAACCATATCGCACGAAGCCCGCTGCTCTTGCACAGCGGCAGGAGGTCTCGATTCTTGAAGACATCAAACTGCGTAGCCTCCGTGGCAAATGCAACGCGCCGAGACAGCGGCACACCATCGGTGGTCGTGTTCGACAACGCACCCATGTACGTCAGAACCGTCTTGCGATCGTTGAAGAAGTTGTCGTCGGTGCCGAAAAACTCACGGATGCCGAAGTTCTCATAAACGTGCTTGATCTCGGCCACAAAACGCTCCGGACTCTTGGAACGAAGCGTCTTCTGGTTGGCCGCGGGGATCGGACAGAACGGGCAACTGAACTTACAGCCCTGCGTCGAGACGATCGAGGCAATGATCGATCGCTTGCCGACCTTACGGGCCGGATAGGGCTCCGGTCGCAGTTGCGTGCCACGATGCGGCGCCTCAATCACTCGGTAGCCGGCATCGGGCATGGGCATCTCGTCCAGATCCCGCAGAATCTGCTGAACGCCCGTATTGACGGCCACGGTCTGCCCGTGGGGGTAGTTCGGATCCAGGTAGACAAGACCGGGAATTCCGGCCAGAGCGCCGGAGCCTCGGGCCGACTCGAAGGTAGCCCTGAGGGTCTC
Organism: uncultured Planctomycetales bacterium; assembly: GCA_964446835.1. Classification (GTDB taxonomy): domain Bacteria; phylum Planctomycetota; class Phycisphaerae; order UBA1845; family JAFGLZ01; genus CAYUQT01. The sequence continues at coordinate 4,132 of CAYUQT010000119.1, read as the reverse complement.
GTTGCCTTTCTTGAGGTTCAGTAGGGCATCCAGCAGGTGGAGCAGAACGAAGACCTCGCCGGTGACCACGCAATCGGCCCCGATGCCGGGCGTGGTGCCCAATTCAAAGTAGTCGGTGGGTTCGTACGTCGCTTTGGGTCCCCCCGCCAGGATCAGCGGACGGTCCGAGCCCAGTCTGTGGGCGTCACGGATCAGGTCGTACGCGGGTTCGGCATGCACCTGCATACCGGAAACCAGAAGGAGATCGAGGGGTTTGCCGTTCAGAACCGCCTGGCTGGGGCGGAAATTCGGCGTCCATTGCTGAAGAACGATGCGGAGATGCTTGAAACCCGCGGCGTTCAGGACATCGGCCAAGGTCCGGACCGATGCGGGGGCCATCCGTTTGTCGGCATACCAGTAAGGCAGCATTCGAGTGCGAAAGTCGAACGCATAGACAATCCCGATGCGAAGCTCATGTGCGGCAGTCTGCTGGCGAAGTGTTGAAATCATGTTCCGGAATGTTCCGTCCGGCAGGTAGACATTGTCAGGCTTGCGGCGCGGTAACTCCATATCCTACGGTCTCCTTCACCTGGCAATCGGGCCAGGGAAAATGGTCGCCTGTTACGGCAGGTTGTACGAGCGCGAGGCCGGCGAGCGTGACGTCACTCCTCTGCCGTTACCGTGAATGAGAAACCCATACCGATCGCGTACTTGGCGGCAACGGCCGTGAAGTGCCGTACGATCCCTCGGGGATCTGCGGGCAGAAAGGATTCTTCTGACGTGCACCCCGATGGGTTCAGGTATCGATCCCTCGATGTGAGTTGTCCTCGACTCGTGGTTCAGGAATCATCTAGCGCAGCCTCAGACGCAGTAGGTCCTCCTCTAAAGACTACGCTCAGGTGATGGCCAATTGGAGATGTCGAAGCCAGTGTTCGACAGACGGAGGCAGGGACAAGTCCAACCAACTAGATATAGTCTATCACAGTTCACTCGTGGGGTCAAGGAAAGAGAGCTTGCCGCGCTCAATTGCACGGCCTCCGCGTGTCCAACAAGGCCAAACCCCGATCCCCCGTCTTCCCTTCCAACCTCTTATCTTACCAGCAGCATGGCACTATGGCCCCGTCGTCACCGGACGAGTCGACGGCTTCTGCGCAAGCTCCAACAGGGCTTCCCGAACGTTCTCGACCAGCCGCGCCACCGCCTGCTGTCGAGCCGTCATGTCGACTCGACGACGCGCGATGCTCACCGCACCGGGCAACACGTTCTCCTCGACACGCGACTCACCCTGAACCGTCGCCAATACGAATCCCGACTGCGTGTCCACCAAAACACCCTGGCAAAGGCTGTATCGCCCCACGGTGTTACCGGGAACCAGAAACAACCCGATGATGGTCCAATACGCCATCGCCGCCGAGTTCGCCCCCTCATCCGAGGTGTCATCCTGAAGGTACACCAGCAACAGCGGGGCATGAACCAGTGCGGCCGCATCTCGCAGCGACTTCAGCGTCGGCGCCTCGCTGATCAGCATCGGGTTGAGAAGCTGAACCTGATCGATGAGTGCCTTGCCGTCCTTGGTGCGCAGAGCCGTCATCTGACGCCATGCCGCCGTCTCCTCGCCCTGAAGGCTCTCGAGCGGCCGACGACCCTGATTCGAGTAGTGATCGTACGTAGGGGGCGCCCCCGACCCCGGCAGTCTTCCCACGGCCAGTACGCTCGGGAAGCTCGGACGCACCTGGGCCTTCAGGTAAACCTCAATCTTGGCGTCGGTGAGCTGCCCCAGCTCCTTCGAGAGCAGGCCCAGGTGTGGCGCCGGCTTGACCACCCCCTTGTAGGCCTCCGAGCATCCATTCAACAGGACCATCACACCCATCAATGCCCAGCCGTACCGCCATGTGCCTTTCACTCTCAGGCCTCCCGGTAAGCAACTCGTATCTTCTCGGCTCGCCAAGAGAGACGCCCGGACATGCCTCGTCCCTCCGGTGTTGACCGTCCCAACCCACATCAGACGGAAACCGCGCCGACCCGAAGACCGCATCCCTTCGACCACACCCACTTCGATCGCTCGTCTTCCGATAAGACACACCGAATCAGTGATGGTTAGGACATCCTGCCCCCAGCGTCAAGCCTCCTTCCGGCCACAGGCCCCAACGGGGCCGCGGAGTGTCGCCACGGCTGAAACACGGCGGAACCCATGGATCCCACTCTCCTTCGAAGTCCCCGCCCCGGCGGGGGTGGAGGAGCGTCACCCACAACACACCACAGCACGCGATCCATTCCCGCCCGGACGCCGCTGCCTTGCAGGATGCCCTTTCCCTTACCCACCATCTCCCCGATGAAGCCTCGGCAGCAACCCAGCACCAAGAGCCCCGTATCGGTCTCATGTTTGGCAGGCGATCACCTCCCACCCCTCTTGTCTCCTGACCCTTCTGCGAGCACTGCCGTTGACGCTATGAGCGTCCCCGCTGTTGCGTTTGTCCATTCGGGCACGCGCACAGCGTCCGCTGCGAACGTCAGCTCCTTGTCTTCGGACCAGCGGGAATTCAATCGAACCCCCCCAAGGAAACGCTTCGTCTCGTGATCAACGACCCATGCGGCTCTGCGAGTTCTATCCCAACGAACATCCACTCTGGGGCAGGATCTGAATGGATCGGCGGCACACTTGTCGCCCGTAAGGTTGAGGATGGCTTGGCCTGCCCCTTCTGTCTCAACGGTCAGACCGTGGCGTTTCTCGGAGGCGTAGTCTAGCCACAGGCGGTCGCTGTTTGAATCGCCTTCTCCGGAGCCTGCATCTCGAACAGAGAACATCGACAGGCGGACAGTTCCTCCGTCCGGCACCTTCACTCGTATCAGGTCGCGATTTATCTTGCAGGCTATCCGCCTCCCTGTCGGACGGCCGTTGCTCGCTGGTTGAAGGAATGGGTTCTCGCCCCTCCTTGCCCTCGCGATGTCTATCACGGTAAGCGGCTTCGTGCTCCTACCGAGAATCCTACACACGGTCACCCGATGGCGGTCTTGGAAGACGTCATAGCCTTCAGGTGTCACGTTTGCCCACAACTGCCCCTCTTTCCTGACGGTGACAGTCTGTTCACGGTTGTCCTGATGGCAGTGGCGGTAAACGACCTCACGCTTCACCAACTTGAAGTCCTTGATGCAATCGTTGACGTGGATCGTGTCGCCGCTTGGCATGGTGGCCAATTTCAATGTTATGTTCCATTCGCCACAGCCCACCAGGCACTGCGCCAACGAGATGCCGCAAAACGTCAGGATCGCTCTGGACGCATTGCTGGACATCGTAGCCTCCGGGTGCAAGAGTGACTCTGTCTTTCGCTCACCATAACCAGAACGGTCGTCGCAAGACAGTAACCCCCGCTCCTCCGCCGACCCATACAGAGCCGAGTTGCGCAAGCGACCGGACCCTATCGCAGTGATCTAACTTGCCGCCGCCTCGCAAGCCGCCCTTTCCCTTAACCCCCATCAACGATCCCCGCCCCCCATCTCCCCAATGAGACAGGGAAGGGACCAACCTCCCAATCCCGGCCCCGGAGACGGCCACCGTGGCCCCTCCAACATCAACCCCAGGGGACTGCCTCGATACACGGTTCCCCAGAAAGGAGACCCCCCAACCATGCAACCCGACCGAAGACATCCCGAACTCGGAAACCTCACATCACTCCAAAACGCTGCTGTCGACATCCTCCTTACCGGCTCCACCATCACCGATGCTGCCGGCAAGGTCGGCGTCACACGCAGAACCCTCCACCGATGGCTCACCGACGACCCCCACTTCAACGCCGAACTCAACAAACGACGAAACGACCTCTCCCGCGCCGTCGACGACCGCCTCCGCGCCATCGCCATGGCCGCACTCGACACCGTCGAGAACGCCGTGACCTCCGGAAACGTCCAGGCCTCCCTCGCCGTCCTCCGAGGTATCGGTGCCCTCGACCGTCGCCGCAGTCTGCCCATGAACGACGACCCCGCCGCCCTCGCCGTCCAGGCCGAACTCCTCGCCCAGACCATCATGCAGTCTGGAAACTATGAAAAAGGTGTCGAAAGTGAGACATCCGCCGCCTCCCCCCCCGAAACGTGTGAAGAACATGTCGAAAGTGAGACATCCGCCGCTCCGAACCGCCCGGACACCCGACCTGAGACG
>CAYUQT010000118.1:0-7885 GCA_964446835.1 uncultured Planctomycetales bacterium | reverse complement strand
GCTGCGGTGGGTCGGTCCACCCAAGGGGCGACTGGGTCCTGGCGGTGGGCTCACCCCGGATCGCTTCCTCCGCCATCTGCTGGCCGCGGTGTCCAAGGAACGGTTTGAGGATCTGGAGATTCCCCTCCTGGTGGTCGCGGCGGACTTCTGGGCCGCCACGGAGGTCGTCTTCGAGAGCGGAGACCTGCTGCCGGCAATGCGATCGAGCATCTCCGTGCCCGGCGTCTTCGCGCCCGTCACGCTCGAGGGTCGTGTTCTCGTTGATGGCGGCCTGCTCAACCTGGTTCCGTACGATCATCTTCGCGGGCGGTGCGACCTTACGATCGCTGTCGACGTCTGCTCTTCACGCGGTGCGGATGACGAGATGCTGCCCAATGTTCTGGAAGCACTGCTGGGGGCCTTCGACATCATGCAATCCGCGGCCCTGAAGGCGAAAATGGCACAGTGCTCGCCCGACATCTATGTCCGGCCTCACGTCGGCAACATCCCGATCCTCGACTTCGCCAGGGCGGAGGACGTCTTCGAGCAGGCGAAGCCAGCCGCTGCCGACCTCCGGTCACAGCTCGTGCGGATGGGACTCGCGGCAAACCCGTGAGCCGCGCAGCCGGGGACGGCGGGTACCGTGGCTATTCCTGGGCCTTGCCCCACTTCTTCGCAGACTTGATGAAGCGGCCGAACGCTCTGTCCTTCTTGCGCTTGTCCACGTACGACATGGTGTGGTAGTCCGATTCCTTCTTGAGCTTGAGGTAATTCCTGTACCGATCCTCCGTCACCTCTCCGCTGCGCAACGCCTGCAAAATGGCACATCCCGGTTCCTGCGTGTGAGTGCAGTTGGGAAAACGGCAGTGCTGGGAGAGGTCATGAAGCTCCGCAAAGGCCTCGCTCACCCCGTCATCCGCAGCGACGAGACCGAGTTCCCGCATCCCGGGGGTATCGATCAACAGGGCCCCCCCGTCGAGGACGAGCAGATGGCGCCGCGCGGTGGTGTGCACGCCCTCCCCCGTAGCGCTCACCGCCCTGGTGTTAAAGGTGTCTCGCCCGATGATGCGATTGATGAGCGTGGTCTTGCCGACACCGGAGGAGCCGAGCAAGCAGTGCGTCCTTCCGGGAAGCAGGGTCTTTCGGAACTCATCGACGCCGGCCCCAGTCGTATTGCTGAGGGCGAGGACCTCGGTCGCGATGCCGGCCTGCCCGATCTGCGCGATCTGCCGCTCCAGCTCCTCGGGCGGGATCAGGTCGATCTTGCTCAGCACGATCCGCGGCTCGATATGGCCATCCCGCGCCATCACAAGGTACCGATCGAGTCTGCGCAGATTGAAATCGTAGTGACACGACTGGACGAGAAAGGCCACGTCGATGTTCGCCGCGATCATCTGGAAGTCTACCGCCCTTCCAGCGGACTTGCGGCGCAGGGAGGTCCTGCGAGGGAATACGGTCTCGATGATGGTCGGGCTGGGGGAGGTATGCCGCCGGACGCACACCCAATCGCCGACGCAGGGGAGATCGAAGGCTGACTGAATCGAGAAGCGGAGTCGGCCGGCGAGTTCCGCGAAGGTCTCGCCGTCCTGATCCCGGACGAGAAACGCGTCCCGATCGACCGCGGTTACGCGGGCGACAGTGTGTCCAGGCTCCAGGAGGCCCGCACCGCATTCCTCAAACCACCTGTCGAATCCCAGCGGAGCCAGGTCCATGTTGTCCTCTCAGATGCACATTGATGAAAGCGGGCACGGATTCAACCCGCAGAGCCTACGTATATCCTAGCCGGAACTCGTTCCAGAGGTCAAAACCCAACGGATAGCGTTTGTCCTCGTTCTTCTCGTAGAAATGGTCCCACTGCGGCACCAGCTGGTAGTCCACGTGGGGCTTCCGCCAAGTGTATCGCCTGTAGCCCACGATGATCTCACTGCGCGGAGTGACCCTGTAGCAGTACTGGATAGTCCCATGGCTAGTGCCCTCCAGGACGCTGATGCGCGCATCTTGATCACGGGCCGCCACCGCTGGGCGGGTAGGATGTGTGCAGGGGACGGGGGCTCCTTGAAGGAAGGTGAACACCCCATGGCTCAATGACACTACCGCGCAAGGAGAAGCGGCAGCAGCTTCCGACCCCCAGACTTCAGGCGCGGGAAGTACATCCCCGACGGCAGCGCGCACCCCGAGTCATCGCGGCCGTCCCACACGATGACCTGTGAATCGGACGGCGCTCCTTCGGCGCGCAGCGTGCGAACGCTCCGACCGTCGACAGTGTAGAGCACCAGTTCGATCGCCCCTGCGCTGGGGAGATCGAGCACGAGGCGCGTTTCTCCTGCGAAGGGAGTCGGTCGCCACGCGCCCGCGACGCCCTCCGCCGCGGGAACCAGGTCGCAATTGCGACTCCCGGGCGTGGGCTGAGTGAAGAACTCCCAGTGCCCGGCTCCGTCGGGACAGCGGCCTTCGGTGATGTCCGCAGACTGCGGGGCGATGTCGTAGAAGTCCATGCCGCTGAGGCTGTCGGCTGCCGTCAGCATGACGACCTCGCCGCCCTCGGATCCCCAGGCGAACCCGAGCGCATCTTCGTAGACGACCAAGTAGGCGCCCGGGTCGAGACGTGTGCCGGCGGGGAAGGCCCATCTGGTGTTGTCGAGGCGATCATCCGAGAGGAACCAGCCGCCGAGGTTGACGGAGTGGTTGCTTCGGTTGTACAGCTCCACCCAGTCATCCGTGCCACCGAAGGCGCTCGATGTCTGAAACTCGTTGATACAAACTGGCGAGAAGAGCGGTTGACCCGTGTTGCTCGCGCCCGGCGTGGGGGTCGCCAGGTACTCGGGGGCTGTGTCCTGCGGCCGGCGGTAGCCAACGGACACATCTGGGCTCATCCGGCCAAAACGGAAGCCGTGGATGCGGACGTTGCCATGGTCCTCGGTCTCGTAGAGCCCGGCTGACTCGCCCTCGGTCGCAAGCCCGAAGGTGGCGTGGAGTTCGCCCTGTTCCGGCTCGTTGTCAGCCCAGATGATCAAGTACGCACCGGGGTTGAGGATGCGGGTGGGAAGCATCCATCGGTGAGTCTGATCGAAGTCGTCGGTCAGGTACATACCGCCGACGTCGACCGCCGCTTCATCTTCGTTGCGGATCTCGATCCAGTCATCCCGCTCATCGAACTCGTCCTCGATGCCCGTCTCGTTCTTGGCCAGCACCTCGGTTATCCGGAGCTGGGGGGGCACATGGCCCACCGTGTAGGCTCGATACTCCTTGGGCGCGTTGTTGGGCCAGACATCGGTCTGGCCGATCCCGTCGGTGGCGCGGACGTAGTAGCGCACGAGCGTGCCGGACGGCTGCGGGCCGATGCGCGCGCCGAAGACCGAATCGCCGGCAGCCCCGTCGCCGTGCAGACCGTCGTCGGCCATGGGGAGATGCTCGAACTCCTTGCCCACGTCCACCAGCAAGTCCACGCGCGCCAGGCTCACGTCGTCGTGAGCCTCGACCGTTACGGTGACTTCCTGCCCGCTGCCGGGCAGGGGGATGTCGCGCTTGCCGTTGCGGCAGACTGGTGGCGCGTCCTGCGCCGCCGCGCCCGCGACCAGGCAGTTGCCCGCCAGCGCGGTGAAGATCGCGAGGGCGAGAAGGTGCCACGCCTCGCGAGGCTTGCTCATGATTCCCATCCTCTTGCCTTCTTCGTTGCGGTGGGCAGCCGGATTGCCCGCCACCATCCGATGGGTCATGCAAGCTCCCTGGCCCGTCCATGGGGAGCATGCGTCATCCACTGCTAGGCATGAGGCCAAGCGTCCACGGAGACTCTTACCACTGAACCGAGGAGACTTCCAAATGCATCTTCGCCCATTCTATCCCGTTTCTGACTTCCTTCGGCCACGGGATCAACCGCTGCCCTGTGAGACGACTCTTCTGTAGATGCTGCCTGAACATGCGAATGATGGCCTCCGACGAGGACTCGCTCCATTTCTGCCAAGTATCCATTCCCATCTCATAATAGATCTCGGCCCGAATGTGCTGCAGATTGGTTGCTGTCCGGTAATAATCACACAGCTTGATGATCTCATGCGTCACGGCCGCATCACGATTGATCTGAAGAGCCAACTGCCTTCGTCGTGAAGGGGTTTGTCCTGCCGATATGACAGCCAATTGGTTGTCCAAGCCAAGACTGCGCAGGGCATTCATGTCATCGGGATTGCTTTGGAACCGCTCGAGCCGATCCAGGGAAACCGATTGAGGAAGCCAGAGTTCAATATCATGTCTGAGGATCCGAAGTACTTCCTTCGAAATCCCTGTTTGCTCAGAGAGTGTCTTTGAACGGGCTGGCGTTCTACTGGCTTTCCAGATATCATTGAACTGTAGCATGCCGTGTTCTTTGAGTCGTGGAATTGCCTTCTTGATGGCTTCCAGGTGTTCATCGCGCCCCCAGTAGATGATGCCCAGAGAGGTGGTCATGCCATCGGGATAGGTGATGACCTTGTTGATCCTCCGGTAGAAGTCAATGAGACGATCTACCGGCAAGTCATAAGCGTCGAATACTGCACCCACCTTCTACGTCTCTTCTGAGGCCGTCCAACGGCGGCCGTGAGGCATGACCTCAGCGGGCGCCGCCAGGGCGTTGTTCAGTGGCTTCTGTCTTTCTTACCACGTGAAGTCTGACCGGGAAAGTCCGTGTCTTCTCGCGATCCATGTAGACTGCGAATACGAGAGTGCGAAGCAGCGTGAAGCCATGTTCAGTGGTCCATGTGTCGGTCTGCAGAGCGCTGTGGCGGTACATGGTGATGGGGACACCCAGTTTGGTGTGCGCAGCCCCGACAACGACTTCCGGCGCCTCGTCTTCGGTCCGGTCGCCGACGATGAATACAAAGAGCCCCTCCTTACGGAGAATCCGGGCGGTTTCCGCAAAGACGGGGGATAGATCGCTGAAGAATTGCAGCACTCCGAGGCAGATGACGTGATCCATGCTCTCTGATGGGTAGGGGTAGGGGCACGTGGTTAGGTCGTGACAGGTCAGATCGGTGAAGCCCTTGCTGCGGCATGCATCGAGCATCCCCTGCGAGAGGTCCATCCCGTACACCCGCAGGCCGGCCTTGCGAAACGGAGCCGACCCCAAGCCGGTGCCGATCCCGATGTCCAATATCGATTGACCTGCCTGGATGTACTCGTAGGCAAGACCGAACGCAATCTCCGGTCCCAGCCACCCGGTTGCCCTGGCTTCCTCGTCATAGGCTCGAACCAGCGCGTTCGTCTGCTCATCCATTTGGGCCATGCATCGGGCCTCCTACCTCTGTGGCATGGAACGCATGGATCACCAACGGGGCCAGGGGCCGTGGCGCCGGCCAGCCCGTGACGGACAGCTGCGTGCGGTGCATGCAGTAGTTCGGCCTCCCTCTCATCTCGGCTTCAGACAGGCAAATGTGACGTGCTTCTTGCCGCGTTCGACATACGTCTCCTCATCAACCTTGAAACCGACCTCTGCCAGCGCTTTGCGCCACACCTCCAGGGCAAAGAGCCCGAGAACATGGCGGTCGACCTCGACTCGCAGCCTACCGTGTTCTCGGATCAGGTACAGCATCGTTTCCTCATAGTGATCATCATTCGGATCAGGATCGAAGCTGTTCTCCACGAAGACAACATCGACATGAGCCGGCTTCCTGGTTCCGGCTGGAGTTGCCACCGTGCGGTTCTGGAGGAACGTCTCTTTCGTGTCATCGGGATTGACGACCATGACGCCGCCGGGGTTCAGATGCCGCCAGGCTGCCGCAAACGCTGAGCGCAGGTCTGCTGTCGTCGCCATGTAGGAGATCGCATCATCCAGCAGCACGGCATCGAAAGTCCGGTCGAGGTCGAAGGTGCGCATGTCACCTTGCAGGAACTCGCATTCGGGATTCAGCTGCCGTGCCAACTCCAGCATGCGGGGGCTCAGGTCCAGGCCCGTAACGGAGTAGCTGCGCTTCAGATTGAAGACGTTCTTCCCGCCGCCGCACCCAATATCCAACAGGGAGTTCACCGGAATCTCTGCGCGCTCACGGATGACATGAGTCACGTGGTTGCCGTAGTCCGCGTACTCCTCCGGATTGCCCCAGATCGGCCACAGCCAAGCCAGGTCATCGTACAGGCGAAGTGTGTTCCGGTCGTCTTTCATGTCTCCCACCGAAAGCCCGGCATCAGCGGCGGCGCGGAGCGACGGTCGCTGGGACCGGTTGTTGGGCCCGACTGTGCTTGCCCGGTAACCAAGACTCGGCTGGGTCGTCCTACCTTTGCTCCAAGTAGATGATCCGATGACCCCTCAGCGGAATCATCGGCAACAAGAAGCAAGACCACCTCCTCTACGCGGCGGGTTTCTCCAAGGCAACGAGTCTCTGCAGATCATGATCCTCCAACGCGTGCATCGCTCTCTCAGTCTGCTCGAGTTCCTCCGGAGTTATCTCTGCACCCTCCGAGATGTGCCGCCGGCGGTCGGGTGCGCAACGCGACGAATGAGCGGCGGGGCCACCGGCCCACCTGATGCCGCGCACCCGGTGCATGGACCGGGTGGCCCTCCGCCTATTCTGAGTGTTCATCGATCCATTCAACGATTGTCTGCCAAACGAGTCCCTCGGCTGTATTGGCCAAGAACAAATCGATGTGCCCGTAGTCCAGAAGGACCTCCTCGATCCCTGCCGTCGCCTCGATCGAGGTGATGTCTGAACTCCCCAGGAGGTCTAATGTGTGTGTCCCTGTGTATCCAAAACCGCCCCGGGCCTTGACGTACAGAATCGGAACCTCGATCTCGCCGAGGTGGTCGTCGTACGGGGTAGTGTCGGTGCAGTTGGTGATGTACTCGTCGCGGAGGAACGCGGCTGGCTCGTATGCGGGGGCATTGAGCAGGAAGTCGATCCAATCGTCTGTGGCAACGAACCGAAGGCCAGTGGGGAGGCCACTTGCATCCATGATGCCCGCAAAGAAGTGTCCGGTGATGCCCTCAAAGAATGGGAATGTGCCCAGGACCAGTGCCGCCTGCAGGTTTGTCAGCCCCTCGAAGCCCGGTATGGGCGACAAACCTGTCGGGTCCTCAGATGCGAGACCCCCGAAAACCGGGAAGGGCACGAATTCAGCAGCCTGACCCCCATCGATCATGGCTTGATACCCGGCGGAAACAGCGCAACAAACCTCTTCCCACACAGGATCATCAGTCTTCACTGCTTGGTCGACAGGTATGAAACCACCGACCTGACGGTGCGCAGGCGGCCGTGGGGCCTCTTGGTTGAGGAGAGCGAAGCCAATCGGAGCGCCCGCGCTATAGCCGCTTAGCAGTATCCGGTGATATCCATTGCCGGTCAGCAGGCGTACGATCCGGGCGATTTCGATGGCCGTGCTGAGGTCATCGACTTGGCGCTGCATGTCCCAATCCATCATGAAGGAGACATCGGTGACCTCGGCGGGCACCAGACACCAGGACTGGTCGATCCCCCACACGTCGACATCGTTCTCTGCGAGGTAGACTGCGAATCCGACGTCGTCCGGAATCCGCGGAGACTTCAAACCCGGCAGGAAGCACCCAGCGAAGTCCTTGTAGTCCCCATGCTGCAGGAAGACCACCTTATCTGTCCGGATGGGTCGGCGGCCGTGCTCCTTGACGACCCGATGGAGACCGATGACATCATAAGGTCCGGGGCCAACGGGTATTTGGATGGAGTAGTGGTAGATGTTGCCATGGATATGTGTGCGTCCGAAGACAGGGAGGGGGGCGTGACCGCCATGGCCCTGAGGCAGGCCCGCCTCCGCTAGTTCGGCCTCCGAGGCCTCGACGGCCCAGCCGGCCTGCTCGATACACGCCCAGGCCAAGGCCTCGGCATCGGTGCTCGATGCGACTTCATTCTGAGTGTATCCCCTCGGTGATTCCATCCTCCCGCGCGGCGGGCGACTGTCTGCAGGGGAT
>CAYUQT010000117.1:0-8066 GCA_964446835.1 uncultured Planctomycetales bacterium | reverse complement strand
ACTTGATGCGCATCCTCACCAGCTACTTCGAATACTACCACAGATCACGGACGCACCTCTCGCTTGATCGCAACGCCCCATCACCACGGGAAATCGAGCCCGTCGAGAAGGGGAGAGTGATTGCCATTTCGCAGGTAGGGGGGCTGCACCACCGATATACCCGAGCGGCTCGAATACGCTCAGCTATGCAGTGCAGATTCACTCCAATTCTAAGCCATTCACCCTGGGCTGCCGCGCGACCTTCGTGCAAACTGCTGCGTTGATCATGACGTGGCGCCCATGAACAGCGATTGGGACGCGTGCGCCGAGGTCAACTTCCGTTCCGATCGGAATGAACCCTTGCGGATCATACCATGATTCACTCCAAGTAGGCACGGATCTCAAAGACACGCGCCGACCGGTCACCGTGGGTCGCCTGGACGGTGAGGCGAAGCTTTCTCACGGATGCGGCGGCGCACGGGTGGGCCCGTCTTCGCTGGTAGTTGTCCGTGACCTTCGCCAGTTCCCGCCACTGGGCTCCGTCGAAGGCGGAAAGTGTGTACTCGCGGATGCACTTCGGTGAGATAGGCGATATGCCGAAACGAGAGTCAAGGTCCGTGTCGAACGTCAGATAGACTGCATTCAACCTGACCGCCGAGTCGAACGTCAACTCGATCCACTGCGGCATCGGCTGACCGGGGTCGGAGGCCCACAGGTTGGATTTCGTGCCAACCGTTCGCGTGACCCCATTGATCACGTTTTCCGGGCGGATGTCCGTCTGGAAGGCCAACGGCGGGTCCACGGAGAAAGCATAGGACTGGTTGACGACTGCCCAATTCCGTCCACCGCCGCCCCCGTAGGCCCGGCAGGTGTCGTTCGGGGCCGTCGAGGTGAGATACCACGAGACGCCGGGCGTTCTGGGCAGCCAGACCCAGAGGCAGGGCTGGTCGCCCGTGATATTGACAGGGAACTTCACCCAGGACTGCCGCCGCGGCGCGAGCGTGGCGTTGCCGGTTGCGAGGTCGTCGGCGGATGAGAAATCTCCTTTCGCGGGGGCGCCGCGAAGGTGGAGCGTCAGTTCGATCGGAACGTCCAGCTCAGAATGCAGCAGCAGATCGATTGATTTGATCTCGCGATGAAGCCCGCGAGGAAACATGACCGCCCTGGGCATGTTCAGCTCATGCGACTCTGTGGGCTGCACCCTGTCCCTCGTGAATTCATCGATGCCGGCCGTGCTCGATGCCGTGACCTTTGCCCTGCGTGCCAGGTCGGCCGGGTCCTCGTTCTTGAGCTCCGGGATGTATTGATCGTTCTTCAGCAGCGTCTGCTGGAGCTCGGCGATGTGTTCCTGACCGAGCCGGCGCGGGCTGACGTTGTGGCGGAGACAGAGTGCTGCGGCCGTACCCGCGGCCTGGCCGAGCGTAGCCAGGGTGCCCATTACGCGGACGGTCCCGAGGGCAATGTGCGTCACGCTGATATCCCGCCCCGCGAAAAGCAGGTTCTCGACATTCGCGGAGTAGAGGCACCGGTAGGGGATGCTGTAGATCGGGACGTGCGGGTCGCAGTCATAGGGGCCTTCCTTTGCCGAGAGGATACCCTTGGGGTGATGCACATCGACCGACCAGCCGCCGTAGGAAATGCGATCGGGAAACGGCACGGCCTGCTGCACATCCTGCTGCTTGAGGATGTAATCCCCGATCAGCCGGCGCGTCTCGCGCCGGGCGTCCATGTGAGGCACGTACACGAGATCCCACGTAGCGGCCTGCTCGCGACCTGTCCAGGAGTTCTTGATGTGGTTCCAGTAGCCGAAGGTGATGCGGATGAGTTCGTCCCGGGCGCGCTCGGCGTCGTAGAGGTCGTCGATATCGCCCGGATGCTCAAGCCACCACTCTCCGGTGTTCAACCGCCGGATGGCCCGGCCGAACGCTTCCCCCGAAGGCAGTTTCGCGGCCCAGGGCGGTGGGACGTACTCGACCAGTTCGCCCGTGTCCACGGCGCGAAAGCCGACGGACAGGTTGTCCATGAGGCAGCCGCTCATCGTGATCGCGTCGGCCTGCGATGGGGCGAGAACCTCGCCGAATTCCTCGCGCGACTCGCGGCCCATCCGGTATTTCGCTCCCGCGTAATAGCCCACCCAGCCATCCCCGGTGCAGTCAATGAAGAGTCTGCCACGATATCGGCTGTAACATCCGGTCAACGTGTCAACGGCCTTCACGGCAGCGATGGGACCGCCACTGTCCTTTTCAACGCCGACGACGCGCCGATTGGTGAAGACAACCAGGTTCCGCTCGGACTCGGTGAGCATTCTGAATGCTTCGCTGACGCTGCGGTGGCCCTGCCGGCGCTTGATCTGGCTCACCTCCTCGATAATGCCGGTCTCCCGGGCATTTCGATGGCGTGCGCTTGCACCGGCGACGCCGACGCCGAGTTCGATGCTCGCGTTTCCGCCCAGGACCGGCCGATCCTGGATCAGCGATGTCCTGGCACCGAGGCGGGCCGACACGATGGCGGCGCAACATCCCGCCGTACCACCGCCCACCACGATGACGTCGAACGCCCCCTCGTCGCGGGGCTCCAGGGAGCGACCGGACAACGTGGCACGCTCCCGCAATAGGTCATTCGGCTCGTTCGGCGGGGTATAGGACATGTCGGCCACAAGCAGAAGCGAATCGCACCTGGCGAAGTAGCCTGTCAGGTCGTGCAAGGCGATCCGCGTCATTCCAGACGGGAGGTCGAACTCGCCGGCCGATTGCCAGATCCATGCTCCGGGCTCGCCGGCCCCGAGGACCTGCCCGGATCGGACCCCGTTGACCGAGACCGTAAATCGTCCCGGCGAATGGTCCTGGAGCCAGTTCCTGGCGCGAACCCAGAGTCGATACCTTCCGGCCCTGGAGACGTTGACTTCTGTTGTCGCATCTCGAACCGGTCTGCCGATCCCTCCCGCGATCAGATAGGCCGAGCCCATCAGGTGGACAAACTGCGTGTCCAGGCGCCATTCGCCGTAGTCCTTGAAATCCTCCGCTTCGATCCAGAGAAAGCCCTGCCGGACCATCCGGACGTCCGATGGCGGCTTGCGGAAGACGACGCCCTCAGAGGGGGTCTTCCACCCGCCGCTTTGTTCGGCGCCGCGGGCCGGGGGTGAGGTGATCGCTGTCATAGAGGCCGTGGCCAAGAGAGTGACCGCCAGGGTTCGCGCCATCTTTTGGTTACTCCTGGTACATAAAATGACCCCGTCTTCCGTCGCGAGGACAGACCCTGCGGAGTTGTCCGGCCATCTGGTCGGCGTCGGCGATGACCTCGCTTCCGCCCACGGCCGGTGCCTTCCGCGGATCGTGTTGAAATCGTGGAAGCCGGCTCTCAGAGCCGACCCGCAGTAGTCTATGAACACAATACCCTATTGGCCGACCGATGGTCCATGGATAAACACCTCCGCCGCGTCCCCGGGACGCCGATCCTCGAGAGTAGTCTGAAGGAAGAGCACTCGCCTCACGACCAGCTCCGGCCGCGCAAGTGGTTCAACCAGCGACACGTCGGATCGTGGTGATCCGACAGGCGACGCCGTTGCGCAGTGTGGCCCCCTCCCGATGCCATCGCAGGCCTCGAGCCAACGGCATTAGAATCGTCGAACCGAGTGCGTCGGTGCGGCGAATTGCCGCACGATCGTACCGATGTCGCCCTGGAACCCTTCGGAAGATGCGCAAGCTGGTACTTCCGCCTGGGGTTCGATGACCAGGATGTCTCACCTCCGGGGCCGGAAGCGGAATCAGGTTTCCTGCCGGCCCGTCAGAACGAATGCCGACGGGACCTTACGCTTGCAGCGAGGAGCCAAGTCGTGAAGAGACTCACCAGAAGGGAATTCGTCAAGCGAACGGCCGCCGGCGCCGCCGGGGCTGGCGTGATTCTGCCCGGGATGACGGCCGCGTCGGCCGCACGGATAGTCGGCGCGAACGAGCGCTTCCGCATCGCGGTCTGCGGGCTGCACGGCAGGGGCAGAGCCCACGCCGGCGCATACGTTGGAATGGACAACGTGGAGCTGGTCTACGTGGTCGACCCCGATAAGCAGGTGGCCGAAAGCGCGGCCCGAAGATACGGCCAGAAGGCCAAGGGCTATGAGGTGAAGCCCCTCTCGGATGTCCGCAAGGCGCTCGAGGACAAGAACCTCGATGCCATATCCGTGGCCACACCGAACCACTGGCACTCGCTCATGGTGATCTGGGCCGCACAGGCGGGCAAGCACTGCTACGTCGAGAAACCGGCCAGCCACGATATTTATGAGGGCCGGATCGCGGCCGAGGCGTACAGGAAGTATGGGGTGATCGTGCAACACGGAACCCAGCAGCGAAGCAGTCAGGGTCGGGCCAATCTGATCAAGGCCATCCACGACGGAAAGTTCGGCCGACTGAAGATCTCCTACGGGTATTGCTGCAAGCCCCGTGGCAGCATCGGGCGCAAGGAGATTTCGGCGCCCCCGGATTACCTCGACTGGAACCTGTGGCGCGGTCCGGCGGCGATCGAGCAGTATCACGGCAACTGCGTCCATTACAACTGGCACTGGTTCCGGGCGACCGGAAACGGCGACCTGAACAACCAGGGCACCCACAAACTTGACGTTGAGCCGTGCGACCATTGCGGTGGAGAACTTGGCCCTTCGATGAGTGTCAGGACGCTGGGCCCTTGCGCATCATAATTACCCCTATCGGACGTTCCGACCTGAGACGCAAGAACCGGTTAGCGCCACTCGGGCACCGTGGTGGTTTCCCATTGCGAGTCGTCGAAGTCGGTCCCGAACCACGCCGGGGGCGGCGGGACCTGCTCTACCTTCGGTGTGTCTTTGGCCTCGAAGGTGAACTTCCATTCCCTGGGCAAAGCCGTCCGTGGACGTGGGGGGAGCGACGGTGGCAACGATCGAAGGAACGGTTCGTAGTGCTGACGCAGCTCCGCAAGCCGAACATCCAGCTCCTGCTGGTTCGTGGGAGCGAGGAATCGCGGCTGTCCGACGTCCGCTCCTCGAGCGGGTTCAGTGCATCGGCCAAGCGCGAACAGCAGTAATACCCCCGTCAGGAGTCTTCGTGCAGACATGGATTACCTCGCTTCTGGACGGTCATTAGATTAACGAAGGGGCAAAGAGACAAGGGGCGACTAGCAGAGCCAGGGAAGAAGTCCTGGGTATGTTTCCATACGAGTTGTGGCTGCCCCCATTTGAAGATTCTTGATTCATTTCATCAGCCCCGTCGACTACAGCAAGGTTTATTTCCTCGAGATCTTTATTGCCCAGGCATGCGCGCATGGCGGATGCGTTCTGACCGCGGGCGGAATCACCACAACGCCATTGGGACCCATCTTCAGCGGTCCGAAGCCGAGCAGTGTGAGCGTGCCGGTTTTCTTTGCCAATTGGGGCGGAAGCGAGACGGCCTTGGGAAGACGACCGTCGTCATCCTTGGGCAGGATGATGGCATACAGGGTGCCGTCGCGTTTCTGGGTGAAGACGTAGTCGCTTGACGACACGCTGTCGTTTTGCTCATAGGGGGCGATGGGGCGGGTCTCATAGATGGCTTCGCCGTTGAGCTTCAGCCATCTGCCGATTTCCTCAAGCCGGGAGCAGACGGTTGGGTCGAATGTCCCGCTGGCATCGGGTCCGATCCCGAGCAGGTAATTGCCGCCACGGCCCGCGCAGCGGCACAGGTAGCGCACCAGAGTGCCGGCGCTCTTGCAGGTGTCGTTGGGGAAGTAGTTCCAGTGCTCGCTGATGGGCATGCAGGCTTCCCAGGGATACGGCTGATGCGAAGCGGGCATGGCGTGAACGCCTTCCGGGGTGATGTAGTTCTCATGGGGGCCCTTGACCGTGCGATCGACGACCAGCAGGCCGGGTTGGTGCTTGCGCGCCATGGCGGCGATGCCCTCCATGTCAATGTCCTGCGAATTGGTATCCGGCCGGACCCAGCCGCCATCGAGCCAGAGGATATCGATCGGCCCGTAGTTGCTCATGAGTTCCTCGATTTGCGCCCAGGTGAACTCCTTGAACTTCTTCCAGGTTTCCGGCCGCTGGAGCGGGTTGTAGTTTGCGTTGCGGTCCGTCGCAAAGGGCAGCGCCGGATCCCAGAAGTAAGGGCTGTTCCAATCCGGCTTGGAGAAGTAGATCCCGACCCGGATGCCCTGCTTGCGCAGCGCGCCACCGATGGACTTTACGGTGTCGGCTCCGGGCAGTTCGTGGAACGGGCAGTCCCCAGACGTGGTCTTGTAGTCCGTCCGGGCGGTATCCCACAGGCAGAATCCATCGTGGTGCTTTGCCATGATCAGGGCGTATTTTGCGCCTGCACCCTTCAGCATGCTGGCCCACCGGTCCGGATCGAATCGTGCCGGCCGGAAGGTCTTCTTCAATGCCTCGTAGTTGGCCTTGTATTTCGTGTTGTCCTGCTCAGCTCCTTCGGGCGAGCCGCGAACCCAGTCTTTGCGGGTGTTCCAGTCATATCGCTCCGGACAGAGCGGCCAGGAATCGATGCCCCATTGCGTGCAGGCCTGCCAGTCCAGCAAGACGCCGAATTTGAGTCCCTGCCATTCCTGCAGCTTCTGCAAGACGGCGGGATCTCTCGGCGGCGTATAGTCCTTGCTGGGGGCATAGGCGCCGAATGCGTCCATGCCGTCTACGGGCACATTGAGAGAGGCGATCTGCCGGGTCATCTCCGCCGCTCTTGCGGTCGCTTCCCTGATGGACAATTCTGGCGTGGCGCCGGGGCCGCCGGGAACGCCGGGGCGTTTATGCCCAATCCTGGTCATCCAGGCTCCGAACAGGACACGCATCCGCTGGCTGACCAGGTTACGAATCTCGCCGCCGCTTGTCTTAAACAGAAACTCGGCGGAGGAGACGCCTTCCAGATCGGCTTGGAAGAACTGCTGCAGGATCGACTGGGCCATCAGCCAGTGTCCCTCGCGGCCGGGATGAACTCTGTCGGCGGCGAATAGGAACGCAGGATCCTTGGCTCGTCGCTGATCCAGTGCCTTGCGCATGGGGCCGTGGATGTCGACTACTTCCCAGCCGTCGGCCTTCTTCGTGAGCAGCCATTCGCTGTACCTGGTCAGGTTTTCGTCGGTCGTCTTAAGGGCCCGGTCTCCTCTGGAATCATGCACCGGCGGAGTACTGAGCACCACGCGCCGGACACCGGCTTTCAATGCCGCTTCTCGAAGAGCCGTGATTGCGGCCGCAAACCGGGCCATCCCGGTATCATCGGCCGGAAGTGAGCCGCCATCGTTCATTCCGTAGCAGGCAAAGAGCAGGTCTGGTTGGGTTTCCTTCAGCACCCGATCGAGGCGCTCGCTGACGGAAGGTCGCGCAAATCCAAACGCCTTCTTGTGTCCCTCATTCTCAGCCGGCGTCAGATCGGATGCCGTCTCGCTGGCCAGGCCGAGGTTCAGCACCTCGACGTTTGCTCCCTGCGACACCAGCCAGCAGTCCACATCGTTCACATAGTCGCCCGCTTGCGTAATGCTGTCGCCCAGAAAGACGATTCGGTGCACGTTGTGCAGTCGCTCGATCGTCTTGTTGCTCTGCTGGCCGGGCGGATCGGGGCGGGCTTGCGAGGGGACTTCGACGGGTTCGGCAGTGAATGCGATGGCAAGCAGAATGAGAGACGTGACCATGGGCACTCCTTGTTGCTTTATGTCGATGATACTCCGGGCCCAGACTAACCGAAGCCGCCCACTGTTTCGAGGGCAGGAGAGGCCGGGTCGAGCCGGTGGAGGGTCATCTCATGGGTATCAGCCATTTACCCAGGAATCGGAGGGTTCGTGGCGAGCGATCTCACGGACGGAACTGCACTCTTTCACCGGCTGTCGTTTCGCGTTCGACCTGTCCCTCCCGAATACTCCGTCCTCGTTGACGGTACGGGACTTACGTGACTCCCGGTTCGAGGGGGCATCGGCTACCATCCAGCCGAACTGAGTCCGAACCTGGAGGACGAAATGAGCGCCGTCGGGATTGTCTTGGGCTTCCTTCGAGTTTTGCTCCTGGGACGTGCTGCCCTTGCGGCCGAGAACTTGGCCCTCCGCCAGCAGTTGATCGTTCTCCAACGATCAGTGAAGCGCCCACGATT
>CAYUQT010000116.1:0-8135 GCA_964446835.1 uncultured Planctomycetales bacterium | reverse complement strand
GGCCGGCGCGGTCACGGTCCGGAATACCGACGTCGGTGGGCTGGTCTCCCGAACGCTGGCGATACTGCGAGGGCGTCTCCGCGGCATGCTCCGAGACTCGATCGTTGTGGATGAGACCGACGCCTCTCTGCTCGACGCGCTGGTCCTGGGTCAGCGCCGCGGCGTGCCGCGCGCCCTGAACGATGCCTTCCTGAGGACGGGAACCATCCATTTCCTGAGTGTCAGCGGAACCCATGTGGGTATTCTGGCCCTGTTCATCTGGTGGATCGCCGGCGCGGCGGGGATGTCGCGGCCCGCCGCCGCCATGCTCGTCTTTGTGCTGGTCGAGTTCTATGTCGTGGTGACCGAGCCCTGCATTCCCATCTTTCGCACGGGCATCATGTGCGGGCTGATGTGCATCGCCGTCGCCATCCGCAGATCGAGTTCGCCCCTCAACGTGCTGATCGTCGCATGGGTCTTTCTGCTGATGTGGCGCCCCTGCGATCTCTTCGCCGTGGACTTCCAGCTCTCGTTCGGTATCGTCTTCGGACTCATCCTCGTGTGCCCGGTCATGCTGGATGAGGCACGACGTCTCCGTCATGCGTGGAGTGGCGTGCCGCCGGATCTGGCGCCTCACATCACTGAACTGACCGAATGGCAGAGGTTGCGCGAGCGATTCATCGATGGCGCGATCGTCCTTCTGTCCGCCTCGATCACAGCGTGGCTCGTCGGTACCGGCATCGCCTGGGCCCAGCTCGGACAGATCAGCCTCTGGGGGTGGCTCAACTCGCTGATCCTCTGGCCGTTCATCTCGGTCATCGTCATCGGGGGATTCATCAAGGTGCTGATCGGCGCCGTGTTTGCCCCGTTGGGCAGTCTCGTCGGCGTCGTGATCGGGCTCACGGCCACGGCGGTGTCGTGGCTCGTCGGTGTGCTGAGCCGTCTGCCCTGGGTCATGATCGAATGCGGACGTCCGGCATGGTGGTGCATCCTGCCCTATTTTCTGTGGTTGGGCTTCTGCGTCGTCGCGTATGCCCTTCGACTGAGGCTTCGATGGATTGCCGTTGCGGCGGCCGTCCCCGCCGTCAGCATATCCGTCTGGGTGGCGGCGCCGTGGCTTTCGCACGGCGAGCTGACGATGTGGGTTCTCTCCGTCGGCGGGGGGCAGGCGGTGGTGGCTCGCATGCCCGATGGCCGGAGCATCCTCTTCGATGCCGGAAGTCAGTCGGGCTATGATGTCGGACGATCGACCATCGTCCCCGCCCTTAAGAACCTCCGGCCTCGTCGCATCGATCGGGCGTTCGTCAGCCACGCCAACATGGATCACTACAACGGCCTGCTCGCCGTGGCCGACACGTATGCCATCGGGGGCGTCAGCGTTGGCCGGTGCTTTGAGGACGAGGCTCAGGAGGGAGGGCCGGTACGATTCCTGCTGGACGGACTCCAACGGCGCCGCGTGCCCATCTCGCAGGTCGGCGCCGGGGAGGAGATAACGATTGGTAATTCGTATGGGGTCAAGATCGAAGTCCTCTGGCCGCCCGATCGCCCGCCGGGCAAACGTGTGATCAACGACGATTCGCTTGTCCTTCGGCTTCGATATGCCGGGCGGTCGGTTCTCTTCTGCGGCGACATCGGCGCCGAACCCCAGCGTCGCCTGATCGCCACAGGGGATATTCGAGCCGATGTCCTGGTCTTGCCACATCATGGCAGCGTCGTTGAGACGACGGCCGCGCTGATCTCGGCCGTGAACCCCCAGGTGGTGATCCGCTCGGGTGGCCGACCACGCGGGCTTCGACGCATCCGACCGCTTGTGGAGAATCGAGGGTACCATGATACAAGTCGCGACGGAGCGGTGCGGGTATCGATCGGCCATGGCGGCCTGAACGTGCAAACGCCGTATGCCCATCGAGCTCGCATCGCTGCTCCGGCCGATCCGGAGGACAACTGAACTGCTGCCCGCGGGTATGGTCCGCGCCCGGGGCATCGCATGTGATGGTGCCCCCGTCGGTTCGACCTGTCAGGAGAATGATGGAACGTGCCCATATTCACAGATCCATCCGGTCTGCCGCCGGACATCGTCGAGACGGTTCTGAAGGCCTACGCC
This sequence comes from uncultured Planctomycetales bacterium, assembly GCA_964446835.1. Lineage (GTDB taxonomy): Bacteria > Planctomycetota > Phycisphaerae > UBA1845 > JAFGLZ01 > CAYUQT01. Next base: position 6,052 of record CAYUQT010000116.1, on the reverse strand, counting down.
TTGACGCCCGCCGGCGCCGCGGTCTCCGCCGGAGGTACGGCCGCTCCCAAGGTCATCGTTCATACTCGCGAACGACCCGGCCGGTTCCTTCTCCGTCGTCGCCGCGCCGAATTCTGTCCCGAGCCCGTCGTTCAATACGATCACAGCGTGATTCGTTGCCTGGTACAGGCCGGGTTGCCTGTCGTTGAACCCCTCCAGACCCGTAGCGGATCGACCTACCTGATGATCGATCAGGTCACCTATGAGGTCTTTCCCTTCGTCGAGGGGCTGACCGTCCTGGATCGGGACGACATCGAACAGATCGCCGATGCCGGGCGCCAGCTCGGCCGGTTTCACCATGCCACTCAGTCGGTGGTTCCCCAGGGCAAGAAATCATGGCCTCGGGAATTCCATATGCCCACCAATCGCCAAACGCTCATGGCATTCCTGAACACACCCGCGGCCCGCGGGCCGCAGCGCCCCGTCGCCGATCGCGTCCTGGCGGCAGTGGATCGCGTGATCGCCGCTCTGCCCGATTCCGACGTCGATCGCCTGCCCCACGTTGTCATTCACGGCGACTACACGTGGTCCAACGTGATGTATCGCGGACGGGCCGTCGGCGGAATCTTCGATTTCGACTGGGCCGACCGTCAGCCGCGACTCTGCGATCTGGCCCACGCCCTCATCTGGTTCGCCGGCAGGAGAAGCCGTCCCCTCGATCCGGACAGCATGGCCTCGTTGGCGCAGGATTGGGTCGGAGACGCCCGGGCAACCGACGCCCTCCTGTCGGCCTACACCCGGAAGATCACGCTGACCGACGTCGAGTTGCGCCTCCTCCCTTCGATGATCGCGGAAACATGGTTCTCATGCCGCATCCGCGCCATGCGGAAGTTCCCCGACGAGCAGAAGCTCTCCGTTCTGGCAGGAGACATCGAACGCAGTCTGGATTTCCTCGATCGGGCGCCCTGGCCTTGGGGCCTGTGCTGATCCCCCATGTCATGACAGCGCGGACTACTTTGGTTGAAACAGCGGGCTTCGGCGGAAGCCCAGCCTATGGGCCCAGAGTCGTCCGGCCACGCCGAGGGTGCTCAGTCCGTACGTCACGCTTCGGCGGAAGCTGATGCTGCTGGCCTCGTCCATATACCGCACCGGCACGGGTACGTCGCCGATCTTGAAGCCGAAGTGCACGGCCTGGAAGAGGAACTGCGTGTCGAAGACAAAGTCATTACTGTTGCGGTGATAGGGGATGGTCTCGAGGACCTCGCGACGGTATCCGCGATATCCGCTGTGCCATTCGCCCAGGTTCTGCCCCGTCAGGACGTTCTCGGTGATCGTCAGGAGGCGGTTGGAGATGTATTTGTACACGGGCATTCCGCTGGCCAGCGCCTCTTTGCGCGTGCGGATGCGGTTGCCCAGCAGGACGTCACAGATTCCCAGTCGCAGCATTCCGACGAAATGGGGCACCAGCCGGCTGTCATACTGGTAATCGGGATGAACCATGATGACGCAGTCGGCGCCTCGTTTCAGGGCCTCGTCGTAGCAGGTTTTCTGGTTGCCGCCGTAGCCCAGGTTCCGCTCGTGCTGGATCAGAGTGACGGGCAGTCGCCGCGCGATCTCGACGGTATTGTCCCGGCTGCAGTCGTCGACGACGATGATCTCATCGACGGCGCCGGGGGGGATGTCGGCCAGGGTACGCTCCAGCGTGTTGGCAGCGTTATACGCCGGCATGACGACGATCACCTTGTAGGACATGCGGGTCATCCTCACAAACATTCCCAGCACCCAGGCCGCGCATTAGTCCGGGCCGTGGCGGGGTTTGGTGTCACCTGTTTGACACGCGTCAGGGGCGGCGTTCGTCGATAAGCTGCTCGAACTCAGCCCTCACCTTCGGGTCGTGCGAGACCATGGCGCCGACCAGCATCTCGAGGATGCGCATATGATCCCGCCATGCACCAGCGGCAGCGGTCGATTGTCCTGCTGCGGTTCTCGCCCGAGCCAGATCATATGATATGCGACATCGCCGGATGGTTGTAGCCGAATCGCCTTCCGAGGCCGGCGGCAAGGTGTGCATTGCCTTCTCAAAACACGCGGCGGCTCGCCGGTGAATCCCACGGCGCATCAGAGCAAGCCCCTGGTGATAGTGAAAGACGGCTTCGTTCGGATCTTGCTTCGCGGCCGCCACATACATCTCTTCCAGGGTGGGCAGCGGGATCTCCGACAGGATTTCCGGTTCCAGCCGTTCCGGTGTGATGATCCACGAGGTCATTACCAGCGCCGCCGACATCAGGCCCGCGCCCACGATGCCCAGCACCGGAACAAGCCGGGCACCTACGTCGTCCCAGGTTCCAAGATTGTCCGTCAACCGGGCCAGAGCGCGCACCAGTTCTGCCAGCCCCACCGCCTCGGCCACGGTCACCGGAACGTACGGAACGAGCAGATACCGCCGCCACGCGAGGGGCAGCCAGCAGAGGGTTCCCACCACATAGAGAATCACCCAGATCATCACGACGATTGTCCCGAGGTCGAGCGATGCTTCGAGCGATCTCGTACCCTTCGAGTGGTCGGCGAGCGGCAGACTTCGCCAGGATCTCACGGCCAGCACGATCAGACCGAACACGAACACCAGACCCGCCAACCACACCCCCACCCCGTCCATGTAGTGAGCGAACGGCAGCAGTGTGCTGCGAAGCGAGAAGTACCCCACGGCTGCGGTTCGCTGGCATACATCCAACAATCCGCCGCCGGGGTCCACCTGCTGTTTGAGGGTCCAATCCTGATAGGTCCGCAGCGTCTCGACAAAACGACTGAGGGGTTGCGCGTGGTAATACGGATTGAGCCCGACGAACAATCCGATCGCCACCACGATCGCCAGAAGTTCACACAGGGCCGGTATTCCGAGCCGCCGGCCCCATCCGATGTGCGCCGTTCGAGCCGGAAACACCGCGATGAGTGCGAACCCTGCGCTGACTACGCCACCGGCCATCGCTCCATTCAGCTTGGTTCCGGTCGCCAGCCCGACGACCAGGCCCGGCAGCGCGCCCGCGGCGATCGTGATGAGCAGGCGGTGCCCCCATCCTCCGGCCGGGCGATCGCTCATCCACTCCCGCCGGACGGCGCCGGCTGCCCAGATCATGACCGGAACGGTCAGCGTCATGAAGAACAGCAATATCGAATCCGTCAGCCCGAGCCGTCCGTAATAGGCGAAATAGGGGTTCAGCAGGAGCAGGAGGGCGGCGATAACGCCCGCGGATGCTCCGCTGATGCGCATCGCAATGACACAGACCAGGGCGCACACGCCGGCCGCGAACGTTGCGCTGAGTCCTCGCGAGACGCGAAGCATGCCGTCCGGCACCTTCTGACGAAGCTCGGTGGGTCGCCTCCAGAGCGCCTCGAAGTCCGTCTGAAGCTGCTGATCGTGAACGTGGTAACCTGCCAGGGCCAGGCCCGCGCCGAAGAGGTACTTGGCGATTGGCGGGTTGGTTCTGGCGTAGAAGTCGTCTCGCCAGGCCGGATGGTTCAGGTCTCGCCGCTCGAAGAACAGATGCCAATAGTAGCTTTCGCCGAGTTTGTGCGCCTCGTCGATGTGAAAGGGTGGGTTGTCTCGTCCGCCGCCGACGCGCAGATCATTGATCAGGTAGGCCCACGAGACCACGAACGTCCCGACGGGCAGAAGCACGCTGACATATCGTCTCCGTTGCTGCATGGAAGCTGACATCATATCGCCCGTCCAAGGCCGGGAAAACAGTACCGAAATCGAACAGAGTTTCTTTCGGGTGAATTCCGCGGAGACCTGCTGTCCTTCCCGCCTTCGTCTTGACCTTTGGGGGTCAATTCGGATACTCAAGTAAAGACCATCCCGCATGTGAGCGGGATACCATGTCATCCGGTCCGGCGAGCCCCCAAGGCGGAGGTGTCTGAAACGATGTGTCATCACAGCAGGTGTTCCTGTGGCGGTGGGGGTTTGTCCCGCCGCGAGTTGTTGGGTACCGTGGCCAGCGCCAGCGTAATCAGCGGTTTTCTGATGCGGCAGGCGACCGCGGCTGAGGCCTCGGCTCCGTTGGCCGGCCAGGAGCCGCCGAAAGACTGGCCCGAGGTCATGGTGGCCTTCATGAAGCCCGAGGCCAAGTACTGGCTGGGCTGGCCTGGAACGTCCTTCGACGTCGACGGCTACATGAACAAGTGCCGTGCCCTCGTCGAGAAGTTCGGCAAGGACCTGAAGGTGCGGGTCAGGTTCGAGGCCAAACCGCTGTTCGATCAGGCGGCGGTCGACGGATTCATCGCCAAGGCCAAGACCGCCAAACCTCAGGGCGTCATCCTCTTCCCCGTTCACATGGATCGATGGGGCATGATCGAGAAGATCGCCAAGGAGATCACGCCCTGCATCATCTTTGCCCCGTTGGGTGTCTGCTTCACACAGCACATTCAGACGATTTCGCGCTACCCGGGCGTCTATCTGGCCAGCACTTCCGACTTCGAGCTCGGTCCCGTCCGGTTCGGCATGAAGATGATCCGCACGAACCACGACGTGCGGCGGAGTCGCATCGCCATTCTGCAGGGCGATCAGAAGAAGGACGAGATCCTCGAACCGTTCGGTCTTCAGATTCGCCGTCTCCCGCGGCAACTCTTCCCTGATACGCTCAAGACCGTGGGCGAGACGCCGGACGTGATCAGCGTGGCCGACGAGTACGAGAAGGCGGCCCAGAAGATCGTCGAGCCCAGCCGGCAGGACATCATTCACGCCGCGAAGAACTACGTCACGTCGTGCAAGATCCTCAAGGAACACCAGTGCAACGGCATCAGCATGGATTGCCTCGGGCTGGTCATGGATCGCAAGATCCCCACGCCTCCGTGCATGGCGTGGTCGAAGTTCCTCGACGTGGGCACGCCGGCGATCTGCGAGGCGGACGTCAACGCCGTGATGTCCACCGCTCTCTGCTGCAAGCTGCTCGACAAGCCGGGGTTCATTCAGGACCCCGTGCCCGATACCGTCAACAACACGTTCATCGGTGCCCACTGCGTCTGCGCCTCCCGCATGAACGGCTTCGACAAGCCGCGGGAACCCTTCGTTCTGCGCAGCCATTCCGAATCGAACATCGGCGTGTCTTTGCAGGTTCTCTTCAAGATCGACCAGCCGATCACCATCATGCAGTTCTCCGGGCCCGGCAAACTGCTCCTGGGCAAGGGCAAGGTCGTTCGAAACCTCGATACGCCTCCGGCCGGCGGCTGCCGCACGTCCGTCGAGCTGGCCATCGACGGTCCGGCCGATACGCGCGACACCAAGGGCTTCCACCAGTTGTTCATCTACGGTGATCACGTCCGCGACTTCCAGGCCTACGGGCAGCTTTACGGAATCGCGACGGAGCACATCTAGGTGCAAAGCTCGGCGGCCGGGGTGTAGCAGGACAGTACCGGACGATAGATTGAGGCGAGGCATGGAGCGGCGGTTGCCCGTTCCATGCCTCGCCTGTTTCTCGTTTGACACAGCGCGGGTGAGAGGAGGGGCGCCGCCGAACCGAGAGTTGCCCATAGTCCGATACCCGATGTGTTTTTCGATACATATGCTCCCATTGTCGGAGTGTCCGACCTGGTCGACCGGCACCTTCCTGGCGTGTCCTGTTGCTGGAATGATTCGCACGGTCCGGGCATCCATTGAATAGAGAGGCAGAGAGAATCGAAGAACCGATAAGCTCAGGCCTTTCGAAACGATCTGATGAACCATGAAAAAAAAGATCGCACCGGCGAACAACATGGCTCATCAGGTCGTAACAGTTGAGGAAAAAGAAAGACGAGACCCAATCCCAAACATTGACCTTAAAGAAAACCTCCTACTCCCTCAAAGGGCCCCTCCCAAGGGCCCTTCCTTTTTGCGCTCGCTGAGGTGACTGACTCAATTCTTGTTTTTTTACTGGACTCCGCGAGAAGTGCCAGCCTAGTAATTAGTAGAAAGCAAAAGCACAGAAATATCCCCAAAAGAAAACCTCCTACTCCCTCAAAAAAAGGGCCCTTGGATTCAGGGGCCTCTTTTTTTCTAGGTCGGCAAAGTTAGCTTGAGCATTTCTGGCCCTCTAGCCGA
>CAYUQT010000115.1:0-9655 GCA_964446835.1 uncultured Planctomycetales bacterium | reverse complement strand
TCCGAATACACCCGCCCCCCTACCAGCTTCTGACTTCCAACTCCCAACTTCTAGCTTCCAACTCCTAACTCCTAGCTTCTACCCCCTGCCCCCTGGCCATCTATCATGCCAGCGCCCGAAGATGGCACTCTAACGGCAGAGACAGTGGCGGGGAGCCCCTCTCCGACTTGACCCGAACGAAAGTTCGGTATATGTTAGGTATGCTATCGGGTGGTCCTCCCGGGTGTTTCCTGATCGCGCAGGGATCCAGAGGGGGACACGCCCATCGACGAGGTGCCCGCGGCATGTCGCCGGCGCGTCACGCGCCACTGTCGGCGTCCGGGCTAACCCATCGTGACGAGGCAGCAGTCCTCGTCGTTCCGATTCCAGGGTTTCGTTTCAGAACGGAGACCGTACGGTCGAGTTCCTCGCCCGGAGTGCCCACGATGCGCCCTGAAGGCGGCCGGGTGGGTGCCGGGGTGGGCCGATCGGGGCGGTCCGGACAGGGTTCGGCACACATGAGACTCAACGAAGCAGAAAGCAAGAGAGTGGCGGAGAACATGGGGCTGGTCGGGCTGCACATTCGGCGTTTCGTCGGCGTTCCGAAGGGGCCGACGCGCCACTGCGAATTCGAGGACCTCTTTCAGGAGGGGTATCTGGCGCTGGTGGAGGCGGCCCGGAGTTACGATCCCGTACGGCATGGAGCCTTTGGGGCCTATGCCCTGCCCCGCATCCATCATGCCGTCAGTGTGGCGATGTACGAACGTTTTGCCACGGTGCGCGTCCCCGCGCGAACGATCAAGCGGGCGCATCAACGGCGCAGGGAACGCTGGGGGACAGACCGTTACCGCCCCGAGCCGGCGCTGCTGACGACCTATGGTCTTCGAGAGGACTCACCGAAACCTCGGGAGGGCGATCGCCAGAAGCATCGTCCCATCATGCCCTCGCAGAACGTCCGGTTGTGGCGCGGTGATCCGCTGACCGTCCAGCGACGGCTTCGAGAGAAGTACGAGGCGGCCGTTGCGGCGGTGGCCGATCGCGTCTCCGGCGAGCGGCGCGGCCGGGACGATCGCTACGAGCTTATCCGTCGATTCGTCAATGAACGGCTGCTGATACCCGATGCGACGGCCCAGACTCCCAAACGGCAGCTCGCGCGCGACTTCCGTTCGTCACTCGGGCGGATCGACAGTTGCGAGGGGGCGCTGGTCTCGGCCCTCCGCGCGTTGTTGGGTGCCGATGAGGAGTTTCGGGCCCTTCTGAAGCTGGCCCGTCGAGACGAAGCGGGCATGGAGCGTATCATCGATCCGTCGCTGTCCGCCGAGCTCGAGCGACTCGGCACCGAGGGGTTCACCCGGCGCCTGTCCCGGTTGTCGGCGGACAAGCAGGCGCCCGTACTTCGCCAACTGATCTGCATGACGATGGGATCGCTGTGCGATTTTGCCCGGCGGCTGTGGCTGCGTCTGGATGAGCGAAAGCGCTGCGTGGTGCTGGATCAGATCGTCGCGAGCGGCCAGTCGCACGCCTCGTCGGATCCAGAGGCCGCGGCGAAGGCGACAGATCCGGAGGAAGCTCCAAACCCACCGGACGCCTCGTAGGATGACGGAGTATTCTGGGGCTGGCCGGGCGTCCGACTCCGATGCACCGACGACTACGCCTCCGGCAGCGTGGGTACGGGCAGATCGATGGTGACCTCGGTTCCCTGGCCGGCCCTGCTTCGCAGAGACAATTCTCCGCCGAGTTCGCGGATGGTCGCCTGTGCAAAAGCCAGGCCAATGCCCTTGCCCCCGATCATGAGCTGGCGGGATTCCACGGTCGGTGTGCCGATGATCCGGTCGGGAGGTTCGTCAACCCAGTCTCGCTGTGTGCTGAAGGCCCACATGGGCACGTAACGCAGAACCTCCGTGTCGATCCCGACGCCGTTGTCGGCGATGACAAGGCGAACGAATCGCCGGCTGCCCCACCAGCGACGTTGTTTGAGGGCCGTGACGGTCAGGGTGATGGCGGGCGACGCCCTGCCGTCCGTCTCGTCGCGGAGGAGTTTCGCGTCGAGCCCCTGATCGGTAACGGAGATGATGCTGGTGGCGGCCAGGGCATTGTTGAAGAGTTCCTTGATGGCCCACTCCAATCGTGTCGTGTCGGTACAGAGGGTTGGAACCTGGCCCGTTCGCACGTCGACATAGTGCCGGCGGGGTCGCGGGCGGCGTGTGGGCCCGGCCTCGTATTCCACCAGCGCAAGCTGCCGCAGGGCCTCCGCCGGCCGCCAGAACCGGTAGCGAACATAGGATCGCCCCGCGAGTTTGGCCTGCTGGCGGGCATGGGCGATGCGCTCCGGGTCGGCCTGGACCATGTATTCGACCAGCATGCCCCGCACAACGCGGCTCAGGTCGGTCGTCGGATTGAAAAAGCCCAGACTCGTGCAGGGCGGGTGGGCGCGCCATGCCTTGCGGACGCTGTAAATAAGCTCGAGCAGGCGAATGAGCCGCCGCTTGATGGTGAACATTTCGCGGAGCACGGTCTGGACCCGACAATCGGTCACAATGGGTCCGGTGCCGGGCAGGGCCATCGCGATGACCTCATAGTTGCCGAAATGGTGAATCAGTGTGGTGAGAAAGGTGCGATAGGCCTCGGGATCGTCGAGTCGCTGCTCCCATTGACGGACTGCCTCATCAATGGGCCCGTCTTCAAGCCGGTTGATCCATTGCAGGAGTTCCAGGCCGGTCTTCTCGAAGTGAGCCAGGAGGCTGTCCTTCTCGGTCCAGTGCAGGTTCAGCCGAACGGCCGTGGCGGGGTTGGCAAGGATGCCGCCGCACAGGGCATCGAGCCGCCGCAGACATCGCCCATAGCGCTCGACACAGTCGCGCACGATTCCGGTCATGCGGCGAAGATACGTCCGCTGTGCGGACTCCGCATGCCCCCGAAGGCGCTCCCGTTCGAGCCAATGGGCAACCGACCAGAAATCCGCCAGCGTGCGAAGTCGCCACTGACGGCACGATCGCCACATGCGCTCGAGGATCATGAAGGGTCAAACCCTTATTTCCGCAGGGCCGGCGAGTGTCGCAGCGGGCCCAGCGATTCCTTGCGCCGAGGTTTGCGGTTGCTCAGGATCGAGACGGCCTTCTTGATGTCCGCCACTTTGAGCACCGCTCGGGCTCTCCCGCCCGGTGCGCCGGTGGTGATATAGGCGTAGTTCAGGTTGACGTGCCCGCCGGCCAGCCGGCTGCACACGTCGGCCATGGCACCGGGATGATTGGGCATCTCGACCAACATGACCTCGGTCTCAGTCAACGGAACGTTCAACCGCGAAAGGACATCGCGAGCCTTCTCCGGCTCCGTCGAAACCAGCCGCAACACACCGTGCTCGCTGGAATCCATCATCGTCAAGGCCAGAATGTTGATCTTGGCCTTGGCCAGCTCGTCGCACACTCGGGCGAGCACTCCCGGCTTGTTGACCAGAAAGACTGAGAACTGCGTTTCGGTGGTCATCTCAGGTCACCTCGTCGAAAAGTAACTATCGATCGGGTCGGGGGCCTCCGACGCCCTGCGCGGGTGGGTCGGAACATTCGCTCCCGAAGATGTCCCATGTCGTCGACAGCCACGGGTCCTCCCACTATTATAGCACGTCTCCGGACGAGGCGTTGGAGTGCAACGCCGCGTGAACGAAACTTCGACCGCGCATAATCCCTACATCGGCTCGCGGGGTGGAACGTCATGACCGCAGACTTGCGTTTGGGACTGGCTGGAAACATTGCGGATCTGCCGCCGGCCCTCCCGCAGGCCGTGGCGGCCGAGAACATCCGCTTCGAGGCCATCTGCGACCCGAACGGATCCGGCGCCGAAACGGCCGTGCGAACATACGGCGCGCGATGGCCCTTCACAGACCTCGAACAGATGCTCAAGGAATCCGAGCCGGATGCCGTCATTCTGGCGGTGTCTGCGCCCCAGCGCACGGGATGGATCAAGACGTGTCTCCGATATCGCCGGCCCGTACTGGTTCTCGGTTCGCCGGCCACCACCGTCGCCGAATGCCGCGCACTGGCGAAGGCGGCACGTGCCGTGAACCGGCAGGTAATGGTGGGGCTCCCACAGCGGTTTGGTCCCGCCGGACAGCGGCTGCGTCGGATCCTCGAATCCGGGCGACTGGGTCCTCTGGCCGATGCAGATGTTCTCATATCGCGCCCCGGCAGTCCTCAAACCGACGACAACGCGGCACTGGCGTTACCATTCGATTTGATGTTCGAGGCCGCCGATCGCTTGCTGAGCTGCGGACTTCAACCGACGAAAATCATGGCCGTCCAGCGCACCTACGGACACGTGGGCGCCGTCATGACCTGTGCCTGCGGCGCGATGGCCTCCATCCGGGTTCATTGCTCGGGGTCGTCCGAGTCGGCCGGCAGCCGCCTGGAACTTCGAAGCGACGACGGGGGGCTGCTCGTGCTCGAGGACGACGTCAACCTCGACTGCCGGGTGGGCAGCCAGTGGGTGGCGCGACATCATCCACGATTCGGCGTCGCAGCCGATCCCCGCATTGAATGCGGTTACACGGGCATGATATCCGCGTTTGCCGGCGCCCTTCGCCAGCAGCAGGGGGTGCCCTACGGCCTGCCCTCGGCCACCCATGCGGTGACCCTGGCTCGTGCGATCTTCAAGGCAGCCAGCACGGGCAAGACCGTCACCCTCACCAAAGGCGGAGAGTAAGACCCAACGCCCGGCCTCACCCCCCGACAGAGGTTTCAACTTCAGGCGATCGGCGCAGCAAAAGAAGTTCGCAGCGGAACCATGCCGCCCGAAAGTGTTCTCGCAAGACAAAGGTCAGAGCCGGGAGTGCCGGCGACAGGTCCTTGAGAACTCCTTCACCCGCCGGACCTGTGGCCGGGGCTCCGGGCTCCAACGGGCCCGGAAACCTGTGCCGTAGCAGTCTCAGATGCTGCGGCCCTTCAGTCGGCGGCGACGCTGGCGTCTCAAAACGTTTCGACCACCGGGCGTCTGCATCCGGGCACGGAATCCGTGGCGCCGAATCTTCTTGATCTTGCTGATCTTGTGCTGGTAATGCATGGCTTCTCCTCTTACTCTTCCACCGCGACCACAACGGTCGCGAATCCTCGGTTCTCCTGATCGTCCCGGGCGCGAATCGTCACCACGTGCTCGCCGGGCTTGAGATTGTCAATCACAAAGCTGATCGGTTCGCGGAGCGAGTCGAACAGGTCGTCCTCGGCGGGAATCGAAATCCAGTCCTCGTCGCTGTCGACGGCGTAGTGAGCGCCCGCCACTGTCGCGAACTTGTCAACGAGCACGGCGTGGACCCGGTACTTGCCCTTGGCGAGCCGCTCAGCCTTCAGTTCGGTTACCTCCGGCGGTGTGTTGTCGATGATGACCATGTCGCTGATGCGGTCCGTCGCCAGCGCGGTCGCCGGCGGATTGCTCGGGCTGTCCTTGGCCATTACGCGGACCTCATACTGGCCGTCGCCCACCTTGCTCGTTTCCCACTTGAACTCCGGCGTCTTGATGTCGTCCTTGATCAGAATCCAGTTCTTCCGACCGAGCTGACGGAAGTAGAGATCGTAGACCATCTGGTCGCCGTTGGCGTCCTGCGCCTTCCAACGGATGATGCGGGTGCTGGGCGTGGCGCCGGGGGGTAGAGGGCGTTGCCCTTCCCCGTCGGGATTCTGGGCCCCGCCCATCGTAGCGGCCATCTGCGATCTCAACGGCGGACCGATCTCCAGGGCGGCGACCTTCGGCGCAATGTTGTTGACCTGTCGAGCCAGACGAACCTGCCGAACGACGGGCGTCTGCTTCGCCTCGGTGCTGGTCAGAATGACGCGGTACTGAAGGAACCGGGCACTCGGCGACGGTATCTGCGCCCCCTGACGGGCGTCGAACTCCTCCGACCAGGCCGTCCACGTCCCCTCCTCGGGGTCGGCCACATTGCCGGAACGCGTCGACAGCCGGACGCCGGTGCCCTGGGGGGCGTCGCCTTCATAAAACGCCCGGCCCCAGCGAGCGATCTGTCGGGCGTCCAGAACCTGCGAGGTAAACGTCCCCTTCGGGGCGTAACCGGGCGACAGGCGGAGCACACGTCCCTTGTTTGAAGTGCCCAGATGAACTCGCCCGTCGTTCGACCGAAGAATCGAGGTGACCTGCGAGTCTTTGACCTTGGCCAGCGCGATCTGCTCTTCCTGTTCGGGACGAACCATGTAGACCCGTCCCTCACTGCCGGTGCCCAGATAGAGCACGCCGTCGGCCTCGACCAGACAGAGAATCATGACCGGCTCGCGGAATACCTCCGTGACCATCCCGTCGGGGGCGACGCGATACACCGCGTTCCCGGTGCTCTTGCCTTCAGCCGGAGCGCCTCCCATGCCGCCAGGGACGGGCACGGGCTGCCCGACACTGCGAATCACCCGAGGGGCACCCGCCTTCGGAACGGCCGCCGGGGCCGACGTGGGGGCGCTTCCGGGTTGTCCCTGGGGTTTCGGCTTGGCCGATCGCCCCGGGCGCGCCGCCGACGGAGCGGCGGTGGCGGCAAAGACGTTCCCGGCGGCGTCGACGGCAATGGCCGAAACGTCCGCCTCCCCCGTGTCATACAGAACGACGGTCTTCCCCGTTCGGGGCTCGACACGGTAGATCAGCCCCTTCTTGTCGCTGCCGGTATAGAGCTGCCCCTCGGCCCCGACCGCCAACGAGAGAAGGTTGGTCTCCTTCGAGTCGAACAGCACCTTGGCCGTCTTGCCGTCCCGATCGATCTCGATGAGCATCCCTTCAGGCCCCGTGGCGGCATACACCTCACCAGCGGCGCCTCGTGCCATCGCCCATATGTAACTGATCGGGCAGGCAGGGGCCGTCGAGGAGGTCGCGGCGGTGGTCGTGGCCGGCGAACTGGCGGCGCTCGTTGTCGGTTTGGTGCTGACGCGCTCCCGGGCGGTTGACGTGGTGGCCTTGGTCTGAGCACCGGCCTCATCGGCCTTGCGCGTTGCAGGACGGGGCGTCGGCGGGGTCTTCTCGGGATCATACCAGAGGGTCACCTGGCCGGTCGGCCCGACCCGGTAGATCCGTCCAACCGTTCCGCCGGTACCGACCAGCAGGTTGCCGTCGGCAGCGATAAGCAGCGAGAAGAGATTCCCCTCGGCCGGGATGCGGCAGAACACGTCGGACTTGCCGTCCGCGACCCGATAGACAATCGCGTTGGGGCCGGTGGCGGCATAGATCGCTCCGTGGGGTGCCTGGGCCAGGGCGTTGACGAACTCGGCTTCGTCGGTGGCCTTCACCAGCTCCTCTTCAGACCGTCCGAGCAACAGCCGCCCCAGCGACGAAATCACGGCCCCCTCGCACTTGCCCTTCTCAAACTCTTCCGGCTGGTGCTCCTGCCAGAATTCGGTCGTCACGGCCGAAAGGGGGCGGACCGCGCAGGCGATCACGCATCCGACGGTCATCACACAGGACAGCAGTGTTCGGGTCATGCCTGAGAGGTCCTTTTCACGAGTCCGCCTTGCGGCTGACCTGAATCGTAAACCGTTGCTCACCCCCAACAACAAACGGTACCGCGTGCTCGACCACCAGCGGTTCGCTGTACGGTTGGGCGGCCTGAAGCTTGGCCTCGTCGAAGATCTGCCGCCGGAATGCGGGCAGTTCGGGCATCTCCTGCCGGCCCACCGCCAGCCCCCCACGATGAACGTCCAGACGCAAGTACACCCGATCGTTGCGAATCGTCGAGAGCCGCTGAGTGGCGGCCAGAACATCCGCGATCGACTCGGGCTTGAACAGGTGCGGTTTCTCGGAACGCCAGCCCATGAGCTGTGAACGCGACGAGCCAACCGTCAGGTTGTAGGTTCCATCCGGCAGTTCGGAGGGAATTGCGATCGCATAGTGCCTCACGAAGGCGTCGGCGCGGTACGGACGCCATCGGACCGCCACGTCGATCGTCTCACCGGGTCGGTAGAGCGAACGGGTGATCTCGACGCGGTCCATCTGAGCCACCGAAGACTTCGGCTCGATCGAGAGGTTCATCTCGACCCGATCGACCTTTGCCTTTCCGAACGAGCTGTTCATCATCAGACTGATCGGCTCGGTCAGGTCGCTCTGGACCTCCCACAGGCCACTCATGCTGGAGACGTTCTCAACGGCAAATCGCCCGACCTTCTGATAGTCGACGGTGAACCGATACTTCACCGTGTGCTCCTCGGGGAGATCGCGGTGGGCCGTGACGCTGGCAAACAGCCCCATCCCGACCACCCAGGGCGTCATCGCATGATGGTGGAGCGCCCGGTAGGCATACGACCGGGTGCCCTCGGGTTCCTGCACGGTGACCTGAAGCGGGATCATCCGGGCCGGACGGTCGCTGAACCCCCAGATACCGGTTTCTTCGTCGCGGACGAGCGTGCCGATGATCTTGCCCATCGCTCCGAGCTTGAAGCTTCGGGGCATGAGCGCGATCACGGTGTTGATGCTCCCCGTGGCCATGGGCAGCTCGACGGGGCCTTCGCCCATCATCGAGTGGCCGAAGCCGATCACCCGGTTGCCGATGACCTCGGTGACGGTTCCGACGGCCGACATATCCATGTCACCCACCAGAAACGGCACGACCAACGGCCCGCCGGGGACGAAGGTGTCCGGCGCCGACGAGGTCGAACCCCCGGCCCCACCCTGAACGGGCATCAGCGTGGTGCCGTCGAGATGCCGTTCGAGGTAGTCCATCACAGCGCGGTTCGAGCCGCTGACCACCAGGGGTGTTCGAATCGCCTCAAGCCCGTTGGGAGCGCCGGCCCGCTCGGCCCGAGGTGCTGCATAACGCCGTACCGGCGGGTCAAAACCCACCAGCGTATAGCGGCTAGGGGGGGCTGTTCGATCGGTCGGTGCAGCGTCGCCCGGCACAATGCCCGAGCCAGTCGCAGCGCCGCCACCTCCTGCGTCGGCGGTGGGGGTGGCCGGGGCATTTAGCCCGCCCAGGCTGAGCATCTGCTCGATAGGCTGCACGCCGCCGACCGGGTCTTTGTTCCAGAGCCAGCCGAAGGCAATCGCACCTACCATCTTCAGCTTGCCGGCGTCCTGGGGATCGTGCAGGTAGACGGGTGATCCACTCATGCCCGCGATGATGCCCGTATGCTCGAGTCCCGCCTCGGCGCAGCGGACGAGAATGGCACTCTGCTGGGGCCCCCACTTGCGAAGGACCTCGACGACGGTCACCTTGAACTCGATCAGGTTGTTGCCCTTCAGGACGGTGCGACCCATACCGGTCATGCCGGGTTTGATCTGGTCGACCCCCATGTAGCGGGACCGATCGAGCCCCACCGTCGGCGCAGCAAAAGCGCCAGACGCCGAGACCGACAAGGCGATCTGTAACCATCCCCCCCACACGAGCAGGACCGACTTCGGCATGAAGGATCTCCAAGGTGCCGAACCGTTAAGTCTACCGATAGAAGCGTTCTGCTTCAAGGTAAACACCCTGATTTCGGTGATTCCGCAAGCGATGTGGCGTGATTGTGATTGAGCCTGATTGGCTACCCAGACAAGCACCCTGGAGCACACCCTCGATGGACTCAAGCCGGCCCTCACGACGCCGATCCCGTCCTTGTCTGCCGGAAAAGCACTGTCTCTTCTCGGTGCGCCGCCATGCATGGACAGAGAATGCTGACTCATCCCCAGTTTTGAAGTAGGAAAGAAGAGGTCGGCTCAGAACCGATAA
>CAYUQT010000114.1:0-10425 GCA_964446835.1 uncultured Planctomycetales bacterium | reverse complement strand
TTTCCATGACTACTCTTATCGGCTAACGCTACATCTTTTCGTGAACCGCTCTAGATGCTTTGGTGACGTCGGCGCCGAGAGCAACCCGAGAATCGCATACTGCAGGTTCGCGGACAACGATGCCCAGCCAGGCGGTGCAATAATGTGCGCCAACTATAGTAACCCCACCGTCGTCAACTGCGAATTCATCAGAAACAGCGCCACAAAGCATGCCGGTGGGTTCGGAGGGGCCATCTCCTGTAACCTCAGTAGCCCAATCTTTCAGAACTGTACGTTCACCGCCAACGAGGCTGTGTTTGCTGGTAAGGGCGGTGCTGTTTACTGCGAAAATGGAAGCGGCCCGAGTTTCGTCAATTGCATCTTGTGGGGCAACAAGGCGCTGGGCGGTGGGCATGAAATCTGGGCAACTCCCAGCTCGGGAGATAACGTCTCCATCGTAACGCTAGAGTATTCGGATGTTCAACGGGAGGAGGATGCTTATGGGGTGGAAGGCGTCGGAGGCGACGGTCTTGTGTACTGGGGTACCGGCATGATTGACGCCGACCCGCTCTTCGTCGACCCGGCCTCCAACAACGTCCGCTTGGCGCCAGACTCACCCTGCATGAATGCGGGCGATAATGTTGGTGCAGCAGTTACTGCTGATCAAGAGACGACAGCAGCGGGTTCCACAGATACTCTCATCGTAGCCGACGCCGGTCAATACTCCATCGGTGATAAGATCATCTACGACTACAACAGGGACTGCAATCGCATCGAACGAACCTTGATAGCAGTTGACGTGACCGCCAACATGGTTATCTTCGAGCCCCCTCTGCCAGCAGATTCGCAGACAGGCAAGATTGTGCGAAACTATGGAAGGGGTGACCTGGATGGGCAAGACCGCGTCATGTGCAGGCAGGTGGACATGGGGGCGTACGAGGTTGTATGCCAGGCTGGGGATGTGAACCGTGATGGCACGGTAGCGATGAGTGACGCTGTGACACTGCTGCAATACCTGCACGAGGGGAAGTATTTGTCTCGAGCGCAGCTCTTCGCCGCGGACGTCAGTGGGAATGGGTGCATCTCCCAGAAAGATGCGAACGACATCATCAGCTATGTGTTTCCCCCGAACGCACCGTTTGCCGTAGAACAGATGTGCGACGACCGGAATGAAGTACCAGGCCAAGGGGACTTCAAGCTCACTGTGATCCCCGATTCTGATGGCGACGTCTCAGTCAGCCCAGACCCTCCCTGCCGTTGCTATCAGGAGGGCACGGTTGTTGTTCTGACTGCCCAGCCCCACGAGAACGCCAGCTTCAAGTACTGGTATGGAGACGTACCCGAAGGGCATGAGAAGGATTTTCCTCAGCTCAGGATCGTAATGAACTCGGACAAGACCATCGGTGCCGACTTCCCTTGCGGTTCTTGTGGGTCGGCATCTGCGATGGGCCTCATGGTCCCGCTGTTGGCGATAGCATTGATCGGACTGAAACTGAGTGTCATGCGCAGGCGGTGCTAGACCGTCGGTGACACAAGACATGATGCCGTCCGGCGGAAACGCGGCACAATGCTTGGCATAGTCCATGGGAAGCAGCTAGCTTCTCGTGCCATGGTCAGCGTACGAAAAGCCGGACCATCACGAGAAGTGTCACGCCCTGAACCTGTCGGAAGAACCTTCCTTGCCCGTGCTCTCCGTGTCGTCGGCTCGACTGAGCTCGCCGAAGTCTGTAGCTCATAAAGGCGGGGGGGGAATAAGCCGGAACGGCTGGTGGTGTTTAGCCACAGATCACAGAGGGCACAGAGAGAAGCAGGCAAGTGCGCATGACGAGCGGGCCCCGGCTGCGGGCCTCCGGTAGCCGTTATCCCGGATTCTTCTCTCTGCGGCTCCCACGCCTCCCAGGGCTGGCCGTAGGCCTTGCCGGGGCCGGCTGCGCGAGATGCCTCGGGTTGCGGGCGAAATCCGCGCCGTGCCTCTTGAGCTTTTTCGCAGCCGACCTTCCACGGGCATCGAAGCCGCGCGGCGTGAACGCCGTTAACCCCCCGCCCCGGGGGGCCGCGCCGCCGCCCGAGCCGGAATCGAATCTCCTTCAGTCACGTCGGCGGACTTGACCTCGACAGCCCGCGCCCGTGACTTCGCGATATCGCGCACGATACCCGTCATCGCCGCCGCACCGATCCCAACGCCCCGACCGCAGAACTGCCTTCGCGTAAGCATCGGTTTCTCCCAGAAGAGGTTTCTGGTACGGTCCATCCGTGTGGTCTACTCCGAGGTGCACCATGCCCGGGAGTCTTTCAGATCCCTACCAAGATGCCAGGTCTTGCCGAGCGCTTGGACCTGAACCTCTGCCTGATCTGCGCCGACGACGAAGCCCTTCGCTAGCGAGGCAGATACGTCGGGGGACTTAGTTCCTCGATAGGGAAACAGAACGGTCAAGAATGCCGCTGGCGCGGGCTGGCTGTGTCGGAGGCAGACGGCCGGTCGCGGCTTGCGCTTGCCGTACGTCCAGCCGAACCACCCCTCTTCCCTCGTCAATGTGGTGGGTAGGGTCGGGTCGGACCAGATCAGTAGGTTGACGTCGTCGAACGCCGTCGTCGCCGAGCGGGCCTTCTCGTCGATGTGCGCGTCGCCGACGGCCAGTTGGAAATGCAGATCCAGCTTGCCCTTGCCCTGGCCGATGGCCTCGTCGAACAACACGATAAACGTCTTGTCCACGAACCAGACGCTGCGCCGATGCAGCAGATCGGGGTAGGACTGGTTCTCGACGACCAACGCGTCGAACGTCGGCGACGTCTGCCACAATCGATGCCGGCCGGCTACCTTGCTGTCCTTGCCGTCGAGCGTCAGCGTCTGATGCACGCACGTCTGGCGATGCCAGGCCCGGCCCTTGGGATCATGCCCGTACGTGTAATAGCCCGAATCCGTCATCAGCCATCGGCCATAGGCGTACAGCTCGAACGTCCCGTTGTCGGGCTGATCGTGGCCGGTCAGGGCCGGCGGCGAGCAGTGCAGCGCGAAGTAGATCTGTTCGGGGCCCCAGGCCGACCGCATGGCGTACATGCCGGCCTCGGAGAAGGCGAAGCTGGTCTGCTTGGGAAGCGCGGCGAGGTCGAGCTTGGCTCGGGCGGCGTACTTCGGATCGCCGACAGTCTGGCTGGCGTGGATCAGCGTGCTGTAAAGCTGCCAGGCCGATCGATTCTTCGGCAGATCGATCGACCGCGCCGTGTCACCGAACATCGGATAGCCCAGGTCCGGCGTGGCGATCCAGAAGATGTAGTCGTACATCTTTCGGACGCGCTCGAGGTAGGTCTTCGGGGGCTCGAGGCCCGCCGTCGCGACGCGCTGAGCGATCTCCTCGGCGTCGCGGAGCACACCCGAGTGATAGCCGCCCGACCACTCCCGCTGCACGCCGTCCGACGTGGTCTGGGCCAGGAGGTTCTCCGTGGCGCGATCGAGCGCCAAGGCCATCCAGCGATTCGAGTCCTTGAACTCCGGGAATGTGTAGGCGACATTGACGAATCCGCGCTGTTCGAAGACGGCCTTGTTGTGGACCAGGCCCATCGGGACTTGTTCGGTCTTGACCTGGTGGTCGTACAGACTAGCCAGCAGCAGGCCAAGAAACTCCGGCGTAAACGCCTTGGCGTGGACGAGCGTCGGAAAGGCCTGGCAGACCTGCGTCGCGCGGATGCCGGTCTGGATGTCCAACCAGGCGAATCCGCGCCAATCCTTGTACACCGGATGCGTCTTATTTCGCTGTTCGAGCGGATGCTTGGCGATCCAGTCCGACGTCAGCTCCACAAATGCCTGGCCATACTTCTCGTCGCGCGTGGCGGCGAAGCCCTCCGCCAGCGGCGCCGCCCAATAGAACCGGTAGACGGCTGCCACCCACTCGATATCGCCGCGCGGGTCCCATTCCCAATTGATGTTCTTGCCGTAGTCGGCCTCCTCGTAGGGGCCCCACTGGAAGATGTGCTTGACGATCTTGTCGGCCTTGTCGAAGCGCTGCGCCTTGCGATTCTTCTTAAGAGGCGCGAGCGGGTACTTGCTTCGATAATGGGCCAGAAGGGCTCTCATCGCCCCGATCCGATCGCCGTGATCCGCCGCGGCCTTGGCGGCCTCCAGGCCCGGGCCGCTGAGGTCCAGCTTCGTCAGGATCTGATTCGGGTCCAACGACGTCAGCTTCACGTCCCACCGGCGCGTGTAGGGCACGGTGCCACCCTCCACAGCGTGCGCGCCAAACAGCGGGGCAACGACACTACCCATCACAGCCCACATCCAATGGATACGCATAGCACTCCTCCAACTACCAGCCGGGGCGCTATGGTATCGGCTCGGGCCGACCGAGTCTGCGCGAGCGTCTGGCCGGTTTTGCGGACTCGCGTCCAGGCCGGTAGAATGTGGGCTTCTGGCACTCATGCAGGCATGGATCACGAACGGCCTACAGGCTCGATGTGTGGGAGTTGTGGCGACATGCGTCATCGTACAAACGGCGGGCTCCGCTGCTGCCCGTGTCAAAACACTTGGCGATCCTACCGGGCCGAGGCAGCTCTTCGTGGACGACCATCTCGTGGCCGGCAAGGTCAACGTCACGCGGACGTATCACGCCTTCGAGAAGTACGCCGGCAGTCCCGCCACGGTGGCCGACGGGGCCTGGGAGGGCACGACTGCCTACGTCTCCGGCACGGCCGTGCCGAGGAATCAGGTATTAGGTCCTACTCGCTTCTATCCCATCCGGCTTGGACCTTGACACACTATGAGTTGTTGTGCGACAAATCCGCCGCGGCGGGTTATGCATGAACGAGGAAAGAAAGAGGAGAACGATGAAGACGGAACAGAACCTCAAGACAGTTGCAGTGCTGCTGCTTGGTATCGCAACGCTGACAACACCGACACAGGCAGCGGAGAAGGCCGCCACGACCGGCGCAAGACTGGAAGTGATCGCGGTCGAGCCCAATTCCCCGGCCACCTTGAAGGCTGGTGAACGGGCGAAGGTGAAGATTCGTTATCAATGCGCGACCGTCGAAGGATTCAGGATTTGGGCTCAACCTTATTCGAAAGGCAGCCGCACACCCGACGGGTTTTACGCACCTTCCGCCAGCATTCCCAAGGGCGAGGGCACCGTAGAACGATTCGTGGGTGCCAATAGCCCGGCCGTAGTCGATGAACTGCGCGTGATCCTGGTCGATGCCGCGACGAAGAAGACGCTGGCTGAAACCAAGTATTCGGTGCACCTCAAATATGAAGGCACCGTGCCGAAACCCTCGACCATCGCACCGGTTGGGAAACCATTCCCCAAACTGAAGTTCACGAGCATCACCGGCCAGGACGTCGATGTTGCCAAACTGAAAGGCAAAGTTGTGTTGGTGGATTTCTGGGCCACGTGGTGCGGGCCGTGCCGCAAGGAAATGCCCAACCTCATCGCCGCCTACGAAAAACATCACGCCAACGGCTTTGAGATTGTGGGCATCAGTTTGGACGAGAAGAAGGATGCCCTGGAAAGGTACATCAAAGAAAACAAGATGCCATGGCCACAGTTTTTCGACGGCAAAGGCTGGAAAAATGAAATCAGCCGACGCTTCGCCGTGAACAGCATCCCGTGCTCGTATCTCATCGATCGCAAGGGCGTAGTCAGTCAAATCGATGCTCGCGGCAGGACATTGGCGGAGGCAATCGCGAAGCTTGTTGCCGAAAAGCCGTGAGGCCGTAGAGAACCTCCTATCAGGAGGTCAGGCCGATCACCGGCCAGCCGTGCTATCAGCCAGCAAGGGTTCCGCAACCCGCGACACATTCAACCGCATCTGATTCTGCCTGTTGAGCTCGTTCACCCGATCCCCATACCTCCCCCGTCAGATTCCTGATGACTTCATCCTGCCTCTCCATCTCAGCCTTGGCCGCCTCCCGCGACAGAACCCGAACGTTCGTCACGTTCATCGCCTCGATCAGCTTCTGAGCGCACACGGGTGCCTCCACAACGAAACTCGTCGGAATGGATCCGCAGGGCAGGTTCGGCTTGAAGATCGGCTGCGTTGGCAGCGCGTCAATCCTTCCCGCGAGCTCCATCGTCAACTGGACGTTCATCGCCACCTTCTGATCGCTCAGATACACCGACCCCCGCTGGCTGCCCCACCGGGCATGACCGGCCAGGCCTCCGACTCGCTCGTAACGCTCGCCCGCCAACCGCGTCACCTCCTGCTCAAGCAGGTCCTTCACCGCCTCCAACCCCAACGGAATCAACGCCCGGATCATCGCGATCCGGCTGTCATACTCCACCATCGCCGGGTGCCCCTCGGCTACTCCGGCACTCCCCTCCACTTCATGCCTCTTGCTCTTCTCCTCGATTCGTACGATAGTCTTCATGTGACGGCTCCTTGTTTGATGGTTCTTATTTCCACCCATCATTCATGGAGCCGCTCGCTTTTAATTTCAACTAAGAATAGGACACCCCCTTCTCCAGATACTCGGCGAGTTGCCAACGCTCGAAGATCGTCTTGATCTCGGCGACGAAGGCAGGGATCTCCGCTCGAAAGTCGGCGTGGGCCTCAGCGGCTTCGAGGAAGTTGAGGAACTTCTCACCGATAAGGTAGGCGAGCGCCCTGTCGGTGCCGAATTCGTCTTCGATGGTCCTGGTCGCCTCACACTGCTCGATCCAGATCTTGCAGAAGTCCATCTTGTTCCACGCTCCTGGTCAGGTACTCGCAGAGGGTAGCAGTGGGATGAACGGGGCTCAAGGGTGGGAACGTCATACCGCAGCAATCGGCGTAGCCGTGCGCGTTCGTCCACCTGCACGCACCGGGTCCAGTCGTTATGGTGGAAACCCCAGCTTGCGGATCTTGGCCCGATCCACGCTTGCATAACCTCGCTGGAAGGCCTCCATCATCTGCTCGTAGGGCAGATCGGCATAGAGGCCGTGGAAGGTCACGTACTTCACATGCGGGCTGCCGTTCAGCGTCGTCTCCGGTAGGAGTGCGTCCCGACTGCCATCGAACTCAACCAGTCGGTAGCCCTTTCGTTGGTCCAGCTCGGGCGTGAGGCTTGCGTCGACAAGCACCCACGTCCCATCCACATGCAGTGCACTGAGGCCATGGTGATACATCACGTCGGTACGCAGCGCGGCCTTGACTTCGCTCGACAGCGTGAAATCCCGCAAATCGCAAAGGACCACGGCCGTTGGGATCTCTGCGGCACGGCCGCGCGCACAGAGCACAATCGCCTTGCGAACACAGAATCCCTTGCCCTCCTGCAGGATCTGGGACGCGACGTACTCCTCCGGCGTAAAGCGAATCGCGAACTCGTAGGCGATCTCGTCCCGCACGAAGGTAGACAGCCTCTTGGCACGCTCGCGCGGACTCAGGGCCTTCAGCTCCAGGCGGCGGATGGTCTCCTGAATCCGCGGTTGTCCCGAGTCGATGAAATGAGTCGATCCCAGGCACAAACCCGGGTCAAGGTCACGCTCGGGAAAAACACGTTTCACAGGATACCCCGAATCTTGCCTCGCCCTGTGACATCGAGAGGGCTTCTTCTTCATCATACCGAGATCGTAGCCCCGCCGCCCGATCCGTCCTGAAGTCCCGGTCCTTCCTGAACACCAAGCAATACTCGTGGCGTATCGGCGGATCCTCCAGCTTGGCGTCGTCGTCATCCGGCGCGACGAACAGCTTCGTTGTTGGGGACGTCTTGGCAGACTTCTTCTGAGTGCTGGTCGGGGTACCCTGGCGACCGAAGCCGTACTCGTAGATCCTTGCGGCGGGCCCGTCGTCGGGCAGGAAGAAGACGGAATCGCCAAACAGGCCGAGCCCTTCCCGGCTCAGCGACGCGCCGCTGCTCGAGCGACCGACCGGCAACCGTTTGACCAGGCACCACCGCTTGACGTCAATCCAATCGAGGTAGCCTCCGCCGAGGCAGGCGATGGTGTCGCCACACCCCTTGCAGTCCTGGTAGGCAATGCCGGTGGGGCTCGGTTTCTTGGCCACGAGACGCCCTTCCACGGTCCAGAAGTAGAACTGCTCAGCGCCCCAGTTCGCACCGATGAGCCGGTCGTTCGAGCGAGCGACGGCCCCGATGTGGTCGTCGACCTGGAACTGCGTCTTGGCCTCCAACGTCGTAGGATCGACGGCCATAATGTGCGTGTGGCTGCACTTCCGATAGGCGGCCACGGGCACCCAGATGCGCTCGCCGTCGAAGTCAATGCCTCCCGGATGGATGTCCTTGCCGATCGCCAGTTGGCGTTTGCCGAGCAGATCCATCGTCTTCCGGTCGAGCTTGAAGATCCAGCCTTCGAGCCTCAGCGCGTCGACACTTGTGACGTAGAAGCAATCCTGGGTGACGAGCAATCCCTGGACGTGAAACGCGTTGAAGCCGACGCAAGGGCTTACGCCGCGCGAGACGAGGGAGTCGGCCTCTTTAACGATGCGGGCAAGCCCAGCGAGTTCACAGACGACGGAATCGGTGTAGCCACTGTTGGGCGAAGAGTAGACCTCGATGTTTTCGGCGGATGAAGCCGCATCAACGCATCGAATGAAAAGAATGGCGAGCAGACCTGCCAGCCAGGTGGTTGTCGACTGTAAAGAGTACATCATGGGGCCTCCTCTGCTTCGCGGATAGCCTGCTGATGATGGAATCTACAGACCCATCTGTCGCCGTATCTCCCGCACTACATCCTCTGCCAGGTTGTCCCAGATCGGGGATGAGGCTGTCGGTCAGGGGGCCATCTTACCTGTTCCAGGCTTCGAGCGCAAGCAAGGACTTGGGCTGGTGGGGTGGCTGTTGTCCTCGAAGCGGCCCGCGTATGCCCCGCTGCTGCGGGCCTAACGTGACGGGCTCCAACCTCGGAGCTTCTTGGTATGCGGCGATGTGATCTTTCTTCACTCACAGGCAGGGGTTCGGGTACCACGCCTGGGCACCGAACGCCGATCAAGCGAAAGCGTAAGAGCGCGTTCTATTGGGCCTTCTACAGGGATGCCGATGGCAACGATAGACATCATGTCCTTGTCTTGCCGAACGGCGAGAAGGTCCGTGACAAGGAGATAGCGAGGGAACAGCTTCGCTCCATTATGAAGCGCGAGGCACGGAAGGCCGCTGGCCTCGTGGATAAGGAAATAGATTCCGCCGGGCTGCCCATCCGCAAGGTCATCGCCGACTACATTCGTCATCTGCGAACTCTACACCGCCGCCAGCAGAAACCAGGCCGTCAGTACATCAAACAGGCCGTCTCCTGCCTGAAGTGGATTGCTGAGCAAACGGGCGTGCAGCGACTTACGGACTTCAACGAGGAGCACGTCGCCAGGGCGATGGGGCTTGTGGTCGATGCTGGACGTTCCATCCGCACGGCCAACGGCTATCGCGCTCATGCCCTTCAGCTGGGCCGCTTCCTGGTCAAGCCGGCCAAGCTGTGGCCGCGAAATGCCATCAGCGATGTTGAACTCTACAAGGTCACCAACGAGAAGAAGGATCTACGCAAGCGGCGGAGGGCTTTGTGGCCTGATGAAGCCACGCGACTTATGGCGGTGGCAGGACCCCGGCGGTTGTTCTATGGCGTCCAGATGTTGACCGGGCTGCGCGTCAACGAGGCACGTCTGCTTCAATGGAGCGATGTGTGTTTCGGCTACAAGGCCAAGGACGGCCAGTCGGTACCAAGCCTTCAGCTGCGAGCGGAGACTACCAAGAACAGGCAGGCGGACCGGATACCGCTCCATTGGAGGCTGGTCAAGGAGCTTCTTGCTGTTAGGCCGCCGGGTGCCGCCGCGACGAATCGAGTGTTCCGGTCAACACCAACACGAATCACCTTCCTCAGCGACCTGAAGCGGGCCAAGATTCCGGTCGCCGATGCTGAGGGCCGAACGCTGGATCGGCACGCCTTGCGGACCACGTTCGTCAGCTGGTTGGGCCAACTCGGCGTAGACATCCGCGTAGCCAGGCTGCTCGCAAGGCATAAGCCGCGGGATCTGACCACGGGAACCTATCAGGACAAAGACATGTTGGACCTTCCCGCCCAGGAGGCAGTGAATCGGTTGCCGGATGTCTTCATCAAGCCAGGCAGGCAAAGAAGACGTGCGACCGGGACCAACAACAGGTCGAGTGCAATTCCGGACACCCAGACTCCCGTTGCCGTGGGCGTTGCCGCGCCATCCGACTTTGACCGTCAAAATGCGTCTGCGTCTGTCGCCCATACGGGAGACGGCAACGAAGGCGATGTTTCCAGAAAACCTGCAAATTCCTCAGGAAATGACGCGGTCTTGCGCCGTCCGTCGTCATCTGACGGCAATGGGCGGTACTGGACTCGAACCAGTGACCTCCTGCTTGTAAGGCAGGCGCTCTAACCAACTGAGCTAACCGCCCCCTTCAGAGAAGATGATACCTCATCGCGGAGGACCGTTCAATTCGTCTGGCCGCGCCGCAGCGGTTCCGCAGGGAATTGGGAAGAAGCTGGTACTGTCAAGGAAAGAGGCATG
>CAYUQT010000113.1:0-10499 GCA_964446835.1 uncultured Planctomycetales bacterium | reverse complement strand
AAGGGTGGTTTCAACATTGCGGGTATCGCTACAGTCAATCGTGAAATGCTCTAGGAGTTGGGAGTTAGAAGTCAGGAGTTGGAGGTCAGAAGCCGGTCGGTGGGCGGGCGTGTCGGCGGATGTCTCACTTTGTCTCGTATTGTCACAGATCTTGGACGGCAGGGTATCAGGGATAGATGATGGAGGATGAGGACTGCTGATACCTGGAGATTCGATCTTGTCGGGTCGTTTCTCGGGGTTGGGTGTCTCGCGTCGGGTATCCGGGCAGAGGACTGCCCGGCTCGGAGGGGCGCATGTCTCACTTTCGACACGTTCTTCACGCGTTTCGAGGGGGGTGTCGGGCATCGGGCGGAGTCGCGGGGATGATGGCGGGGAAGCAAGGTGCGTATTCGGAGTGGGCGTATCGGTGAATGTCTCACTTTGTCCCGGAATGTCACATGTCTCGGGAACGGCAGGGGCAAGGGGCGATGGGTCAGGGTCTATGAAGGTGCACTCGGTGGCGGTGGGTTGGTCGGTTCTCATGGTCGGTGTTCCTGGTCTGGTTGCTCTTCTGGTCCATCGGGGATAAGGGGGCCGGTGAGTTGTTGGCTCTTGAGGAATGTTGTACTCCTCCGCCCCTTTGGGGCGGTTGTTGTTTTTGGGGACGGTGAACCACGGGTTTCGCTGCGCTGCACCCGTGGCAACAGTCCTCGGCCCCGTCGGGGCCGGCCGCGCGGGTTACGCAGCGGTCGCCCAGGATGCACGGCGGGGAAATGGCCCAGCATCGGGCTGGCGCGGCGGACGGGCGGATCGACCGGGTCGTCTATGAGCCTTGCAGGGTGACCGCCAAGGAGATCAAGATCGTGGAGGATGGTACGGCATGAGCGATAGCGTAAGGGCTCGCTCGGGCAACCCGCGTGCCGTAGGCACGACGGAGAATAGCCCAGCGTCTTGACGCTGGGTTGCGGGTGGCGCCGTGTTTTCCGGGAGTCCCGTGGGGACGACAGACCACGGTGGTTCAACGGGCGGTCGGCGGTTGTCTGTCGTGCCTACGGCACTCATGTTCGTATCGGGATGTTTTCCCAGCGTTGAAACGCTGGGCTACTTTCAGACCGTCCCTACGGGACGAACGGGACGGCGACAGAGAGGTTAGCGATAGCGCGCGAAATCGACGCGCAGGGGTGTCACGTCGCCATCATGGCGGAACGGATCGACGGAGGTTGTCCTCCGCCTCGGAGAGGCGGAGGAGTGTGGCCACGGGGGGGAGCGCAGCGGAACCCGTGGAGAGATCGCAGAGATCATTTGATCCTGCCCCCCACGGGGGCAGAGGAGCGTGAGGATGTCCGGCGCGTCCAGGGACCGATGGTCCTGTGCGGAGTGGTGTTGCTGTTGGACGGGGCGGTCCATATTGCTTGAGGCGATGGAATCGCTACGGTATACGCGTGGCAGTCGTCCTGCCATCGGCGGGTCAGAATGAGGTGGGCGAGTTACGCAAACTAGCTGCGTCCCCGTTTCTGTCCGAGCTCGGACCTTCCCTCCTGGCATGCAGACCAACCCTCCTGCTGCATCCACGCCAGACCCGGATTGACACCCTCGAGAGGAGAGAATCTGAACTCACCACCCGGGCCGGCCATCTTGAGGGAGGCGTAATTGGTCGTCTGCGCTCCGCGGCAAGGTTTCTGCCGGGGAGCGAGCGTACCCGCGAGCAGAGAGGTGCGTCATGACGCACCCTACACCGCTCCTTCGGCCTTTCGGGTCTTGGAGACGTGGCGCCCACAGCCGAGGGCCAGGATGGTACAATGGTGACGTTCTGCCCGCCGGCAGCCTCTGGCCCGTCGCCTCCGGCCGGGGTGGGCGTAGGAACCGTTGAATCGAGTAGAAGGAGCACATCGTGGCGTTCACTGTTCAGGCCGAAGCTCCGCCCCTTCGTGAAGACGCCGACGGCGCCCTGCGAGTGGGCAACTCACGCGTTCTGCTCGAACTGGTCGTCTGGGCATTCCAGGATGGCGCCCCCCCCGAGACGATCGTACAGCGGTATTCGACCCTGGCGCTCCCCGACGTGTACGCGGTCATCGGCTACTACCTCCGCCATCGCAGCGAGATCGAAGAGTACCTGGCCCAACGCGAGGAGAAGGCCCGGGACGTTTGCGAACGAATCGAACGCCAGCAGACCGATCTGAGCGAGATCCGGGCCCGCCTGCTCGCCCAACGAGAGGCGTGAGGGCGAACCGTGCTGCGATTGCTGGCCGATGAGAACTTCAACGGCGACATCGTACGGGGAATGCTGTTGCGCCGACCGGATATAGACATCCTCCGCGTGCAGGAGGTGGGACTTGGCGGTGCGTCTGACGAGGCAGTCCTCGCATGGGCTGCTCAGAACGATCGCATCCTCCTCACACACGATCGCGCGACGATGCCCGACTGCGCCTATCAACGTTTGGCCGTCGGCAAGACCACGCCCGGCGTGTTCATCTTGCATAACCGATTCCCTGTCGGACAGGCCATCAAGGAGATCCTGTTGATGGTCGCGTGCAGCGAACACGGCGAGTGGAGCGGTCGCGTGATTCATCTGCCTCTCTGACGGCATCCCCCGGACGAGCCCGCGGTCAGTGCATTGTGTCGCTTGTGTACGAGCTGTGAGTCTGCAACCATCGTCGGTGGGGATGTGCAAGGCCGTCGGTCTTGAGGGTATTATCGAGCAGGCACCGGGGGCGGTTAGGTTTGGGAGGATGGTTTACCGCGGGGCCGGGGTTCGGCCGGGTATCCGGATCGAGACGATCCGGCTCGGAGGGCGGAGGGACGGGGAGACAGCGTTGTGCGGCTCGCGGGTAGCTCGCACTCCCGCGACGATCGTCTTACAGGAGGCACATGGGGAATGTGTTTCACCTTGCTCACGGGGCTGTTCTGCTGCCTCAGTGTGGCAGCCTCGGCGGATCAGAAGGCCGCGACGGGGCCGGCCGACGTCGCGATAGAGACCGTCGGCTTGTACATCGACTTTGCATCGGTGCCGGAGCTGCTGCCCTTCGTGAAGGCGTGCGGCTACAACACGCTCGAGTTCTGCGACGCATCGACGTTGATCGCACCGGCCGATCGAGAAGGCTATCACGCGCGGATGGTTCAGAACCTGCGGCTCGCCCGAGGCGAAGGGCTGCGCGCGTACATCATCCTGCTGTCCAACGTCGGGCCGATGCAATCGGCCGGTGAATCGCTCGAGAGCCTGCACTTCCCGCCTCGGGATGAGCGCCGGATGGGCAAACGGCTCGATGCGATTGCCGAGGAGGTCCGCCGGCTCAAGGATGCCGACGGGTTCATCTTCTTCGCCGGCGACCCCGGTGGCGACCCCACCAAGCAGGCCGACCTCCGCGATTGCCTTGCCATGGCCCGCCGCGTGAAGGCCATCGTCGCCCGCGAGGCGCCCCGATCCGAGTTCATTCTCAACTCCTGGTCGATCGCCGCGTGGGACCGATGGACATCGCCCTTTACGGTCGATTTCTGGGAGAAGGAAACGCTCCTGACGGAGCAGGTTCTGAACGAAGCGAACTGGATCGGCCCGGCGGTCGGCATCGAGTTCCCGATGCACAACTACTACCGAACGCTGGCGTTGAAGTGCTATGCCGATGCCGCAAAGGCGCCGAGACTGTTTCCTTCACGGGCTCAGGTGGACGAGCTGCTCCGGCGCGGAACCGGCCGGCTCTGGGGGTGGCCGTACTTCCTGATCGACGAGTGCGACGACGGGTTCACGGGAAAGACCTGGGGCCAGGTTCAGGCGGAGACGCGCTACCTGCACAAGGTCGTGGCCGACGCGAGGCGGCTTGGGCTGAACGGCCTGGTGGGGAACCTCTCCGGCCGGAGCGTGCCGAACGAGATCCTGAACGTCTACGCCTTTGCCCGATTCGCCAAGAGTCCGTCGGCAACGGCTTGTGAAGTCGTCCGCGCCTTCGCCGGCCTCATTGCGGACGACGCCTCAGCCAACGATCTTGCGGCCATCCTGGCCTTCATCGAGAACCACAGTTCATGGCAGGCCTCCATGCCGCCCGCGCTGCGAATGCCGGCCCTCGACCTCGGCGATCTGACGACGCCGGAGCAGGCCCTGGCTCGGCTCCGCACCGTCCAGGTTCGCCGGGAGACGCGGATTCCCCTGCCGGTGAAGCCGGAGCGGTATCTCGATCTCATCGGGGATCGGCTGAAAGCCCTGTCGCCCCGGCAGGACCCGTGACGTCTCAGGGAAGAGGTCTTGAGCCGGAAACAAAAAAAGCGGCGGAAACCCGAGTGGGCTCCGCCGCCGAATGCTCGCCACCTTCATGACGACGTTACATGCGGTGGGTCTCGACAAACGCCTTGCGAATCTTCGGATCGAGCTTGGCAAACTGATCCAGGTACTCGATCCGTTCGCGATTGAGGGTCTTGACCATGGACTCGCGATCCTCGGGGCTGTAGACCTGTCGCGGATCGAACCGGTCCATGTCGAACTCGCGTTCCTGCTCGTCGGTAACCCCACCGATCACGAATTTGGTGCCGAAATCGGGGTCTTCGGCCCAGACGGCGGTGTCGCGCAGCACGGCCCGTGTGATGTAGCCGATGCCGTTCTTCCACGGACGGCTGGCCGCCCGCTTCGGGTGCAGCGGATCGCCCGGGGTCGGCATCTCGCCCACACCGCCGGTGTTCATCACGAAGCTGCGGATCTTGTCGCGGTAGCGGTTGAGGAACTCGAAGTATATGTTCCCCTCTTCGGCCCGGTCGCCGACGATGAAGGGGTTCGTGCCGACCACGCGGACCGACTGGCCGGCCTTGGTGGGGTCGCCCGCGGCGGTCTCGATCGACTCGCCCAGCATGAAGTAGGCGGCCGACAGTTCCAGCGGCAACTCCTGCATGATCGGCACACAGGTGTTCCGCCGCGTGTTGAAGATGAAGTGAACGGCGTCCAGCTCATCCATCGGCGGCAGGTCGATCGAGTGGTAGCGCCGATCGGCCGGCAGCGCGGTCAGCGGGAGGATGCCGCGACCGTTTGCGCAGAGGTCTTCCTGCAGATAGAGCACTTCGCCCTTCCACGTGTGGTAGAGGTTCTGGGCGACGAACTCGGGCGACTGGGTGGCCGGTCGGAGCAGGAGGTCGTCTTCGTCGAGGTCGGTCTTGAGGAACAGCGCCTGCTCGGTGCCGAGGATCCGGCCGTCGCGCATTCGCAGTCCGACGAAGTCGTCCTGAACGACGAGCGACTTTTCGCCCTCCTGGTCGAGATAGTGGGTGTGTCCGACGTTGGTCGTCTTACCTGTCCCGCTGAGTCCGAAGATGATCACGCCGATGCGTTCGAGCTTGCCCGTCTTGCTGTTTCGAGCGATCACGATCTTGCTGGCGGCGTGGATGCCCAGGATTCCGCGCTGCTTGGCCAGCCACATCGCCAGGCGGAGGAAGCCTTTCTTGCACTCTCCCATATAGTCGCTGCCCACACCGATGGTGAGCCCCTGCTCCGGGAACGCGTAGAATCGCCCGAACTCGCCGGTCACCATATCGGGCACGATCAGGATCCGCAGGTTGCTGGCGAGAGGAACCATGTCTACCGCCCGAAGCATCTTGCCCCACATGTAGGTGATGTGGTGGTTATGGCGATGCTTGGCCGATACCAGGAGCTCGCAATTGAAGGTGAAATCGAGGTCTTCACCGCTGCCCATCACACGGTAGATGTAGTCGATGGGCAGGAGGTTCGTGTGCCCGGGATGCCGCTTGCCGTCGAACTCGCCGCCGAACATGCGAACCATGAACTTCTGCATCTGTCCGAGGGCTTCCTTCTCGAACGTGTTGGGATTCTTGTTCGCCACCGCATCGCTTCCGATGATGGCCGTGTACTTCTCGGAACGATTGCGCACGCGCGTGTCCCAGTTGTATCCGCCGTAGACGTCTCTCTGTCCGGCAGACTCAGCCAATCGCCCGAGTTCGGGACCGGTGTAGAGCGTCACGTTGTTACCGACGTGGTGAGAGCGCTCGATGAGCTCGGCGACCTTCTCAGAAATCAGCTTTCCGTTGAACACAGTGCTTGGCATAGGGTAGTCTCCTCATACTGGTGCACAACCCGTCAATGATACCGAGTTGCTTCGTCCATGCCGAGGATGAGGCTTTGGATTTTCGCAGGTGGGGTGTCGCGATGATTCGATCGTATGGAATCGTTGTGCCGGTGAATCAGAAGGTGATGTCGCCTGCAAAGGCGAAACAGAAGACGCGATGGACGGAAGCCGGATGCCTGAATCTCACGGACGAGCGAGATGGTGTAAGATGTTCAGGAACGCGTGGCAGATGTGACATCCATAGCCTCAAACCCATGGAGTCCTACAGATGAAATCCTATCGCCAGGAGCTGTGGTTCGAGATCAAGGAGCGTCGGAGCTACATCAATATTACGCCCCAGGTGGAAGAGGCCCTGCGAGCCAGCGGTGTGAAAGAAGGGCTGTGCCTGGTCAATGCGATGCACATCACGGCCAGTGTGTACATCAACGACGACGAGCGGGGCCTTCTGCAGGATTACGACGAATGGCTGGAGCAACTCGCCCCCCACGAGCCAACGAGTCATTACCGGCACAACCGCACCGGCGAGGACAATGGCGATGCCCACCTGAAGCGGCAGGTGATGGGCAGAGAGGTGGTGGTGGCGATCACGGGCGGGAAACTCGATTTTGGTCCCTGGGAGCAGATCTTCTACGCAGAGTTCGACGGCCGGCGCCGCAAGAGGGTTCTGGTCAAGATCATCGGCGAATAGGAGCGGGTCTCAACCGGCCAGCCACCCGCCATCGACGTAGAGTATCTGCCCGGTGACGAAGGCAGCGGCATCGGACGCGAGGAAGACCGCCGCGCCCGCGAGGTCCGTCGGAAGCCCCCACCGCTTCATCGGCGTTCGCGACTCGACCCACGCCATGAACTGGGCATTCTCCTGGAGGGGTTTGGTCAGGTCCGTCTCGATGTAGCCCGGCCCGATACCGTTGACGCGAATGCCGCGGGGCGCCCACTCGACCGCCAGTGCCTTGGTGAGCATCTTGAGCCCCCCCTTGCTGGCGTTGTATGCGGCGACCGTGGCCCGCGCCATCTCGCTCAGGAGCGAGCAGATGTTGATGATCGAACCTCGTCCCGCGCTGAGCATGGGCCCCGAGACGAGCTGTGTCAGGGCGAAGACGCTTCGCAGATTCAGATTCAGGACGCGATCCCATTCTGCCATGTCCATGGTTTCGGAAGGGTGGCGCACCGTCGTGCCGGCGTTGTTGATCAGTATGTCGATGCGTCCGTGGAGAGACATCGCTTGATCGACGAGGGACCGGCGGAAGTCCTCATGCGTCACATCGCCCCAGATGCCCGAGGCGGTGAGCCCTTCGCTACTGAGCTGCCGGACCGCCTGCTCGCCCACATCGGCGCGGCGAGCCGCGAGTACGACCTTCGCCCCCGCCTGTCCCAGACCGCGGGCAATTCCCAGACCGATGCCCGCCGATCCGCCGGTGACCATCGCCACGCGTCCGTCCAATCGAAATGTATCCAGGATGGAATGGCTCATGACTTCTCCTGATCAGGGCCTTCGTGACCGACATGGTAAGGTCAAATATGCAAGGCGCAAAGGGCGCCCACACTCGATACACCGCGCCCTCGCACCGCGGTTGTATAATGCCGGCGCGTTTCCTTCTACGAGACCTGGTTGGGCTTATGCGCGCAGTACGAACGGTTCTGATTCTCGTCCTTGGCTCGGCGGCCGGTTACTGGTTGTTTGCGGATACGGTGCGATACCACTATCCGCAACGTTTCGCCGAGGACGCGGTCCGCTTCGCGCACTGGGGCGACTATCAGGAATACCTGATGTGGAAGGAGATCATCGGCGCCTTTAGCGCAGCGAATCCGGACGTACGCATCCGACATGAATACGTCGTTGGTTTTCAGCGGAACTACGAAGCGAAGATTCAACAGGGCCTTGTCGCCGGCGATGCGCCCGATGTGATGATGTTCCAGGATGAACCGCTGCCCATTTTCGCCGACCGTGGGTTTGCCGATCTGACGGAGCTCATTGGGACCGCGGGGTGTCCCATCGATCCCAACCGGGACTGCCATGAGACGGCCGTGCGGTCGTTTGTGCTGAACGGCCGGCTTCGCGGGATGCCGCTGTTTGGCGGCAACATATTGATTCTCTGGAACAAACGGTGCTTCGAGCGGGCGGAGCGTTTCCACAAGCGCCCGGTTCGACGCCCATGGGACGAGTGGACCCTCACCGATTTCCTGGACATCGCCCGCGACTTGACCTTCGACGAGGACGGCGACGGGCGCATCGATCAGTACGGGCTGCTCTTGCCGGGATGGATCTACTACCTGCCGATCCTGTACGGCTACGGGGCCGACGTGCTCGACGAAACGCGAACCGAATGGCGAATGACCGGGCCGGCGGCCGAAGAGGCCTTCGAGCTGTTCCGAAAGCTCCGTTGGGAATACCGCATCTGCCCCACGTCGGTCGAGATGAGCGAGATGCTCACCGACACGGCGTTCTTTACGGGCCGAATCGCGATGTGCATCCAGGGCCCGTGGTTGCAGCCCTTTCTGAATGCCACGTCGTTGGGCCCGCATGACGGGCGGCCACCCGAATACGCCGTGACTCACATTCCCTATGGGCCGACGGGGCAGCGGTTCACGCGTGTTACGTGGGACGCCCTGTGCATGTCCGACCGGCTGACCTCACAGCAGAAGCGCCGGGCATGGCGGTTCATCTGTTTTGTATGCGGCCAGCGCGGCCAGGAGATCGTCGCACGGTACCAGCGAGCCATCCCGGCGCTGAAGGCGTCGGCCGAGACCTTCAGGAAGTATGACACCGGCAGCGGAGCCTACCGGTTCATCGACGCCTTGAGCTACTCGCGAATTCAGCCGATCACACGGCACTGGTTCACCATGGACCGCAGGATTCGCGACACGCTCGAACGGCTGGAGGACAACGAGATCAGCGGTGCGGAGTTCGTGCGGCAACTGGCCGGCGATGCGGAGCTTCGAAAGTACTTCCGAATGCCTCCGACCGGCGATTCATCCCCGAACGACAGGGGACACAAGTGATGGCGCTCGGGACCGAACCACACAAACGATTCCGAGGGCCCAACCGTCGGTCGGGGTGGTTCTTTGCGGCGCCGTGGCTTGTCGGAGTGATGGTGTTCACGGTTCTGGCGATGATCGCCTCGATCGGCCTGTCGATGCTTGAATGGGACGGTGTATCGCTGTCCGGGGCGCGATGGGTCGGGCTGGAGAACTATCGTGACATCTTCAGTGGCGACGCCGACTTCCGGCTGTCCCTGCGAAACACGGTGGTCTACGCCGTGTTTGCCGTGCCCCTGGGGCTGGTGATGTCGCTCCTGCTGGCGATGCTGCTTGACTCGACGGTTCGAGGCATCGGCCTCTTCCGCACGTTGTACTACATGCCGCACGTCCTGAGCGGGGTGGCGACGATCATGATCTGGCGATGGATTTTCCACCCCGATTTTGGGCTGGCCAACTCGATGCTCCGGGCGGCCTATCGTCTGCTCGATGCCGTGGGGATATCGGGAGCGGAGTCGTGGCCGGTGCCGGGATGGCTGTTCTCGCCGACGTGGGCGAAGCCTGCGATGCTGATGATGAGCCTCTGGAGTGCCGGCGGGGCCATGCTGATCTTTCTGGCGGCGCTTCAGAACGTGCCCGAACACCTGTACGAAGCGGCTCGGATCGACGGGGCCGGTCGATGGCGGTGTTTTCGACACGTCACGCTTCCGCAGATCAGCGCGGCATTTCTCTTCAACCTGATCACGGGCATCATCGGGACCCTTCAGATCTTCAACCAGGCCTTTCTGCTGCAGTCGGCCGGACAGCGCAAGAGCCTCTTGTTCTACGTGGTCTATCTGTACCGGCGGGCCTTCGAGCACTACCAGATGGGGTACGCCTCGGCGCTGGCCTGGGTGTTGTTCGTCATCATTCTGGTGCTGACCGGCGCGGCGTGGGTCAGCACCCGACGATGGATTCACTACGAGGGCGAACGATGAAAGAAGGACGAATGACTCCCCGTGCCCGTGCCCTCCGGCGAACACTCGGCCTGATGATGCGTTATCTCGTGCTGAGCGGTGTCGCGATCGTGTTCCTGCTGCCCCTGATCTGGGCGATCTGCGCCTCGCTCAAGCCGCTCGATCAGGTCTACGTGTTTCCACCGGCGCTTCTGCCCCAATCGCCTGTCTGGGACAACTATCGACAGGTGATTGACCCGCAGGTTGCCCGCCTGCCGTTCCTGCGTTTTCTGCTGAACACGCTGCTGATTACGGTGACGGCGGTGACGGGAACGGTGCTGACCAGTTCGATGGCCGGCTATGCCCTGGCGAGGCTGGACTGGCGAACGCGCGACTTCTGGTTTCTGGTATTGCTGGCCACGATGATGCTGCCCGGACAGGTGCTACTGATCCCGCACTTCCTCATCTACAAGAGTCTGGGCTGGGTCAATACGTATAAGCCCCGAATGGCACTGCCGTAGCCTGGGGAGGTAGTTGGGCACAGAATCCCCAA
>CAYUQT010000112.1:0-10557 GCA_964446835.1 uncultured Planctomycetales bacterium | reverse complement strand
CCCGGAAACACGTGAAGAACGTGTCGAAAGTGAGACATCCGCCCCTCCGAGCCGGCCAGTCTTCTGCCCGGATACCCGACGCGAGACAAACACCCCCGAGAAACGACCCGACAGGATCGAATCTCCAGGTATCAGCAGTCCTCATCCTCTATCATCTATCCCTGATACCCTGCCGTCCAAGATCTGTGACAATACGGGACAAAGTGAGACATTCGCCGACGTGTCGTGTCGCAATCTCAACAACGAACCCCGATCCCCCAAACCCCATAGCCCAATCCCCGTCACATCCGAAACGCGTGAAATAGGTGTCGAAAGTGTGACATCCGGCGATACGGCCGCTCCGAATACCCGACCCATGTTCGATCCCCCGCCCACGATACCCCGTTCCTGCCCCCGACCCCATCTCCCTGCAGAAGGCCAGTGGAGGCGATCCCCACAACAGTGCAGCCGTCACACACGACGCACGAGAGAAAACCTTCGAATGAGATCATGTGGTCGTGCGAGTCGCGGTCCGCTTCGCCTGTCGTGTGCCCCCGAGGATCCTCGGTCAACGGAGGCTTGGCGCTACAACTCGCCGGATGCACCCCCGGCAAATCGGAATGGCTCGCCGGCCCTTGATTTGCTCGCAGGTTTCCATTCTCTTAACGAGTTCCGTGCGCTATTGCCGGCCGAAGCGGCGGACCCATTGGGTTCGCTGCCATTCTATAGGGAGAGCGTTGCATGGCAGGTCCTCGGTCGTATTCACTGGTCCCCAAACAGGTCCCCCCGGTGGAGACACGTTTTCGCCGAATCCACACGGCCTTCCCCGTGCCCGAGTCGATCCCCCTGCTCGAGACACTGCGACGGTATGAGCCGCGGAGCATGGAGGGACAGCCCCCCGTCGTCTGGGATCATGCCGAAGGTTTCCAGGTGTATGACCGCTACGGCAACAAGTGGCTCGATTTCTCCAGCGGGGTGTTGGTGACCAACGCCGGGCACGGACGCAAAGAGATCGCCGAGGCCGTTATCAAGCAGGCCTCCGGCGGGCTGCTCACGCACTACTGTTTCCCCGGCGAACCGCGGATGGAACTGGCCCGCCGTCTGGTCGAGCTGGCCCCCCCCGAACTCAACAAGGCCTTCATCCTCACCACCGGAAGCGAGGCGGTCGAGTGCGCACTCAAGCTGTCGCGGGCGCACGGACTCTCCGCCGGCGGAAAGGACAAGATTACGATCGTCAGCTTCACCGGCTCGTTCCACGGGCGAACGCTCGGGGCACAACTGGCCGGTGGCATCCCCGCCCTGAAGGAATGGATCGGAAAGGACGACCCGAGCTTCGTTCAGATCCCCTTCCCCGACGGATTCCGCTGCGAAGATACGCGGTTCGACGTGTTCGAGAAGACTCTCGCCGAAAAGGACGTTCGCCCCGAACAGGTCTGCGGCGTCCTGACCGAGACCTTCCAGGGCGGCGGGGCGATCTTCCTGCCCGTGGAGTACATGCGGCGGCTTCGTCAGTGGTGCGACCGGTACAAGGTAGTCCTAACCTGCGACGAGGTCCAGGCCGGTTTCGGGCGAACCGGCAGGATGTGGGGCTTCGAGCACTACGGCATCGTGCCCGACCTGATGACGCTCGGCAAAGGTATCAGCAGCAGCCTGCCCGTCTCGGCCGTCGTCGGCAAGGCCGATCTGCTCAACCTCTTCCCCCCCGGCTCGATGACGAGCACACACACGGGCAACCCGATCTGTGCGGCCGCCGCGTGCGCCAACATCGACCTGATCCTTCGAGAGAATCTGATCGAGCACGCCCGGACCGTCGGCGACGTGCTCCATCAGGAATTGGCCGGAATCAGGGATTCGCTCGGCGGACACATCGGGGCACTGAACGGCAAGGGCATGGTCGCAGGCCTGCATTGCGTCAAACCGGGAACAAAAGAAGCCGACGGCGACCTGGCGTGGGAGGTCGTTCGCACCTGCGTC
Source organism: uncultured Planctomycetales bacterium (assembly GCA_964446835.1). Classification (GTDB taxonomy): domain Bacteria; phylum Planctomycetota; class Phycisphaerae; order UBA1845; family JAFGLZ01; genus CAYUQT01. Next base: position 8,604 of record CAYUQT010000112.1, on the reverse strand, counting down.
GAGAGTGGCCTGTTGTTCTTCAGCCCCGTGGGCGTCGGGGGTGGCACGGTCAAGATCTGTCCGCCGCTGGTGACGCCCGTCGAGGCCGTTCGAGAAGGCTGCCAGGTGATTGCCGAGTCCTTCCGAAACGCGTTGGCGGGGTAATGGCTTCACCGGCGAGGCAGAGGCTCATGGTTGTCGTGGCCTGCGACAAGGGGTATACTGCCCCTCGGCATGGGGGGAGGCAAGGCGCGGTCCCGCCGGGAGGATCGATTATGGAGACATCCGGTATGCGCTTGTTGGGAGTCTGTGTGGTAATAGCCGCCGCTGTCGGATGCCAACAGCCTCAGCAGCAGCAGAGCAAGGCCATTGACTTGGGCGAGGGGATGCAGGCGTTCTTCCGGCCCATGGGCGAGCTGCTCAAGCTGACCCCACCCGTGCGCGTCGGCATGACACGCGATTACCTTCCGCACCTCTCGCTGGTACCTGATGTCAGTAGTTGGGATCGCTTCCTGGGCCCGCTGGAGACCGCTCCCTGGGCACCCTTTCAGCAGGCAATCAGCAAAGACCTGAGCCAGCCCGTGCAGTTCGAGCGGAGTAATCCGCGGAGCATCCGCCACCATCTGGGCACCGGGCGGATGCAGTTCGCGTGGGTTTCAGCAGCCGACTTTGCGGAGATTCAGCTCCGGCCTGTCTATCAGGTCGTGGCGATACCCGTGAACACCAAGGGAACCACAGAGCACCAGGGGTTGATCGTCGTCCGCAAGGATTCGCCCATCAAGACCCTGGCCGAGCTCAAGGGAAAGCGATTCGCCTTCGGACCGAAAGACGACCCGATCCTGCATCTGGGTGCGATCAAGGCACTCACCAAGGCCGGCCTCTCAGCCAACGACATCCCCAAGGAGCTTGTGCCTCCCTTCGGGCACCACATCAACAGCTATGAGAACGCCAAGGCCGTCCTCTTTGAGGGGGTGCCGGCAGGCGTTGTCGACGAGTTGGAGTTTGAGAGTTGGCCCGCCAAGTCCAATCTGCTCACGACCCTTTCGGTGTGTCAGGACGGGTTCCGAATCCTGGGCCGAACAGAGCCCGTGCCCGAGGGACCGTTCCTGGCGAGCGTCAAGGCCGATCCACAGCTCGTCGCCAGTGTCAAAGACTTGCTGACCCAGAAGCTGGACGGCGACCGTGCCGTTTTGGGGAAATTGCACTACAAGGGATTTCGCAGCGGCGACGCATCGCTGTATGAATCGTACATCTCGACCAGCGGGTTGACGAGTCGTCCGTCCATGACGCAAGATTGACCGCCCCGCAAGTTCAAGGTCCGCCAAGGCGGCGTCCAACGCAACCGCGAGCAGGGCCGTGGGTGTTAAGCTCGGCAAGGGAGCGGAACCGTTTTGGGTATGACCACTTAGAGAGATTCGAGGACCCGGTTTTCCCTTCATTGGTCGCTTGTCATTTCAATTTGAATGATTCTTCTTCTTGATTGAAAGGGCCTCTTGCGAATATCATCATTGTATTGTCTGGGTTAGGTCGCCTTTGATGCCATACAGTACCTATTAAATACAACACATACATTTACCTGTGATGGCTTGACAGAGGCGAAGCGGCAGGTAAGCTTCTTGAATAGAGACCTGTCGGATTGTGAGGCAGCCATGACTATCACCCGGGAACCGACTCTCGAACCGCCTAGTGTGAGCCTCCTGGCACCCGCCAAGATCAACCTCACGTTGGCCGTCTTGGGAATGAGACCGGACGGATTCCACGAGATCGAATCCCTCGTCACCCCCATCGGACTCAACGACGAAATCGCGTTGCACCCATCGCCTGATGGAAGGATCGTCCTGGAATGCGACGACGCCAGTCTGCCGGGCGGGCCTGACAACCTGGCATGGAAGGCGGCCGATCAAATTCGCAAGCGGACGGGGGATGAAAGAGGCGTGGTCATTCGTCTAATCAAACGGATACCCGCAGGAGCAGGTCTGGGAGGAGGCAGTTCAGATGCCGCGACCGTTCTTGTCGGATTGAACCGGATATGGAATCTGGGCCTGAGCGAGTGCGAATTGGGTGAAGTGGGATCGACTCTGGGCTCGGATGTACCGCTGTTTATTGAGAGCCGGTCGGCGATTATTCGCGGTCGAGGCGAACGTGTGGAACCAGTGGACCTGGGCTGGTTGGGCTGGGTAGTCCTAGTGATCCCGCCGTTCGGTCTGAGCACGGCCGAGGTGTACAAGCACTGGCGAGGGAATGGTCACTCCTGCCCGGGGGCCATGGACGTCGTCCAAGCCGTCCGAACCGGAGATGAGTTGGGTCCCTTGCTCTACAACATGCTGGAATCGCCTGCGTTCGACCTGGAACCGCGATTGCGAAGGCTTCACGCCGATCTGGGCGATCTAGGGGTGAAGTACGTCCGGATGAGCGGCAGTGGTTCCACGTTGTTTGCGTTGTTCACGGAGCGAGATCGAGCTGATGAATTCGCTGCCGCCGTTACCCGTCAACTCCGCATGAGAGCGATGGTCGTTAGGGCGCCTAAGTGCGAACAGCCTTGATGAAAGGAGGCGACAACCATGGAGATTACTGAAGTCCGAGTCAAGTTGGTCAACGTTCCGTCGGATCGTGTCCGAGCCTTCTGTAGTGTCACATTCGACCGCGAATTCGTGGTACGCGACATCAAGGTGATCGAGGGCACCAACGGACTGTTCGTGGCGATGCCCAGCCGCAAGATGGCCGACCATTGTCCCAAGTGCAAAGCCAAGAATCATCTGAGGGCCCGCTACTGCAACGAGTGCGGAAGTCAGCTCCGGCAGAACCGCGCGCCGAAGAACAACACGGGACGCGCCAAGTTGCACGCGGACATTGCCCACCCGATCAACATGGCGTGCCGCGAGCGGATTCAGAAGGCGATTATCGACGCCTATGAAGCCGAGTTCGAACGGTCGAAACAGCCGGGATACAAGCCCGTGGACCTCGAAGAAGAGGACTTCGACGCCGGTTCGGATTACGCAGCGTTGATCGCCGAATTGCGGGCCAACCAGCAACCCGATCATGATCATGAATCGCCGACCGAGCCCAATCACGTCGAGCACCATGACGAGCAGGAACCCCTTGAGGCGGAGCACACCTCGGCACCCACCTCATCGCGTTCCTTCGGCAAGGGAATCCTCTGAGGCGCCTCGGCGGGTGGGACGATCGGACCCAACACGCCTCCGCTGGAGCGGGGAGTCGGCATCAGAACGACGGAGGTGGCGTGCACTGCCCCAAGCCTATTCTTGGGGGGCGGCCATTGCGAGGGCGGGACTACCGGGGGGGCGGAAATCGTATCTGCAACGGCCGCAATATCGGCCGGAATCTCCCACTGTCACGATTTCTGACTATCCCATCTTTTCACCGCTTGGCATCCGGGCCGAAACTTGGTATATCTGTAACTGCAGAAGGGTTTGTCTACCATGTTCGACAGAGGGGTTGTATTTGATAGAACCGATGACGCGAACCCTGGGTCCTTTTGGGCCGGATGACGGGCGAACCTGGCGCCGCAAGGCATGTTGGGCGGCCTGGACCGGCCTGTAGCCAACACTCAGTTGGCTCGTAGTGACCCACTTTGAATATAGGGTTCAATCAAATCCCCCCTCAACGGCATTACGGTGGATGCCTCCTTCTGCATGATCACTCAAGGGGACCTGGCGGAAACGCGGGTCCCCTTTCTTTTTGTCCGCCGGGAGCACGCGCCAGGACCTGCTCTGGAGGCACCGACCAGCCACCCCGCCGCGGAAGCCGGCACCGTAGTGAAAGTCCGGGTCGGCTTCGGTCGATCTGACAGAGTGTCAAGGCACGGCTCTTGAACGGTCAGATTCTGCCCTTTGCGGGCGTTCCTGGACTGCAAAATCATGAAACAGACTGTCATCTTCGAAGACCACGGGTACGTGGGCCTGCTGCCGCTGACCTACTGGCGAGCGACGTTCGAGCTCCGGTGCGGCTGCGACCAGCTCATCGACAAGATCCGTGGGGCCATCCAGCCAACGTCCCTGTCGCTCGCGGTACGACCGGAGATTGTTCAGGTCGTCACGGATCGCTGGGGCGTGCCGGTCAATCAGCCGGCCCAGGACGCGACGCTCTTCGTGAACGGGCGGCTGATGGCGGCACACGAGATCCGTTGGCCTGAGGGACCGGCCATTGGCCGATGGGGTCGGGATGTTGTTTTCGTTCACGCCGACGCCGCACTGGCGCGGGAGCTGACGCCGCAGGTCTGGCTCGATGCCGACCGGCTGGAAGCTTGTCTGGTCAAGCATCAGGGGCGGCATCCGGTCATCGAGGTTGCCCTGCCCCGGTACGGGCTGATCGGCTGGCCCTGGCACCTGGTTCGGGCGAACGGACCCGAACTGGTCCGGCAGTGGCGTTGCGATGCCCAGCCGAGGATAGAGGGCAGGGTGTATCCGGGTGCGTTCCTGCTGAATGAGCAGGCGATCCGTATCGGGAAGGACAGCAAGGTGAAGCCCTGTGCCGTCCTGGACGCCGAGGATGGGCCGATCGTTATCGGACGCGGCGTGACGATCAGCCCTCAATGCACGGTTCAGGGCCCCTGCTTCATCGGCGACGGGACGCTCATCCAGCCAGGAGCGGTGGTTCGCGAGGGCACGACCATCGGCCCCGTGTGCAAGGTGGGCGGCGAGATCGACAATTCGATCCTCCACGCGCACAGCAACAAGCAGCACGACGGTTTCCTGGGGCATTCCTATCTGGGCGAGTGGATCAATATCGCGGCCGATTGCATCAACTCGGATCTGAAGAACACCTATGGAGAGGTGTGCGTGCCGATCAACGGTGTCCGGACCCCAACCGGAGAGATGTTCGTCGGGCTGACGATGGGCGACCACAGCAAGGCGGGCATCAATCTGAGCTTCGCGACGGGGTCGGTTGTCGGATTCGGTTCGAACGTGTTTGTCAGCCACTACCCCCCGAAGTTTGTCCCATCGTTCAGTTGGTACACCGACGAGGGACGCGACAGCTATGACGCCGAACGAGGCGTCGAGGTGGCGCGGAAGGTCATGGCTCGTCGAAAGATCACAATGACGGAGGCCGAGGAACGCCTCTTTCTGGCCCTTCCGGAAATCACTCACAGGCACGAACGCGGCGGAGAGCACGCCGAATAGCCAGTCGACGAGTGTTCCGCTCATAAGACGCCTGCGATTCGGCGAAGGGCGAGATTATCGACGACGAAGCAACAGCGGAACCCCCAGCATCATCAACAAGGCCGCCGTCGGCTCCGGCACGATCACAAACCGGCTTACATCAAAATACGTGGGCCCCGAAGCGGGAGACGTCACCCCGGCATTCAGGAGGATATCCTGCTCGCTCAGCGGGGCCAGCGTCGTCCCATAGGCGCTGTTGACGGCATACATGAACATGTTGGCCATCAGTCCGTGCATCACGGTGCCGGGGTGGAACCCGTCGGAGAGAAAGGTGTCTGTAGGAGCACAGGGGAAACTGATCGGATACAGGAGCATGTCGACACCGCCGAACATGAAGGTGTCATGTGGATTGTCGATCGGCCCCAATAAGCCGTCGAACATTGCGAACAAGTCCACCACCGGGATCGATCGTTCGGCCGCGACGGCCTTGATGTGGTCGTTGAAGGCGTTCGTGGCACTGCGATACTTTGACATGGTCCCCGGATAGGTCATCGGATCGAGGTATCGCGAGAGCGGGCACCGACTGAGGTCGGGGACGGTCGCCAGGACCATCCGCGTAGCGGTGGGGTTGTCGAGCGTTCCGGCCACCGTCTCGAAGGCGGTGTCGAAGTCGGCAATCATCTGAGGCAGGAGAACCGCAGGGTCCTGGCCGTCGCCGCCCAGCGCGGGGGCCGAATGAAGCTTCATGTGGTTGACTAGGTCGTTTCCACCGATGTTGAAGAATGCCAGGGTGGGGTTACAGGCGGCCAGACCGGTGTGCTGACCTTCTGAGATCACGACGTCCGTGGTCGATCCGGCGCAGGCGAAGTTGTACTCGTAGCCGGTGTTTCGCGGCCAGCTCCAATTGCCATAGGCACCGAAGCTCACTCGCCCGGAATCGACGAGTTGCTCGACCCAACTGACATAGCTTTCGTGCTGAAGCAGCCCCGGCTCGATCTGCCATGACTCATCGGTCAGGCTGTCGCCCATGGCCCCGACACGATCGAACAGTGCCGCGTGAGCGATCGGGGCAACCGACACGACGCACGACAAACCCGCCAGGAATCTCATGAAACCGATTGAGGCCATCCGACGAAGACCCACCCGAAGCATAGTCCCCTCCCGAGGACAGAGATGACAGCAAAACCCAAGTCCTAAGCCTGCCCGGGCATTGTAGCATGGAAGCCTTACCCCACCAAACCGATGGGCGGGAACTGTCCCGGTGGCTTCTTACGACGCCGGTGTCCTTCTGTGAAGGAAAGGGGGGACAGGAGGCTGAAAACAGCGGATTGGGGATAGGGCATGGGGCGTAGGGTGTGGGATCGGAGTCGTGTGGCGGGGCAGGGAGGTAGAAGCTAGGAGTTGGGAGTTAGAAGTCGGAAGCCGGTCGGTGGGCGGGCGTATTCGGATTGGGTTTGTCGGCGAATATCTCACTTTCGACGCGTAGTATGCGCGGTTCGCTCGGGAGGGTATCGGGCACCGAGCGGAGGAACGGGGGCGGTGGCGGGGGAGCAAGGTGCGTATTCGGAGTGGGCGTATCGGTGAATGTCTCACTTTGTCCCATGATGTCACGTGCTCCAAAGACAGGGGCTCACGAGCAGGGTGGAAAGGGGAGACGGCGTGCGTTCCGGGGGGTGTTTGCTCTGAGTTTGGCCTGATTCGTCGGCGGATGTCTCACTTTGTCCCGTATTGTTACATGTTCGGCGGGGGGGGGGGAGGTAGAAGCTAGGAGTTGGGAGTTAGGAGTCAGGAGTTGGGGGTTGTAAGCCCGTAGCTGGGCGGGCGAGGCGGGCGTATTCGGAGTGTACGTGTCGGCGGATGTCTCACATTGTCCCGCATTGTCACAGATCTTGGACGGCAGGGTATCAGGGATAGATGATAGAGGATGAGGACTGCTGATACCTGGAGATTCGATCTTGTCGGGTCGTTTCTCGGGGTTGGGTGTCTCGCGTCGGGTATCCGGGCAGAGGACTGCCCGGCTCGGAGGGGCGCATGTCTCACTTTCGACACGTTCTTCACGCGTTTCGAGGGGGGTGTCGGGCATCGGGCGGAGTCGCGGGGATGATGGCGGGGAAGCAAGGTGCGTATTCGGAGTGGGCGTATCGGTGAATGTCTCACTTTGTCCCGGAATGTCACATGTCTCGGGAACGGCAGGGGCAAGGGGCGATGGGTCAGGGACTATGAAAGCGGACTGGGTGGCGGTGGGTTGGTGAGTTTTCATGGTCGGTGTTCCTGGTCTGGTTGCTCTCCGGGTCCATCGGGGATAAGGGGGCCGTTGAGTTGTTGGCTTTTGAGGAATGTTGTACTCCTCCGCCCCTTTGGGGCGGTTGTTGTTTTTGGGGACGGTGAACCACGGGTTTCGCTGCGCTGCACCCGTGGCAACAGTCCTCGGCCCCGTCGGGGCCGGCCGCGCGGGTTACGCAGCGGTCGCCCAGGATGCACGGCGGGGAAATGGCCCAGCATCGGGCTGGCGCGGCGGACGGGCGGATCGACCGGGTCGTCTATGAGCCTTGCAGGGTGACCGCCAAGGAGATCAAGATCGTGGAGGATGGTACGGCATGAGCGATAGCGTAAGGGCTCGCTCGGGCAACCCGCGTGCCGTAGGCACGACGGAGAATAGCCCAGCGTCTTGACGCTGGGTTGCGGGTGGCGCCGTGTTTTCCGGGAGTCCCGTAGGGACGACAGACCACGGTGGTTCAACGGGCAGCCGGTGGTCATCTGTCGTGCCTACGGCACTCATATTCGTATCGGCACGTTTTCCCAGCGTTGAAACGTTGGGCTATTTTCACACCGTCCCTATGGGACGAACGGGACGGCGACGGGGAGGTTACCGATGGCGCGCGAAATCGACGCCCAGGGGTGTCACGTCGCCATCATGGCGGAACGGATCGACGGAGGTTGTGCTCCGCCCCGGCGGGGCGGCGGAGTGTGGCCACGGGTGGAGCGCAGCGGAGCCCGTGGTCAGATTCGCAGAGATCATTTGATCCTGCCCCCAACGGGGGCAGAGGAGCGGCGGTATTCAGGGCGCGTTCAGGGACCGATGGTCCTCTGCGGGATGGGGTTGCTGTTGGACGGGGCGGTCTGTGTGGCTTGAGGCGATGGAGTTGCTACGGTATACCCATGGCAGTTGGCCTGCCGTCGCAGGGCTTGGTGCGCTACTACCTCTCGTCGGGGCAGAATGAGGTGGCCGAGTACAACGGCGTCGGGCAGCGGCTGCGGTATTACGTGCATGGGCCGACGTATATCGACGAGCGGGTGGTGATGCACAACGACCCGCTGGCCGGCGGGGCGGCCACGACGGGGAGTGACTACATCTATCTGTTGAAGGATCTGTACACCGTGGCGGGTATGGCCGACGAGCGAGGCTGGCCTGTGGAGCGGTACGACTACGACGCGTACGGCAAGGTGTATATGGAGCGTGTGAGGGTGCTGCCGTGGGCGGCGGACTTCGACGGCGATGGCGACG
>CAYUQT010000111.1:0-10788 GCA_964446835.1 uncultured Planctomycetales bacterium | reverse complement strand
GCCGAAGGTGGGACTCGAACCCACACGAGCTTTTGGCTCACGGGATTTTGAATCCCGCGCGTCTGCCAGTTCCGCCACTTCGGCTCTAGGGGCACAGGTGTTTGCGCCCGACGAATCGGTTCGATCCGTCTCGGGCGATAACAGCTCCGCCCATGCTCAGTGGACTGCATTATATCGGCATGAACAGGCACAGGAAAGCCTGGCCTCCGAACAAACACGACGCCTGATTCAGAAGGCGTTGACTGTCCTCTGACGGTCATCTCTGCCCCTACCGACAACGGACAGATTGTGGGGCAGCGATCGGCGTTCGGCACACTCGTGTTCAGACGGCACCGGGCTCAGGCCCGATACATGTGGAGTGAGCGAGCCGTGGTACAGCTCGCCGGGAATGCCTCGATTCGAGATCAGACCCACAGGGGATCGAGCCCGTCCTGCCGTGACCCGATGTCATGAGAACGGCGAGTATCGCGGCAATCGCTATTGTTCAGTATAGTTCTCCGTTGAAGGAGGACCCGAACATGGCATCCAAGGTGTTTGCGGTTCCTGTCGCAGTTCTGCTGGTTGGCTTGGCCCCTCACCTCTCCATCGCCGACGATTCGTGGTACCAACCTCTGGAGAAGAAGGCCCAGGTGCTCGAACAGCAGGTTCTCAGATGGCATTGGATAGATGGGCTCTATCCCTCGGCGGTTGAGGTGCCGTTGGACGGCGGACCGGTCGATCACTCCACCAACGGCGTATCCAATGTGATGCACATGGTCTGCTGGACGGCCAACTACGTGGCCGGCGAGTCGTACCGTTATGCGCTAATCAAGAAAACCGGCACGCCCGAGCAGATCAAGGCGGCCAGGGACCATGTCAATGCCATTTTCGACGGGATGTACCGTTGTCAGAAGGTCACGGGCATCCGAGGGTTTCAGGCACGGGGCTATCTCTATGGTCACGGGCCGACGCTCGAGGAGCGGATCGATTCGGAGATGGCCGATTATTGGTACCAGGGTGCCGGCGAATACCGGGACCTCAGGTGGCGGGGCTCGCCGAGCCACCACAACTACAGCGATGCCATTCACGGCTACGGTGTCTTCCTTCGACTGGCGGCCGAGGGCGAGTATGTGGAGAAGTGTCGCCAGGCGATTGATGACCTGGTCAGTATCTGGGCAGACAACAACCTCCTTCTACCGACGAAGGATCCCAACACACCCTCCTTCAGCATTCTGGGCCTGACCGATGGCAAGACGCCGAATCTGCGGGTCGTCATGGCCGCTGCCGGGCTCAAGGTGGCCCATTTCGCAACCGGCAAGGAGAAGTTCAACCAGCAGTACGAGAAGGTCGTCACGCAGTTCGGCTTTCGCTCGCGAACCAACTTCCCCAAGTCCAGCCACCTGGATACCGATGACGGCGAGCACGTCTTCGGTCACATGGACAACCTGTTCGCGATGGAAAAGGACCCCAAGCTGCTCAGCTTCTACCGGGCGGTGCTGGAGGGCATGTGGGCGGGACACAAGCAGAGCAAGTGTCCCCTCTTCAACTATATCTATCTCAGTCTGACACCCAACGCGGCGGACAAGGAGAGATACCTGGGCGATGCCCTCTGGACGCTTCAGAGCCACCCGACCAACACGTTCTTCCAGCCGCGGATGAACAGCCTTCGCGACGACATTTCCAAGTCGGTTCACTTGTCGAGGGAGCCCCTGCCGTTGTTCGAGGCCACCTGGGACAACGAATACATGTGGAAAGGGCACATGTACGGCCTCGACGGCTGGCTCAGCCGCATCGTTACGGCGCTCGATGCGGCCAAGGACGACCCGATGGTTCTCTATGCTGCGGAGGAGGCGGGCGATCTCTATCGGTCGGGTGACGGGGCCAAGACATGGGCTTGGATTGGTCGAAGCCCGGTTCCCCGACCCTTCAAGATCGTCTGCGGCACGAAGCGTCGACACATCTTTCTGGCCGGTCCGACGGGTGCGTTCCGAAGCATCACCGGCGGAGAGCGGTGGTCCTCGTTGCCACTGCCGGGCGATTGCGGCGAGTTGACAGATATGCAGTTCGATCAGACCCATCCGAATCGCCTCTATGTCGTCACGCGCAAGGGGGTCTATCGCAGCATCGATTTCGGTGAGAAGTGGATTGGCGAGCGGTGGGAGTGTCTGACGCCGCAGGTTCCACCCGGTCACAGCGTCCAGCTTCTGTTGGCCCAGGGGGCGGGAGCCACGGTTTACGGGCTGTTCGACGGTGATTTTCGCAGCAAGCCGCTGGAGGGCGGTTCATGGAGTCCTGCGGTTCAACTGGGCTATACGGAATACGTCTCAATGTATCCGTGGCTTCTGGTCCGCCCGGGGAGGCCAAGCGATCTGATGTGCGGGTACAAGTTCGAATTCCGCAATCTCAAGGAGGAAGGGATCTATCCGGGAGATATCGTGGGATCGCTGCTCTCCCGCAGCACCGATGCCGGCGCCAACTGGACGTACGATCAGAAGTCGGTCATGAAGACGCTGAAGGACAAGGGCACGGTTGCCTTGTTCGGCAAGCTGCTTTCGGGGCTGTTTCCGCATTTCCTCGACATCGTCGCCTATGATCCGAGGGACCCGAACACGATCTACGGTGCGACGGAGAAGAGCTTCCACATTACCACGGACGACGGCCGATCGTGGAGACAGATGAAAGACGGCTTGGACATCCCCAAGGTGCGGACGATTTTCATACCGGACGCTGGCGACTCGATCTATGTTAGCACCCCTGCGGGGCTTTATAGTCTGAAGCGGGGGCAAACCCGGTGGCAGTTCGCCAACCTCCGTCTGCAATTCGAGAGGAACACGCGTCGAGACCTGGGCGGGGCAGCGTATCTGGATGCCTATTGGATGGGGCGCTACTTCGGTTTCATCAGCGATGAACGGGCCAATCAGGACCCGGTGAAATGGGTCATTCCGGAGAAGTACCGAGACCGTGTGCCGACGAGGTGAGTCGACGGGGCTTCCGCTAGAGCGTGTGGTAGGACGGGATCGCGATTCGATTCCGCAAATCCGATGGAGGACGGTTGCCGTTGCAGGGGTGCTCTCGATGGTTCGGGGGCTCTTCGGATCCGACTTGCTAGAACGGCACTTGCAAATCGTGTAACAGGCGATATACTTTCTGTTGCTGTGCCAGGCGATCGTGCGGGCGTAGCTCAGTTGGTAGAGCGCCACGTTGCCAACGTGGTTGTCGTGGGTCCGAATCCCATCGCCCGCTTTTATTGGTTGGGAAAGGGGCTGAGCGCACAAGACCGGCTGTTCAGGCCGGTTTTGTGTTTGGTGGACGTATAGTCCACAAGACATAGCTACCCACCCGTGGGATACCGGTCGAGAGGGTGCCAGGCGTTGGCCGCGGTTGGGGCGTTAATGACGAAGAGCCCATCGTCAGGTTGTCGGTCGGGGGCTGAGTGAAACGAACGCCTGGCCGACCACCTGAGGGTGGGCTTTCTGCTATTGGAATCGGGGAAACCAACCGATATAGTTCATCGCAGTCAGGCGATAAGGAGTCTCCATTCATGAGCGACAAGACCGAGGCAAATCAGGGTCAGGATCAGACCGAAGGCACTTCCGTTGGAGCGGAGGGCACCGAGGTCGAATCGGCCGAGAAGACTCCCGAAGAGATTGCCCAGGAGAAAGCCGACAAGCTTAAGGCGGCGGTAGAGGCCAAGGCAGAGGATATCGGCACGCTTCGTCGGCGTCTGACGGTCACTGTTCCACGGTCGCTTCTGGACGAGCGGCTCAAGGAGCAGTACGACGAGATCCAGCGGGAGCGGATCATCCGCGGGTTCCGTCGCGGTCGGGCCCCGCGCCGTCTGGTCGAGAAGGCCTTCGGTCATGAGGTCAACGACCTGATCAAGGATCAGTTGGTGGCCGAGGCCTATCTGGCCGCCAGAGACAAGCTGGACCTGAAGGTCCTCGGCGAGCCGGACGTGGATTTCGACAAGATTCCTATTCCCAAAGAGGGGGATTTGCAGTTCAGTTGCGAGGTGGAGATCAAGCCACCCTTCACGCTGCCGGATCTGGACGGCATTCCCGTTCGTCGCCCCGTCATTCAGATCACCGACAAGGATATCGACGAGCAGATCGAACGATTCCGCATGCGGATGGGTCGCTACGAGCCGGTGACCGACGGCGCGGCACAGGCCGACGACATGGTCGTGGCCGACGTGAAGCTGACCGTGGGCGAAAAGGTCGTGAAGGAAGAGTCGAACGTCCAGTTTGCCGCGCGTGCGTCGCGCGTCGAAGGCATCACTTTTGAGAAGCTGGGCGAGGTCGTCGTGGGGGCCAAGGCGGGCGATGCTCGTATCGTCGAGGCCGCGATTCCGGACGATCACGAGAACGAGGAATACCGTGGCAAGACGGCGTCGCTGGCGATGACAATCCAGGATGTCAAGCGGCTGGTGCTTCCGCCGGTCGACGACGACATGGCCAAGATCGTGGGTTTCGAGAATATCGCCGAGATGCGCACGATGATTCGCGGGGAGATGGAGTCGCGCATGGATCAGGAGATCCGGCGCGGCATGCGGAACCAGATTGCGCAGTTCCTTCTCGACAAGACGGAGATGGAGGTTCCTCCGACGCTGGGCAGCCGGCAGACCGAGCGTGTGGTCATGCGTCGTCTCGTGGAACTCCAGCGCATGGGTTTGCCCGAGGTGGAGATCGAGAAGCGTGTCGACCAGCTCCGGACCGGTGCTCGCGAGGAAGCGATGCGGGAGATCAAGTTGTTCTTCATCTTGGAGCAACTGGCCGAGAACCTCTCGATCGACGTGTCCGAGGACGAATTGAACGGCGTGGTCGCCCAGATCGCCCAGTCGTCGAATCGGCGGTTCGACCGCGTTCGTGACGAATTGATGAATCGCGGCACGCTTCAGAGCGTGTACGTGAACATTCGAGACGAGAAGGTGCTCGACCAGTTGCTGGTTGGGGCTGCCTTTACCGACGTGACGCCGGGGCAGGAGGGGACTCCCTCGTCGGAGGCCGCTTCCGACGCGACCTGAGACTGCCTCCGGGGCGACGTGCCGGTGGGTTGACGTGTCGATGTGTGGTGTTGTCCACGTTTCCGAGGGACTCTCGCGATGAACGAATTCTGGCAGGGCACGCATGTGATTCGCCCCGTGAACCAGTACCGGCAGAACGACGACCGCGACCGTCGGACGATCGCCCAGCACCTTCTGGACAACCGGATCATCTATCTGGGATACCCGATCGTTCCGGAGGTGACCGAATGGGTCATCGGTGCGTTGCTGTACCTTCAGGCGAACAAGAAGGATCAGGACATCCATCTGTACATCAATTCGTTGGGCGGTTATGTCGATCAGACGCTGGCGATCTATGACACGATGCAGTTCCTGACGTGCGATGTGGCGACCTATTGCATCGGGACGGCTGCCAGCGGGGCGGCGGTGCTTCTTGCGGCCGGGACTTCCGGCAAGCGTTTCGCCCTTCCCAACGCCAAGATGATGCTTCACCAGCCCGCCGGCGGCATCGGCGGACAGGCCGAAGACATGAAGATCCAGGTGGAGGAGATCCTCAAGGACAAGAAGCGCCTGGTCCAAATCCTGGCCAAGCACACGGGGCAAGATCCCGAAAAGATCGCCAAGGAGACCGAGCGAGATCGCTACATGGACGCCTCGGAGGCCAAGGGCTACGGCCTGGTCGACGAAATTCTCGAATCGGCGCCCAAGAAGGGCAAAGGCCCGACGTCTCGCCCGTGAGGGTGCTCCGGGTTTCAGGAGTGACGCGGTCGGCTACCGCTCGCACGAGGCGCCTTGCAGATTCCTTGAGGGCTTCGGACTGACGGAGAGCGGCGCGGTCCGCCAAGAGATCGGAAGTCTAACCGCTTGCAGCCCCCTGGGGGCTACAAGCACATCCCCTGAGCGAGAGCCATGATTCAGAACCAGACCCTCGTGCCTTACGTCATCGAAGAGACCGGTCGCGGCGAGCGCGTATTTGACATCTACTCGCGATTGTTGAAGGACCGCATCATCTTTCTGGGCGGTCCGGTCACGGACGCCACGGCCAATGTCATCATTGCCCAGTTGCTGTTCCTGTCCAACGAGGACAGCCGGGCGGACATCAGTCTGTACATCAACTCGCCCGGGGGCAGTGTTTCGGCCGGTCTGGCGATCTACGATACGATGCAGTTCCTGCGGTGCGACGTGGCCACTTACTCCATCGGGATGTCGGCCAGCATGGGGGCGATTCTGCTGACCGGCGGTACGCGTGGAAAGAGATTCGTCCTTCCCAACACTCGTGTTCTGCTGCACCAGCCCCTGATCAGCGGGACACTGTACGCATCGGCGACCGATCTGGCGATCGAAGCGGAGGAGATCCTTCGTATTCGAAAGGACCTGTACCGGATCCTCGCCCACCATAGCGGCAAAGACGTCAATGTGATCGAAGCCGACTGTGATCGAAACCTCTGGCTAAGCGCCAAGCAGGCGTTAGAATACGGTTTGGCGGATTCGATTCTCGAGAAGATGCCGCATGCGGCCTCTTCGGAGAATGGGGCCAAGACGTAGGTCTTGCCGTCGTCCTTTCTGCGAATGTGCATTCGGAGGGGTAAGCGACCGAGCGGACGTCGCGAGGCGTCGATCGACGGGTAGCCGCCAAGAGCCCGCTGAAGACAAACGAGATCGGTGGCAGGCGAGGTGCCGGCCGTTCATCCCTTGGGTTGCGTTCGTTTACCTTGGATCGTGCCATGTTGGCGAATATCTGTCACGGGTCGAGCATGTGGATAGTTCGGGCGTGTCTTCTGTTGGGGAGTGCCCTGCTCATCTGGGGATGTGACGGGGGAGGGGCCAACGAGCGATTTCGACAGCTCGATCAGCAGGTCCGCCAACTCAACGATCAGGTCGAAAAACTGAACAAGGACGTTGTGGCCAGGGACGCCGTGATCGAGGCCCAGAAGCAGCAGATCGGTTCACTTCAGCGGCTGGGCGACAAGCGGCTTGAAAAGCTCTACTACGTAACGGCCATTCAGATCGATCGGCTCTCCGGTGGCGCCAATTATGATGATAAGCCAGGCGATGACGGCGTGACCGTTCATCTCAGCCCCGTCGACCAGGACGGTCACGTTATCAAAGCCGCAGGGGAGATCCGAATCCAGTTGTTTGATCTGTCCAATCCGGATGGACAGCACCTTCTGGGGGAGTATCGTCTGGACGTCGACCATGCCAGAAAGGCTTGGTACGGTCGTTTGATGACCAACCACTACACCATCAAGTGCCCGTGGCGGACTGGACCTCCTGCCCACGAAGAGATTACGATTCGGGCAGAGTTCCTGGACTACCTAACAGGCAAGACATTCACAGACCAGAAGGTGATCAAGCTTGCCAAGAAGGTATAGTCCTGTTTGAACCTAGGTGTTGATCCTAGACAACGGGCGTTTCGATTCCGCATCATCCTTACAAGCTTCTGAAGCCCAACTGATTAAGATTCAGCATCACAGTCCTGTTAGTTTGGGCGATGTACGTGATCAACAGCTAGCCTGCACCATGTTCTCGTAGACAACCAGTCTTGTCAGAAAATGCCCTTGCCAAATGATTGTCAGACGTGAAGATGAGTCATCTGTGCGAGTTTTATCGGTCCTGCCGCCGTTGTTGGCACGGGAAAAGCAGTAAGAATCTGTCAGATGTTGCTGCATGTCGTCTGCGGTCTAGGCGTCTGATTCTGATGCAGGGATTACAACAGCAGGTCGCTATGAAGTCTTGACCAGAGGGTAGGGGATTTTCGCGACCTGAGGGGTTAAGGCAGGAGGGTCCTGAGAGGAAACGGAGGAGGGAGGTTGTTAAGGGACTGTCATCAAGGGACGGTCCCTTATCCATTTTTACGCCTGCACATTGAGCTGTCCCTCGATTTCGATGCATGGTGAGGTTACATGGACGCAACAATCTGGTGGGCAGTCGGGCACACCAGGACAGATAGGACCGTGGATGTTCAAACGACGGCTTGATGCGTAGAGATTTCTCCCCTGGATTTGTGCCATCTCAAGGCGGCCATTGAAGGTCTCGGCACGGGAGGTCAGCGAGCCGACTCGGCCGCCGCATTCGAAAGCACAAGGCGTCCGAAGTCCTGCTCAGAAGGTGCGGCATTCGGGGTGATGCCGGTCCACCCACTCGACTGATGCTTCGCCTGATCATTCCTGCGGAGGCTCAAGCCCAGGGCCCCGGAGGGGGCATCCTGAAGGCCCAGCGAGGCGAAAGGTACGTGTATCTCACATCGCCACCCGTCGAGCGCGGGTACGGAAGCCGATCGCCAGGGTGTTGCACCTTTGGGCATGTCCTTCCATTCGTCCATCTGCACGTTGGCCGCATTCAGCACAAGACGGACGTATCGCTTGGTTGTGGAATTCGGGGCCAGAAAGACCTCGATCGAATCATCCTTGTAGATCGGGCCATTTCGATCGGTCACACGGACGACCGGTGTGTTGGGCTGAAGGCAGTGGATGGCGAACCACAGGCCGTCCTTGGCCTGAAAGACCCTGACCTGTGTCTGGTGAGCGGCGGGCATCGGGCCGTCCGCGCCACGGAAGGCTGGGCAGGTGGCTGCCTTCTTCCACTCCGGTTCATCGAACCTTCCGTCGAGTTGGATCTTCCCATCCAATCTCGGAGAAGTCACCGAGGGACGATCGGTGGTGGTATCGGCTCCCAACCCCACGTGGGCCAGGGGCAACATCGAGCAAAGCAGGATCGCAAGGCACCAGGGACATCTGGGCAGTGATGAGCAGGTCAGAGCACCTTTCATCAACGTCTCCTTGATTGTAGGATGTCAGGACTCTTGCCAGGGTCCGACCCCCTGAAGTTGGGCTGAACGAATCGGATCCTACTGGCAGCCTCTTGGAAGTGTCAATCGGATGCACCCGTGGGGTGATACGGGTGTACCAAATGTTCGGAGGTGAGGCTATGCGCATCGGCCGCCGTTGGATCAGACCTCTGGTTGTTCTGCTGCTGGGTTCAGGTGTCGGCTCGCTGGCTCGTGCCGAATCGCCGACGACGGAACCGGCCCGTGGGCTTCGCCCCTGGTCGGTCGTCCTGCCGGTTGTCCGGGTGATGGACGCTCCCCAGGTGGACGGACAACTGACGGATCCGGTATGGCGTGATATCGCGCCGGTGACCAATTTCGTGAACAATCAGACGGGGCAACCGGCCGCGAGCCAGACTGAGGTCATGGCGCTGTTCGATGAGAAGAATCTGTATTTCGGCATCATCTGCCACGAGCCGAAGATGGATCAGGTCGTTTCGTTGACGACCACGCGCGACGGGGCCGTGTTCGGCGACAATGCGGTGGAGCTGTTCATCGGTCCGGGCAGGCTGCCCGGTCCCTACGCACATCTGGCCGTCAACACGTTGGGGACGCAGTACGACGAATGGGTGGACAAGTCGAACGCGGGCAATGTTTCGTGGGATGCTAACTGGGTCGTCAAGGTCGGCACACAACCGAACGGCTGGACGGCGGAGATCGTCGTTCCTTTTGCGTCGCTGAAGGTTGATCCGGCAATACCGGGGCAGATCTGGCGGTGCAATGTCACGCGTATCAGCGGTCCGACCGGCGAGATGAGTTCGTTGGCCCGCCTTCAGGGGGGGTTCCACCAGCCCGAGAAGTTCTGCTCGATGCGGTTCTGTTACGGGCCCAACGAGGCCCGCGTTCGCATCAAGTACTCGTACGCGGCTGCGCCCGAGCCGGTACCTCTTCAACCCAGCACGCTGCCCGTTGGGGCCGAACTGGCGGTGCCTGCCCTGGACTATCCCAAGACGCCCGCCAAGGTCACACTTTCCGACGACGGCTGGCTTTCCGTCGACGGCAAGCCTTTCTATCCGAAAATCCTGTTTCTGACCCATGGGTACGACGGCATCGCGGAAGCGGGATTCAACACGATTGTCAGCGGGAACGACTCTCCCGATCCCCAGGGGGCTTGGATCAAATCAAACCTGGAGGTGTTGAACAACGCTCACAAACGCGGGCTGTGGGTTCTTCCACATGTGTGTAACCTCCTTCGAGGTGACCGGGCGCAGTTTGCAGAACTCAAGCAACTCGTTCTGGCGATCAAGGATCACCCCGCCCTTTTGGGTTGGTATACGGCCGACGAACCTTCGGGAAACGTTAGTTCCCTGGCGAAGCTGCGGACGGCGTACGATCTGATCAAGAAGCTGGATGCCAACCATCCGGTGTTCGTCCTGGACAACACGCCGGCCACGTTCTTCTACTGGGCGCAGGGGACGTGTGACGTTTTCATGTCCGATCCCTATTGCATTCCCACGCCCGGCGTGCAGATGGTCGCGAGTTGGACGGGCCTGACGCGCAAGGTGGTCTCCAAGGGCAAGGCCGCGATGATGTGCCTTCAGGCGCACGGGCCGGATTGGTATCCCCGCTATCCGACCGTCAACGAGGCCAGGACCATGGCCTATCTGGCCCTGATGAACGGGGCGACCGGATTGAGTTGGTGGGCGCATGGGCCGGCCAGAAGCAGCCCCCTGTGGGCCCAGTATCCGGCGATTACCGGTGAGGCCGGGGCATTGGCTCAGGCGATTCGGACCGCCACCAAGCGCGAGCTGACTGTGCAGAACGGCATCTACCGATTGAGTCTGACCGTGGGGGGCGCCAACTACGTCATTCAGGCGGACACGACGAAGGATCAGCCTCCGGTTACGTTGATTGTTAAGGGCGACAAGACCGAGCCGGTAACGTTGCCTCTTCCCATTGCCGTGACATCGATCAGTCAGGCCGCTCCGGCCGCGCCAGCGCCGGCACCCGCTCCGAAACCGGCTGAGGTGAAACCGGCGAC
>CAYUQT010000110.1:0-11265 GCA_964446835.1 uncultured Planctomycetales bacterium | reverse complement strand
GAAACTGCCACGGGGGTTCGAATCCCCCTCTCTCCGTTGAGCATGTGCGGTTGTTCTGATGTTCTCGGGGTGTTCTGTCTCTTTTCAATCTGATCGGCGATGCCCCTTTGCTGTCCACTTGAGGCCGTCAGAGTCGCCCTGAATCTTCTTGCGAGCTTGAGCCGGGTCTTAAGACGGTCCGTGTGCGGACTTCCTTTGTCGGGGGACGCCGCGGGCACTGTAGTGCCCCGAGGCAGTTGCCGGATGCCCGGGGAGTGAGTCTGTCGCGTCATCGAGTGCAGGCGGCGTTTCCTTCGACCGGCAGGCTGGACTGGAGGTTGTTGATGTACGGCGTACGTGAATGGCGGGGCCATCTGGCCGTGTGTTGTGTGCTCGTGCCAGTGGCACTGGCTGCTGAGGAAACCAGCGTTTCCGGAAGGGACTGGCCGCAATGGAGAGGTCCGCAGCGAAACGGTCGATCGGCTGAAACCGGTCTGCTCAAGCAATGGCCGAAGGAGGGGCCACCTCTGCTGTGGAAGATTGAGGGCCTGGGCAAGGGGTATTCGAGTGTATCGATTGCCGGCGGCCGGATCTTCACGATGGGCGACCGGCGCCAGGGGCAGTGGGTCATCGCCCTGGATCTGACCAGCCATCAGGAGCTCTGGTCCGTGAAGGTTGGGAGTATCTGGCGTGACGGCGGTCCGCGATGTACGCCGACGGTGGACGGCGACCGTGTCTATGCCCTGGGTGCCCGGGGCGATCTGGTGTGCCTCGACGCGGCGTCCGGCCGGGAGGTCTGGCGCAAGAACTTCGCCAAGGATTTTGGCGGTTTCATGATGTCGGGCTGGGGCTACAGCGAATCGCCGCTCGTGGACGGCGACAAGCTGGTCTGCACGCCGGGCGGTCCGAAGGCGTCCATGGTGGCGCTCAACAAAAAGACGGGTGAGGTTATCTGGACGTGCGTGATTCCGACGATCGGCATGAAGGGCAAGGATGGAGCGGGCTATTCGTCGATCGTCGCGACGGAGGTCGGCGGCATCCGGCAGTATGTTCAGACCACCGGCCGCGGGACGGTGGGCGTTGCCGCGAGCGACGGGCGGTTTCTGTGGGGATACAACCGGATTGCCAACGGTACGGCGAACATCCCTACGCCGATCGTCGATGGCGACCTCGTCTTCTGCACGACCAGCTATAAGACGGGCAGCGCCCTGCTGAAGCTGGTTCCCAAACCCGACAAGGGCATCGAGGTACAGGAGGTCTATTTCATCGAACCCAAGGATTTTGAGAACCACCACGGCGGTCTGGTGCTCGTGGATGGCTGCATTTACGGCGGACACGGTCAGAACAATGGATTTCCTGCCTGTGTGGACTTCAAGACGGGCAAGCTGATCTGGAAATCTCGCGGTCCCGGGGAAGGGTCCGCCGCCGTCATCTTCGCGGACGGGCACCTGTATTTCCGCTACGAGAATGGCGTGATGGCCCTCATCGAGGCTACGCCGAAGGCACTCAACGTCAAAGGGACCTTCCAGCTTCCGACGCGCGATGGTCCCAGCTGGCCCCATCCGGTCATTCTGGACGGCAAGCTGTATCTCCGCCATCACGACACGCTGCTCTGCTATAGCGTCAAGGCGGGGTAGGCGTGGACCCGGAGCGCATCGGCTGCTGAGGGCTCTCGGTGGGCGGCTTCCGCTCGGCCCACATGGCGGGTCTGGCCCCATCGGCCGCAATCGCTCATCGGCCGGGTTCGCAGCGCGGGGTATGAACCTACTGCTTCGAGAGATAGTCCGCCCGTCCGTCCAGCATCCACTTCCAGATGGCGTCATGCCAGAGGCTGACGCGGCGTTTCTCGGTGTCTGTCTGGGCCTGGGTCTGGGCCTTGGCGATCAGCGTTTTCAGCTCCTCCATGCGTTCTGCCGTTCCGAGGTTCTTCCAGGCGACAGTTCTGGAGGGGCGGTACATGGGTGGGTAGTTGGCCGGGTTGCAGGCGATCTCCTCGATTTGCAGGTAGAACGCCTTCATCGGTTCGGCCGAGGCCCCGAAATAGAGACGGAAGAACTCGTCGAGCATGGTGTCGAGGTTCTGGTCCGGATCGTCCCAGAGCTTCGCGATGACGTAGGCTTCGAGCATGTCCTGCTCGCCGCAGACGAAGATTCCGCGGAAGCCGTCCTTGATGAACATCCTCATGGCGCGGGCCGTCTCATGGACCATCACGTTTGGGAAGCACTTCCACTTGTCGATCAGGGCGGGCTCCATGGGATGGTGATAGTAGACCCACATGAACATGGGCGCTTTGGCCTTGGGCAGCCAGAGCTTGTAGAGCTTCATGTCGTTCTCGCGCATGGGGCGGCTGAAGGGGTAATAGCAGAGGTGCAGGCATGGGGCCACGGAGACGTTCGCCTCGATGTCGAAGCCCTTCGGCGGGTAGGAATAGGACCAGTAGGCGAGTGTGGCGATGTACTTGTCGGGGTGCGTTTTGTGCACCGCCCGCGCTACCGAGTTGATGAAGGTGAACCAGTAGTTGCTGACCTCTCCGCTGCTGAACTGGCCTGTGACCATGTCCTTTCCCGTCCTCAGGAGCGTCCTGCACTGGGGACACTGGCAGAAGTTGCTGTTGTCTTCCGGGACGATCGCAAAGTAGTCGCCCATGGCCTTCCATCCGTCCGGCACATCCTTCTTGCGGTCGAAGAAGTCCCGAGCCATCTGGGCCACCTCCTCAACCAACTGGGGATTCGAATAGCAGAGGTGTGCGCCGCGGCCGCGTCCGACGGCCTGATAGGCGGGGTTGTTGAGGACTGTTGCGACGGTCTTGCGGTGGATGGTGTGATTGCCGGCCCACTTCTCTCCACCGAGCCGCAACCTCCGCCAGAAGAGAAAGACTTCCGGTCTGGTCACGGCTCCCCACTGTCCGGCCATGAAGGGCCAATTGCCGGCCCACAAGGCGCTGCGATGCTTCAGGGCCGGAGATCGCCGGATATCGGTGCCTCGAACCGTCAGCGTCTTCTTCTGGGGGATCACGATGTTCACGGCGGCGGGGCCGTACCAGCGAACGCCGCAGAACCGCTCGAGGAAATCGTAGACCGCGTAACACGTTCCCTGATCATCATAGACGCCGGGAAGCTCCGTCTCGCCGACACTTCGTTCCGGCTGTCCGACCGTCTTCCAGTAGT
This sequence comes from uncultured Planctomycetales bacterium, assembly GCA_964446835.1. Classification (GTDB taxonomy): domain Bacteria; phylum Planctomycetota; class Phycisphaerae; order UBA1845; family JAFGLZ01; genus CAYUQT01. The sequence continues at coordinate 8,119 of CAYUQT010000110.1, read as the reverse complement.
CGACGCGGTGTCGAAGGCTCGCGACCGTTTCATCTGTCGTGGACCTGCCGAATTCGCGTCGATTGGTTTCGGTATCCTGCCAGTCGCGGCCGATGAGGATCAGCGTCTTCGGTCTGATGGCGATGAGGTACTCCTGGGGCGTCATGTCCGATCCGCGGACGCCCAGTTCCAGCGTGGAGGCACTCTGTCCCACAAGGATTCGCGGGCCGTCGACCTTGCGGTCGTCGTGACAGATGGGCAACTCGGCCCCCGTAATCTTCATCACATGAGACTGGAGCTCCTGACAGGCCAGGCGGGCTGCGGGCGTCGCATTCTTCGCGACAAGGATCGTACACGCGGGCTTGCCGTCGAGAACGAGGGTGAATTCCGACTCTTCGGCCTGCGTGCGGGCGGCGGCACATGCCAGGGTCAGGATCGAGGCGAGTCGTCCGATGTGCGGGCATCGTGTTCTCATCTTGGCTTTGCTCCAGGCCGTCGGCCAGAGGTGTTTCGGCATCGACGGCTGTTTCTGATGTTATGAAGAGTGATCGCAAACATGGCACTCGCGATCAGATTACCTGTAGATCGTCCCGCTGTCGATGCGGACAATGAGGTGGACACCGAAGCCGACATAATGAACCATCTTTCGTCTCCCGAAACGGGGGAACGCCCAAGCCACAGCCCGCCGCGTTTCATGACACATACGCCTCAACGTCACCACCGGTCGCCTTCCCCCTTTTTGTGCAGGGACAGATGGAGACACCGCGCACCTCGCGACACCCCTCGCCCCTCAGCGAAAGAGGCCGACAATGCCGTCCACAGACTCCGAATCGATCACCCTATCCGCCGGCTACCCGCACCAACGGCTCCGCATCCCCAGCTCGGTTCCGAGGCCTCGGCTCGACCGGTGGCGAGCCGGTCGACCGACGCTCCTCTCGTCCGGGCCCACCCACGTGACCGTCGACACCTCGCTGACACGCGCCGAGAAGTGTGACACACTGGGACAAAACGAGACATTAGTAAGCCCTAGCACGGCCCTGATCTCCAGCCCGCCCCTGGCCGCCCCAAAAACGCGTGACACGGTTGGACAAAGTGGGACATTCGACGACATGCCGCCTCTGAATTCAGAATTCCCACGCCGCTCGGTGTCCCGGCGCTGCTTGCCCGAGCCCTATACGTGCCGGAGTCCACCCAAAGATGTGACACAATGGGACAAAACGGGACATCCGACTCCTCCGAGCCGGGCGGTCTCCCTGCCCGGACACCTCAGGACTCCACATCGGACCCCTCTCGAACCGCCTGAAATGGGTGACATTTGCGTCGAAAACGAGACATCCGCCGACGCGTCGACTCCGAATATCCACTACTCCTTCAGTCCTTGCCCGTAGCGCCGGAGTCCATGTCTCTCCCTCTGGGCCGCACGTCGACCGCTGCTTCGCCCCAGCCCTCGGCCCCCATTTCCTCACAGGAGCTCACGAGGGCCGAGCCGCCAGCACCGAAGTCGTACGCAGAGAGCGATACAATGAGTCGCCTTTGGTCGCGGGCGAACTCGTCCCCCAAGAAGCCGACAGGATGTTTCCGGTGGAGCGGGACGGGCTGGGGATCGACATGTGCTGGCATTCACCGTTCTGCGGTGCTAGGGTTTGGGTTGGAAAGGGGAGGGAGTGGCGAAGCGGTGATGACGGCGAAGGTGTTCGGGCGATGAAGTTGAATGTCCCCTGCTATGTCTCCGCGATAATGGTCTGGTGTGTCGCCAGCAGGAGGATGCAGCATGGGTCATGTGTTGATCCTACAAGGCGCGGGCGCTGGCGGACTGTTGCGTCTTTCCTCACGGCGGCTCGGCCTCTTCTGGATGGCGTTTGTGATTCATGTGGGAGTCGCGTGTTGTGGTTCCTGGGCTCACGGCGGCGTTCCGTCATCGACCGAAAGCACCCCGGAAGCCGAACTCTGGGCGATGGTAGACCGATACGCCGATCAGATCCGCAAAGATGCCGCACGCCTCAGCATGTGCTTCGCGACTCAGTCCACCATGGACAAGCGTTCGTCAACAGAGAGAAGCCCATGCCTCAGAGGGCGAGCGAACCCTTTCCTGCAAAAGGAGGGGCAGCGCCTCGCTGAGAGGATTAACCGCTACGTGCACGCACTCTGGGAAATGACCGGGTACTGCCTTTTTACAGACATCAGTCCCGGGGGCCTTGTGTGGGAGGGGACGAAGATCGCCGATCGGTACACGGAATTCTCCAGGAAGCATCGTCATGTATCACTTCAGCAACTGCGTATCGACGGCCTAGGCTCCACGATAGAAACGCTGAACTCTCAGTACTGTTCCCCTGCCCTTGGTGTCATCACACGTATGGTCTTTTTCATTAACACTCCGGGGCCTCCTAGCATCCATGAGTGGTCGCCGATTTCCAGGAAGTCGGCAGCAAGCATTCATGCGACCATGAAGGAATGGTACGAGGAGAACAAGGCATCGCTAGTCTTGAGCAAGGATACTTCTTTCTTGGTACCCAAAGGACCCCCGTGGCGTTTTGAACTGCCAGAGTCAGTGTTCCAAGCGTGGGTGGGGGTCGACAGGGGGGATGTCTCGACACAGCCTTCTCAGAAGGGGGACGAGAAGGAACGAATGGGTCAGTAGTCTGAACGCACCACGTGGCCGAGGATCCGGGTTGACGGGAGATCGTTTGCCACGGGCTCCGCTACGCTCCGCCGTGGGGATACGGTCCGTCGCCTCACCGGGGTGATGAGGGTGCAAGACCTTCGGCGTTGAGGATTCTCTGCGTTCTTTCCGGGGGCGGCGCTTCACTCTGCCCCCGGCTATGATTGTCTCAGGCCTTCGGCCTGGGCGGGGCAGTCCAAGAAGGAGACGAGGGGTGGACGACGGGACATGGGGTCGGGACACAGGCAGGCGTACAAGGGACACACATGATGAATCGCGTTCAGCGGATGTATACGGGCTGCGCTATCAGTCTGGGGATGTTGGTGGGTCATGCACTGGCCGGAGAAGGCTTGCCGACGGCGACTGCGAGCGCCACCTCGGCCGTCTGTCTGAAGACAAGCATTCAGGGGCAGGATCAGCCGGCAGAATGGCGGCCTGCGCTCGAAGGGTGGGAGGTTCGTGACGATACCCTGATCGCCAAGGACACGAGGCAGAGCGAGCTTTACAGCGGGGAAGGGGCTCGGATCTTCCTGCCGCAGACGATTTCCGGCGATTTCGAGTTCGGCTGCCAGTACCTCCTTCCGGACAATTCCACGGGGGCCGGCGGTCCTGTGGTGTATTTTCGCGGGCAGCCGGACGGGGTTCTCCACGCCTTTCGGCACATCAACTATTGGGGAACGGCGGTGCTTCACAAGAAGCGGCCCGGCCAGCCGTGGGTGCAGATTGCCTACGCCACCGGACGCGACTTTGCCGTGGCGGCGTGGCACGATCTGACGATCCGCGGGCGTGGTTCGAAGATCAGCGTGGAGATCGACGGCCAGGGGCTCATTGAAGGCGACGATTCGGAGTTTCGGGCGGGGTTCGTGGGCCTGGGTTGCCAGGTGAGGCAGGTGCAGTTCCGGAAGGTGCGAGTCTCGGGCGAGGCCGTCAGCTTGATCGAGGGGTGGGGTGTCTTGCCTGACCCGCCGAGGCACGTGGTGGTGTGTGGTGATGCCGGTCGGGGTGGGTACCAGGCGTTTCCGGGTCTGTGCCGGCTGAAGAACGGCGATCTCCTGGCGGTGTTCTACGCCGGTTGGGGGCACGTGTCGCGGCCGGGTGAACGGATTGCGACCGGGGGAGCGGTTTCTGTCTGCCGATCGGCCGACAACGGCAAGACATGGGGTCCGGCTCGGACGATTCTGGACACGCCGTACGACGATCGCGATCCGGCCGTCTGGCAGTGTGACGACGGGGCCGTATGCGTGTCCGCCGTCGCCGTGGACTGGCCGAAGTATCAGGCGCCGTACGACAACTGGTGTCACACCTTCACCGTCGTTTCTACCGACAACGGCCACACGTGGTCGCCACCGAAGGAGATGAACATCGGGAGTAAGTATGACTACACGGTGTGGACCGAACCTCGGCGGCTGAAGAACGGCGACTGGCTTCTGCCCGTCTATCGCAACCGCGGCGCCCAACTGAATACCGCATTTCTGCGATCGATGGATGGCGGGCACACGTGGGGTTCCCCCCAGGTGCTGGACGAGAAGGCGGACACGACGGACGAGCCGGATATTTGCCAACTTGCCGACGGTTCGCTGTTTTGCGCGATGCGACCTGAGAAGGAGCGGTACATGTGGCAATCGCGGTCGGACGACAACGGTCGCACGTGGAGCCGGCCGACGCCGCTTCCGTTCTACGGGCACTGTGCGAACCTGCTTCGGACGTCGTCGGGAGTGACTCTTCTGGGGCACCGCGATCCGGGCATGACCGTTCACCACAGCGTGGACGAGGCCAAGACATGGGCGGGGGCGGCGATGATCGATCCGTGTGGCGGGGCGTACTCGCAGATGGTGGAGCTGCCGGACGGGCGGATTCTGATCGTGTACTACACCGAAGGCGCTCAGTCGCAGATCCGCGCCCAGTTCATGAAGGTGGACAAGTCCGGGATTCGGGTGGTAGGGCCCTGAGGGTTCGGGGGCGCTGGCGGTTTGGGGCCGGTGGGTTTCGGCTCGCGGCTGCGCTCGCACTCCCCGATTTGCGTGGCTTCGCTCCGGCGGTCTGGCGTTGCTAGAATGGCCGGCGACGGGTTCGATCTTGCGGTCGCCAAGCGGTCGCGAGACATTGACAGGGAGTTCGGATCGCGTGTTGTCGGGTCGTGGCAAAGTCGTGGTGGCGATGAGCGGGGGGGTGGATTCCAGCGTGGCCGCCTGCCTGTTGCACGAACAGGGGCACGAGGTCATCGGCCTGTTCATGTGCATGGGGCAGCGGGGTGAGGACTCTGCGGGGCGGGCGGAGGTGCTTGATACCGAGCACCTGTCGGAAGGCCGGCACATTGGCTGTTGCACGCCGGTGGATGCCGGAGACGCCCGGGGGGTGGCCGGCATGCTGGGTGTTCCTTTCTTCTCCCTGGACTTCAAGCGTGATTTCGATCGTGTGATCGACCACTTCGCGGACGAGTATGCCCGGGGTCGGACGCCCAACCCTTGTGTGATGTGCAACCAGCATCTGAAGTTCGGGCGGTTGGCGGACTATGGGCAGGCCGTCGGCGCCGACTTCATCGCAACGGGTCACTATGCCCGGATTGAGCGTTTTGGCGAGGAATGGCGGCTTTGCCGCGGGCGGGATCATCAGAAGGACCAGTCGTACGTCCTGTTTGGAATCGGCCGGCACATGCTGCCGCGGACGCTGTTTCCGCTGGGCGAGTTGACGAAGGATCAGGTTCGGGAGCACGCCCGTCGGTTGGGTCTGAGGGTGAGCGAGAAGGTCGAGTCCCAGGACATCTGTTTTGCGCCGGACCGCGATTATGCCCGCATCGTGCGCCAGCGGCATCCGGAGGCGTTTGTGGAGGGACCGATCGTTGATCGGGATGGCAAGGAGCTCGGGCGGCATCAGGGCATCGGCCATCTGACGGTCGGGCAGCGACGCGGTCTGAACATCGCCATGGGGATCCCGTTCTATGTGCTGCGTATCGATCCGGTGGGGTGCAAGGTGGTTGTGGGTCCTGCGGAGGGGTTGGTTCAGAGCCGGTTGGAGGCCTCTGGGGTGCAATGGTTGGTCGATGTTCCCACGTCGGCCTTCCGCGCGGAGGTCCAGATTCGCTACCTTCACACGGCAGCGCCAGCCGTCGTCGAGCCTTTGGAAGGGAATCGGGTTCGGGTGGAATTCGATGAGCCTCAGACTGCCATTACTCCGGGGCAAGCGGCGGTACTGTATAGGGACGATGCGGTGCTCGGGGGGGGGTGGATTGATTCCTACTGATCAAAAGGCTTCTGCCCGAATGGCTTGTGGTTTGGGTGGTTGCGAATTGTCTTGCTCAAGTCCTTGAATTGGCCTTCGGTCGCGGCCTATTACCTATCTGTCGGGATGTCTCCCGTAACGCTTGAAATGAGCGCGCGGTGGTCCTCCCAGTCTGTTCTTGGCGAGGATCGATCCGGGCGTGCCGATTGGGAGGAAGACGACCGGAATTCGGCGGGGTCCCCTCTTCTGTCGATTGCATTGACCTTCCAGGTGGTCTCTGGGTACCCCCATGCTGCCGGTTTCAACGCGGGGGGCGGCGGCGAAGACCTGCGGCACTCTGTCAGCGACCAGAGGCAGGCAACTGTCTTCGTGGAGACGTGGAGAGGCTTTCGGTGAGTTGCCGCAGGTTTGAGGTGATAGGCTTCGTTGGCGTGTGAAGGCTTTGGAGTGGAAACTATGACGGTTGGACGAATGGCAGTGGTGGTGGCAGTGAGTGTCGTGGTGGTCGGCTGGGCCGACGTGCTTGAGGCCGGGGCGATCTATGTTCCCAATGCGTCTTTTGAGTCGCCCAATGTTCCCGACGCCTCTCCGTACGCTACTGCAACGATCACGGACTGGCAGAAGGCATCGGTGCCCGACTGGTGGCTGGCGAGTGGGTATGATGCGGATAGCTGGTACAACTCCGTGGGCGTGTTCCGGGACGTTCCCTTTGCCCACATCGACAACATCGACGGGAAGCAGGCGGCGTTCTTCTTCGCGACTCCGGGCGTCGAGCTGTTTCAGGATTTGGACGCCCGGTTCGAGATCGGCCAGTCGTACCATCTGACGGCGGGGTTCATTGGCGGCGGATACGGGATGAAGCTTGGCGTTCCGATCGAGATGCGGCTGTACTATCGAGACGATGCGGGGGGGCGGGTGACGGTGGGTTCCACCACGGTTACCAACACGAACACTTCGGGCAGTCTCTTCCACCTGGTCGATTATCAGTTGGATACGTCGGTTGTGGCGGGCAGCGATCCTTGGGCCGGCAGGTACATCGGTGTACAATTGATCTCCACGGTCGATTTCGACAACGCCGGTGGGTTCTGGGATGTGGACAACGTTCGTCTGACGTCTGTTCCCGAGCCGGTTTCGGCGTTCCTTCTGACGTTGGGGGGCGTTGTGTTGGGCCTGCGGCGGCGCCGGTGAGCGGCGCGGAGCACAGGATTATGATCGGAGTCTGCCCGCAGCGTGGTTTGCCTTCCGATCGCCGCGCATTCACCCTTATTGAGTTGCTGGTCGTCGTCGGTGTGATCACGATTCTCGTGGGGGTGCTTGTTCCCTCTCTGGCTTCGGCGCGAAAGGTGGCTCGACGGACCGTCTGTCTGGCGAATCTTCGGCAGATGGGCATGGCGATTCAGGCCTATGCCAGCGGCAACCAAGGCCGCATTCCTTACGGTCCCAAGGCTCCGCCGATGATGACCGCCTCGAACTTCTATCCGTCGACGGGGGCGCCGACCAGTCTGATCTCACTGATGAATGGTACACCGGTTGGGTTGGGCCTGATGCTGCAGAAGGATCTGGCGAGGCAACCCAAGGTTCTGTTCTGTCCCGGCAGCGATCAGCCGGTCGATGCGGAAGCCGAATTGGCCAATGTCGGCATTCGACAGGCGCAGTGCAGCTACTATTACCGTCATGGGTCGGTGACCCGGCAATACGACGACGGCACGGAGGCTCTGCCGCCGGCCCACATCCAACTCGATCACCTGGGTGAGAATCGGCAGGGGCGGGCTATTCGCGCCCTGGTCATGGATACCCAGTTTGTGTGTCCGTCGGGGTTTGCCGAGTTCAATGTGAAACCTCGCACCCATCATCAGCGATCGCTGGCCAACATTCTCTTCTCCGACGGTCATGCTGTCTCACAACCCAACGAAGGGGATCGGTTCACGGTAGACATGGGGACCTACGATGCGTTGCAGCGAGCGTTCGACCGGATCCTGAGTGTTCTCGAGCAGGCAGACGTTGCGCCGTGAGCTGGGTATGTTGAGGACCTCGGGGCGGCGCGTACCACGAGCGTTTCGCGGCCTTTGCGGCGTCTTTGGATTCTGTCTCAGTTGCGGGGACCAACGTTCGGGGGATTGTTCAGGACGGAACTGCCTCTGCGACTGAGTCCTCGTTCGGCCAGTGCCCTGCCCAGCGTCACACTGAATACTCTGGAGCCGAGTTCATTAGAGCGGTTGCCAGAAGTCATTTCCGAATGGCACAGGTGATTTGATTGGCCTC
>CAYUQT010000109.1:0-11412 GCA_964446835.1 uncultured Planctomycetales bacterium | reverse complement strand
CAAGGGTGGTTTCAACATTGCGGGTATCGCTACAGTCAATCGTGAAATGCTCTATTATCCCTTGGTGCGATATTCCATTCTAATTAGTGCAATGTGAATTGGGTGCCTTACCGCCAGCGGGCAGAGGTATAAACCCTAAGCCCGTGCTTGGGGTGCGTCTGCGGTTTGTCGATAAGCAACGCGGGTGGCAGTCGTCCTGCCTCCAAGGGGCATTCTATGGGGTCCGCCCAGGGCACGGAGAAATCACAACCACAAGTCGTCGATGTTGATAAGGACCGGTGCGTCAATTGCCATGCCTGCATTTCGGCCTGTCCGGTCAAGTTCTGCAACGACGGGAGCGGCGACTATGTGAAGGTGGATTCGGACACCTGCATCGGTTGCGGCAACTGCATCAAGGCCTGCCTGCATCAGGCAAGGCACCATGTGGACGACTTTGGGGCGTTCATGGCCGATCTGGGCCGCGGCGTGCCGATGGTGGCGGTGGTTGCCCCTTCTGCGGCGGCGAACTTCCCCGACACGTACATGAACCTCGTCGGATGGCTGAAGGCGCGAGGCGTTCGGGCCGTCTTCGACGTGAGTTTCGGCGCCGAGTTGGCGGCGAAGTCCTTGGTGGACTACATCCGGACGGGTCATCCGAAGCTGGTGATCGCGCAGCCTTGTCCGGCGATTGTCACATTCATTCAGACGTACCACCCAGAGCTGCTGGAGTACCTTGCCCCGGTCGACTCGCCGATGGTTCACACGATGAAGATGATCCGGACGTACTACCGGCAGTATGCCGATTGTCGGATCGTGGCTGTTTCGCCGTGTGCGGCCAAGAAGCGGGAATTCGTCGAGACCGGGTATGGGGACTACAACGTTACGCTCAAGTCTCTGGCCCGCCATTTTCAGGAGAACGGGATCGATCTGTCGGTGGAGCCCGCAGGGACGTTCGAGGGGCCGATGGCCGAGCGAGCGGTCTTGTTCTCGACGCCGGGCGGCCTGCTCCGTACGGCACAGCGGTGGATGCCGGAGCTCGGCGAACGGACCCGGACGATTCAGGGCAGCCCCGTCGTTTACCAGTACCTGCGTAAGCTGCCCGAGGTGCTCGCTCAGGGTCGTACTCCCCTTCTGGTGGACTGTCTGAGCTGCGAGTTCGGCTGTAACGCCGGCCCTGCCACGCTGATGACGGAGCAATCGCCGGATGCGATTGAATACTGGATCGAGAAGCGATGTCAGGAGGTGACGGCGCATTACGAGCGTCAGGCGGCTGAGGTGGGGGGGAGTGGTTCGGAAGACATCCTCCGCGTTCTCTCGGCCTACCATCAGGACGGCCTCTACGCGAGGCAATATGCCGACCTTCGGGGCAGGAACAGGGTTCGGATTCCCGACGAGCGAAGCCGTTGGGTGATCTTGAGCCAGATGCACAAGTATTCGGAGAGCGACCTCTACAATTGCACGTCGTGCGGATACCTCTCTTGCGAGGGGATGGCGACCGCCATCTACAACGGCAAAAACAAGCCCGAGCACTGTCATTTCTACCTGGCGAGAGAGCGAGAGATCACGCATCAGGAGATGATCGATCGGGAGAGACGGTTCCGGAACATTCTGACCACGTGCATCGAGGGTTTTGTCTCGGTCGACAATGATTTTGTGATCGTCGAGGTCAACCCGGCGTTCTGTCGAATGCTGGGAGCGGGTCCGGATCGGCTCGTCGGGAAAGCCCTTCATGACTTGACCGACGAGGCGGGCAAGCGGGAGTTCGATCGGCAGCACGGCTTTCGCACGGCGGGCAGTTCGAATGTCTATGAGATCCGTCTGATCCGGGGCGATGGAAAGGCGGTGGACAGCATCTTCAGTGCGTCTCCCATTCGGGACGGCAACGGTCGGAAGGTCGGTTCCTTCGCGATGGTCACGGATGTCACGGAGCGGAAGCGGGCGGAGGCGGAACTCCGGAAGGCGCACGACGAATTGGAGCAGCGGGTTCAGCAGAGGACCTCGGAGTTGGCGCACGCGAACCGGGACTTGCAGGTTGAGATTACCGAGCGGGTACGGGTTGAGGCGATTCGTCGGGAGGGAGAGACACGTCTGCGGACCATCATGGATTCGATTCCGGCGGGCGTCATTCTCGTGGAGGCCGATACCCACACGATTGTGGACGTCAATCCGGCGGGTCTGGCCATGTTCGGTGCGAGCCGGGACGAGGTGATCGGGAAGGTCTGCCATCGGTTTATCTGTCCTGCGGAGGAGGGGCAGTGCCCGGTTACCGATCTGGCGCGGACGGTTGAGAATGCGGACAAGGTGCTTCTCGAAGCGCATGGCGAGCCCCGACCCATTCTCAAGACGGTGGTTCCCATCACTCTGGGAGGGCGCGGCTATCTCCTGGAGAGTTTCGTCGACATCAGTGAGCGCAAATGCAACGAGATCCGGCTGGAGGCGATGCTCAAGCTCTACACGATGAGAGAGCATAGGATCACGGAGATCACCGACTTCGCTCTCGAATCCGCGGTGGCGGTCACCAACAGCAAGATCGGGTACCTCGCTTTTCTCAACGATGACGAGAGCGTCCTGACGATGTACTCGTGGTCCCGGAGCGCCATGGCGGAGTGCGCGATTGTCGACAAGCCGATAGAGTATCCCGTTCATACAACGGGGCTGTGGGGTGAGGCCGTTCGTCAAAGAAGACCTATCATTGCGAACGACTATGCGGCCCCGAATCCGAAGAAGAAGGGTACTCCGCCGGGTCACGTCAAGGTGAGTCGCCATATGAACATTCCGGTGTTTGACGGCGACAAAATCGTGGCCGTGGCCGGTGTGGGCAACAAGGTGTCGGATTACGACGAGGCGGACGTTCGGCAGCTCACGCTGTTGATGAACGGCATGTGGGACCTGATCCGTCGCCGACGTTCGCAGGAGGCGCTTGAGGCCGCCAAGGAAGCGGCCGAGGCAGCCACCCGTGCCAAGAGCGAGTTTCTGGCGATGATGAGTCATGAGATTCGCACTCCGATGAGCGGTGTGATCGGCATGCTGGATGTACTGCTCGATTCGCCGCAGGATTCGGAACAGCAGACTTACACACAGATGGCGAGGGACAACGCCGAGGTGCTGCTGAAGATTCTGGAGGACATTCTCGACGCATCGAAGATCGAGTCGAACAAGCTTGTCTTGGAGACGATTCCCTTCCGGCCTCCGGACGTTCTGATGCAGGCGGTCGAGACATTTCGCGGTCAGACCGAGGCGAAGGGTCTATCCCTGTCGTGTACGGTGGCGAACGATGTGCCTGCATTACTGGTGGGTGATCCGAAGCGTTACCGGCAGGTGCTGGCCCATCTGGTGGGGAACGCCGTCAAGTTCACCGATCGAGGGGGCATCGAGGTCCATGCGTCGTGCGGTTCGCAGGGCGAGCGGGACGTGGTTCTGAACGTTTCGGTTCGTGATTCGGGAGTGGGCATCGAGCCGGAGGTCAAGGCGAGGTTGTTCGGGAAGTTTCAGCAGGCTGACAGTTCCACCACGCGCAAGTACGGGGGCACCGGTCTGGGGCTTTCGATCTGCAAGGGACTGGTTGAACTGATGGGCGGGACGATCGAGGTGGAGAGCGAGCCCGGTGTGGGTTCGGTCTTCCGGTTCAGCGCAAGGCTCGCCCGCTATGAGGAGGGAGATGCGGTTGGAGGGACGTCTCCGGTGGCGGCAACGGTACATACGGGGGCGTCTGAAGGCCTGATTGTGTCGGAGCCGACCGGACCATCGGAGAATGCTTCTCCGCAGGAATCGATGTTCGATCTCGCCGACGACTTCTCCGAGGAGGATCTGCAGGAGATTGCGTCGGTATTCCTGCAGGAGACGGGCCGACGGATTGCGGAGATCAAAGAGGCCTTTGAGGCTCGCGACACGGAGGTGCTGGCACAGGCCGCACACACGATCCACAGTTCGTCTCAGTGCGTTCGGGCGTCGCAGTTGGCACTGCTGGGGTCACGCATTGAAGCGATGGCCGGCCGAGGGGATTGGGCGGGGGTGGAGGCGCTGATTGCCGAGGTCGAGAGCACTTTCGATCGCCTTCGGTTGCAGCTTCTGGGGCCTGTGGGATCGGATCCATCGGGGGATGGACCGAGATGAGGGACCTGTCCTCCGGCGGTGATGGCCGCCGTTTCCTCTCTTTCAGCCAAGCCATTGGTTTGAATCTCTGAGCCTACCGAGATGGTTGTGCCGTTGACCGCGCATCGACTTGCGGTTGAGATACGCCACCGGGGGTCCACCATCCACATGTCGGGCGTGGTTCCGACGTTGAACGGGAGCTTCATCATGCCACGATATTCGAAGCGGTTGGCGATACGATTCCGCACATCGTACGTTTCTGCGATTCTGATGGCGACGGCCGCCGGTTCCGTCGCCGAGGCAGAGGAGATGGGCGTGCGTCCGACTCTTCTTCGATGTGAATATCGGGTCAATCCTCTGGGGGTGGACACGCTGCGACCTCGGCTGAGTTGGATCCTGGCTCCGGATGAGCCGCCGACGCGGGGTCGGGGGCAGTCGGCCTATCGGATTCTCGTGGCGTCTTCGTCCGAGGTGTTGGGTGAGGACCGCGGCGACCTGTGGGACAGCGGCCGGGTGACCTCGGATCGATCGGCTCAGATTGAATATGCCGGTCGTCCTCTGGGTTCCCGGCAGCGGTGTCAGTGGAAGGTTCGCATATGGGATCAGGGCGGACGGGAGGGCGCGTGGAGCGAACCGGCCTTCTGGACGATGGGGTTGCTGGAGGCGGGCGACTGGCGGGCTCAGTGGATCAGCCATCGCGACACCTCGCCGCTCTGGACGAACGGTAAGGAGCTGTTCCTGCCGCCGGCGCGACACTATCGGAAGGCCTTCGAGGCCAAGGGGGAGATCCGTCGTGCCACGATCTATGCCACCGCGCTGGGTCTGTACGAGTTGCACCTCAACGGCCGTCGGGTGGGCGACGCGTTCTTTGCGCCGGGGTGGACCGATTATCGCAAGCGAGTGTACTACCAGACGTTTGACGTTACGCCGCTGCTGAGCCGGGGCGCCCATGCGATCGGCGCCGTGGTGGCCGACGGCTGGTACGCCGGTTATGTCGGCTACGGCATGTTGTGCGGCTATGGTCCTCATAAGACCGGTCGGAACATCTACGGCAAGACGCCGGCGCTTCTGGCCCAGCTTGACATCGAATACAGCGACGGCACGCGTGAGACGATCGGCACCGACGCCACGTGGAGGGTCACGGACGCCGGTCCGATCCGCGAGGCAGATATCCTGATGGGCGAGACGTACGACGCGCGGCAGGACCTGGCCGGCTGGTCGCAGCCGGGTTTCGACGGCGGTTCGTGGGCCCAGGCGATTCGGGCCGAAGCCAACGGCAGCATGAAGGCTCCCTTTCACGAGAGTGGCCGCACGCGGGAGGTGGAGTTGGGATTCGTCGCGCCGGCGAGGCTTCAGGCCTATCCCGCCCAGCCGGTCCGCTGTATTCAGGAGATCCGTCCGATCGCGATCACGTCGCCTCGGGCGGGGGTTCACATTTTCAATCTCGGACAGAACTTTGCCGGCGTCGTGCGACTGAAGGTTCGAGGTGCGGCGGGGACGCGGATTCAATTGCGCCATGGCGAGATGCTTCATCCCGATGGACGGCTGATGACGGAGAACCTTCGCAAGGCCCGGGCCACGGATGTGTATGTTCTTCGAGGCGACGCCCAGGGCGAGACCTACATGCCGCGGTTTACCTTTCACGGGTTCCAGTATGTCGAGGTGACCGGTTATCCCGGCACGCCCGATCTCGACGCCGTCACGGGTGTGGTGATGCATTCGGATACGCCGCTGTCGAGCGGGTTTGAGTGTTCCGACCCGATGGTCAACCGGTTGTTCCAGAACATTGTCTGGACGCAGCGGGCCAACTTCCTGGAGCTGCCGACGGATTGTCCGCAGCGTGACGAGCGAGAGGGGTGGATGGGCGACGCCCAGGTCTATATTCGCGCGGCGACCTACAACGCCGATGTGGCAGCCTTCTTCACCAAGTGGCTCTACGAGGTGGAGGAGGCGCAACTTCTCAGTGGGGCGTTTCCCGATTATTGCCCGTGGCCTTTCCTTCACGGTCACGCCTTTGCGACCGCGTGGACGGATGCGGGGATCATCTGTCCGTGGACGATCTGGAAGGTGTACGGCGACACGCGCGTCATCGAACGCCACTATGAGTCGATCCGGCGATTCATGGAATGGCGTAAGAGCCAGGCGAAGGACGGGCTGGGCGTTCAGCACAAGGACGGGAATACGTGGGGGGACTGGCTGAACCTCGACGAGCCGACGCCGCTGGACTACATCGACACGGTGTATCTGGCCTATTCTGCTCAGTTGGCGGCGGAGATGGCGCGTGCGATCGGCAAGGATCAGGATGCGGTTGAATGGGAAGGGCTTGTGGCGGCGGTGAAATCGGCGTTCGCGAAGAAGTACCTCAAACCGGATGGCACGCTGACGGTAGATACTCAGACGGCCTATGCCCTGGCGTTGTTTGTGGGGCTGGTGCCGGATGAGTATCGATCGGCAGCGGGGGGGAGGTTGGCGCAGAAGATCGTGGACAACAATACGCGGATGGCGACGGGCTTTCTGGGGACGCGTCCATTGTTGCCCGTGTTATCGGGTGTAGGGCGGCACGATCTTGCGGTTCGGTTGTTTCAGAGCCGCGAGTTTCCGTCATGGGGGTTCGAGGTCGAGAACGGTGCGACCACTATCTGGGAGCGGTGGGACAGCTATACGAAGAAGGACGGGTTCGGTCGTCACAATGCGTCGATGAACTCGTACGCGCACTATTCGTTCGGGGCGGTCTGCGAGTGGATGTTTCAGACACTGGCCGGCATCGACACGGCGGGGGCGGGCTACCGCAAGATCATCCTGCGTCCGTCGCCTCCGTCAGCGGGCAGCAATCCGAACGTCGAGCCCATTGGCTGGGTGAAGGCCCATTATGACTCGCTCCAGGGGCGTATTGTGAGCCACTGGAAGCGTACGGGGGATCGCTTCGAGTTGGAGGTAGTCGTACCGCCCAACACGACGGCCACGCTGTTCCTGCCCGCCAGCGATCGTGATTCGGTCAGGGAGGGCGGCCAGGGTCTGGCCGGGGCTGTCGGTGTGAAGCTGGTTCGCATGGAAGGCGACCGTGCGGTGTGCGAGCTGGTGTCGGGGCGGTATCACTTTGTTTCTCGCCTGGCGGCGAAATAGGCAAGGCCCCTGGAGTCACGTCTCCCGAACCGGGCGGCAGCTCACCGGAGTGCCGCTTCGGAGCCGGTATCCCCACGCCTGGAAAATGCTAACCGCGGCTGTTCGGACCGCCGATGTGGTATGTATCACCGGGTGATGCGACGAATACAGGTACTTCCCTCGTGGCGTTTCGCGAAGGTCGTCCGGTGCGGCGTATGCAGGACCAACCGAACAAATGGAGCCAGACTTGGCGCCTCGCACTCTGTATTGGAGCTGCGTGGACGCTCCTACTGCTGGTCTCTCTGGCGTGGAATATCTCCAAGGTCCGAGAAACTGCGCTGAAGATGGCCGAAACGCAGGCACGCATTGCCCATGACAAGGATGTCGTATATCGCATGTGGAATTCCGGCCATGGCGGGGTATATGTGCCTGTGACTGAGCGGACGCCTCCCAATCCTCATCTCAATCCTGCCACTCGCGAGGTGACCACGACGTCGGGTCTACGGCTGACGAAAGTGAACCCGGCGTACATGACCCGCCAAGTGCATGAGATCCAGAGTCGGCGCATGGGGATCGGGGGACACATTACCAGCCTGAGGCCGATTCGGCCGGAGAACGCGCCGGATGCGTGGGAGGCCGAGGCGCTGCGGGCGCTGGATGCGGGGCAGGAAGAGGTTGTCTCTCTGGAGCCGATGGCCGGGGGCGAGGCCTTGCGGCTGATGCGTCCGCTTAAGGTGGACGCGAGCTGCCTGAAGTGTCATGCGGACCAGGGGTATCAACTCGGTCAGGTGCGTGGCGGCATCAGTGTTTCCGTTCCGATGAAGGAGAACTGGGCGGTTGCATCTCATCAACAGAACGTTCTGCTGATCGCTCATGCGGTGATTGGGATTCTGGGATTGATCGGGCTTGGGCTCTCAGCGCATAAGCTGAGCGTTCACATCAGGCAGCGCGAGCAGGCCGAGGACGTTTTGAAGGCCAGGACCGACGCTTTGGAACTGGAGCGGGGCAACTTGCAGGCGATCTTTGACGCGGTGCAGGTTGCGATGGTGCTTGTGAATGATCGTACGGAGGTAATTCGCATCAACGGGGTGGCCGCTCGATTGGCCGGCAAGGATGTTTCCGACTTTCTGGGGCGACAGCCTGGAGACGGTTTCGACTGTGTTCATGCCTCGGAGACCTCTGCCGGTTGCGGCCATTCGGATGCCTGCGGCAAGTGTCCCATCCGCAAGACGCTGGAACGTGTGCTTCGGACCGGGGAATCGATTCGTGGGGTCGAGGCCCGAATCACACTCGCATCCGACGAGCAGCACCATGTCTGGTTGGAGCTCAATGCCGATCCGATCGAGATCGAGGGTGTGCGCCACGTTCTGCTGGCGATCGCGGACATCACGAGCCGCAAGAACAACGAAGAATCGCTTCGGGTGGGCAACGCACTGATGTGCGATGCGCTGTTGCGTGAGAAGGAGATCGCCGCGCAGCTCGAAGCGGCGGTGGAACAGCTCGAAGCCGTTTCGCGTGAGGCGCAGGCAGCCACGCAGGCCAAGAGCGAGTTTCTGGCGAACACGAGCCACGAAATTCGGACGCCGTTGACGGCCATTCTGGGCTATGCCGACGTGCTGCTTGAGGAGGGCAACATCGAGAAGGCTCCGCGGTCTCGGGTGGAGGCCCTGACCACGATCCGGCGCAACGGGGAGCACCTGCTGGGGATCATCAACGATATCCTGGACATCTCCAAGATCGAGGCCGGCCGGCTTGAGATCGAGTGTATTCCGTGTTCGCCGGTGCAGGTTGTGGCGGATGTGTTGACACTGATGCGCGTTCGGGCCACGGCCAAGAATCTGGTGCTGGCGGCCGAGTACATCGGGGCGATTCCCGAGACCTTCCAAACGGATCCGCTTCGCCTGAAGCAGATCCTGGTGAATCTGGTGGGCAACGCCATCAAGTTCACGGAGGACGGGGGGGTCCGGATCATCACGCGTTTGGTGAATGGGGCGAAGCCGACGATGCAATTCGACATCCTGGACACGGGGATCGGGATGACGGAGGAGGAGGCCGCCCGGATGTTTCATCCGTTTACGCAGGCGGACAGTTCAACCGCCCGCCGGTTCGGCGGCACGGGCCTGGGATTGACGATCAGCAAGCGGCTGGCCCAGATGCAAGGGGGCGAGATTTCCATCGTTCAGACCCAGCCTGGGGCGGGAACGCAGTTGCGCCTGACTTTGCCGACAGGGTCTCTGGAAGGTGTTCGGATGGCCGAGGTTCGGATGTCGGGGGGTTCTGAGCCTGACGATCCGAAGCCCGCGACGGTCGCCTTGGCCAACCAGCTTTCCTGCCGGGTGCTGCTGGCCGAAGACGGGCCGGACAACCAACGGCTGATTGCCCACGTGCTTCGGAAGGCGGGGGCCGATGTGACGGTTGTTGAGAACGGGCAGCTTGCGGTGGACGCTGCGATGAAGGCATGTGAAGCGGGCAAGCCGTTTGACGTGATTCTCATGGATATGCAGATGCCTGTAATGGACGGCTATACGGCCACGGGCGAGCTTCGTCAGAGGGGTTATACCGGCCCGATTATCGCGCTGACGGCGCATGCGATGGCCTCCGACCGGCAGAAGTGCATCAAAGCAGGGTGCGACGACCACGCCACCAAACCGATCGATCGCAAGGCGCTGCTCGAGACCATACGACGCCAGCTCCGGGGGGAGCCGGTCTGCTCCGCCTCTTTGTAAGGATGGGGAGGCGATTCGTTGAAGAGGATGGCCGGGCTTCCGGGCCGTCTGGACCTGCCGGTGGTGTTCCTATCTCGTTCGATCATTCCGTATGAGTGCTTCCGGTTTGAGCGGCTGCGCGCGCCGGTCCTTCGTATCGGTCGAGTGCTGCGGTAGAATCCATGCGTGGGGTGGCGGCCGGTGGGTTCCGGCCGGGGGGGCTGTGCGAACGGATCCGGTCGGGGCGGCTTTCGGAAGTTTTGGGCCATGAGCAGGCGAGTGAAGCGCGTGATGGAACGGCTGGCCCGAGAGGGCCGGGCGGAGCCGTCTGTCTGGAGGTCGCTCCTGTTCGATCGGCGGTTGCCCTGGAGCTATCGGGCCCGATGTCGTCACTGGGCGGTTTCGGCGATGCGTCCGATGAAGACGCGGGGGTTCCTGCCGTGGGTGCCGAATCTCAGGAGGGTGGAGATCGAGGCGACCAGTCTGTGCAACATGCAGTGCCACAACTGCGATCGGTCGACGCACCAGGCCCCGAGCAACGAGCACATGGGGCTCGATCAGATCGAGCGGTTTGTGAGGCAGTCGCTGGAGTGCGGGTGGGACTGGTGGGAGATTGTCGTGCTGGGGGGTGAGCCGACGCTGCATCCGCAGTTTTCGCAGGTGATCGAGGCGCTGGCCGAGTATCGGAAGGCGAATCGCTACTGCACGATTCAGGTGACCAGCAACGGGCGTGGGGCGCGGGTCGAGCAGCGGCTGTCGGAGTTGCCCGACTGGGTGTATGTGCGGAACACGGCCAAGAAGAGCAACACGCAGCATTTCTCGAGCTACAACGTGGCGCCCGCGGACCTCGAGGGTTATCGAGATGCGGATTTCTCCAGGGGGTGCTGGATCACGGAGAAGTGCGGTGTCGGCCTGACGCGATACGGGTTCTATCCGTGCGGGGCGGGGGCGAGCATCGACCGGGTGTTCGGGTTCGACTTCGGGCTGAAATCCGTGGGGGAGCTGACGGTGGCATCGCTGAGGGAGCGGCTGCCTCGACTCTGCCGCCTTTGCGGGCATTTCAAGGACACTGATTCGGGTGATCGCGTCGACGAGGAGGTCATGTCTGCGTCGTGGCGGTCGGCGTATGAACGATTTCGGGAGAGTGCGCCGAGGCTGACATTGTATTGATGCGATCTGCTGCCGGATCATTCCTTCTTTTTGTTTGGGCTCCGTGGGAGCGGCAAGACGACCTGGGTGAAACAGACTTCTGACGAGCGGCTGAAAGCGATCTGATTTTGGGTGTTCCGCTTCGACAGAATTGTATAGACCGCCAGCAGATTTACCGTCAATCTGCTGGGCACACTTACACCACAACTTGTGCTGTCCGACCATTCACCTTCCTGTCTAGGTCCATGGATCGGCAGGACGACGTGGTTGAAACAGACTTCTGCCTGCTACCGGTCATTTCCAAGTCAGGCACCCGAGGGACCTGAAGCTTCTAGAGCGGTTCACGAAAAGATGTAGCGTTAGCCGATAAGAGTAGTCATGGAAA
>CAYUQT010000108.1:0-13111 GCA_964446835.1 uncultured Planctomycetales bacterium | reverse complement strand
CTGCCAGTTCTTCCAAAGCCTGGACAACCACACCCAGAATAGTCGGTCACGCCTCTGGAGCCGCGGGCGCTTCACTGACTTTTGGAGAATGATCAGCTGCTGGCGGAGGGCCAGGTTTTCCGCCGCAACGCCCGCGCGGCTCAGGACCAACGGACGGAGCAAGCACAAGACCATCTTGACGGCGCCCATTTCGTCCTCCTGGCTCGCACTTCATGCGGGTGGATGGTACCGGATACACCCTCAGACCGGGAGTCACGTAAGTCCTTTGCCATCAACGAGGACGCAGTTTTCGGGAGGGACAGGGGGGGTTGTCACTCGACGGGACTGTGGTCCCAACCCTGTTAGCTGGTCAACCGCCGACACGCGACCCTGACAACCTTCGACATGATCAGACACCACTCGGCTTGTCGACCGACGGAGCCGCCCTTACCCTTTCGCAGTTGTCGTGACGGGGCTGCGCTGTCGGCCCTTGGCCCCGGCCGCGAAAGGGGTACGCGGAAATCATCCCGGTGGAGTGATGCCTTCACGGCATCCGAGGAGTACGTCAGGGGAACTGGGCCCGAGAATCCCGCACCAATCCAAGGAGACGGATGCATGCCAAACGACCGGACGCTTACGCGACGCGGTTTCCTCAGAAGGAGTGCTGCGGCCACAGTGGCGGCTCCGATGATTGTCAATTCGAAGGTCTTCGGAGCGAATGACCGGTTCACTCTGGCCGGTATCGGGATGGGAGGTCAGGGACGCGGCGACCTGGGTGGGTTCCTGCAGTTTAGGGAGCTCCAGGTCGTTGCGGTCTGCGACGTGGTGGACAGCCACTGCAACCAGGCCAGAGATATGGTCAACGCGCGTTACGGCAACCAAGACTGCCGGACCTACCGGGACTTTCGGGAGATCATTCATCGAGGCGAAGTGGACGCCGTGTTGATCGGCACACCCGACCATTGGCACGCGATCATCGCCATCGAAGCCATGACGCACGGCAAAGACGTGTTCTGCGAGAAACCCGAGACGCTGACGATCCGGCAAGGCCGCCGCATGGCCGATATCGCGAGGCGGTACGACCGTGTGTTCTCGGGCGGCAGTCAGCGTGTCTGGGGCGACTACAACTGGTTCCACAAAATGGTCCGAGGGGGTGCGATCGGCGAGGTGAAAGAGGCTTGGGTCAATGTCGGCGGACCATCAGGGCCTTGCTACCTCAAGCCCGAACCTGTGCCGGCCGGGGTCGACTGGGACATGTGGCTCGGACCAGCCCCGTGGCGACCCTATCATCCGAGCCTTACTACTGGCGGGTTTCGGCCCTTCCGTGACTACTCCGGCGGCGGGATGACGGACTGGGGATGCCACACGTTCGGCGGGGCTCTGTTTGCGCTTGACCTCCACATGACGGGTCCGACGGAGGTCATCCCGCCTGACGGTAAGGACTATCCGCAGTTGACGTTCAAGTTCGCCAACGGAGTGAAGATCTACCACGGCGGCGGCTGGGACGGCATCTTGAACTTCCGCGGGACGGAGGGTGAGATCTCCGAAAAGGGCGACCGAAACCGTGTCAAGCAGAAGCCACCCGACATCCACATTCCCAACTACAAGGGACACAGGGGACTGTTCGGCGATTTCGTGACCTGCGTTCGAACCCGGCAGCGCCCGTTCCGTGACATCGAGGTCGCCCACCGCACCGCGACGGTCCCCCACCTGGGCAACATCGCGTCCTGGCTCAATCGTTCGCTGAAATGGGACTCCGTCAAGGAAGAGATCATCAACGACCCCGAGGCCAACCGCTGGCTCGATCGGCCGATGCGTGAGCCGTGGAGCCTGTCATGAGGGGAGGAGATACCATGAAACAATCGCTCGCCACGATCTTGACTCTGGCGTTGGCGGCCATGGCCGTCGGCGAGGAATCCGACACGCTTACCCAACTCGACAAGGCTCTCCAGGCGGCCAAGACCTTTGAGATTGGCCAGAAGGACGATGCGGTGCTCCGGGTCGAGGAGATCGTGTTCCACCTGACGCCCGACTCGAAACTCCGCGGCCCCATTGAGGAGCGGCTCCTGCGCGCACTGGCATCGGCCTCGACCGTGGACGCCAAGAGCGTCCTGTGCCGACAGCTCCGCGTGATCGGAACCGAGCAATGCGTCCCGCAACTCGAGGCGCTGCTGAACGACCCCAAGCTCTCGCACGTGGTTCGGTACGCCCTGGGCAGCATCGAGCATCCCGAAGCCGTGTCGGCCTTGTACCGAATGCTCGGAAAGACATCCGGCAACATCCAGGCAGGCATCATCAATACACTGGCGGACCGCGGTTGCTGGGGGGCGAGGCGCGATTTCGTCAAGCTTCTCGGGTCTTCGGATGCCGAAGTCGCCAAGGCATCGGCGCGTGCGTTGGGACGTCTCGGCGGGAAGGATGCCATCGCGGCGCTGCTTGCTACGATCGGCCACGAAAACCAAGTCGTGGGCAAAGCCGCCGAGATAGCTCTGGACAACAGCGTCCTTGCGACGGTCCGGCTCGGCGGTGAGCACGATCGCTTGGCGGCTTGCAAGATCCTGACGGCTGAATTGGGCAACGCCGCCGCTCCTCAGAAGACCCGCTCCTGCATCTGTCGTCTTCTGGGCCGTGTCGGACGAGACGAAAGCGTTCCGGCACTCGCGGCGGCCTTGTCGGTGAAGGACATCCGCAACTTGGCGGCGGGGGCCTTGGGTCGCAACCCGTCTGCAGCGGCGCTCGATGCTCTCCACGCTGCACTCTGGGGCGCCGACCCGGAGTTCCGCGTCGGCGTGATCCGTGGTATCGGCAACCACAGGAAGTGCCGATCAGTCAAGGTGTTGGCGAGCCAACTCAAGCACGACGACGAGCCGGTTCGGATTGCAGCGATGGATGCAATCGCTGGGATCGCCGATCCGTCGGCGATGGATCGGCTCAGGCCGATGCTGAGCGGCGGCTCGCCAGCGCAGCAGCAAGCGGGACGGGCCGCGTGGCTCAAGCTGGGCGATACGTTGCTGGACAGCAAGCGCCCGGCCGCGGCCGGCGCGATGTTCAAAGAGGCCTTGGCCTGGCAGGCCCCCTCCGTCCGGGATCGATGCGCAGCGCTAGCCGGTACCGGCAAGGCCGCGCAACCGGGCACGATCGACCTTCTGTTGAAGGCCATCAAGACCGACGAGGATGACAAGGTCCGCGTCACGATCGTCGAAGCACTGATAGGAATGTCGTCACCGGATGTGACGGCTGCGATTGCGACAAATCTAACTGAGACCGAGGGGACGGCCCTTCCCGAGGCCGCAGCCGTCGGCCTGCTCGACGTCCTGGCTGCCCGAAAGGACAAGGCCGGCGAGCGCGCGGCGGTGGTGTTATTGAAATCCGAATCGGAGTCGGTCCGCATCGCCGCATTGAAGTGTCTGGCCGTCGTCGGAAGCGAAGATGCCGCTCCGCTACTCGCACCAAGCTTGAAAGCCCCCGGCCAGAAAGAGCGGGATGCTGCCGCCCTCGTGCTCGGCAAGCTACCCGCCCCCCATGGCCTGACATGGCTGCACGATGAGGTGAACAAGACGGGGCTGGGCGAGGAGTATCGCTCCCTCCTCATCAGAGTGATCGGTGCACGACGGGATCCGGGCGGCGTGGAAGCTCTCGCCAAGCTTCTCGAGACCGAGCAGTCCGAGGCCATCCGCGTTGAGGCGCTCAAGGCCCTTGGCGAATTGGGTCGAGCCGGCGCGCTTCCCGCGCTGCTCAAGGCCGCCGACAAGCAGACCGGCAAGGACCGCGACGCGGCCGGAGCCTCGATGCTGAAGCTTGAAGCCGGCTCGACCGGGGTGATGATCGCGGCAGTCAGCAACGCCACGCCTTTTCAGAAGGTCGCTTTGCTTGAAGTCCTGGGCTTTCGGGACGATCCCAGGATCAAGCCGTTGTTGCTCGACGGCTACAAGAGTACGAACCCAGACGTCAAAGCGGCCGCCATCGAAGGCTTGCGCCGGATGGCCGATCCCTCGACGCTCAGCGTCTTGGAGGAAGCCGGCCGGAACGGCCCGGCGACGGGACCCGCCGTGGCGGGCATGATCCGCGTCGCCTTGAAGTTGGAGAAGGATAGGCGTGCCGAGGCCTTGCGCATCTACCACACGGCGCTCACACTCGCCACGCGCGACAAGGAGATCAAGCCGGCGCTGGATCGCCTGGCCGACTTGGAGGACGTCTCGTCTTTCGACGTAGTACGGCCGTTTATAGACAAGGGCGACGCCAAGAACCAGGCGGCTGAGGCCGTCATGGCGACCGCCCTGAAGTTGCCCGACGATCGTAAGGCCGACGGAATCGCGGCGCTTAGAGCCGCGATCGGTATCCGGCCGACATCCGATCGGGCCAATGCTGCTCGCGAGAAGCTCCGCAAGTGGGGCGTCGAGATCGACCTGGCCGGCGAGGTCGGCTTCGTCACCCATTGGTGGCTCACCGGCCCGTTCAAGAGCCCCGAGAAGAAGCTGTTCGACGTCACGCTTCCGCCCGAGGAGAACGTCGATTTGTCCGTGAAGGTCAAAGTCGACCAGGAGGAGCGCGGCTGGAAGAAGGTTCACATTGACCGTGCGGATGGCGTGATGGACTTCAAGACTCTGACCGGGGATGCCGACCACGTCGCGGTCTGCTGCTACGCGGAAGTGACATCCGACGAGGCCCAGGACGTGCTGTTCAAGATGGGTAGCGATGACGACATCGTCTGCACTTTGAACGGAAAGAGGATCCACGCTAACAAGGTCGACCGCGGACGGACTGTGGACGCCGACGTGGTCAAGACGCGACTGGAAAAGGGTGTTAATCGCATCGTCCTCAAGGTGCTCAATACCAGCGGCGGATGGGAAGGCTGCCTGCGGATCACGGATCGCCAGAACAAGCCGCTGAAGCTCAAGCAGCGAAAGGAATAGCGGATTGGATGATCAGATGATACGTTCCATGATACTGACAGTGCTGTTGTTCGCTGCAACCGTATACGGCGCCGAGAGGCGCCCTCAGGATCCAACGCCGGAGGAACTGGCGAAGATCGCGGCGGCCGCTCCGAAGCGGGCAACCGCGAAACCGCTCAAGCCTCGAAAGATGCTTGTCTTGTCATACCTGTGGCTACCGAAAACGTCATCCATAGCGTTTCAATGGTTTGGGAACCGCTGGTCAACTCGCCACGCGTGATACAACCGGCTCGTCGGGACCGACAGCATGATTGAGGTCGCAGTTTGCACGCAGTTCTCGCGGCAGCCCTGAAATCATGGCTTAGGATCTGGTGTGGTTCGGCACTGAGTGGCCGAGCGTGTTCAAGCCGCCCGAGTATATCGGTGGTGCAGCCCCCCTACCTGCGGAATGGCAATCACTCTCCCCTTCTCGACAGGCTCGACTTCGCGTGGATCAGGAGCGTTCCGGTTGAGCGACAGGTGCGTCCGCGATCCGTGGTAGTACTTAAAGTAGCTCGTGAGGATGCGCATCAGGTGGGCTTCGTTGAGCAGGATGACATGGTCCAGACACTCGCGACGGATGGAGCCGATCAGACGTTCGACGAATGGGCTCTGCCAAGGCGAACGAAAGGCGATCACAACATCCTCGATGCCCATACCCTTGATCCGTTGCCGGAACTCATCGCCGTAGATCCCATCGTGATCACGAATCAGGAATCGAGGCGTCTCGTCGTAGGGATACGCCTCGATAACTTGTTGCGCTGTCCACCGAGCGGTTGGATGCGGGGTCACGTTGAAATGGACGACACGGCGTCGATCATGTCGCAGGACGATAAAGCAGTAGGGCAGTCGGAATCTCACCGTCGCCACAACGAAGAAGTCGATCGCGGCGATCTCCGGCACGTGATTCCCGATGAACGTTCGCCAGGTCTGAGAAGGTGGCTTGCGATGCCGGTCCATGTACTTGGCTACCGTTGACTCCGCGACCTGGTAGCCGAGCAGCTGCAGCTCGGACTGGATTCGCGGCGCCCCCCAGGTGGGGTTTTCGCAGGACATGCGTCGGATCAGATTGCGGATTTCGGCATCAATTCTGGGACGCCCCGGCGTCTCGTTCCGCGACCTCCATCGCCAATAGAACCGGAATCCCTGGCGATACCAACGGATGACGGTACTGGGATTGACGACCAGCAGGCAGGACTGCCAGTTCTTCCAAAGCCTGGACAACCACACCCAGAATAGTCGGTCACGCCTCCGGAGACGAGGACGCTTTGCTGATCTCTGGAGAACGACCAGTTGCTGGCGAAGGGCCAAGTTCTCCACCGCAACAGCCGCACGGCTAAGTACCAACGCCCGAAACAAGCACAAGATGATCCTGACGATGCCCATTTCGTCCCCCAAGTCCGGACGAAGTATGGCTGAATGCTAGTCGATACACCTTCGAGTGGGAAAAGGCGTAAGTCCTTTATCTTCAACGAGGACGGAGTTTTCGGCATGGACAGGGATTCAAGTGTGTTTATGGGGCTTTGGGGTGAGGGAAATCGTCGGTGCGGAATGGCCCGGTTGGGAGCCCGGCCGAGTTGTAAAGGTTAGCAAGGGGGAAGTCGGCCCAGGCGTAGCGGACGGCGACGGGTTTGGTAACTTGATCGGACCAAACCTGGACTGTGTTCTTGCCGGTGATTTTTGCCTGGGCAGGGACGAACTGCTTGTCTTTGCCGCAGATGGTGAAGCCCGACAGAATATCGCCGCTGACCGTTACTTGGCCGAGGTCCAGGTACAGTTTACGCTGCTCCAGACCTTCGCCGACGTTGTCGAAAGTCAGGATGGCCTTTCCGTTTAGTTCCTCCATGCCCCTGAAAACGGGACCACTGGCGATGATGTTCTGTCCGTAGGCGACCTTGCGGGCCTGGAGCGCGAGGCGGGCGCCGGCTATTTCCTTGTAGGGGGGGTGGATGTCGTTTTGGGCGCCCCCGTCTATGATGCAGGCCATGCCGCCGTTCGGCACGGCATTCTGCATCTTGTCCATGATTTCCCGAATCCAGGACCACACGGTATCCTGAGGTGTATCGGAGACCTTCTTGAACGGGGCGAGCTGCACCCAGAAGAAGGGAAAATTCCCCACGCCCCAGCGTTTCCGCCAGCCCTGAATCATGGCTGGAAGTAAGCTGCGGTACTCGATGGCGCGGTCGTAACTATGTGCGTTGGCTTCTCCCTGATACCAGACGGCACCCTTGATAGGATACGTATGGATGGGCGCGATCATGCCATTATACAATGCGGCAGGGCGTTTCCAATTGTCCGGCCCATTCCGCGGTTTGCGCATGCCTTTTCGTTTGCGAGCCTGCGGGGGCAAATCGGAGAGCTTCCACCCGGGTTTCAGGTTTTCGGCTTTCCATTTGGCTTCCAGTACGTCCTGAGGCGTCCATGATTCGGCGGGAGTGCCGCCTACGCAGGTCTGTATGAGACCGACAGGCACGTCGATGTGAGTCTGTAGATTGATGCCGAAGAAGTATCCGGTGGCGGAGAATTCGAGAGCGGCGTCCGGTTCGCAGATTCTCCATGTCTCGAAGCCCCCGGCCAAGAGGGGCGTGTCTTGTGGCGTATCCGCGGCAGCCTTGGTGAACTTCATGAGGCGAATGTTGTCGTTTCTATAGTCTCCCGGATGGCCTTTCAGGATTTCCGGGGCCTTATCAACGTAGCTACGGAGCAAACTGGCCATGTTGGATTGTCCCGTGCATAGCCATACATCGCCAACGAGAATGTTCTTCGCGGTCACTGTGTTCCGGCCGTTGACCGTAAGTGTGTGCGGTCCGCCGGCGGGCATGGGTTCAAAAACGACTTTCCACTTGCCGTCCCGTGCCACAGTGGCTTGTGTTTTTCCAGCAAAGGTGACGGTGACTTTTTCACCCTTGTCCGCCGTGCCATAAACGGGCATGGGTACATCTCTCTGGAGCACGGCGTTGTCACAGAAGAGGGGAAAGAGTTCCACCTCGGCCTGGGCCGCGAGGGGCAGGCTTAGTGTGATGGTGATGAGGAGGAGTGCAGCTTTCTTCATGGTGTGCTTTTCCTGTTCATGATAATTCCTGTATAGGGTTTGGTAACGTTTTCCTTACCGAAGCAGATCAGCGAGCGACTTCTTGATACCTGGTACGTCGAGATAGGGATCTTTGCATCTCTCACAATATCCCTTCAGTTGGGACGCCAACGCTCTGCCGACGCTCTTGCACTCAGGCGAATCAATACAGTTGGTCAGTTCATCAGGATCCTTCTCCAGATCCAGCAGCCACGGGGGATCCTGAGCCGACACAACCAGTTTGAAGCGTGAAGTCACGGCAGCGATCCACCCCCTTTTCCCATCCCCTCCTTTTCTGAGGAAGACAATATCTTTCCATCCAGGCGCTGGTTGCACTTTCACGAAAAGAGAGGAGGCATCTCGACCGTCGACCTCATGTTGAACTTCCATTTCCATGAGGGCCATCAAGGTGGGAAGGAAGTCCACACACGCCAGCGCCTCATGGACAAGGGTGCCAGCCTTGACCTTCGGGGGGTATCTCAAGATGAAAGGAATCTTGGCCGCTCCCTCCAGAGGGACCCCTTTATTGAACCGACCGTGTTCTCCCATCATGTCGCCGTGATCGGACGTGAAGACGACGATCGTGTCGTCGAGGATGCCGCGTCTCTCCAAGGTCAACAGCATGCGTCCCACATTGTCATCGATGCACTTGACCATCCCAAAATACAGGGCCATGGAGTGAGGAGAGAACTGTTCGGTTTCGATGCTCTTGGCCGCCCACGACGGAACACCTTTGTCCTTCTTGAGCGCTGTCTTGGGTATCTTGAAGGGCAAATCTGTAAACTGCTTGTCGTAGGGCGGACGCACCAGAATGGGACCGTGAGGATCGGGTATGCTCACCATGCAGCAGAAGGGACGATCGCCACTCTTCTCGATGAACTCCAACGTCTTGGTGGTCAGGAAATCCGTCGTGAAGGACGTCTCGTCCGCCCCATCGATCCCGTAATCGGGCCTGCCATTCTTGCCCCGAGACTTGACGCGAGGCCCCTCAGGCCCATCCTCCAGCTGCTTCCAATGACCTCTGTTGAACATGTACGCGTTGTCTTCGAAACCGAAATGTCTTTGGGGCGCCCATTGAGGCTTCTCTTTGCCATCCAGATGCCACTTCCCCAAGTATCCCGTTGCATAGCCCTTCCGTCTGAGGATCTCGGCAAAGGTGACGACCTTGTCAGCCATGGGGATGTCGTTCTGGATGGCTGACGTCCTCTGTGGATACATGCCCGACACGAAAGCGGCCCTAGAAGGGGAACACACGGGGCTCGTGGCATAGAAGCGCGTACAGAGGGCCCCCTCGTGAGCCAGCCTGTCAATGTGGGGGGTGTCTACTTTGACGCCTTTCCCCCATACGAAAGCCTGATCAGGCGTGAGAGTTTCTCGGTAGCATCCAAGCGTCCTGAAGTTGTGTTGATCCGTATGAATGATGAGAACATTCGGCTGTCTTTGCCTCTCATTTCTTGCCCAAGACGACGAAGGCACAGCGGACATGCCAAGGCCATACCCCAGGGCTTTCAAGAACGCTCTCCGCTTCACTGGACTTCCTTTCCTGCTGTCTCACGTATCAGAAACAAGGCATCCCGCGCGGCGAGAGTGACCGTCTTGCGGGCAGGCTGTCCGTTGTTGGTGTGCGGATCTTGATTGGGTGATCCTTTGATTCGACGAAAGCGTTCGCCGGGCCAAATCCCTGATAATTCCAAGTTGACATCATGTGATGAAGGATTGGCCAGGACCAAACCGTTCTCGAATCGCCGACACATCACATCCGGGGCCGCATGGACCGAGAGTTTTGAGATTCTAACCTGTTCGCTGCCTTCGATTCTAAAACGAAGCGAAACGTGTTTGCCTGATAGATCCTTGAAATAGAACCCTGAAGTAAAAGGCTTCGCATTCACATAACTCATGTTGGGGATAATCTTCTCGTCCATCGCCGGCTCTATTTCCGAGCCAGCAACGGCAGCTTGCATCAAACGGGCGATATTCTCAGGATATCCTTTCCTCGGCGAGGCGCTTACCGTCGCTGAAACAAACAGGTCCGGTCCATCGCAGGGGATGTCGCGCAACTCAAACCGGAGTGGTCCATCCTCACCAGGTCTCGAATTCAGCTCGATGGCACCATGATCGTGTGAAACGATGCAATTGACCGGGTGAATCCAATCCCTCAACCCATTGCTTCGGAAAGACCCCACTGTCGCGAGTATGTTGGGTTTTTCCAATGCCAAATGCTCTGCCGGTCCTAGCGGCTTTCCCAACCATCCCAACTTGTTTTCAGAACCCTTATTCAGTTCATCCCACATCGCCGACGGTGCGCTATTCTTGACATTGGGAACAAAGTCGTTCACGGCCACACCAGCGCTCGACAACACGGCCCCGGCAATAATCAGGCGCATGCCAGCCAGCGTCTTGCTTTCTGGACGCGCAATGTATTGAAAAACAGGTTCACAAGCATTGGATGACCAGAACGAAAACCGGTTGATCCCGCCTGCCCAATCATCGAAATTCACATCGCTGCCAGTAGGGAACATCTCGCTCTCCATTCCATTAAGAAGAGCGAATCCTCGCTGATGGTACCACCTGCAGCCATCAGCCATAATAAGACGGTCTTCGCCCATACGCTCACGAATGTCTTTCAGGAATCCCACAACGCCAACTCCATACGTTTGAATGCCGTCAAAGATGCCATTGTCTCTCTTGCCATCGGCGTTTATGTCCATTCCACGGTGCTCATTGCTCTTGTTTCGCGGCCAGTACCGCAATGCATCAAACTCGACACCGTTGAAGTTGGCCAGTGGACCACCCGGTGCGAACCATTCAGATAGCTGGGCAGCAAAAATGTCCCCGGCCCGCTTTCCGTTTTCATCCAAAGGAGCGACAGTGGAAAAATTGTAGTACCAAATCAAGTTCGATTCTTTGCCCCACGGCCCAGAGGTGACGTGCGCTGCGGCATAGGAGTGACCGGCACGAAACGATCTCGGCTTCGTTCCATAACGACCTCGCTGGACCGTTATGATATTCTGTTTGTGATCGATCTTGAGAATGGTGACCTGTTCGCTTTTCCTCCAATTCGGTCGCCCCCTATCGTCCAATTCACACAAGCCGACATCCTCATGTCTCTGGTAGTTCTTCCCGCGTCCAGTTGTCGTAAGAAATAGACGACCATCGCTAACCTTGATGTCGCTTGATCCGTCAATTGCGGGAATATCCTCCAGAATTGTGGCTCCGTTGTAGTAAATCCAATGCCCAGCGAAGAACGGTTCTGTCTGGAATATCGGGTCGCGTGCCTGACCATTGAAATGCAGGAGCAGAAGATGCTCTGGGTGCATCGACTTATAACGGTTGAAGAATTCCAGCACCCGATTGTTATCGCCGGACTTCTCCTCACCCAAAGATTTCCCTACTATACCCATCGCTTTGGAAAACTTCTCATGCCATTGTTCCCATGGCATCCCATCGCGAGCTTTTTGCGATGCAATGCGAAAGAAGAGAACCTTTGGATGCTGACCGGGTTGCAGAACACGCAACTCTGTCAGGGGTGTAGTGCCATTACTATTTGGAAACACACGATCAGGACGTGCCTTAACATCATCGTCGTGCAACTCAGTATTCTGGGCTGCCACGGGGAATCCAGGATTCAAAAAGGAGATGCCGATAATGACCATCAGCAAAGTGGGGAATGGGATGGCTAGTTTCCTGTGACTCACGGGTAGATCCTGCCCTTCCTGCGTTCCTGCTTCTGCTTCTTAACGCCGTCCGCCTTCTTGCGGGTCCTTGTTTCTCCGGATGCCGGATTGAGCTTGTCGAGCACGGACTGCAGACGCTGGCGCGCAGCTTTGGCATCGTCGCTCGCCGAGTCAGCGACAACAGGCTTCTCTATGAACGGCGCGTCGCTCATGTCGAAGAGTTCGCCCTTTTGGTTGAGCTTCCATCCGTCGTTCTGGGCATACCACTGCGCGCCGAGTTGGACGTAGATCCACTCGCGCGGGCTGCCTTTCTCACCTCGCAATTGCGGCGCGAAGCTCCGGCTGTCCAGCGTTACGCCCTCCGGCAGCTTCGCGCCGGCCAGCTCGGCGAACGTCGCGAAGAAGTCGCTGAAGTCCACGAGGTCGTTGAGGACTTTGCCTGCGGGCATTGTGCCTTTCCAGTTCGCGATGAGCGGTACACGACTGCCGCCTTCGAGCATCGTGCCCTTCTGGCCGTTGATCTTGCGACCGTTGATGATGGACCGGTCGGCGCCAAACCGCGCGGTGCCGTTGTCGCCGGTGAAGAGGATCACCGTCTTCTCGCGCAGGCCCAGCTTGTCGAGTTCCCCAACAAGGCGGCCGACGAGCTTGTCGAGGTAGGTGATGTTGTCGGCATAGAGCGGGTTCTCTGCGTTGCCCTTGGCCCGTCGCTTGCCGCCTTCCTTACTGTCGGGTGTGCGCAGGATCGGGACGTGGATCAACGTGGTCGGATAATAAACGAAGAACGGCACATCGCGGTGACGCTTGATGAAGTCCACGACGAACTCGTGAAACATATCCGGCGCGTAGCTCGTGTCGGTTACTGGCACGACCTGGCCGTTCTTGTTGAGGGCGGGTTTCCAGTAGCGGTCGCCCTTGGATCTGTCCCAGCGCAGGAATTCATCGAAGCCCCACGCGCGTCCCTCCTGGGCCGTTTCGAGGTAGGAGAGTTGGCTCCATTTGCCCGCCAGCGCGGTGGCGTAGCCGGCCTGTTTCAGGGTCCTGACGATGCTCACTTCCTTGTCCGGCTTCGCCGCTGCGCCGCACCCGTTGTCGAGCACGCCCGTGCGGAATGCGTAGCGGCCGAACATGCACAGCGCCCGCGACGGCGCGCAGAGCGGCGCGGAGTAGCACCGTTCAAACCGGACGCCGCTCGCGGCGAGCGTGTCGAGATTCGGCGTCTTGAACGCGCCGCCGTAGCAGCCGACGCCAGGAATGCCGAGGTCGTCGGAGAGGATGAAGATGATATTGGGTTTTCCGGGTTGCCGCGCGTCGGCGGCGTGCAGCGCGGCCAGTGGCACCAGCAGCAGAGCGGTAAGGGGCAGGATGCATTTCATAGGGTCTTGATCCTTGTTCTTGGTGTGTCTAGAGCGGTTCACGAAAAGATGTAGCGTTAGCCGATAAGAGTAGTCATGGAA
>CAYUQT010000107.1:0-13990 GCA_964446835.1 uncultured Planctomycetales bacterium | reverse complement strand
GGACAAAGTGAGACATTCGCCGACTCGCCCAATCCGAATACGCCCGCCTCGCCCGTCCACCTACCGGCTTCTGACTTCCAACTCCTGACTTCTAACTCCCAACTCCTAGCTTCTACCTCCCCGCCCCGCCGAACATGTGATAATACGGGACAAAGTGAGACATCCGCCAACAAGGCCACCCCGAAGATACGCATCGAGCCCCTTCCAACACCACCCAGCGGCCCGAGATTGGGCATTGATTTCGGGCTGAACGTCCTGCCGGACGGTCGCGGATTGGGCTCTCTTCCGCCCAGTTTCCTGTCCACACCGAAACGCGTGAGTGGGAATCGCCTCTCGATCCATCACAAGGACCGACGGAGCCGCCATAGATAGAACGCCCGCGCACAACACCTGTGTTGACCTCCGCAATGCCATGGGCTACGGTGTGACGAATCGTACAACCCAGAAAAGGCGACCGGCGGGAGCACATTCTCGTTCGGCGGAGATTGCATCCATCTTGGAGCCAGACAATGAAATCCAAACCGATTGGCCACACGATGCTTTGGACCCTGTGCTGGGGCCTCTTGCCCGGATCATTCGTCATGGCACAGGCCCCTTCGGCCGCCGCACTGCTTCAGGGGCTGGAGCGCCCGGGTGAATTCCGCAGCATGAGGTCCTCCAGCGCCGATGCGAACTGGCGAGACGGCAACGCCGACGCCCGGCCCATCCCCCCCGGACAGACCCTGACCATCGCCGAACTCACCGGACCCGGTCGAATCACGCACCTCTGGTTCACCATCGCCGCCGATGACCGCTTCTACGGCCGCTCCATGACCCTCCGTATCTATTGGGACGGGCAGAAGGAACCCAGCGTCGAATCCCCCATCGGCGACTTCTTTGCCGTGGGACATGGAATGGATGTGCCCCTCAACTCGTTCCCCGTCGCGGTGTCCTCCGAAGGACGTGCCCGTAACTGCTACTGGTCGATGCCCTTCGCCAAGTCGGCCAAAGTCACCGTGTCCAACGACTCGCCCACCAAGAACGTCGGGGCCCTCTACTTCTACGTCGACTGGCAGAAGCTTCCCACCCTGCCCCCCGACACGATGTACTTCCACGCCCAGTATCGACAGGAGTTTCCCTGCATCTCGGGCAAGGACTACCTGATCCTCGACACCGAGGGTGACGGGCTGTATGTCGGCACGGTCCTGTCGGTTCAAATGAATGAAGAAAGCTGGTTTGGAGAGGGCGACGATCGCTTCTACATCGATGGCGAAAGCGAACCCTCGCTTCGGGGGACCGGCTCCGAAGACTACTTCTGTGATGCCTGGGGATTCCGTCAGTTCAACAATCCCTTCTATGGGGTCAGCGTCTGGGAAGGCTACAACGTCGATGATCGCGGCACCGCCTACCACTGGCATATCTCCGATCCGATCCGCTTCAGCAAGTCCCTCAAGGTGACGATCGAGCACAAGGGCGTCCTGTTCGCCGCCGACGGCAAGATCAGCACTGGCTTCGGCGAACGAAACGACTACTTCTCGTCCGTGGCCTTCTGGTATCAACGCCTGCCGGCCAAACGCTTCGCCCAGCTCCCGCCAGCCCCCGAGCGGCTCGTACGAGGCACCTGCATCGAGGCGGAATCCCTCATGAGCCGTATCTTCTGCGAACCCGCCTCCGCTTCCGTTCAGACCGGCAACCAGTGGTCCGATCGTAAACAGGTCCTCTTCGCCCCATGGAGCAAGAAGGCCTGGATCGAACTGCCCCTCGACGTTCCCGAAGACGGTCGCTACATCATCAAGGTCGACCTCACCCTCGCTCCGGATCACGGCATCTACGAGATCATGCTCGACGGCAAGAAGATCGGCGATGCCCGCAACTTCTTTGCCCAGCAGGTGTCCGTCAAAACCGAGAAACTGGGCATTATCGAACTGAAGAAGGGCACGCACCTGCTGCGTTTCGACTGCGTCGGAGCCGACCGGGCCTCGCGAACCAAGGGGACCGATCAGCCCGGCCACAACCTCGGCATCGACAGTATCGAGCTGAGAAAGACGACGCCGAGGAAATAGGGAGGCGCCGACCCGCTTTGTGTCGGCATGAGAACCTGTGAAAGACACGACTCCAGGGGACGGAGTCGCGGCGCGGCGCTGAGATCGCCGCACATGACTGTTCTTAACCCGGTGGACCATATCCACCCCGCTGGAAAGGAGCACCACGTGGGACAGATCACCAGAAGGAATTTCGTTCGCCAGAGCGTTGCGGGTCTGGGGGCCGTTGGGGCGATGGGGTCGGTCGCACGCGCCGCCTCTGCCCTGCCCACGCTGGCCGGGGTGAGCGGCGCGATCCTCGGAGCCAACGAGAAGATCCGCGTCGGACTGATCGGCAGCGGTGGAATATCCCGGGCGGACCTGTCGGCGTTCCTCACTTTCCCCGACGTCGATTGCCCGATCGTCTGCGATGTGGACGACGCCATGATTGCCAAGGGCGTCGAACAGGTCGAGAAGGCGCGCGGCAAGAAGCCCGACGGTGTCAGAGACTTCCGCCGCGTGATCGATCGCAAGGACGTCGACGCCGTCCTGGTGGCCACCCCCGACCACTGGCACGCCCTCCCGACGATCTACGCCTGCCAGGCAGGCAAGGATGTCTACTGCGAGAAGCCGCTGGCCACCACCATTCGTGAGGGACGTGTCATGCTCGACACCGCCCGAAAGCATGACAGGGTCGTCCAGATGGGAACGCAGTGGAGAAGCCTTGATCACGCCCAGGAGGCCATCGACGTCGTCCACTCCGGCAAGCTCGG
The DNA here is from genome assembly GCA_964446835.1 of uncultured Planctomycetales bacterium. GTDB lineage: Bacteria > Planctomycetota > Phycisphaerae > UBA1845 > JAFGLZ01 > CAYUQT01. The sequence goes on along the minus strand of CAYUQT010000107.1, from coordinate 11,217 downwards.
AAGGATCAGGCTGGTCCGCTGCTGGGCCTATCTGAACTGGGTCCACCCGATCGGCAGACCCGCCGATTCCGACCCGCCCGCCGGTGTCGACTATGACCTGTGGCTGGGCCCGGCACCCAAACGCCCCTTCAACCGCAACCGCTTCCACTTCAACTTCCGATGGTTCTGGGACTACGCCGGCGGTCTGATGACCGATTGGGGCGTCCACCTGATCAACGTCGCCATGTGGGGCATGAAAGGCCGCAACCCTTCCAAGGCCTGCTGCACCGGTGGCAAGTACGCCATGGATGATATGTCGGAAACCCCCGACACCCAGATCGCCACCTATGAATTCGGCGACTGCTCCCTCATCTGGGAGCACCAGTACCACGGCGCCCATGGTCCCGAGGGTCGTGAACATGGTGTGATGTTCAACGGCTCGGAGGCCACGCTGGTCCTGGATTCACACGGGTGGGAGATCACTCCGGAGCCCGACAAGAAGGTCCCCGCAGAGAAGCACAAGCCGAGTGGTCGCGACGCCAGGGTCAGCCACGTTAAAGACTTCCTCGACTGCATGCGATCGCGCAAACGCCCCGTCGAAGATTTCGAGATCGGTCACTGCGTCTCTACCGTGGCGGCACTGGGCAACCTCGCCCTCCGCACCGGCCGCACGATCACCTGGGATGCTGCCAAGGAGCAGGCCGTCGGCGACGAAGAGGCCAATCGGCTCGTCACGCGCGAATACCGCGCCCCGTGGAGACTGGAGTAGCCCCCCACGCTACTTCGCGCTGAACCATGCCACCGGCACGCGAAGGACGTGCAACCCGTCGCGCTGGTGGTGAACGATGAGAGTCGTGTCGTCGACAAAGGTCAGGCCCGGATAACCGTAGTCTTCCTCGGGATCACCCAGCAGGATGCGCTGGTTGACCCATGTCTGACCGTCGTCTTTCGAAAGAACCGAAGCCAGCGGGGTGCGCCGCCTCGGGGCATTCTGCGGCCCCCCGATGCAACGGACCAGAAGAAGGTCTCCGGTGCTCGGAATACGCTTGATGCACAACGCGGAAGTCTCATGGGGTGGCAACGGCAGTTCCTTGACCATCTCGCCCTTGGACCACGTGATGCCCCCGTCGGTCGAGTAGGAACGGGCAACATAACGGCTGTAGGTGCGGGCCAGCATCATCACCCTCCCGTCCTTCAGCTCAACCACATGGGGCTCCTGGGCCTCGATGGGCAGCAGGTTGATGTCGTTATTGCTGCGATGCCACTTGTAACCGTGGTCGTCGGACCAGGCGGTATAGCTGACGTATCCACTGTGATCGCCGCGATCGGAGACGACTTGATACTCGGCCGGCACGATGATGCGACCGGTCTTGAGCTGAATGAGCTTGTCGTTGTGGACGATGTGGTAGCCCCACTGAGGTGTGATCACGAGCTGATCGCCCCAGGTCTTGCCGTCGTCCACAGACCGCCGGTAGTACGTGTGCCCATACGCCGGTTCGCCGCCGGGCGAGTAGATGTACGAAACGATGATGTCGCCATTCTGCAAACGGAGGAAGCCCGGATGGCAGTAATAGTCCCTGCCGGCGGGAATCGGGCCGGGCACGAGTACGAACTCGTCGCCCCACGTCCGTCCGAGATCAGCGCTGTATTTCGCCCCGATCGCACCGTCCGACGTTCCGGTCGGAAGGATTCGGGTGTAGGCCAGCAAGAGCCGTCCGTCCTTCAGTTCCACGATACTGCCCGGCATGCCACGATAGCCGTAAACGCCCTTGGGCAGGGCGACGACACGGACGTCTTCCGGTGTCCCGCGCCCCCCATCGCCGTACAGACCCGCAGGCACAACACCGCCGATCATCATGAGAGCCACAATCTGGCTGAACACCTTCATCACTCGCCTCCGTGTCACGTGCGGCACGCACATGTCAGTATCTTCCGGACCCAGATCCGCTGCTGGCGGCTGTCACAGGTGAAGCCACAGGATCGGATCGTTCGTGATCCGAAACACCCACGTCTACGCGAACTGCGGCAGGTAAGGCGCGTGAGCCGCCAACAGTTCGTCGGCCATCGTAGCGGCCGTCTCAATCGAATTCACGGCCCCGTCAATGACCAGTGCCTGGATGAACTTGTCCCGACTGCCCTCCAGGGCGGCCTCGACGACCGTCTCGACCCACGCCAGATGGCTCGCCAGTGTACCGACAAGCCCCGGCGACAGCATCGGTTGAACGATCGGGCTCAGACCCTCTCCATGCGCGGCCGCCGGACACTCAATGATCGCCTGCAGCGGAAGATTCGCCACCTGCCCCACGTTGGGCACATTCACGGAATACACACGGCTCGCATGGCATCGGATGCTCTCGACGATCTCGACGACCTGTTCATGCTCACCGTCGAGACGGTCAAAGAAGTTCGGCCCCAGCGGCTGAGGCGACGAGGCGGCCTGCTGCATCTCCCCATAGATCCGATCGCCCAGGGCAATCGTCTCCTCAAAACTGAAGGCATCGACGCCAAGCGTCCGGCCATAATACCTGCCATCGGCGAAGAATTGCGGAAAGAATTCGGTCACGTGCCGATCGAGGACGGCCGGAAATGCCCCGTAAAGCTTGAAGAGTCGCCAACTGAAGGGCTCGTCGCACACGCCGGCCAGCTTACGATCGGCGACATCGTGAAGGCGTGGCATCAGATCCAGTGTGCGACCCTCGACGCGAGTAAACCACGTGAGGTGGTTCATACCCACCGCCGAGTAGGACAGATCGGCCACATCAACGCCCAACTCCCGTGCCAGATACCGAGCCACATGGAACACGCCGTGGCACAAGCCGATCATCGGAGCCCCGGTGGCCTTGCGAACCGCTCGGCACACGGCGGCCATGGGATTTCCGTAGTTGAAGAACAATGCTTGCGGACACAGATCGAGCACGTCGCGAGCGATCGCGAGCATGGCCGGAATCATCCGCAACGCCCGAGAGGTGCCGCCGGGCATCACACTGTCGCCTACCGGTTGGTAGATCCCGTACTTGCGAGGGATGAAGACGTCCTGCTCCCAGGCCCTCCGCCCCCCGACACCGATCGTACAGATGACCACCGTCGCGCCCGTCAGGGCAGCCCGACGATCGAGGCACGCCGAAACGGCAATGGGCGCCCCATACATCTCGACCATCTTGCGGGCCAACCCTTCGGCAACCCTCAAGGCCGCGGGATCGGTGTCCACCAGTCTCAGGTCGGCTTGCCACCCCGCACGGATCAGGTCGCTTACCAATCCGCGTGTGAACATGGCACTGCCCGCACCGATGAGGACGACCGTTTCGCGCATGTCGATCCGTTTCCGAAGGTGACGTCAAGGTCCTGTCAGTGCTCTACCGGGTGTCTGGAGATCACATCGCCAACCGCCGGTTCTGCTGAAGCTACCGCCCAAGAGACGACCGGGGTCGGTGAGTCCTACAGCCCCGCCTGGACGATGTCATGCATTCGGATCACGCCGATCGGACGACGGTCGTCGTCGGTGACCACCAGCGCAGTGATCCGACTCTCCTCCATGAAGTTTCGGCAGTCCACCACCAACATATTCGGTCCGACCGTTGAGTGGAGCACCGGGGGCTCGTTAGGACCTCGGCGGGAACCACGCAACAAAGAGGGAATCTCACACGATTGCAGCGAATCGCCTCGGATCAAGGCACGCCGGATATCGCCGTCGGTGAAGACCCCCATTAGCCTGCCGTCCGGATCGACGATACAGGCCATGCCGAGATGCTTGCGCTCGATCTCCATCAGCAGGTCGGCGAATCCCGCGTCGGATCGCACCACAGGGAGCTCCGCACCATGATGCATCAGGTCCCGAACGCGCAACAGCAAACGCCGCCCGAGCGGACCTTCCGGATGATATTGGGCGAAGTCCTGAGCAGTGAAGCCGCGAGATTCGAGCAATGCCATCGCCAGGGCATCACCGAGGGCGAGCATCATGGTGGTGCTGGTTGTTGGGGCCAGCCCCAACGGCCCCGCCTCTGCCACATCCGGAAGACGGAGCGTTACATCACAGAGTTCGCACAGACGCCCATTACCGGCGGACACGCCGATCACAGGCCCCCCCAACTGCCGGAAGTACACCACAAATCGGATGAGCTCCTCCGTCTGGCCACTCTTGCTCATGGCCAACAGGACATTGTCGCGTGTGACAATGCCCAGGTCGCCGTGCAATCCTTCGACGGGGTGTATCCACACGGCCGGTGTCCCGGTGCTGGTCAGGGTGGCGGCAATCTTGCGACCCACCAGACCGCTCTTGCCGAGGCCGGTCAGCATGAGCTGTCCACGGTGTCTCAGAATGAGATCTACGGCCGACTGAAACCCTTCATCCAACCCCTCCGCCAGAAGCCGAAGGGCCTCCGACTCTTGGATGATGGTGCGACGCGCTGTTTGCAGGGCGGGCGAGTCATTGTGTGTGTTCATGATCAGGAAGATTGTAGGGCGACATCCCCCTCTGGCAAAGCCTACTACAAAAGATCGAGGCCGTTGTTCGGCGTGAACAACGGCCTCGTAGGATGTTTGACTTATCGTGAGACCCTATGCAGGGCCTCTCCATCCGGTGCGGGGACTAGCTGCGACGACGACGCAGCCAAGCACCAGCGCCACCCAGACCGAGGGCCGTCAGGCCACCCAGCGCGGGGTCGGGAACCGCATGGGCGGTGCCCTGGATGTCCACGATCAGGTCCAGCGTCAGGGTCATGCTGATGTCGGTAACGCCAATGGCATAGCCGAAGGTGCCACCCAACGTAGCATTGATAACCCCGCTATCGCTCACCGAGGTGTTGAAGGCAACATTGAACGGCAGAATGCTGTTCGCCCACACCTTGGTGATCAACGTGGTGTTGAGCAGACCGGTCACGACGACCGTCGCCTCAACATAGACGTCCGTCCCGACAACGGCGGGGACGCCACTGCCAGCAATGTGGCCCGGACCAACGGGAGCAAAGTCCATGAAACGGGCCTTGCCGACACCAATGTTCGCAGTGGCCAAACCGGCCAAGCCGAGCTTCACGGCGCTGGTGTTCACCAGACCTGCATCCTCAAGGATGAAGGTGTCGCTGGCGCCGACGTGACCATTACTCTGGAAAATCGTCGCAGCGAAGGTGCCACCCATCGTGCCCTGGGTGCTGCCCTGACCCTGAAGATTCAGAACAAGGCTACCACTCGTAACATTGAACGTATACAGTGCGGGCGACGCGAACGTCGGGGCCGCAACCAAGCACAGAACTCCCAGAATCCCCATCAACCTCATACCCTCAATCCTCCTTTCCTTTCCTCTTGGGTTCATCACCCAATTGATTGGAAGCACCCCAGCCGTTTCCCCAAAGTTTGCAGGCAACTCAACATGCAATCGCAAAAGAGCCGAGCTGCCAAACGACTTAAAGAGGTGCCGAGACCTTTATACGTGAGTTCCCTCGCTGCCAGAAACACGTGCCGGCGAGACACATGCCGAGTTCGCTCTCGTATTCAGAAAAAGGGGAGAAACACTCTTCCCTTCCGAGCAATGGCGCTTTCCGTCCTCCAGAGATGCGTTCTGATGTGCGGTAGCGCCTTTCGCTCCTCCTTACGGATTACCTCATAGTTTACCAGGAGCGAAGAAAAGGTCAAGAAGTAATTCCAAAAAATCTCGTTTCGCACAGGATTGGGACAGACTTATGCAAATCACTATATTCCAACAAGTTACTGCAGTGGCACAGACACCTGTACCCCTCGCCTTTGGGTGCATCCGAAAAGAACCTAGAGGCCCGTATTCTGTCGCCAAACCAAAGAACAAATATCGCCCTTGGGTTGCACGATGGAAAAGCTGACGACGCGGCCCAAAGCTGATCCCTCCTGGAACGAGACAGGTGAGTATGCAAAGCGTTTTCAGGGAATCGGTTACAGAGACGCGTGTTCGGATGACGTCTCAAGCGGACGGTTGGACTAGCATGTCTCCGGCCTGCTCCGACCCACCGATGGGGGCGGATACCTCAGCGGTGGTCGTTTCCTGAGCGAGAAAAATCATGTTCTGGGCAATCTCGCGGATGCGATGTCTCAGTTCGAGCGGCTCTTCTACAACAACCTGATCCCCGTATCCGAGGACCCACCAGACGATTTCGCCCAGGCCGTCTACATCGGCTTCAAACACGCAGGAGCCGTCCGGCTGAACGCTGACCTGCTGAGACCTGTGCCATGTGACCTCTTCGACGGTCCCCGCCACCTTCGGCAGGAATCTCAGTCGGACACGGCGGACCAGTCCTTCGGGAATCATGCTCCATGCATCTCCGAAGTAGTCCTCGAGACAGAAGTCGCCATTCCGTTCAAATGTTTCATCGAGGGATTCTACCTCGATCATTCGTTCCAGCTTGAAGGTGCGGACCTGATCGTTGTGCCGAGAGCTTGGAGCCACTACGTACCAGGCTCGGGAGACAAAGACCAGACGATAGGGTTTGAGAACGGTCTCAATCACCTGGCCTTCATGGAACGAATCGTACTGAATCCGGAGCGTTCGCCGCTCTCCCACCGCGCGATGAATGCGATCGAAGACCCCGTCTGCGCGGTTGGCGTCGACCAATGGTTGCCAACGGATGCTCACACCGTCGAGCATCCGTTGACAGTGCTCGCGGATTGCGGGAGGCAGCCCGCGTTCGATCTTGTCGGTGACGCGAGAGACCGTGTCGAAGATGGGGAGCGACTCACGATTGGTCAGCCGCCGCAGCACGAGCAACAGCGAGGTGGCTTCCTCGGCCGTCAGTTGTGAGACGGGGAGGCTTGTTGTCTCTTCGAGGCGGTAGCTCCGTCTGCCGGGTTCGTAGGTGAACACTACCCCGATATCCTGGAGCGACTGCAAGTCGCGAAAAAGGGTGCGGCGGGAGATGTTCAGCTCCATGGCCATTTGCTCGGCGGTCATGGGTTGTCCGCTTCGCAGCAGTGTGACCAGTCGCATTGCACGGACAAGGCGCTTAGAGGCCACAAGTCACCTTCGCCACGCCGGCGACCGAAACGGCGGCGCAGATGCCGGCGGCAATCAAGAATCCGCGTCGCCCTGAGGTGTACGTAACGAGTACATAATGCACCGCAAGCACGCCAAATGCGGCGGTTCGCAGCAGGCCCACGTCGTACTGAAACGCTTTTCCCAGGAAGATGACGATCGGACGAGCCGCGGTCACGACCACACCGAGAATCGCCAGACTCGGCAGAGTCAAAACGGCCGCTCCTTCCATGGCTCCCTGGAAAGGCGTCCATAGTCCTCGTCGACACAGCCTGGACAGGATCAACGAAAGGGGGGCGAGCAATGCCACTACGACGGGCCAGTGGCTGACGATCCAGTACTTCAGGCGAATGTCGGGCATCCGTACGGCGACGAATATGCCCAGGACGGCCACGTTGAACAGACAGACGTAGGCCACCCGACGTTTCTGGCTCAGACGGGTCGCCAGCACCAGGGATCCGATCCAGATGAAGCTTGCGATCAACCCCAGTGCCCATCTTGGGGCCGTATCGTCCCGGGTGGAAGAGAGTTCAGGCCAAAGCGCCAACTGCAGCGCCGCCAGAGTCCCGAACCCCGCGACCGTCAGCGCCAGCCGACGGGCCACCGGAATCATACGCCCCGTGGTTGTCCATGCACGTCCCTTATCGAGTTGCTGGTCCCAGACATTCGGCAACCAGTGCCAGAGAAAGGCCATCATCGCCAGTCCGATCAGTGCGGCGCCGAGCAGCAGCGGCATCCGAGTGGCCAGGTCCGGTCCTCCGGCACGATCCGGTACGCCCCACACGACGAAGGAGACGACCGACAGCGTGATGAAGGCCATGCCCACTTCGGCGAAGAAGGCGTTCCACAACCGATGGGCCAGCCAGTTCGCCGCGACCCCGAGCAGGGCCGCTGCGGGTACGTTCAAGAGATAGCCTGCATGGTACGCCCCAAGGGGCATCAGCGGCAGGAGAACCGCCGCGACACTGGGACGAAAGCCGCCCCAAGGGTCCGGACAGGCCGCCAGAAGCTCAAGCTCATCGGGCCAGGCGCGGCGCCGGCGGAACTGCTCGGTGATTTCCTGTGCGGCGACAAACCCGCCGACCATCATAGAGCCCAGGAGAAAGGCCCACAGGGTCCACGGCATCCATCCGGGCCACAGCGATGTTCCCCCGCCCATTCTGGTGGGGATGGGAATCATGAGGCTGGTCCAAACCACGCATGCGATGCTCATCCAGAACAGAGGCGTAACCGTCCGACGAGCCGACGAACTGAGGAGCAGCGCCCCGAACACGAGGATGAGATCGACTGCACCACCCCAACCGGTCTGGCAGGTGCGTCCCTCCCATGTTATCGCCCCGGAACGAAGCAATCCGACGACCACCATTTCGAAGACGCGGAGGACGGCGACCACCACTCCGCCGGCCAGGGCTACTCCGGTCAGTCCGATGGCCAACCTACGAGCAGTTTCTCTGTTGAGAAGATTTCGATCGCTCAGGCGTTCCACCACCGTGGCTGCGATCATCCAGAGGAATGCCGCCATGGCACCGAGATGGCAGGCCATGGCGAATTCTGTAAGTCGGGGCCGACCGAAATGGACCACCCCAAGGCTCCCGATGACGGTGAGCCCTCCCACAATACCGACGGTAAGCCATTGGGTTGGAATCGGTCCGAAGCCCATCAAGACCCGTCAAAAACGGCTATGACGACACTATTCGCCTTCGGGTACGTCCGGCTCGGCGATGAAGATATTGTTGTAGGTCAGCAGTCTACCCTTTGAACGCTCCAGGTCGGCGACGGCCAAGTTGTACTTGATCAACGCCTGCAGAAGTGTTCGGCGTGCCTGAGCCAGGCTCTCCTGACCGTTCAATTCCGTCTGCAACTCGGCCGGACTCTTGCGTTCGGCTCTTTCCTTGGTGGCTCGGACGTTCTCCTCGGCGGCGATCGTCGCGTCGACGGCGGGTACGATCGCTTCCTGAGATGTGAGCAACTGACGGACGGCCTTGTTCACCTCGAGGATAATCTGCTCGATCTGTCCCTTGCGTGCGGCGATGGATTGTTCGTACCGCAGTTTTGCCTGCTTCAAGGAGGCGCGTGCCTTGCGGCTACCGATCGGCCACTCGAATTGCACGCCGACCTGATACTCGTTGAAGTCGTTTTCACTCATCTGGCTGAAGGCCCGATCCGGATCGTCACCCAAACCGAGGACCTTGTAGGTGAAGACCGCGTCGAACTTCGGCAAAACCTGATTCTTGGCGGTTCCCACGACGAGTCGAGCCGTCTCGATTTCGAGTTCGCGTTCTTTCAGTTCGCTACGGTGGTCCAGAGCGGCCTGGATCTCGGCCAGGCGATCCACCACGATCGATACCGACTCGGGGATATCGACCGTGATGATCTCGATGTCCTTGGTCAGGCTGAGTTCGGGATCGTTCATGAGGCCCTTGAGGGCATCCTCGGCCTCTTTGACCTTCATGACCGCCGTGATGAGTTCGACCCGCCGCAGATCGACCGCGGCGCGTGAGTTGGCAATCAAGACGGCAAAGGCATCGAAATCGCGTCTCGCCTCGATATAGCGGTAGGTTTCTTCGGTCTCAGCCAGCAATTCAGCGGTGACGGTTGCATCGCGTCGGGCCTGAACCAATCCCCAATAGGCCTGTTCGACGTTCCAGAGTACGTCGCGAATCTGCTGCTTGAACTTCTCGACCGCCATCTTGCGCTGGTTCTTGGTGATGTTGATCTGTGAACGGACAAAGTCGAGACCGAAGTTTCGCAGGAACGGCTGCTGAACCTGGAACGCCAGATTGTTGTTGTAGGCGGGGTTGAGCGTCTGGAAAGGCATGCTCGTATCGGTGCGACTCAAGTTGTAGCCGATGTCCACCATCGTGCCGCTCGACAGCAGTTTCTTGACGCCCGTGGCATAGCTTTGAGCGTTGCTCTTGTTGGCCGAGAGGGCGGAAGCCGTGGGCTGGTCTTGAATGGAATCGCCGAAATTGGCGTAGAACGTGGCGTCAAATTGAGCCTCGGCTTCCACGATCTTGGCGGCTGCCACCGCCGGCTCGTAGCCGGCCACCTTGATGGAATAGCTGCTGGCCACGGTGCGGTGAATGGCCTCGGATAGCGAGAGCCTTATCTGCATCGCTCGCTTGACGCCCTTGAGGTGCTCCGTGGAGCGAACGCAGGTACGACGATAGTCACGGGCGCGTCGCTCGTCTTCGATGAGCCTGGTCCGCTCGTCAAAGACCTGGCTGGCGACCGAGGGGTCGGGCATCTGCCACTCGAGCGTCTGGGCGGGACTGGCCGAATTGGTCGTCAGCGTGCCGGCCAGCATCGCCGGCCGGCGGTTTTCGATCTTGGGGAACTCCGTCACTGTTTCGGTGGTCGCCGTAGCCACCGAGGCGTTTCGATTCTCATAGTTGTTGAGAGCCTCTTCGTTGAAGGGGCGAATGGACATGTCGGAGGAGGTACCGCACCCCACCCCACCGGCGGAGATGACAGCCAGCCATACCGCCGCCACCGGCCCGCCGAACAGCTTGAATACGTCCGTGCCGAGTTTGATGGCGGTTCTCCTTACGATATCAGGGCATAGACAACACACAGCCCACCCCTTTGCATTCTCATCCCCCCCTCTGCCGGACCAGGATGAAAGCCGGATTATAGTCCCTGGCCCCTGTGTGTCAATCGGGTTGCAGCACCCTTGCCGGGCCGGGGTGCCACAGGAACCTCCGGATCCTTGTCCGACGCCCGAGGGCCTGCGTGTTCCTGCGGGATGACCTACGCCCCCGGTGTCTCTCTGCGCGGATGCCGGTGAAAGACCGACGGCTCTTCCGGAATACGGAGGTTCGAAGGAAATCGCCCCGGAAGAATAGCCTCTGCCTTTGAGGCGGCGGCATCGATGCCAACACTGCTGTCTACGCGTTGAGACAGCCTGGAGGGCCTGAGGGTGCCGGATGAAGTGCCCCGCCGAGCGACCGTACGGATGATAAGACACACACTCACGACTGAGGAGTCCTGTTGTCGTCAAGAGTCTCATTTTCGACACGTTCTTCACACATTTCGATGGGGGTATCAGGAATCGGGCGGAGACGCGGGGGCGAGGGAGCAAGGTGCGTATTCGGAGTGGGTGTGTCGGCGAATGTCTCACTTTGTCCCGGAATGTCACATGTTCGGCGGGGCGGGGAGGTCGAAGTTAGGAGTTGGAAGTCGGATGCCGGGCGGGGGGCGGGCGTATTCGGATTGGGCGAGTCGGCGAATGTCTCACTTTCGACACGTTC
>CAYUQT010000106.1:5857-17418 GCA_964446835.1 uncultured Planctomycetales bacterium | reverse complement strand
GGTTGAAGAAGACGAACAGATGCCCGCTCAGCGGGTCCTGATGGATCACCTCCCGCACCAAGGCCGCCAGGCTGTCGAAGCTCCGCCGCATGTCCGTCGGCAGCGTCGACACGAACACCCGAACACTCGGAGGAAGACTCAGCATACGCCCTCCACCACGGCGATCAACCGCCTGAGTTCCTCGGAGTCCAACCCGCCTGCTACGCGGATCGTCCGCCCACGCGACAGGGTGATCTCGTACCGGAACCCTGCCGCCTGACCCGACACCCGGACTTCGACAAACCCGGGCCTGACACCACGCGGCCGACCCGGAGACCGTCGACGCTCACCCCCCGTCGACCCAAGCTGCAGCTTCCGCTTCCACCACGCGAACGTCCCGACGTTCAAGCCTCTTGCTTCGCAGAACGCTCGCCGAGTCTGCCCGCTTTCTCGCTGCTCCTGAATCACCTCCGACCACCGTCTCGCTGCCTCTGTCATCATGCGCCTCCGGTTCACGCGGTATCTCCACGCGACCGGATCCATCTTCACAAATCCATCACTACACAAACAAGACGGGGTCGACAGAACGCTTACCGAAGTTCTGCGATGCAAGTCCGACGTGGAAGTAGACGTGCCTCTCTCAGTGATGCCGAAAGGCGTTGAGCACACCGAGAAGAACATCCAGGAGATCGGTGGGTCGAAAGGTGCCTCTCTCAGTGATGCCGAAAGGCGTTGAGCACGTGTCCAGCAGGCCGGTGGCCGTCAGAACGATCTCGTGTGCCTCTCTCAGTGATGCCGAAAGGCGTTGAGCACTGCAACACCTGCCCGATGTGTTCCGTCGTCATGAATTGTGCCTCTCTCAGTGATGCCGAAAGGCGTTGAGCACAACAGTTGTCGGGTATCTCCAGCCCGCCCCACCGCACGTGCCTCTCTCAGTGATGCCGAAAGGCGTTGAGCACACCTGAATCTCGCATCAACGGTCATGACGGCCATGTGGTGCCTCTCTCAGTGATGCCGAAAGGCGTTGAGCACAGTCTGCGGATTGGCCGGGCCACCTCGGGATCGAGCGGTGCCTCTCTCAGTGATGCCGAAAGGCGTTGAGCACAAGCTTCAGAGTCAGGGACCTCAGATCACGGACGGGGGTGCCTCTCTCAGTGATGCCGAAAGGCGTTGAGCACCGCAACCACGCCCAGATGTTGGGCCATGTCAAGTAGTGCCTCTCTCAGTGATGCCGAAAGGCGTTGAGCACCCGTAGAGTGTCCGGTGCCGCCAACCATAATCGCAGTGCCTCTCTCAGTGATGCCGAAAGGCGTTGAGCACACTTGGCCGTTGTGGGTTGCTGCAACCCAAGAGAGGTGTGCCTCTCTCAGTGATGCCGAAAGGCGTTGAGCACTCCATTGCCCTGATCATCCGCAGAAAACGCAAGGCGTGCCTCTCTCAGTGATGCCGAAAGGCGTTGAGCACGTTCAGGAGCAGCGGGAGATTGCTCGCCTGCTGACGTGCCTCTCTCAGTGATGCCGAAAGGCGTTGAGCACTTCGGGTTGGCCGACGGAATGGACGGCTACTACTGGTGCCTCTCTCAGTGATGCCGAAAGGCGTTGAGCACGCAAAGACAAACGCGGCAGCGGCCTATCAGGCGTCGTGCCTCTCTCAGTGATGCCGAAAGGCGTTGAGCACGATGTTGATATGCACCTCGTGCCTTGTCGCACCCCCTCAGTGACGGGAAAAGCTTATAGCTATGGCCTCGCGGAGGTCCCGTGAGGTGATTTCGTTATGGCAAGACCGATCAAATGCCCATATTGCAAGGGCCAAACAAGGCCCAAAGGAACGCGGCTGACCCAATCGTTCGGGGTCCGTAGAGTCAGGCTGTGCAGGGCCTGCTCGCACAAATTCACGGTGGGAGTGAAACCCCTGGCGCTCGTCAGGGCAAAACGCCCCCAGCCCGCTACCCGTGGATGATGCCTTCGACGGGGACTGGTTCATCGCGGCAGCGTTTCAGATAGAGGCCGCCGCACACGATTTGTTGCGGCGCGTCCGGTTGTACTACGCAGAACTGCTGCGACTGAACAACCCGGACCTGCTGGAACAGGAGCGGTTCGACGCCGAGTACTTCCGCCAGCGGATGGCGGAGGCGCGGAGGCGCCGTCGGGAGGAGCGAGCCCGTCACATCGCCGAGATGCTGGCCAACCGGTCGGGGAACCTGCTGATCGACAGGCCGATCGAGTTGGACGCGGTGCCCGGATTGACGGAGGCCCTGAACGGCCTCGTCTCGCTGCCGGTACCGGTCGAGGTTCTTCGGGCCTTCATGGGCCGGTCGGACTTCGATCTGGATGGGTACCAGCGGCACGTCATCGTCCACCTGGGCCTGTTCAGGACCGACTTCGGGGCCATTCCCGCCCTGATCGACGACGAACGCAAGGACCGGATCTTCCGGTTCATCGCGGTGATCTTCCTGGCGCACACCCGTCAGATCGAGCTGTGGCAGGAGGGCGACCGCGTCTGGATGAGGAGATATGAAACTGACGAACAAAGACAAGGAATTCGTGGAAGAACTGAGGAAGCTGCTTGAGAAACACGATCTGGAGGTCGTGCTGAAGACCGATGGCCGGAGCCGGATGGTCCTGCGTGGCCACTACGGCGACAAGCTGGGTGACCGCCTCCGCCTGACGCGCCAGGGCGTCTACTGGCGGTTTGATCACATCCTGAACCATGCCTATGTGGAAGCGTACGAGTCCATCTACTGGCTGGAAAGCACGTTCGGTACATCGCTGCGACAACACGCCTTGGCGATCGCCCGCGAGCGGATCGCTCTCCGCAAGAAGGCCCTCGAAAACGGCTTCCAAAATGCCGACCAGCTTGTCTCCCGACGACAAACGATCCCACAACCGCCCGAATCACCACCCTCTGAATTGTCAGGGGAATCGCCAGACACTTCGAAGGCGTCCAACTCCCGTAGGGACGCAGCCTTGGCGGGCAAGGTTGGTGGTGAATCTGGCTTGATGCACAGAAATCGGCCGGACTGACCCGCTTTTCGGTGCGCGGCCGGTTTGGCCCTTCAACCGATTGCGGGATTTTAACAAACCGATTTCGACAGGCCTCCCTGCGGATGCCCTGTTTGCACAAAAAACCCCACCATCACAATGGCAACAAGCAAAATCGACTTCACGCACACCAAGGTTGGCCGGATGGCGGATGCTTCTGACCTGGCCGAGATGCTGTTCCCCGGCAACCGCGGCCATCAGCATGCCTTCCTGGTCATCTGGCTAACGCTCAAGTGGCAGGCCGACAACATGGTGCCCAACCTCGCCGAGGTGACTCGGAAGAATGGCATCACTCGCCGCACGTACGAGCGCGTCCGCGCCAAGATGCGCCGGACGGGCCTGATCGATCGCGTCTCGCGGTTCAACGCCGGCTACGGCCACCGCGAGGGATGGGTCCTGTCGACGCGGTTCGAGCGAGGCCTCAGGCAACTCGCAAACAGGGTGGATGATCTCAAGGACCCCTCGCTGTCCAACAAAGAAAAGGACTTCCTACTAATCACACTGGCCCGGGCGCGGCGAGACGTGACAAAACGGTCGGCCTCGGCTGTCCCGCTCAAACCAATCTCAGGAGGTGAACCAGAATGGAATCGGAACCCAAACGACGAACGCACCAATGGCTGACCAACGTTCTGGTGCTGTTGTTGCCATGCTGGCCAATCTGGCTATGACGCACCGGCTGACAGCTAAGGAGGTGTCTTGCTCTGAGCGGACGTTTTATCAAACGGTCCGCAAGACCATTCCGTAGGAACTTGTCTACGATGACCCCGCCTGCGCCAGCAAGTACATCGAGTCGCTGGGGTTGAGGAATGTGCGCATTGCGAAAGACGGTGGAACAGTCTCATCAGATGCGTCAAGCAGCTTCGTAGGGTAATGTCAAATCACTCCAGGAGACCGGGTGTTGGTCTGATGTCCCGCCTTGGGAGGGAAGAGACACGACGATCATCCCATGGATTGATGGTATTCACTTGCGTGGTTGGAGAGCACAAGATGGCCTATTCATATTAGCGTGCCATAATAATCGGAATATAAGATTAGCGTTCGGACTTGGCAGGATTCGGCAACGGCTGATGGGATAGGACAGGTTCTTGGCAGTGAAAGGTTTTGATAGAAAGTGGTGCTTGACAGAACAGGGTGTTACTGTACGTGTACGATCGAATTGTGGCCCAAAATACTTCTTGACGTTTCGGATAGCGATGGTTAAGCTGCCCTTGTTGTTTCCGGTAACGAGAAGGTAAGGGGAGAGTGACTACTTACCTGCTATCGGTGATTTTGTGGCCAAGCCTGCGTTGGGGACCTACGGATAGAAAGGTGCTTGGCACGAGGGTTCTGAGAAGAGGCACAATCGTAATTCCATAAGGTTTGAGATCGCATGATTCAGCCCTCCGCGGTGAATTGGGGCGAGTCGTTCCGTGGAGTCGTGTAGTTTGAGTGCGGGCCGGCTGGGCCAGGTTGATGGCGTTGGCCTGAGTGGATCGGTTTCTTGTTGACAGATTGGGGGGGGGCTTGAGAATGCCTTTTGATTTCGTGAGGTGGACGAGCCGAAGAATCGCACACACAAGAATAGCCTTCGGATTGAGCCGCAGGAACCGAGGCGGCTGCAGAGCAACACGAAGTCTTTGAGGGGCTCGACTTGGCATCGCTGCCTCGACGTCCTGATGCATCCAGCCGTCTCGGGTTCTCATGGGGGGAAGGTTGGACTGGGTGAGCTGTAAGGAGGTGGGATGAGAGGCCGTCGAGACTTTATGCGGATCTCGCCCTGGACCCTTTGTTACGCACGCACCTCTGGAGGAGGCTAAGAGATGTCAGACGTCCATCGCGACTTACGTCGGAAGACACATCCATCGAGACGATCCCTCAAGATCGAGCCCCTCGAACCAAGGCGCTTGCTGAGCTCGACCATTTCTCCGTTGTCGAGCAACATCGAGAGCAACTTGGCGGCCCTTTATGCGGAGTGGCCGAGAACCTCACAGGTATCACAGTCGCAAGTGTCGGGGCAAGGCCAGAAGACATCCCTGGCAGATGGCGTTCTTGGGCTACTGCAGTTTGATGGGAGCGGACGTCCCCTGGTCGACGTCTGGACCCTGGGTGATCCGACATCCGTAGCCACGGAACTAGCGTCGCTTGGTGCGGAGGTTCATGGCCAGAGCGACCAGTACCACCTCATCGAGGCTTGGCTGCCCGTCAGCGAGCTGGCCGATGCGGCCAGCCTGCCCGATGTGTTATCGCTTACCCCGGTATATCGCCCGATCACACATGCCGGCAGTGTTCAAGGTCAAGGCGATGCAGTTCTGCACGCCGACGATGTGAGGTTGCAGGGATACGATGGTTCGCCCAATCTCATCGGGGCGCTCAGCGACTCGGCACTGTACCTTGGCAATAGCCAGTCGACCGGAGATTTGCCAGCAGTAGTCGATCGGTACTTGGAGTTCCCTTCCAGTGACGAAGGCCGGGCGATGCTGGAGATCATCCATGACGTGGCTCCGGGCGCCCAGTTAGCCCACCACTCAGGCATCTATAGCGAGTTGGATTTCGCTAACGGCATACGTCAGCTTGCTGCGGCTGGTGCCGAGGTCATTGTGGATGATCTTGGCTACTACAGCGAGCCATTCTTCCAGGATGGCATCATCGCGCAGGCGGTCAACGACGTGACCTCGGCGGGAGTGACGTACGTTTCTGCGGCCGGCAACGACGCGGATCGAGGCTATGAGTCGCTGTTCGTGGATGGAGGCGGTTTCCACGACTTTGATGCCACGGTTGCGGTGGACACTCGTCAACAGGTGACCGTTCCGTCGGGCTATTGGACGACTCTAATCCTGCAATGGGACGACCCGTTCTACACTACCGGTGGCGTTACGCACGACTTCAACGTGAGGGTCTACAACTCATCGGGTACCAAGGTGGCGGAGGGAACGACCAACAACCTCTCAACCCAGCAGCCGCTGGAGATTGTCCAGTGGACGGGCAGCGGTGATGGGATCTACCAGGTGGAAATCGTTCGGGCGTCGGGTACCGGTGAGTCACAGTTGAAGTACATCCTAAGTACCAACAGTACGGTGGGGAGTATTGATGAGTATGCCACTCACTCTGGTACGGTGCACGGACATGCAGCCGCGGCGGGAGCGATCGCCGTTGGCGCCGTGCCCTACTATGATCCGGACCATGTTGAGGCCTTCAGCTCTCGAGGAGATCTCACGGTTTACTTTGACCCCGCGGGCAATCGGCTGGGTACACCGGAAATCCGGCATAAGCCTGACGTTGTGGCTCCCGACAACGTCAACACCACGTTTTTCGGCAAGGACATCACGCAGGACTCAGACACGTTTCCTAACTTCGCCGGGACATCGGCGGCAGCGCCACACGTCGCGGCAGTAGCTGGCTTGCTCCTGGATGCCAACCCGCACCTGACACGGGCTGAGCTGTACGACGTTATTACATCAACGGCCGTTGACCTAGGTGTTGCGGGACGCGATTCGACCTTTGGGTACGGTCGTGTGGATGCACAGGCGGCTCTGACGGCGGCTCTTGAGCTGCCTGACACGACCGGCCCGACGGCCGTCTTGGTTTCGCCGATCGCAGTTCACGGGTGGGATGTCGAGGAGATCACGATCAGGTTCTCTGAGCCAATGAACGCCACCGCAGTGGGAAATTCCCTAAACTACACTCTGATCGGAGGCGGTCCGGACGGCACCTTCGGCACCGGCGATGACGTGTCATACGCAGTCGCACCAAGCTACGATGACGACACTCGAACGGTCGTGCTGGCCATCAGCGCACCAATCAGCACGCTCGGCAACGGCAACTACCGCCTGACGCTGGATTGCACCAACGGACTGGCCGATCCAGCAGGCAACCCGCTGAATGGTGGTACCGACCAGGTGATCGACCTTTCCGTTGGATACAGGAGTTCGATCCAGAACGTCGAGGGGGCCACATCGCTGGATGTGAGACCAGACGGAACGGCCGTCATGGTCTACGCGAACAACCCCGTGCTCCAGCGTTACGCATGGCCGCAGGTCATGATTGGCCAGTACGATCCGGGTGCCGCCTCGGAGGGGCCCTTCCGCTCTGCGCCGACTGACATCGAGTGGTCGTTCCGTGTTGAGAACCCCGACATCGCCGTAAATGCCACGAGCGGTGTGGTGGTCTACAGCGACTATGAGGACATCGTCTATGGCGAGCCCGACGGTTTCTCCATGGGCTATCAGATGATCGATGCCAACGGCCGGCCGGTGGGTGCGTGTCGAGTGGCGGGTGGGTCGTGGGGATTTCGCAACCCCCGCACGGATATGAACGCAACCGGGAACTTTGCCGTCACCTTTTCAACCTATGAGTGGTACAATAATGGTTACCGGGCCCGCGTCGTGGGTCGCCTCTTTGATGCCGCCGGCCAACCTGTGACGAGTGCCTTCACCGTCGATTCCCGGGGTTATACCAGCAACCCAGAGGTGGCGATAACGCCGGACGGAACGACCATCTATGTCTGGTGCCAGTCCGAAGGCAGCAGCTATTCCATCCAGGCGCGTCGTTTCAGTGCGGCGGGAACACCTCTCGGACCGGAGTTCAGCGTCTCTCAACGGCCATTGACGTCCAGTTCCGCATGCCAGATCGCCGCCGGCGGCGACGGATCGTTCGTCATCACGTGGAACGAAGGCGATGGAGTCTATGTACGCCGGTTTGACATCGAGGGGGTACCGCTCGGGGGAGAGGTCCACGTGACGAATGGAACGGCCACCGAACCGCAGGTGGCCGTGGCTCCGGACGGTCGGTTCGTCATCGCATGGCGCTCCGACGACGGCGACGGCAAGGGGGTCTTCTTACAGCGTTTCTCGGCGGGTGGGACGTTCATCGGTTCTCCGACATGGGCCAGCCAGGGTGCATCGGGCGACCAGAGCTCACCGCGTGTCAGTCTGGCCGACAACGGCGACATCGTCGTTGGATGGGTTGACAGCGGTGGTACCAAGTCGCGGTGGGTCGCCTGGGATGCCCCCACTGAGAATCTCCCATTCGGCCCCTGGATACGTACCCAGTTGCCTTCAGGTGCAGCTACTGCCCCGGTCTCCAGCATCACTGTGACTTTCGACAAGGAAATCAACCCGAGCACATTTGATCAGAGCGATGTGGTTATCACGGACCCGTCGGGACGCTCCTTTGGGGCGACCTCGGTCAGCACGAGCGACAACCAGACGTTCACCATTACATTCGCCCCTCAAACGCTTCGTGGGACTTATCGATTCCGCGTCGGTCCGTCGATCAGCGATATGTCCGGCCACACCATGAATCAGAACGGCAATGCTGTTAACGGCGAAGCGGCGGATGCGTACAACGGGCAGTTCAGACTCCTCAGTACGGCTGCCGTATTTCCAGCTACCGAGGGCTTCGAGGCGGGCACGATCGATTTGCTCCGCACCTTCTGGAGCTTCGATGCACCGTCCGGAAGCATTGACGTGAGCACCGCAGGGACTCCACACGGTGGGGCCAATCACCTGCGTTTGAGCCATCCCGGTTCTACGATGACGAGCAGTCGGGCGGCTGTCCTGGAACTGGATTTGTCAGCTCAGGCTGGCCGGTCGGACCTTGAGTTGGACTTCTGGCTCAAGCAGTCGGGAACCACTAGCAGCAACTACGCAGCCCTTTACGTCAGTGGCGATGGCGTGAACTGGGTCATGATACCGCAGGGCAACAATCTTGCGCCGGGCGCACTGGATCAGTACAAGCGATTCGCGTTCGACCTCGACACTGCCCTGAGCAGCGCAGGGATATCGTTGGACGACAGTATCTACATCAAGTTCGTTCAGAACTCATACTACGCTGGCAGCGTCCTGACGCTTGACGATGTCCGTGTAGGCAGTGTGGACGTCTTCGGCCCCAAAGTAGTCGCTCAGACGCCGGTCGGCAGCACGCCAGGTCCGCTTGGTGCCGCCACCATTGTTTTCGATGAAGACGTCGATTCCTCAACCTTTGCGGCTGCCGACGTCAGCGTCACAGACCCCTTGGGTTCACCCGTATCGCTGAACGGCAACCCTGTAGATTCCGGTGACCACCGAACGTTCACACTGGCCTTCGTCTCTCCACAGTCTGTGTCGGGCAAATACACCCTCCGGGTGGGTCCGAACGTCCTTGACCTGGCCGGCAACGCGATGAACCAGGACGGTGACCCAATCAGTGGTGAAACCCACGACGGCTACAGCAGCTCGTTCCAGATTGGCGCTCCGACCGCCCAGGCATTCCCATACTCCGAAGGATTTGAAGGCGGGCAGCTTGCCAGCCTGTCTGATCACTGGAGTTTCGCCGTGGTCGGCAGCGGAATACTTGCGGTGACCAGCACCGACAATCCTCATGCAGGAACCTATCACTTGAACATGAGCCAGTCCGCCGAGGGCAGCAGTACGCAGGAGGCGGCGCTCATCATGGACCTGGTCAGTCAAGCAGGGGCCACCGATCTCGAATTGGACTTCTGGGCGAAGGAACTAGGCACGACATCGAGCAACTACCTATACCTCTACCTGAGCGGCGACGGGACGACATGGAAGGATTTCAAGGTCAACGGCTCAACGTACCCTGTCGACCCCGGTGTTGTCGGTCGCTACACGCACTATGCGTTTGATCTGGACGCGGCGATTGCGGCGGCAGGAATCACCGTGGACAGCGACGTCTACCTCAAGTTCGTCCGCAGCAGTTATTACGCCAACAGCGCCATGACGCTGGATGACATCCGCATCTCCAACGTCGATGTCTTCGGTTCGAGCATCATAGCCCAATCGCCGACCGGTGAAGTGGCAGGGCCGCTCGCCTCTATGACCGTCACGTTCAACGAAGACATCGATGCCACCAGTCTTACCGTTGACGATGTCCTGGTCATGAACCCGGCCGGGAGCCCGGTCTTCCTCAGCGGCGATCCGGCGGACAGCGGCGACCATCGCACGTTTACGATTACCTTTGCGGCCCCGGTTGCGTTGCACGGTACCTACAGCATTCGTGTAGGGCCGAACGTCCTGGACCTTGCCGGTAATGCAATGAACCAGAACGGAGACCCAATTCCCGGACAGGCTGCAGGTACCGACGATTACGCCGGATCGTTCAGACTCGGACCGCCCGCTACTCAGGGCTTCCCGTACAACACGGGCTTCGAGTCGGGGGATATTACTCAGCTGCCAGGGTGGAGCTTCGGCTTAGCGGGCAGCGGCACGATCACCGTGACAAGTACGAATACCCCGCACAGTGGGGCATATCATCTGAAGTTCGGCCAGACCGGTAGCGGCTCGACCACCGACGAAGCGGTGCTCAAACTGGACCTGTCCGGTCAGGTGGGTCGAACCGACCTGGAAGTAGACCTCTGGGCGCAGCAGTTGAATCGGACGTATGACAACTCCGTATCGTTGTACGTCAGCGGGAACGGCAGTAGCTGGACCCAGATACCCAACAGTACTATCAGCCCGGGGGCTCTCAACCAGTACATGCACTACGCATTCGATCTGGATGCGGCATTAGGCAGCGCCGGGATCGTGCTCGACAGCGATGTGTACGTGAAGTTCTCGCACTATGGGTACTACGCCGACAGTGAGATGACGTTGGACGACATCCGCATCGATGACGAGGACGTGTTCGGTCCGCGTGTGACGGGACACACGCCGACGACTGTGGGCAGTACGGGTGGCCCTCTGAACGCGATTGTGTTGACGTTCAACGAGTCGATAGACCCTGCGACGTTCAGTTCGGCGGACGTGGTATTGAAGGATGCGTCGGGTGCTGCGATCAGCCCGGTGACGGTGACGGCGGTGTCGGGGAGCGACAACAAGCAGTTTACGCTGTCGTTCGGTTCCCAGGCGATCCGCGGGGAGTACCGGCTGACGGTGGGTCCTGACGTTCGGGACGTGTCTGGGAACTGGATGAACCAGGACGGGGATTCGATCAACGGGGAATCGAGCGACGCGTACAGCGGGTCGGTGTGGTTTGCGTCGACGGTATGGAGTCCGCCGTCCTCGCCGCCGGTGTTATACAGTGAGGGGTTTGAGTCGTGGGGTTCCGGGGTACCGGCGTACTGGGGATTGGATACGGACCAGTCGGGGACGATCTCGTCGGTGACGAGCGGGACGCCTCGGAGTGGGACGGGTCATTTGCTGTTTGATGCGGTGAGCGGGTCACCGACGCAGTCGGCGATTCTGGGTGTGAACCTGACGGGTCAGGAGTCTGCGACGGACCTGAACCTGGACTTCTGGGCGAAATACGCGAACTACACGGGGGTGTTGTACATCGACCTGAGCGGGGACGGGGGAAGTTGGCAGCAGGTGGCGTCGTTTGACACGTCGTCGGGTCTGTCGACGACGTACACGAACTTCAGCCTGGACCTGGACGCGTTGGCGTTGTCGAAGGGGATCGCGCGGGATGGGGACTTCTACATCCGGTTCCGGGACTACGCATACAGTGGGTCTCACGACCTGTACCTGGACGACGTTCGGATCGTGAAGGGGGACCTGTCGGGTCCCGTGGTGACGGGACACACGCCGACGACTGTGGGCAGTACGGGTGGCCCTCTGAACGCGA
>CAYUQT010000106.1:0-5757 GCA_964446835.1 uncultured Planctomycetales bacterium | reverse complement strand
TTCGGATCGTGAAGGGGGACCTGTCGGGTCCCGTGGTGACGGGACACACGCCGACAGGAACGGTGGGCGGTCCACTCAGCGGCTTTACGGTGACGTTCAACGAGGCGATCGGGAGCTTCCCGCTAGATCAGGTGACGATCACGGGCCCGGCGGGCAATGCGATCACACCGACGTCCGTGACACCCAGCGGGGACAGCCGGACCTGGACGGTGGGGTTTGCCAATCAGGGTTTGGCGGGGACGTACCAGTTCAAGGTGGGTCCGAACGTGCTAGATGCGTCGGTGTTCGGCAACGCGATGAATCAGGACGGAGACTGGCTGAACGGGGAGACGAACGGTCAAGATACGTACAGCGGGAGCTTCACGTTGGGACCTCCGATTCCCACGTTGCCTCCGGTGGTTGAGGGTCTTGAGTTGGGTGATGTGGTTGCGCTGGGGGGTAGCTGGGCGTTTGTGACCACCTCCGGATCAACCAGCGTCACCACCGGCAATCAACACGGTGGGACGTACGCATTGCAGATGGTCGACGGGACGAACCGGTATTCCTCCAGTTACTACCAAGACGCGATTCTGCACGTCAACCTGCTGGATATGAGCGATGTTGTTCTCGAGTTCTGGACCAAGGAGTACAGCGGTACCAGTTCGGATGCCAGCGTTTCGATCAGCGTCAATGGAACCACCTGGGTCACGCCCACAGGCGGGAGCATCGCGGGGAGCTCGAACTACGAGCACTACCTGTTTGCTCTCGACTCGTTGGGCCTGACCTACAGCAACGATGTTCAGATCAAGTTCCACCACAATAGTTACTACGCCGGCGGTTTCGTCTGGGACGACATCCGGGTACGCTCCAAGCCGCCGACCATCGAAAGACACACGCCAAGCGGGTATACAGCAGTAGCACCTGGCTCGATCCGGTTCGAGTTCGACGAGCCGATGAACACTGGCAGCTTTGCCGCTGCCGATGATGTTGTCAGCTTCACGGGTCCATCGGGGAACAACCTCCTGGATCAGATTACCGGGTTCTCCTGGGTCGACAGTCATACGCTTCAGGTATCACTCAGTCCGCAGATGGAAGGTGGCACTTACACGCTGATTCTTGGGCCGGGTATCCAAGACCTGGCAGGAAAGTCCCTGGACCAGGATGGCGATGGGATTGGGGGCGAACCGTCAGACGACAGATACATAGCCACATTTAGTACCCCGCAGACCATCTATGCCGCGACTATGGACGCAGACCCCGGTTGGACGCTCGATTCGGGGACCGCGCCGTACCGATGGCAGTACGGCCAACCAACAGGGCAGGGGGCCAACGGGCGTGACCCAACCTCTGGATACACAGGTAATAATATCATCGGGTACAACCTGAATGGTGACTATCCGAACTCCCTGAACCCGGCGCAGTACGCTAAGACACCCGCGATCGATTGCTCCGGATATGAGAATGTTCGCCTCAGTTTCTATCGCTGGTTGGGACTCGAGTCGGCCACATACGATCATGCCACTGTCCAGGTCTCGAATAACGGGACCAGCTGGACGACCGTCTGGAACCACACGGGCGGCACCTTCTGCGACACAAGTTGGGTCTATCAGGAATTCGACATCTCGGCGGTGGCCGATGGTCATGCTACAGTGTATGTCCGCTGGGGCATGGGTACGACTGATGGCTCGGTAGTCTATCCTGGCTGGAACATCGACGACGTTTCTCTGACAGGCCAGAAGCGTGATCTGGTTATGTCCAATTGTGAGGCACCCGCGGCGGTTCTTGCCAACCAGCAGATAGCCGTCAACCGGACGTACGAAGTAGCTTGGACTGGCCTGACCGACAACATCACCATCGGCTACTACCTGTCGTCCAATGCCCAGTTCGACGGGGTGCCGGGCGACTATCTGATCGGCACTGAAACGATCAACAATGCCGCTGACAAGGCCTTCGGCCAGCATGCCGGTCAAAGCCCGGCGTTTTCGATACCGTCTGACGTTCCGGACGGTCATTACTGGTTGTTTGCTCGGGTGGATGACGGGGGAGCGGTCTCTGAGTTCAGTGAAACCAACAACGTCCTCGGTGACCAGATTGACATAGACCGGATACCACCTCGTGTCATCGGCACGAGGCTGGGCTTCGGCTCGCAGCTCGGTCTTAGTCAGCGTTCCGCCGTGAGAACCATTGAGGTGACGTTCAGTGAGGGCATGAACATCACGCTGAACGATGTCAGTCTGATTAACCTGGGTGTCAGCGCGGATGCTGACCCCGACACCCCCATCACGATTGCACCGGGCAACTTCTCGTACAACAGCACGACCCACACGGCCACGATTTCGTTCTCGTCGTCGCTGGCGGACGGGTATTACGAACTCAAGATCAAGGGTTCAGGCGTAACCGATTCGGTGGGCAACCTTCTGGACGGAATGAGTAATCACACGCCGGGCAGCGACTACGTGTATTACTTCCACCGGCTGGCAGGCGACCTGAACGGGGACAAGGTGGTCAACGTGCTGGATGTAGGCCGGCTCAAGTCGGGCCTCGGCGCGCCGTACGACTCGGAAAAGGACGTTAATGGCGACGGCGCCATCAACGTGCTGGACGTGGGTATCCTCAAGAGCCAACTCGGCAGGCGGGTGATCCCGCCGTCAGGTGTCGGGTTGGCCATGACTGCCGCCGAGGGATCCATGGCGTCGGTTGACCCAACGGACGGCACAGCTATATCGATAGCAGTAGTCGCGACGCCGAAGGTGGAAGGGCTATCGCTCGCGTCTGAGCAGACATTCCCAGCCACTGCCCCGGTCGTATCGGCCGTCGATGAGACCGCAGACAGCAGGACAGACGCCCTGACGAGTGTTGAGCCGGTCGTCTGGAGCTTCAGGCCGTCGAAGCTTCTGACGTGGAGCACTCGTGGAACGGACGGGTTGAGCGGATCGGAGATCGAATCGCTGCTGAAGTCGGCCGGGATTGAGGACGCGATTCGATATTTGGATGGACAGAAGGCCGCTTCCGGCAAGGCGTTACTGGCAGCGAGCGAGGGCCCCGCAGTGGATCTGTCCGCCGTTGGGGCCGTTCGCTTGGAGAATCTGGCGGTGGAGTTCAAGGCCTCGCTGGGTGACTCACAGACACCGCTGCACAGCTGGGCGAGCGCGTTGCTGCCGGAGAACGAAGGCAAGATCTTTGGGAGTCTGGACGGTGAGCTAGAAACCAGCATCGATCGGCGACCGGAGTTGTTGGAGGCGTGAAAGGCTTGGCCGTACGAGATTCCCGTCTGTGAAGCGACGGATTACAGAGATTGAAAAGGAGCGATTTGATGGCGAATGAAGGTGAGGCTGTGGTATCAGGCGGCAAGCCGGTGGAAGAACAGGCGCGGGAGCAGGTGGGTCAGCAACAGATCCGCATGCACATCGATGAACGGGAGATGCGGACGAGTTATGCCAATGCCTTTCGGACGAACGCCATGGCCGAGGAGGTCATGCTGGATTTCGGGGTGAACCTCGTGAATCCTGTACCGCAGCAACCCGCTCAGCAGGTTCAGGCGGAGATCGTGTTCAAGGTCAACGAGCGGGTGATTCTGAACTACTACTCGGCCAAACGGCTTGCGATCACGCTGGGCCAGATGATTCGTCAGCATGAGCAGCAGTTCGGCGAGATCGAACTGGACGTGGCCAAGCGCCGGAAGCCACAGAGATAGGACGTCGTTTCAGGTGGTCACGGGTCAGCAGGTAAAGGGCTGCTGCCAGCGGTCGATAGGCGGGGGGAGTGTTGGAAGCTTCTCTAGGGTGGATAGAACAAGCTATGGGGATGCGGCGAGCATCCCCATGTTCTTTTTCGGATTGTCTACGAACGGCGCAGCCGTCGGACCCCAACCATCAATCCACCTACTGCCAGGACGGCCAGGGAGATCGGCTCAGGAACAAACACGGTGGCTGTGCCCCAATTTGCAGGTATCGACTGGAAATTGCCATCCGACAGGACCGTCACGCCGCTGACGAAACTGACGGTCCAATACCCGCTCGCGTCGGCAGAGCTAAGGAGTGCGGCACGCAAGAGGGTGTCATTGGTTCCGGCCACCGGGATGATGGCGCTGAGGTCGCTAGTATTTGTGGTGGCAAACAGGTCAGTGCCGACGAGCTTCTTGTCGGTAAACGTCGGGTCCCGCTTGGCCGAGGGGATGAGGCTGCCAGGGTCGCCCCAATCAGACGTAGTTGCGTCGAATGTCAAAGAGCCTAAGGCGCCGGCCTGAGGGGTGATTTGCAGCTGAAGTGTATATCCGAAGATGGCGGTATCTGAGGCCACGGTGATCTCGAGCATGCGGCTCTGGCCGGGACTCATGTCCAGCAGGCCGGAGCCCGCCGAAACCGTAGCCGCCTGGACACCCGAAGACGCCATTGCTGTAATAACACAGATAGCCATTAGAGCGTTTGTCTTCCTCATCACATTCCTCCACTAAAGAGTGTTTGCGCAGACATCTAGCCTCTGCTGCATGTGCAGCGTTCAAACCACCAGTGTTACCCAACGGACTTGGCCGAAAAGGCTCTGCTATGAACCTTTGGCCTGGAAGGCCAGCCTCTTCAGGTGGGGCTTCGTGGGGGTATAGAACAGAACCCCCGCCCATGAAGCGGCGACATCCCCGCGGTTGTTTCGTCCCTTGCAGGGCTCAAAGGGAGCCTGACAAGGGAGACACCACTTACTTGATAGGCTCGCCGACAAAGGAGTTTCAAGCAAAAAGGTGGAGTGATCTGAGACTTACGTTCGGACTTGGCAGGATTCGGCAACGGCTGATGGGATAGGACAGGTTCTTGGCAGTGAAAGGTTTTGATAGAAAGTGGTGCTTGACAGAACAGGGTGTTACTGTACGTGTACGATCGAATTGTGGCCCAAAATACTTCTTGACGTTTCGGATAGCGATGGTTAAGCTGCCCTTGTTGTTTCCGGTAACGAGAAGGTAAGGGGAGAGTGACTACTTACCTGCTATCGGTGATTTTGTGGCCAAGCCTGCGTTGGGGACCTACGGATAGAAAGGTGCTTGGCACGAGGGTTCTGAGAAGAGGCACAATCGTAATTCCATAAGGTTTGAGATCGCATGATTCAGCCCTCCGCGGTGAATTGGGGCGAGTCGTTCCGTGGAGTCGTGTAGTTGTGGTGCGCGCCGGCATAGCGGTTGTGGCAGGCGTCATCCTGGCCGGATAGGTCTATCGCTGGTCGGTTGAGGAGGCTTGATGATGGTTTTCGGATTCTCGAAGCGGTCGAAGTCAAAGAATCGTCCACGCAAGCGAAGCCTTCGGATTGAGCCTTTGGAGCCGAGAAGGCTGCTGACCAACGTCAGCGGGCACATCACGGCCGATACACTCTGGGACAAGACCTCCGAGCCGTACGTCTTGGTTGGCGACCTGTATGTGGACAGCGGCAAGACGCTGACGATCGCATCGGGCGTTCAGGTCCAGGACGACTCGGCTTCCTACGGCCTCCGCGTGAACGGTACGGTATCCGGGACGGGCGCGAGCCTGACGGGCGACTACCACGATGTTCAAGTATATTCCACTGGCCGCCTGAACCTCTCGAACTCCACGATCACAGGGGCCAATTCGTTCATCAACTACGGCCAGAGCGGTGCCGCGGGGACGCTGGACAACGTGCAGGGCAACAACTGGGACCTGACGATTTCGAGCGGCACGACGGTCACGGCCGGTAACGGAACGCAGGTTGATCAGTTGTCGCTCTCCGGGGGTACGTTGAGTGGTAGTGGTGACGTGACGGTGACGGGGTCGCTGGCAT
>CAYUQT010000105.1:0-18310 GCA_964446835.1 uncultured Planctomycetales bacterium | reverse complement strand
CTTGGCACCGCGCACGCGATGCGGCCTGCCGAGTGACGCACCTACTCGCGGACCTCGATTCGAGATTGGCGATTTACGCCATGCGGCCGGCGATGGGAGGTGTGGCATGATCGGCGGACAGTCTTACGCGGCTTGGTTGCAGGAAGTACGCGACGACGACAACAAACCGCTTACGGCGGCCGACGTTGCGATGATCGGCGAAATCGTGGCCGATGTGTTGGCCGGCGAGGCCGACGACGATGAGGGCACGAATTAGGTTCGCGCAGGGGCATCATGGGCGCCCGTCCAGTCTCGCGGGCGCCCACCCATTCTTTTTGGCAGGAAATGGCAATGCAGAACAAACGACGAAATCCAGATGGAACCTTCGGGAAGGGCCACGACTTCAGCAAGGGGCCGCATCGCAGAATGAATGCGGCATATCGCGACGCCATACGCGGCGCGGTGTCTGCCGATGACTTGGCGCGAGTGTTCAAGACCCTTTACGCAAAAGCCCGAGAGGGCGACACGTCGGCGGCGAGACTGCTAGCCGACCATTTGTTAGGTAGGCCGACGATTCCACCCGACACGGAAAGCCCGACACCGTTTGATGTGCGACAGATGGCGCCGATGATCCGCCAGTTGCTTGGCGTCGATCTGCCAGAGGGGGCGGATCTGCCGGATATGACCGGATGAGTAGCGCGGTCGATATCGGAAAAAAACTAAACTGGTATCTTTTTCATTGACGGTCATTCATATGCCGCTAGAATCAACCTTAGTACTTGGTACCTGTTGTGGGCTGACGACAGGTCAAAACTCACCCGGAGGCTTGCAAGGCGGCCGTTATGCCGCACCGAAGTTGTTCCGACGGAACATTCCTCACAACCAAACAGGCTTCGCGACTCTTAAGCATCACACCCCAAACACTCCACCGACTGGCCCGCGCCGGCACTCTGCCCGCACCGGTGCGACTTTCCGCCCGCTGCCTTCGATGGCGGCAAGCGGACCTCTCCCGGGTTGTCGGGGAGTTGACTTCTTCAGGAAGGGAAGGGTGAGACCATGACATGCGCAAAAGGAAGGCCGGCACTTGCGATGCCGGCCCAACCAAAAATACTTCACCCGCGTCCCATCCTACCGCACACCGGCGGCGGAAACAAGCCTTACCGCATGCCCAATGCCCTTGAGCCCATGTTGTCCTACGACGGGCTCGCGGTCCTCCTGGGAATGGGTCTTCGCACCTGCAAACGTTGGGTTGCCGATGGCCGACTACCACCCCCCGACCTTCGGAAAGGCCGGGTTGTCAGATGGCACCCGGGGACCCTTCGGATTTGGCTGGCAAAGCAAGGGGGGCGGACATCATGACCATCAACAGGATCCTCAAAACACTGGAAGGCGTCAGACCGGCCGGCAACGGGCAATGGGCGGCGAAATGTCCAGCCCATGACGACCGACGGGCAAGCTTGAGCGTGGGCGTTGGCGACGGCGGGCGGGCGGTCCTGCATTGTCATGCGGGGTGTTCGACTTCGGACATCGTGCGGGCGGTCGGGCTGGAAATGTCAGACCTGTTCCCCGGGCCCAACGGCACGCCAAGCACAACGCGAAAGACGGGCCCCCGCCGGATCGTGGCCACATACGACTACTCAGATGAACACGGCGAACTGTTGTATCAGGTCTGCCGATACGACCCGAAGGATTTCCGCCAACGTCGCCCCGATGGCAAGGGCGGGTGGACCTGGCGACTGGATGGGGTGCGACGCGTTCTGTACCGGTTGCCCGAACTGTTGAACGCGCCCACGGGCTCGTGGGTGTTCATCTGCGAGGGCGAGAAAGACGCCGACGCCCTCGCGGGGTTGGGGCTTGTCGCTACGACCAACGCCGGCGGCGCGGGCAAGTGGAACACGTTGTCGGACGATTCCGCCTTGCACGGTCGACCTGTTGCGATTCTGCCAGACAACGACGAACCCGGCCGACGGCATGCGGCCGACGTTGCACAGCGATTGCACGGCAAGGCATCCGATGTTCGCATTGTGGAGCTGCCGGGCTTGCCAGACAAGGGCGACGTGTGCGACTGGTTGCGGGCCGGCGGAACGGCTGCCGACTTGCTGGACCTTGTGGAAGCGGCCGAACCCTACACGCCAACGATTGAACCCCCCGCCCCAGAGGCCCCCGAGTATGCGCCGTTTCCTGTACATCTTCTGCCCGACCCCCTCGGGCGGTTTGTGTCCGAAGGGGCCCGGGCGTTCATCGTCGATGAAAGTTTCTTCGCGCAACCCGTCCTTGCCGTCTGCGCCGGGCTCATCGGCAACAGCAGGCGCGTTGTAATCAAGCCCCAATGGCTTGAACCCCCGACGCTATGGATGGCGGCCATCGGGGCATCGGGGACGGGCAAGACGCCCCCCTTGAAAGAGGTGTTGCGGCCGGCCCGGACGATCCAGCGGCGAATGTTCAAAGACTACGAGAAAGCCCTTGCCGACTTCCAGCGAGTCAAAGCCGAACACGAAAAGAACGTCCAGATATGGCGCCAGAACAGGCAAGCCCAAGGCGGGCCCCCCGAGGAACCCAAGGCCCCCGTCTGTCCCCGGCTGATTGTTCAGGATACGACCCTGGAAGCCCTCGGGCCGATTCTGAAAGCGAATCCCCGGGGGGTCCTCATCGTGCGGGACGAACTCTCGGGATGGCTCCGGTCGTTTGATCGATATCAACAGCGGGGCAAGGGCGATGCGGCAACCTGGCTTGAACTCTTCAGCGGGGAGAGTGTGACGATCGACAGGAAGGGCGGCACCCCCCCGGTTGTTCATATCCCAAGTGCGACCGTTTCAATCTTGGGCGGGGTTCAACCCGGAGTCTTGAATCGGGCAATTGCCAGCGAACACCGGGAGAACGGGCTGCTTGCCCGACTTCTGTTGTGCTACCCGCCCCGACGGCCGAAGCGGTGGACCGATGCGGCCATCAGCCGGGCGACCGAAATCGACTGGACCGACTTGGTTGACTGTTTGGCCCGATTCGAAATGGACATCGACGCCAACGGCGACCCCACCCCCCGGTTGGTCCAGCTATCCCCCGAGGCCCGAAGGGCATTCATCGACTTCTACAACACCCACAACAACGAAATGGCCGGGCTGGATGAGGACCTTTGCCGGGCGTTTTCGAAGTTGGAAGCCTACGCTTGCCGGTTCGCGTTGGTGTTCCATGAAGTCTTGGTTGCAACGGGTCAGACCGACACCCCCGGGATGATCGACTTGCCGACGATGGCGGCGGCCATTGAACTGACCCGATGGTGGGCGAACGAAACCCGACGGGTTTACACCCTGTTGGAATCGGACGGTGAAGACGGCGAACGGGCGGCCCTTGTCCGAATCGTCCAACGATTGGGCGGGCGGGTTACGGTCCGGCAAGTCCAGCAAACGAACCGGAAGCGATTCCCGACGGCAGAAGACGCCGAACGGGCCCTGTTGGACCTCGCGGCGGACGGGTTGGGGACATGGACCTTTAATGCCCATAATGGCGGTCCGGGGCGTGGTGTTCAGGTCTTTGAGCTTACCCCTCGGTTGGGCTTACAACACAAATGCCAAAAACTCAAGGAATCCGGGGATTCTGTTTGTGTTGTATTGTGTGACAATCCCCAAGTACAGCCCGAACCAAGCCAGACCCCCGAGGCGACAGCAGACCCATACACACCCCCCGACACTGGATGCTTGGCCGGGCCGGTTGTCGACATTTCCGAGGCCCCCCCGGGGTGGGAGGATTCGGACATCGACCCCGACTTATTAGGTGATGAGATTCCGACAGGGGAAGGCGTTTTAGAATTGTAGAGATAGGGGATTGTGTGATATCAACGGATAGGGTAGAATGTAGCTAGTTTGATATCAGACAACAAAGGTGATGCGATGGCAAAGAAACGAGATTTGACGGAACAGCTACGGCGGGTTGTTCAGCAAAGCAAGGAACCCCGGGCCCGCATCGCCAAGGCGGCGGGCTGGGATGGCGGGGGGCTGTTTCGCTTCGAACATGACGCCCTGCCGACAAACGGCCGACGGTGTGGGGGAAGGATGGGCATTACGCTGTGGACGGCCGAACGATTGGCTTTGGCCCTCGGGTACGAATTCGTTTTGAGGCGACGGGCGACAAGGAAGGCGTAACATGGCATGTGTGGTCAAGGAACGACGGGTAAACCGGGGCGTCCGCTACAGGGTTCAAGTGCGGACTCCCGGGGGTAAGCTGCTGGCCTTGCGTGGGTGGGATTTCAAGTCAGGGGCTGAAGCTGTTTGCTTGCGGATTGACCGGCTGGAGAAGCTGAAGCGAGACGGCGACCAACCCGACGCCGAAATGATTCACTGGATCGAAGCCCTACCTGTAGCGTGGCGGGAGAAGTTGTTAAGGGCCGGGCTGATCGATGCCAGACGAATAATTCAGACTCGCCCCTTGTGGTATCACCTGATGTGTTTCTGGCATGTGTTGAAGGCCAAGGGGCGGACCGCCAGACACTGCAAGCAAGTAATCAAGCGGATTGTGCGTATTCTTCGGGGTACCGGCTGGAAGCATCACACCGACATAACCGTAGGCACGGCCGAAGCGTTTCTGATGAGTCTGAGAGACGGGACGAACCCCGTAACGGCTTCAACGTTCAACCACTACCGAACGGCCCTACGTGAATTCTCCCGATGGATGGTGTGTAACGGCCGGGCATACGCGGACCCCCTTGCGGGTCTGAAGCCCCTTGAAGCGGCCAAGGTGCGGCGGGAATGCCGAAGGGAACGACGGGCGGCGACCCCCGAGGAAATCCGGGCACTACTCGAAACGACCGAACACGGTCCAATCCGAAAGGGTGTCCCCGGGGCGGAGCGCAGGCTTGTTTACTGGTTGGCCGTTGAAAGCGGATTGAGGGCTGGGGAAATCAAGAGTCTGAAGGCCGGCGACTTTGACCTCGGGGACAACCCCGGAGTGACCATCCGGGCCCGAGGGGCAAAGAACAGCGAAACCGTAACGTTGCCCCTTCCCCGGGCATTGGCTGACGCCCTGAAGAATCACCTTGCGGCCAAGATTTCCGGGGCCCCCGCCTTCGGTCTTCCACACATCAGCAACGTCTCCAAGATGCTGAAGAAAGACCTTGAGGCGGCGGGCGTGGCCTACGTCGATGATGGCGGGCGGTACCTCGATTTCCATGCGGCAAGGCACACCCGGGGCGTCTGGCTTTGTCAGTACCACGGGGCGACCCCTCGGGAGACGCAGGAACTCATGAGGGTTTCGAGTCTGGCCCTTGTGGATCGCTACTCCCGGTCGTTCCGGCTGACGGACATCGACATTGCCGAACGGGGCCCGCAATTGGTCACACCCCCTACCACTGAACAGGAAGCCGAGAAGACGGGGACAGATGACCAACCGGTAACCCCCGAGACTAAGGCGCATCAAAAAGCGCATCAGTCCCCCGAGGTGTTAGGACATTGTTCGGCATCTTGTGGCACCAACAACGAAGATATGGGGCGGGATAGAAACAACACGAAACCCCAGGAAAAACGCGATTTCCCAAGGTTTCGTCGATTGAGGGCGGCGCGACTCGAACGCGCGACCTACGGTTTAAAAGACCGTTGCTCTACCTACTGAGCTACGCCCCCGAAGCTCTTCCGGGTTGGCCGTCTGTGCCTCCGGACATCGTTTCCGCGCCAGCGGATGAATACCCTCGGCCTGTCATGGGCCGTTGAAATACGATCACCCTTCTTCCGGACGACCGACCCATTCAGGGCGGCCCGGAGCGAAACTCGCTCGGAGGCGACATCTTGCGGCCACTATCCCACTCATGCTCCGTTCGGGGCAGGGGCACAACAGGAAGCCTGGATGACTCCGCTGCCTTGGCACAGATCGGCACAAGGCCTGCGAGCGATTCCCGCGTGTGATGGCCGGCACATCTGCCGACGGTCACCTGGAGACTAAGATACAGTCCGAAACCCCGTCGATCAAGGATTGAGCTGAGTCGGCTGCCCGCCAGGCACGAGAGCGGGGAGGGTGTGTCGAGGTTGGCGGGGCTTCTCCCAGCCTTTCGGTGTGGGCCGGCAGTCGTAGAGTCTGACGCCGGGGCGGGTGAACATTTGGCGCACCATGTCGGAGGTCGGCCCCCAGGGTGGCAGTGGCCGGTCCGCCCAACCATTGGCGGACGTGCCAGGGTGCCTCCACAGGTCGGGCGGCACCTCCTTGCCGTGATGGCGAACCCATGCGTCGATTGTTGTCTGGGCATGGGGTCCTGTCCGGGCCGGGCGGTCGGAATCGGGAAGCATCACGAACCGGACCTGGCCGCTTTCGACCCTCGTGGCGAACGTCGAGGCGGTCAGGATGGGGTCCTCTCCGGTGAATCCTCCGTAGGCCATCACGGCCTCGCCTGTCTTGATGATGATAGGTGCGGCCAGGTGAACATCGGGGACGGCCATCAGAAACCGCTCATTCCGGCAGTTGGCCCGGAGGAACTCGGCCAGCGCGTCCGTGCCGTTCCAGAGGTCGTTGGGTGATCCGGATGGGTGGTCGAGCAACGACGGATCGGCGATGGGCACCATTCGACCGCCGGGGGCCAGGATCGGCGTGATGGCCCAGAGGGCCGGACAGACCGATAGCACTGCGATGCCGATCGTCATGCCGCCGGTTCTGAGACGCGAGGCGATGTCCGATCGAGTGGTCGCACGCGAGGCAAGCACCGTGCCGCACACAGACACCAGCGCTCCCGTGGAAAGGGCAGGGAGCATCCATTGCCTCCAAGCAGGATAACTGCCGAGGGTCTTGGCCTGCCACAAGGCCGTCAGTGCGATCGCGGCGGCCGGAAGCAGTAGCCAGAGGCCGCCTCGCTCCAAAGCTCGCCACAGGTATACCGATGTGATCCCGACCAGGACCGCCAAGGCCGGAGAGATCGCGTTCAGGTAGTAGGGGTGGATGGGTGCGCCGGCAAAGCTGAAGACAACGGCGTGCGTGACCAACCATCCGGTCCAGAGAAACAGGGCGTGACGGGTGCGGGAAGACGGCCTCTCGGACCTGAGCCGAGCGAAGGCCAGGAGGCCCACCCCTGCAAGGGGCATCCACCATGAGATGTGTCCGGCCAGGTCGCGGTTGGCGAGCCGGAAGGGTCCGGGGCGTCCACCGTGACCCGTGAGCGTGGGCTCCTCGGCCGAAGGCGGACCGCCTTCGGAATTCATGAAGGGCGGTAATGGGGACCCATCATGGCCAGGGGGCCGCCGACCGGCATCTCTGCCGGGGCCGTCTGGCTGTTCCGGTGAAGGGCCGCCCGGCAGGTGTATAGGGGCTCGGCGACGCGGCCCCCCGGGCGGAGGTCTGTCGGGTCCGCCGGGTCTGAAACTCCTGCGTCCGAGGCCGAGGCTGACGGCGGAGTTGTCGGGTGTGTCTCCGACGTAGGGCCGGGAATCCTTCGGGGTCAGATCGACCATGAGAGGCCACGAGAAAGAGACGGCCAGGAGTACGACCATACCTGCCGAGACGTGTACGAGGCGAGTCTTTCGGTCGGCGGGTGCTGCGAACGCATACAGCAGAAGGAACGTCGGCAACACGAGGTATGCCGACAGGAGCTTCGTATTGAAGGCAACACCAACGAGGATCATGGCAAGCAGTACCCATCGCAAGCGGCCGGTTTCGGTAGCCCGAAATAGGGTCCAGGCTGCCAGAAGCAAGACCAGCACAAGGCAACTGTCGGCCAGGTTGCTTCGATCGGCGGCCACACTTGCGGGATTCAGGGCCATCACAAGGGCTGCCAGGGCGGAACTCCACGGGCCGGCCACGCGCCGCGTGAGGTGGCAGACCAGAGCCACCGAGAGGATCCCTTCGATAGCTTGTGGCAGGTGCAGGCTGAACCCGTCATAGCCAAGCAGCCTTACGCTGAACGCCTGAATCCAGAATGCGACCGGAGGTTTGTCAACGGAGAGGAAACCCGCGGGGTCGAACGAGGCGTAGAAGAAGTTGTGCCAGCTTTCGGCCATGCTCCTGACCGTGGCGGCATAGTAGATGTTTCCGAAGTCGTTTTGGCCCAGGTTCCAGAGCCTGAGTGCGGAGGCGATCAGGAGGACGGCCCAGAAGCTCAGGCGGCTCAGAGAATGCATGGGGGTGTCGCTCGCAACTCCCTTGACGGTCATCGGCTCTTCCATTGTAGTGGCTTTCTGCCTTCGGACCCCTTTTTCCCAAAGGGTGATATGCGATGCCCGCAGCGTCTATCTACATCGGAGCCGTGCTTCTGACGAGCGTCTTCACATTGGCATTGGGCGAGGAACCGGCCCTGACCGCCGCAACCGCGGGCGACAGGTCGAGCAG
Source organism: uncultured Planctomycetales bacterium (assembly GCA_964446835.1). Classification (GTDB taxonomy): domain Bacteria; phylum Planctomycetota; class Phycisphaerae; order UBA1845; family JAFGLZ01; genus CAYUQT01. Next base: position 10,039 of record CAYUQT010000105.1, on the reverse strand, counting down.
CAGGCCCGAGTGGATTACCGGCAGCCGGCTGCTGAAGCTGGGCGAGGCGATTGACTTCCATTTCTTCCTTCCGGATGGGATTGCAGCCGGTCCCGTCGAGATCTTTCCGAGGTATCTGGAGCAGGCGCGACCCGGTGAGGCGTTCGTCGCAGGTCAGGATCCGACGTGGCTGGATCGCCTCGAACCCGAGCGGATCGCGCTGAGTTTCAAGGACGGGCGGGCATCGGTCACGTACCGGCCTCGCCTGGCGGGGAGTTACCTGGCCCGATGGCACGCCGGAGGAGAGGTGTCGTATCGATATTTCGCCGCCGTCGAGCAGGATTGGGTTGTGCTTCGGTTCAGCACATTCGGCGGTCTGGAATCGAAGCCCACGCTGCACGGCACGGGTATTCCGCTCGACTATCGCCTGCCCGTCGACCGGTTTCGGAAGGGAGATCCGCTCTTCGAGAAGTTCCTGGGCTATCACCGCCGCCATGGTGATACGATCATTCCGGCATTCCCGGATACGCCCGACCTGACCGTCGAGCAGCGCGTGGACGTCTATGGCAAGGGGCTGAAACAGGTTCGCGCCCTGATGCCCGACCCGGGCAATGCCCGGACGATTCGAGTCGAGATGCGGCACGATCTTGATACGGGTTATACCGAGACGTTCCGGCGCCTGGGGGTGAACGAACATTGCGGCCTGAATGAGGCGAACGCCAAACCGTGGCTGGGCATGCCGGAGTTCCCTTACTTCTCGTCGCCGGTGGACTGCCGAAAGACCCACCAGGGTGAGGCCGCTCAGGTGGTGGCACACCAATGGGATTTCTGCGGGGGCTGGCACTTCATCGGGCCGGTGGCCTGGCACTACCGAGCGGCGGAGGGAGACTGGACGGCCACCGAGAAATGCCTGCGCCGGGGGCTGGACGAACTGAAGAATCTCGCGAGCATGAGCGGTCATCCGGCCTTTGCGGTGCCGCTGTATGACGGCGTGGTGGGAGAGGACTATCCCAATCCGAGCTTCGAGGGTGGCCCCGGCTCAGGCACGCCGCGATGCTTCAAGGGCTGTGTGGACGATGTCTTCGTGGTCGGGCGGGCCTTGAGCGAGGAAGACATCGCCCGCGTTGCGGCAGAGGGGGCCTCCGGTCTCAAGGACGCGATCGCAGTCTGGACGTTCGACGAAGGCAGCGGACGCCACGTTGCCGACGGCTCCGGTCGCGGGCACACGGCAGACCTCATCAACGATCCCCAGTGGGTTCCCGGGAAGTCGGGCAAGGCCCTGTCTTTCGATGGTCAAGACGACAGTGTGGCCACACGGGTGCCTGTTCCCGTAAAGAGCGAGGATTTCACGCTGGGGTGTTGGGTGAAGCCGGCCGCCACACAGTGTCGCTGGGCGAATCTGTTGTCCAGCCATAACAGCGATGGGGGCACGAACTACCGCGGGCTCTCTCTAGAACAAGACGACGATCGAACGAATCGATTCTATCTCATCGCCGGTAAGGATGACCGATGGGTTGGCCAAGCGGCCGCGACCCAGCTTCAGGCGGACGTCTGGCAGCATTTTGCCGTCGTTCGACGGGGGACGTCCCTGACGCACTACCTGAACGGAAAGGTTTCGGCAAAGGGACCGGTGCCCGGCGGTGTATTTCCACCGGCCACGAATGCCTTTCGGATTGCGAACTGGGCTCGTGGCAGCACGAATCCCTCCGGCGAACGAGACATGCTCCGATTCGTGGATCGCTATCAGCGGTTCATCGCCTTTGACGTGCCCAAACACTATCGGTTGGCCTACGCCCGATCGATTGACATCGCCGACTACTACCGTCGCCACTTTCGCGTCACGCCACGCACGGTCTTCGTCAGCAAGACCGATCACGTTCTGTACGACATGTGGTGGTTGTGCAACTGGTGCGGGCCCGGCCTGCTGGTGCCTCGCGAGCTGATCCCGTGGTCGACCCGCATGTCGAGTGTCTTCGAAATGCGCGACCGCGTGCACCCCTTCAAGGACCCGCTTTCGTACGAGTATGTCCTGGTCGAAGACCAGAAACGATCGATCCGGTTCGAGCGGGAGTGCCCGAACCCGATCTGGTGGTTCGACTACACCCAACAGTCGTCCGGTCCGAAGGGCAGTGAGATCAACTACACGCGGACGCCGGATGTCGACATTCGACGGTCCGGCTGGGTTCACGATCCGCAGGGCTGGACGATGACCCTGCGAATGCGAACGACGGCAGAATTCCGCGACTATGCCATCTGTCTGTGGGGGTTGCCCGCCGAGGCTCTGCCGAACGCTTCCCGCATCCGGACCAATGCCAAGGAGTTCATCCTGGCGAGGAATACGGACGGGCAACAGCATCTGGTCCTGTTCTTCGACCTGAAACCCCATGTCGATCTGAGCGTGGTCCTCCTGAACCCCTGAGGAGGGGAATCCGCTGCCCCCCGTCGTCAGGTGGAAGCTGTGGGAGACTGCCCTTCTCTCACGGCCTGCATGTCGTCCTCTATGTGTTGCCGTTGCAGGGGGATGGCCGGACAGCCGTCCCGGCGACCACCGCCTCGCGTCCAGGTTCCTTGTGCCATCGGGACGTCTCAGATTAGGGATCGTTAACGGCTTCCTTATAGGAAGGTCTCGTATGAAACATCTCCTTTCTGAGTTCGGGATCGTCCTCTGAAGGTCCCTCTGTGCCGCTTGTGCTGCACAATATCGGCCGGGACTTCAATGTGCATCCACAGCGCGACGTCTCTCCGGAATGTCCCCGTATGCGGCTTGGTTCGTTCGGGTTTCCGCCCGATACACAGTACGTTGTCGCAGGGTGGAGCGAGCCACTGGAGTCAGGGTCTCCCTTATTGCGCGGAGCTGCTGACGTGGGCTGCTCGTACAGACTGCTCGCCGTGGCAGAATAATGCGACAAGGAATGAGGAGTGTGCGATGTCCTTGAAGGCCAAGATTCTTACGGTCACGCTGTCGCTGGTTGTCTTCTCCGTTGTGCTGATCAGTGCGGTGAGCTACTACGAGTTGTCGTCATTCAGCAAGGAGAGCATTGAGACGTCGCAGGCTGCATTGGTCTCTCAGATCAACGACACGCTCAAGACGGGAGTTCGCACGGACGCGCAGGTCCTTCGCGCCCTGGTCGATCGCACCGAGCAGAACGCCCATCAGTTGGCCGGCTCAGCCAACTTGCAGGGCTACATCAGCGCCAAGGTAGGTCAGAACGAGATCATCAATGACATCGCTGCCCGTGAAGTGACGCGGATTGTCGAAGGGATTGCCTCGACATGCCGTGCCCAGAAGGCGGTGCTCCAGAAGAAACTCGACGCCGACCTGAAGATGGCCGTGCGAATCCTTTCGGGACGCGGAACCGTGTCGGTGTCGAAGGACCGGACCGTCGAGTGGAAGGCCGTCAATCAGTTTACGAAGGCCTCGCAAGCGTTGACGCTGCCTGAGATGTCCGTGGGCACGGACGTGATGCGGCCCAACGACTCCTTCAGCAAGCCTTCGCCTGTTGTAGATGAAGTGGAGTCTCTGACCGGTTCCACCTGCACGGTCTTTCAACGGATGAACGAGGCGGGGGATATGCTCCGCGTGGTGACTAACGTCAGAAAGGCCGACGGCGCCCGCGCGATCGGGACCTACATCCCGGCCCGGCAGCCGGACGGCTCTGCCAACCCTGTGGTCGCTTCCGTAATGAAGGGCAACGTGTTCCGAGGCGTCGCCTTCGTGGTGGATGGCTGGTATGTGGCGGCGTACGAACCGATCAAGTATGCTGGCGGCAAGATCATAGGCATGATCTATGTCGGAGTCAGCCAGCGAGATCTGACACAGACCATTCGGGAGGCCACGATCGGCAAGAGCGGCTATGTCTTCGTGAGCGACTCCAAGGGCTCGCTGCTGGTTCACCCGAAATCGGAACTCGTCGGCAAGAACGTCATCACCGATCTTCGGCTGGACCCCTTCAAGGAGGTTCTGAAGAACCGGGCGGCGGGCAAGACCCAGATCGTCAATTACTCGTTCGAGGGACGTTCGAAGCTGGCCTGCTATACCTACTTCGAAGACTGGGACTGGATCGTCTGCGCCAGCGCCTACTGGGACGACCTGTCGTCTTCCGCGGCCGAGAACTGTCTGAAGCTCCTTCGTGGAGACATCGAATCGCTTTACAAGGTGTCCTTCATTGATACGACCAACGGCAAGCGGCCGATGTACGCACAGATCCGATTTGTCGACGAGCAGGGGATGGAAGCCGTCAACTTGAAGAGCGGAGCATTTGCAGACAAGCTGGTGTCCAAGGCCGACACGGACTGGTTCGCGGCGACCAAGGCCTTGAAGGCGGGGCAGACATACAACTCGGGTGTCGTCATCGCGGCCAACACAGGTGAACCGGAGATGAGGATCGCCGTACCGGTGCACATCAGGAATGAATTCAAGGGGGCAACGGTCCTCAGCCTTGATTGGGGTCTCGCGTGGGACCAGCTCAAGGGCAAGACCTACGGCAAAACCGGCTATGTCTATGTCGTGAACGATCGTGGCTTCCTGGTCTGTCATCCCAAGTATACGCTGAAGGACAATATGAACATGACGGACGCGAAGTACGGCAGCCTTGCCGCCATGGTGCGCGAGAGGATGCTGCGAGGCGACCATGACGCAACCCGCTATGAATTTGAAGGGATATCCAAAGTAGCCAGCTATTGCCCGCTGCGGATCGGCGACAAAACCTATAGCGTGGCGGCGACCTGTCCGGAGGCCGAACTCATGGAGAGCGTCAATGCCTTGCGGGCGCAGGCCGATCGCAAGGCGAAGTTGCTCCTCATGATGGTGGGTGGGGCCGCTGTCATCCTGATGGTCCTGGGCAGCCTCGTGAGCTGGGTATTCAGCAGGAGACTGACCCAGGCTCTCCTGGGTGTGATTCAGGGGCTGGATGGCGGAGCGAACCAGGTGAATACGGCGGCCGAGCAGGTCTCGAGCTCGAGCCGGCAACTGGCCGAGGGTGCCAGCGAACAGGCCAGCAGTCTTGAAGAGACCTCCAGTGCCCTTGAGGAAATGGCAGGGATGTCCCGGCAGAACGCCGACAACAGTCGCGAGGCCAATCGGTACATGGCGGAAGCTCAGGGGGTCATTCACGAAGCCGGTACGGTGATGGGCGAGACCTCCAACGCCATGCAGTCGATTGCCGAGGCCAGTGAGAAGATACAGAAGATCATCAAGGTGATCGAGGAGATCGCGTTTCAGACGAATCTGCTGGCCCTGAACGCCGCCGTCGAAGCCGCCCGAGCCGGGGAGCACGGCAAGGGGTTCGCCGTCGTGGCCGACGAGGTGAGGAACCTGTCTCAGCGAGCGGCTCAGGCGGCCCGCGAAACCGGTGATCTGATCGAACAGACCGTCAACCGTGTCCAGCGAGGCGTCGAACTGAATGCGACGACGAACTCGGCCTTCGTCCGAATCGGCGAATCGGCCAACAAGGTGGCCGATCTGGTCGCCCAGATCGCCCGGGCCTCGAATGAGCAGGCCAAGGGGGTGGAGCAGGTTAATGCGGCCGTCGCACAGATGGATCGCGTCACGCAGTCGAATGCGGCCAGTGCCGAGGAGTCGTCCAGCGCCGCTGAGCAACTCACCAGCGAAGCCCACAACGTCCGGCAAATGGTCAATGACCTGGTGATCATCGTCGGCGCACATTCGACCAAGAGCGGCTCCTGACACACGGACGAAGGGCCTGGCCGGATGAGGCGGGCTCATCTCCGGCGCCGTCGCCCGCATGGTTCGGATCGCGGATCGTCCATCCTCCCCGAAGGAGCGGCGTTCGGCGGGCACCTCCGCCAGAGTCACCGTCGTACCGCCCGGATAGTCCGCGATACGGGCTCGATCATCACCTTCCCACGCGCAGGTTGCGGTATCGTCACCGTCAGGGCGCCGCCCGCGGAGACCTGCTCGATCCCCTTCAAATGGATACAATGAACGCTTTGGCCTACCGGCCGATGGAGCGGGCACACTGAGGGCGCTACCGTGGATAAGCTGAAAGAGTATTGCCGGAGCGATCGTTTCGCCAGGCACGTGGGTATCGAGCTGGTGGACGTCTCGAAGGGTCGAGCCACGGCCCGCCTCGTGCTGGGCGATTGCCACGCCAATGCCGCCGAGCTGGTCCACGGGGGCGCGATGTTCACCCTGGCGGCGTGTGCGTTCTTCGCCGCGGCCAACTCGCATGGAAGCCTCGCCCTGGGCGTCAATGCGAGCATCAACTTCGTCAGGGCCGTCCGCGGCGGAACACTGACCGCCGAGGCGGTCGAGGACTCGGTCAACCCACGGCTCGGCTCGTACAGCGTCACGGTGCGAAACGAAGACGGCCAGACCGTGGCCACGTTTCAGGGGCTGGCCTACCGCAAACCCAGCCGACGATCCTGAGATACCTGTCGGGCGCCCGCCGCCCTTGCCGCCCCCGGAGGCATCTTTCCTCTTACGTCCACGTTGCGAATCGGTTCCGCTCAACCGGCCAGCGGATGGGTCCGCACGGCCTCTTCCACGATCTCATCGATCGCCGCCTCCTGCTCCCTGGAAAGCACGGGGTCGCGCGGAAGGGCCACGAGGCGGACCGCTTCGGCGCGGGCCCTGGCCTCCATGCCCACCCACTTGCCCTGATGGATCGTGTCCCAGGGCGCCCGTTCGAACAGGGGATGCAGCCACGAGGCGGTCCGGCACCACTCGGCGGTGGAGGGATGGGTCAGGAACTCACCTCCCGGTCCGATCCGGCAGATGTCCTCGATCGCCAAAGTGTCGTCGGTCACCTCGAAGCCCTCGATCGATCGTCGGATGTAGCCCACGAGGGCGTCGTCGATGACCAGTTGAACGGGCGAGAAGGTCACCGCGTTCTCCAGATGCCCGACGGTTCCGATGCCGACGGCGCCGCACAACACGGGCATCATCATGCTGATCGCCTTCTCGATGCCGACCTGGACGCCGGGCACGCAGGCATCGGTCTTGCCGCCGTGGATGCCCGCGGGGCAGCCGTAGAATTCCTGGAGCAGTTGCAGTCTCGCCCCCAGCAGGGGCCATCGCTCGGGCCCGGCATATCGGAAGATGCCGCTCGACATGTCCATGAACGACGGGACGATGTCGACGCCCACGATCGCCTCGGGGTCGATGGCATAGGCCAGGACAACCGCGCTGAGGGTTTCGGCAGCGCCCAGGGCCAGACAGGCGGCCGGGCTCATGGGTGCGGTCGCCCCGCCGTTGACCATGGTGTCCAGCGTCTGCGGCAGGCCGGCCTTGATGTACGTGGTGAAGATCTCGGCCATGTTCCGATCGAAGCAGAGCGGCGAGCGGGCCTCGGCATAGCCGATGAGGATGGGGTTTCGCTTGAGGGAATCACGGCCACCGGCCACGACCTCGGCGATGCGGGTGATGTAGACGGCATCGTGGGCGCAGAAGGTCTCGATGCCTCCCAGCTTGCGTGTGTGTTTGACCAGTTCGGCCGCCATTCGGACGGGGCGTTCGTGGTGCGGCATCTCCTGGGCGGACACGGGCAGGCCGGTCAGGTTGATGTTCGGCAGGGCGTCGACCAGTCGCAGGGCCGCCCGGACGTCGTCGAGGGTCGCCCGCCGGCGGTGCCCGTCCAGGTCGGCCAGGAAGCAGCAGAACCCCCCCGCCGAGGCGGTAAAATCGGGATGAATGCGATACGGCTCGGACCGGAACCGGACATGGCTGTAACGGACGGCCATCTGCTTCGGGATGCGATGGGGGTTGGCGTAGGCCTGTCGCATCCGAGCCACGGCCGCCTCGACGACGGCCGGCGGGAAGGTGACGCGGTGTAATGCGATGTCGACCCGGCATCCGGCCGACCGGAGGTATTCGAGCGACTCCTCGTGGTCGATCCACAGTCCCGTCTGGTCGAGGATCCGGAGGGCGCCTTCATGGATCCGCCGCATCTCGTCGTCGTCGAGAAACCGCAGGGGCTGACGGAGAAAGGCCATGATCATCCACCTTCTGCAATTGCCGTTATGACAGCATGGCTACCCGCAGCGCCCGAGGCGTCGGGGGTAGCCATGGCATATCCCATCGGCACGATGTCCGGCTCTCCGAAGACGCCGACGCCCCCGAAAGCCTGCTGCCTCGGGAAGGGACGGCGCCTCGGCGCGGGTTACTTCCATTCGGCCTTCGGCGGGTTGACGTAGTCTTCGTACCGGCCGGCGACCTGGGCCTTCTCCACGTCGCCTTCGTGCAGGTACAGGCGATAGCGGAAGGTCATCTCCTTGCCCTTCTCCAGTTTCGTGATCGACGCGGGTGCCTTGTCGTTAAACGCCTTGGTGGCGAAGGGGTTCACCGAGAACAGGCCATAGCCTCGGACGTGCCAGTGGGCCGGATAGTTCAGGTTGCCCGGCGTATCGAAAACCGCCACGCCGTAGGCCTGGCCCTTGGTGCGGCTGTAGTCGACCCAGTTGGCCTTCTTGCCCCAGGCGGTCTTTTCCGTCTTCTGGCCGAGACTGTTGGTGATCAGGCCGCCCTGCTTGCCGCCCTCGCGGAGTTCCTCGGAGACGCGGAGCGAGCAGATGCCGCCTTCCTTGGTATCGCCGAACTCGACGTTACCCTCGGTGGCCTTGAACGTGACGGTCAGATCGAGGAACCGCCCCTGGCCGTCGATGGCGTAGAACACCGTGCGGCGCTGTTCCTCCATGTTCTTCTTGCCCTCTTTGTCGACCCAGTCGATGGTGGCGTCGATCTGTCCGAAGACCGGCCCGCCCTCGGCGGATTCGACCTTGCGGGTGATCTGCCGGCCGTGGTTCTTCTCCTCAGACCAGTTGTCGACGCCGTTGACCTCGCCGTAGGCCACCCAGAGGCTTCGGTGATGTTTGTGGTCCTTCACCTCACCCGGGATGTTCTCCATGGGCGAGCCCCGGGTCAGGCGGACCTGTTCGGGCCCGAACAGGGGATAGAAGAAGGGGCGAGGCAGTGTCGGGTCCGACTGGAACCTCGTCAGTTCCTTGTCGGCGATCTTGACCACGTAGGTGTGCTCGCCCTGCCTGGTGATGGTGACGATCGGTTTGGCCTTCTCGCCGGCCGAGACGCGGTAGGTCTTGGTCTGGTTGGCGGGCAGCCTATCGAGGATCCACCACAGCTTGCCGCCGGAGATCTGACAGGGCACCTCTTTGCCGCTATCGGCATCGACCATCTTGGGCGATTCGATTCCGGCCGGTGCCTCGATGGACATCGGGAGCATGGCGCGCTCGGCCCCGCCCGCCTGAACGACGAGCTGCTTATCGCCCTCGGCCGCCCCGAGGGGGCCGCATGTCATCATCAGCGCTACCGCTACCGCCGTCATAATGCCCACGAAATGACTGCCCGTTTGCATGATTTGCATACCTCCCAATGATTACACCCAGAGAATGTACACGTGAGGGTGCAGATTGTCCGATCCCCGCCCGGATGTCAAGCCGGAAGGCGGGGCGATGCGTCGGCGGAGCCGCACGAATCGTCGCACAGTACCGGCGGGGCTCTCGTGCCCAGTCATGCCTCAGGAGACGAACCGTTGATTCACGCGGGCCGGGGCGTCTCGCCCCGGATATCCAGGGCGGGGGACCGCCCGGCTCGGAGCGGGGCGTGTCTCACTTTCGACGCGTTTTTCACGCGATCCAAGGGAAGACGGACGGGATGGGGGCGACAAGGGAAGGGGTTCGAATCGCATTTTCTGAGTGCCTTTGTCTTTGAATGTCTCACTTTGTCCCATCATGTCACGCAATTGGGACGGCAAGGGAACGGGGATCGGGTGTGGGGAATGGAGCTTGTTGGGGATGGGCATCTCGCGTCGGGTGTCCGGGCGGTTCGGAGCGGCGGGTGTCTCACTTTCGACACGTTCTTCACGCGTTTTCGGGGGAGTGGCTTGGCGGGGCGGGGAGGTAGAAGCCAGGAGTTGGGAGTTAGAAGTCAGGAGTTGGACGTCGGAAGCCGGTAGGTGGGCGGGCGAGGCGGGCGTATTCGGATTGGGCGAGTCGGCGAATGTCCCACTTTGTCCCGTATTGTCACAGATCTTGGACGGCAAGGGATCGGGGATCGGGTGTGGGGAATGGAGCGTGTTGGGGCGTC
>CAYUQT010000104.1:0-19140 GCA_964446835.1 uncultured Planctomycetales bacterium | reverse complement strand
TCGCCCTTGCCGCTACTCTTCATCACTGCCTTACCGCTCATCTTCATTCCTGCCTTTCGTGTTCGTGCCCTGCCCGTACCACACCTCACGCCATGATCCGCCCGAGCGGATCGCCCACCCGGCCGGGTCCGCCGCGGCCAAGCAATTCCGCCACCCCATCGCACCCGGAAATGGTCCGGATCACGGGTCTCATCTGCATCAGGGTCTTGGTCAGCCGGCACACCTCCGCCGCGTCCAATTCGGCGGACCACAGGTCGATCGGTGTGACCACCTCAGCATCATCTGCCCCGGTACCACCACTCACCACAAGCTGGACCGTTACGTGTCGGGTCCAGTCCTCGCCCAGGGCGTCCAATACTGCGCCCTGTATCGCCAGGGTCTTCCTCTTCTCCAGACTCATCTCCAGCCCCTTCGGGGTTCCTTCACCGCTCATGTCTTACCGCCTTTCTCACTCTGAATAGACTGGGAGTCTGCCTGTCCGAGGGCCGCGACGATCGCCGCCCGAAGTTCCGGAGGCAGTTTGTCCCATGCTTTGGCTATGTCGGGTATCGAGGGGCTCCCACCGCCGGCAGGGTTGCCGGTTGTCCCGTTCGGTACACTGGGGTCTACCGGGGGGGTAGAAAGTGCCCCGTCTGATTTTTGGTGCAATGTGTGGTCAAATTGGGCCGGTTCGCTGCAACGGTCGTCCGCTGTAAGTAGCCCACTTGATGGGGTTATGTCGTTTTCGGAGTCTTCGGCCTGTCGGGTTCTTAATCCGTGTGTCCGGGGTTCGAATCCCTGGCGACCCAATGACTTAAGGCAACGTGTTGTCACACAGAACCGCAAACACCCTTGGGGGGATTTGCGGTTTCTTTGTTTCCCTTCGACCGGGTCACCCGATACCTCGGCGCCTCACAAGATGCCATCCGCCAATGGATACAGCACGGCGTCCCAAGCGATTGCCCCATCCGCCAGATGCACCCGATCGCGTGGCCGTTGGCACGACACGAACCGTCCTCGAATAGGCCCTATGTGCCGGCCGCTGTAAGATACTCCCACCGTAGCCAATAGTCGGCACCGACCGTCCATTGAACGATTGAGGGACACCCATGCCAATCCAACCCGGGCTGGTCCTGGCAGCAGCGGTCTCTCTCGGCACCGCTCTGAATGCCCAGGACAAACTGATCATCGATGCGAACCAGGTCAAGGCGTGGCAAAGCATCGAGGGCGTCACCGCCCTGCCCGACGCCCAAGGGGTCCGACTCGTTCTGGCCGATTCCCACCGAAACTACGGCAACGCCTCACTTCCCATCGAAGCCGACTGGTCCGCACAGTACATCCAACTCGACATCGGCCAAACTGCCCAGGAATGGTATGTCGGACTCTCCGGCTCAGGGCTGGGCTACTCCGGCGTGGCCACCGGTCAAGGGCCTGCCTCTATCAGCATTGACCCCAGCCGTGACGGCACGGTGACCGATCGCGGCACTCTCCACGTCCATGTCGGAATTCGCAGAAGTGACGCCGCTGCGCAACTGCACGTTCGAAAGATCATCCTCCGTCCCAAACCGGCCGTTCGATGCCCTGCTAACGAAGTCGACACGACTCGGGACGGCCGAGGAATCGTCCAGGTGTTCCAAACCGACGGGACCCCCTTCGATGGCCTCGTCTCCGCTGTCCTTCCGGCTCAGCAGCAGACGCTGACCGTGAATCCCGAAGGATCGGGAAGGTTCCGCGTGACGTTCCCTGCTGCCCTCCCGACCGGAGCCTATGCGGTTCGATTCTCCTTCGCCTGTGAGGGACCGCGGGAAGAGATCCGGTGGTTTCGACTCCGAACCCCGGTGCTCGCGTGCGACCGCCTGGCCTTTCCGGCATCGCAGCCGATCCAGATGATGCTGACCCTTCGCGACCCCAATGGCAACCCATGCCCCGCCACACCGATCGAGGCCCACATCAACGATCGCCCCATCCCCCTTTCCCCCCAGGCCTCCGGGCAGTGGCGCTCGGCCCCCCTGCCGCTTGGCCCAGGCAATCACCGCCTGACAGCCTCCGCCGGCAAAGCCCGCCTTGTTGCCCCGCTCTATGTGTCGCCGGGCAATTTCATTCGATCCGACCGAACGCAATTCCGCGATTCCAGAGGCGAGGTCTTTACACCCCTCGGTGTCGAAGGCGGCGACTCCATTCGAAACGGAAAGCAGCCTCGATGGGCCCCCTTCGCCTCGTGGCCGGTGGCGTCCGACGAGACCATCGAAGCCCACTGCGCCTATCACGCCTCCTGCGGCATCAACGTCTTACGCGTGGCACTGAATCCCGCCTCCGGGTGCATGGACACCGGCGACGGCGTCGGCTTCTCACTGGCCGTCAAGCTCGCCCGGTTTCTGGCAGCCATGAACCGCCACGGCATTCGGGCGCAGCTCGTGCTCTACTGGGGCCTCCTTGGCAACTATGGATTCACCCACCGAACGGCCCCCGGCTACGCCGAAGCCGACGACTGGTATCGTGGCCCCCTGTCGCGCCAGAGGCAACTACGCTTCATCCGTGAACTGACGGCACTGTTCGCAGACGACGATCGCATCTTCGCGTGGGAGATTCAGAACGAACTGACCGTCGGAGGCGATCTCGGCTGGGAGCATCCCAAGACGCTCTGGGTGCATGCCCTCCGCGACGAATTCCGCCGGCAGGATCGGAACCACCCCGTCGGCATCAGCTATCTGCCCTGGGGCTCCGGCCGCGATGTGGACCCCCTGGTCTGGGCCCGGCAGTTTGACTGCGACTTCTTCCAGTTCCACTACGGTCTGGATGCCTCATTCCTGGCCGAAACCCGTTACGGCCAGCTCGGCAACCGACCCTTCTTCGCCGGAGAATTCGGTACGAGCCGGACGGATGAGGCCTGCGAAGCCCGCATTTCACGCGACTGCATCTGGTGGTCTCTCCTGGCCGGAAGCGGCGCCATCGGCTGGCATCAGGATTGGGTCATCATTGAGCAATTCCGCGTCCCTGCCGAACTGCTGAAGAGGTACCGCTGGTCCGCCGACAACCCTCGCACACCCCCGCTTCGGCTGCCGACCACGCAGCCATGGGGAAGCGCCGACACGACCTTGGCCAAAGCCCGTGAATGCCTCCAGCGAGCCGAAGACTTCCAGCCCTTCCCCGCCGGAGAGTTCGCCAAGATCCCGCCCCTGCGCAAACTGGCACCTCTCCAGGAACCCGCCAGGCCTTGGCTCCACGTCGTCGGCCGCTACGGCGGTGCCTCGCGTCAGGGCAGCCATATGTCCGTCGCCTACCTCTGCAATATGGCGGCTATCAGACGTTGGGACGGCTACGGCGGACCGATCGATTATCGCGACCCCAAACCAACGCCGCTGACTGTTCACCTGAACTGTGAGGGAGAATGCGAAATCCGGATCTACGACGCCGCCACGGGGCAACAGATCCATTCTCTCAAAGCCACCGGACCCTCTCAGTGGTCGTCGGATCACGAAGCCCGGGACCTCGTAATCGTCGCCGGTCCTCAATGAAGGCCCCCGCCGAGAACCCTCTGTGGAGCCAACGATCGCCCCCCCCTTCTCAGCGAGCCTCTGTCAGCAGAAGAAATGCCTGTGCCGGTATCTCGACGGACACGTCCGCAGAACCACCCCACCTGAGCGTCTCAGGCGATCCGATCATCTGCTCGCCCGCCCTAGCCACCGAATCGCTCGTGTATCGGTAGACCGCCAGGTCGGCCTTGCGGTTCGCCCCGGGATCGAGGGTGACCTTCAATGGCCGCCTGTAGCGATTGACCACCAGCAACGTCAGACGGTTCTCCGGATCGATCAGTCCGACGGAACGAAGACTCTGCGTCGAAGGCTCACCCTCGACTAGCACGACTCGGCTGCCGGGCCGCGTGTATCGCGTGATCAGCGACCAGGAGTAAAATCCCGGCCGCGGCTCCCAGTTCTTCGTCTTGTAGCGCCACAGGCCATACTCCTGGCACATCGCATCCTGATCCGAGTAGTACGTGTCGAAGAGACACCATACCAGCAGACACGCCGTGCCTTCGCGCAGCGCCGTCACCGCGAAATCCGCCAGAAACAGGCCGTGCTCAAAGGTGTGATTCTCGGGATTGCGCCACGTGTCGCCATAGGTGGAGAACTCGGTGATCAGAAAGGGAACCGGACGCCCCCCATACCCCTTGCTGCCCGAGAGAAGCCCTCGTCGCGACCCGATCCATGGCACCAACGAGGCCGTGTGCTTGTGACCGTAGGTGTGGCTCGTCACACCATCGAGGTACTCCTGCCCCCGCGTGACGACCTCATAGAACCACTCACCCGATCGTGTCGGCTGCCAACTGCTGCCATCCACGCCGAGCAGCCGAATCTCTTTCCGAAGCCCACGCTGTTCAAGCTGCGCATGCAGCAGGCGATTCAGACGAACGAACTCGTCGACCGAAGGATACCGCGCGCCGTCGTTGTCGGGCTCGTTCATCAGATTGACCCATCCGACGTTCGTCAGCCCCTGCCGCCGTCTCAGGAACTCGATCGCATCGACCAGACTGCGAATCATGCCCTCGGCCTTCTCCGGTAGGGGCAGCCGTTTGCCCGCCGACCGCATCCACGGACTGTAGGCGAAGTCGTCGCCCCAGGGACACAGCAGAACCGTCGTGCCGATCTCCTTCAGAAAGCGGACCCAGTAAAGCAGATCCTTCATCCCGGCGCTATCCGGGGTCTGGCACCCCTCCTCCGGCTCCCACCACTTGTAGTCGAAAAACACACGCATCACATGCGGCCGCATCGCCCGCACGCGCTGCGTGACCCGCTCGATGTCGGCCGGCGTCACCCCTCGCCGGACGTTGAAGTCGCGCGTCAGAAAGAAATCCCCGTGGGCCCCGAACCCCAGGAAACCCTCGCAGACTACGCGGTCGGAACGGATTCTCAACCGGACCCGGTCGCCCGTGAACTCCGGAGGCGGATCCAGCGTGCGAATCAACGAGGCATCGTCGAACCAGACACGGCCCGAGCCGTGTGCCACCAGCGCCAGCCGCATCGCGTCGGCATCCTCGGGCACGGTGGCCGTGCAGGTCAGTTCCTTCCAGCCATGCGTGCCCGGCCCGGTAAATGCCCCCTGTACGAAATTCAGGCGTTGAGCCCCTTTGAAGAACTCCAGCACCACGTAGGCGCCCAGGTCTGTCATGTGGTCTGTGCGCGCCCACACCGTCGCGAAGTACTCCTGGCCGCAGCGAACGCCCGGAATGAAAAACTTGAAGGCCGGATACTCCGCCGCCCCCTTGGCCGAGATGTCCATCCGACCGGAAGACCGACCGACGTGCGCCACCGAGGCATCCCGCGAAAACGCCGTACCCTCTCCGTTGGCAAGCTCCCACCCCTGCGGAACGGCCTCCCCCAGCTCAAACGAGCCGTGCGAGACCAATTCTCCCCCCACCGCACCCCAGGCACCGGCCGCACCGATCGAAACGGCTGCCAGCCAGGTCAGCGCCAATGACACGTGCCGTACGCCAGACGACCCGCCCTCTGCGCCCCATCGGATCATGACCTCGATCACCTCGACAACCGTCGCTATGGACACAGCACCGCCGTACACCACAGCGATGGGTCAACCCACCAGGGCATCTCATCGCCGACGGTCAGAAACTGCTGGCCCAGTTCCGAGTCTTCCAGCATGTAGTACACGCCGATGCGCGGGTTGTCCGCCGGGTCGAAGCCGGACAGACAATCCGCCGGGATGTGCCCCGTCAGCGTGTAGCCGGCCGCCGAGATAACCGACGCAATTCGAATCCGCCCCCGCGGCACCGTCGGCGCATCCTGAGTCGCCCGCTGCACCTTCGCCGTGCCGGCCACAGGCTCCTCGCCTTCATCGCCCCCACCCCGAGGCAGAAAATAGAAATGCTGACAGAACCGAGACGCCCGGTGAATAGTGCGAGTATCCCGCATGTCCGTCATCAGGCGAAAATTGTCACCCGTCCAGAATCGCGTGGAGTCGCACTGGAGGGGGCGGCTCTTGCCCGTCACCCGGCACGCCACGTACAGACCGTTGGCATCCCACGTCAGGTACACCTGACCCCAATCGCGCCGACCGTCCAGAAGCCCAAGCGACGGCAGCCGCCACTGCGCATCCCAGTCGTCGATCCGGCCATCGATCCGAAGTGCCTTACCGCAGCGGTGGATCGGCACCTCAAATCGGAACAACATGCGATTCGGCAGAACGGTGCTCATGCCTCCACCTCATCGTCCGCCGGCTCGGACGTCTCGCCCTTTCGCCCTGCGCCGGCCTTGCCCACTCGCCGGGCACCCCCCGACTTCGCCTCGCCCGATCCGCTGCGGCTGCCGAGCCCGCCCCGGATGAACCCCTCGCCACACGCCTTCAAAAACGCGCCGAACGCCGTCGGATCGAGCTGACGAATCGTCTTGAACCGAACCAGAATGATGTCGCCGTTCATCTCGTTCCGACGAATGTCTCGCCATTCGCCCAGCCGCTCGATCATCACCGGCGTGAACTGACCGCCCCGACTCCGAATCTGAAGCTCGATATACTCCCGATGGGCGGTCACGATGCGACACCACCACTCCGACTGACGACCCAGACGAAGCACGATCGAGATCTTCTGATTCCAGTCGACCTCCACCCCGCTGACGGCCTTCTGCATCACCCCCAGCAGTTGAACCAACGTCGTGCCCTCCCACGCCGGGCGACGTCGCCGGGTCATCCGCTGCTGTTGCAGGTGCCACTGCTTCCCGTTCGTCTTCCAGGGCTCGGCCTTGTTCGGATCCTTCTTCACACCGGCCGCATACCCGCAATAGGCCTCGATCGCCTCGCGAAGAAAACCCTCGAAGCCCGGCGTCTGGATCTCCGCCTTGTCGTGAACCTG
Source organism: uncultured Planctomycetales bacterium (assembly GCA_964446835.1). Lineage (GTDB taxonomy): Bacteria > Planctomycetota > Phycisphaerae > UBA1845 > JAFGLZ01 > CAYUQT01. Next base: position 12,302 of record CAYUQT010000104.1, on the reverse strand, counting down.
CACGCGAACCTGGTCCATCGCCGAATTCACCTGCCGCAGGTGGACGCGAGATGTATGCCCGTAGATCGGCAGATCTTCCCGCTCATCGAGGCTCTTCAGCGCCAGTTGCGCCTGAACGTCGGCCCGTTTGAACCGGCGTGTCGGCACCCGAAAGCTCAGGTCGAGCAGCCATCGCCCCCCGGTCAGCGCGTGGAAGAACCAGTCCACCTTCGAACCGGGGGCCTTGATCTCGACGCGACTGGGGTGATTCCAATCGGCCGCCTCCAACCGATCGCCCCCCAACTCGGCAATGCGGTCGACAACGTACTCCAACGCAGCAGACTCCCACTCGATCGGCTGACCCTGACGATCCTGACGCTGCTTCGTATGCCAGGCACGACCGTTCTTCTGCCAGGGCATCGTCGCCTCGCCCAGATCCGTGGGTACCCATCGCTGCGCCTCCAACTCGGCAGCCGCATGCGCCTCCGGATCGAAGACCTCCCGGGCAACATGAGGCCCCTGCTTCAGAACGTCGCCCAGAATCCGACCCGTGTGCGATCGATCGGACCGCGCCACCGTCTCCGGCGTGCCGACGGCTACCGTGTCCCCCCCACCGTCGCCGCCCTCGGGCCCCAGATCGATTACCCAGTCGGCCGTCTTGATCACATCCATGTTGTGTTCGATGCAGATCACCGTGTTGCCCATGTCCACCAGGCGATTCAGAACATCGAGAAGCTTGCGCAGATCGTGAAAATGCAGCCCGGTGGTAGGTTCGTCCAGAATGTACACCGTCTTGCCGGTGGTGGGCCGCCCCAGTTCGCTCGCCAGCTTGACACGCTGGGCCTCGCCCCCGGACAACGTCGGCGCCGGCTGACCCAACTGCACATAGTCCAGCCCCACATCGGCCAGCGTCTGGAGCATGCGGCGAACCTTCGGCACGGCGGCGAAATGCCGCAGCGCCTCGCTGACCCTCATCTGCAGCACCTCCGCGATGTTCTTGCCCCGGTAGGCAATGGCCAGGGTCTCGGTGTTGTATCGCTTGCCGCCGCAGACATCGCAGTCAATCCACACGTCCGGCAGGAAATGCATCTCGATGCACACCTGCCCGTTTCCTTCACACCCCTCGCACCGCCCGCCCGGACGGTTGAAGCTGAACCGGTCGGCGCTGTAGCCCCGCACCCGGCTGTCCGGCAGCTTGGCGAACAGCTCACGCACCAGATCGAAGACCCCCGTATAGGTGGCCGGATTACTGGAAGGCGAATTGCCGATCGGCTGCTGATCGACGTTGATCACCTTGTCGACCTGCTCGATCCCGTCGATACGCTCGTACGCACCCGCCGTCAGACGGGCACGATGAATCCGATGCGCCAGCGCCGGATACAGGATCTCACTGATCAGAGAACTCTTGCCCGACCCCGATACCCCGGTGACCACCGTCAGCCGTCCAAGAGGAATCGGCACGGTGATATTCTTCAGATTGTGGTGGCGGGCACCCACAATCGTCAGCCAGCGGGCCCCAAAGTCCGCCGGTCCCTTCAGAACCGCCGGCCGCCCCGCCGCCTCTTCATCGGTATCCGATTCCTGCGACCACTCCTCCCGAACGTATCGAAGCCTCCCCCCCTCGGGAGCAGTTCGCGCGTCAACAGGACGACGGTTCGTCGGAACCGGCACGGCCTCGGTCCCGGCCAGGTACTTGCCCGTCAGCGACGACGGTATCGAGCGAATACGTTTCGGAGAGGCGGCCGCGACGATCCGTCCGCCGTCTACCCCCGCTCCAGGTCCGAAATCGAGGATGTGATCCGCATGGTCGATCACCTGCCGATCGTGCTCGACCACCAGAAGCGTGTTGCCCAGGTCTCGCAGCCGACTCAGCGCCGCGACCAGCCGCGCATTGTCTCGCGGGTGCAGGCCGATCGTCGGCTCGTCCAGCACATACAGAACGCCCGTCAAACCGCTGCCGATCTGGCTGGCCAGCCGAATCCGCTGCGACTCACCGCCCGACAGCGTCGGCGCCGGCCGATGCAGGGTCACATACTCCAGCCCGACATCCACCAGAAACCGCAGCCGCGATCGGATCTCGTGCAGCAGCTCTCCTGCGATCTGCTGTTGCCGACGATCGAGCGGAAGGTGCTCGAAGTAGCCGAGGCACTGGTCCAGCGGCATCGAGCAGACTTCGACAATGGTCCGATCGCCCACGCGAACCGCCGCCGCATCCGGTCGAAGCCGGCTGCCCCCGCAGCGCCGACACGCCACGTCCGTGGCCAACTCCTCCAGTTGGTGGCGGTAGTGATGGCTGGCCTTGGCCGCCTCCTCGATCGCGGGGAAGAAGCCCTTCCACTGAAAGCGAAGCCCCCCCAGTACGTCCGGAACCGAAATCCACGAATCGCCGGTCCCGTAAAGCACCGCGTGCTGGTGCGCTTCGGGCAGGTCACTCCACGCCCTGTTCAGGTCGATACCGACGTGGTCGGCCAGTGCCCTCACCAGCCGCTCCAGCTCGGGATGCCCCGACAGATTCTCCCATCCGCGAACCGCCCCCTCGGCAATCGATTTCAGCGGCTGAGCCACCACCGACTCGGCGCTCGAACCGGTCTGTGTGCCGAGGCCCTCACAGGTCTCGCACCAGCCGAGACGGCTGTTGAACGAGAAATGGTGCGGACTGAGCTCCTCAAACGACCGCCCGCATGCATCGCACGAGAAGTGCTGGCTGAACCGCATCTCCTCTGCCGAGGTCGCCGCATCGTCACGCCCGGCCTCCGACCGCCCCGGCGTCTCGTCCACCCGCTGAAGCACCATCGTTCCGTGCCCCACCGACAACGCCAGCTCCACCGACTCCGACACACGCGATCGCTGCGCCGGCCGGACGATGATCCGATCGACGACCACCTCGACCCGATGGCGCCGACGGCGATCGATCTCGATCCCCTCGGTCAAATCGTGCAACTGCCCGTCGATCCGAACCCGAGCGAAACCGTTGGCCTTCTGACGTTCCAAAAGGGAATCATAGCCCTCCGTCCCCTCTCGCTCGATCGGGGCCAGCAGCATCGCCCGCGTACCCTCGGGCAGCCCCATCACCCGATCGACAATCTCGTCCACCGTCTGCGAGCCGATCGGGATGCGGCACTTCGGGCAATACGCCTGCCCGATCCGGGCCCACAGAACCCGCATGTAGTCGTAGATCTCGGTGACGGTGCCGACCGTCGAACGCGGGCTGCGGGCGGCCGCCTTCTGCTCGATACTGATCGCCGGAGACAACCCGTCGATCCGATCGACACGCGGCTTCTGAAGCTGACCCAGAAACTGCCGGGCGTACGCACTCAAGGATTCAACGTAGCGACGTTGTCCTTCCGTGTAGATCGTATCGATCGCGAAGCTGCTCTTGCCGCTGCCGGAAAGACCCGTACAGACGGTCATCTGCTCGCGAGGCACATCCGCGGTGACATCCTTCAGGTTGTGCTGGCGGGCTCCGACCACCGAAATATTCCGGATTCGACCCGAATCGCCCCGCGTCGAGCGAGTCGCACGGGCCGAGTCCGCGGACGCCCCCAGCGCCCGCCGCTGTTCGGGATGAAGTGCCTCGCGAATCGCCTTGCCCGTGTGTGTATCGCTATCGGCCACATGTTCCGGTGTGCCGGCGGCCACCACGTAGCCGCCGCCCTCGCCGCCCTCGGGGCCCAGATCGATCACCCAGTCGGCGGTCTTGATCACGTCGAGGTTGTGCTCGATCACCACCACCGTGTTGCCCGCATCGACGAACCCGTGCAGAACCTCCAGCAGCTTCGAGATGTCGTCGAAGTGCAACCCCGTCGTCGGCTCGTCCAGCAGATACAGTGTCTGCCCCGTCGACCGGCGAACCAGTTCGCGAGCCAGCTTGATCCGCTGGGCTTCGCCGCCCGACAGGGTCGTCGAAGACTGACCGAGCTTGACATAGTCCAGCCCCACATCGTGGAGCGTCTGAAGCATGTCCTTGATCTTCGGGATGTTCTGGAAGTGCTCGAGCGCCTGAGCCACCTCCATGTCCAGCACGTCGCTGATGTGTTTGCCCTTGTAGCGAACCTGGAGGGTTTCGTGGCTGAACCGCCGCCCGTCGCAGACGGGGCACTTGACCCACACGTCGGCCAGGAAATCCATCTCCATCCGATTGGCGCCGTTGCCCTCGCACGCCTCGCACCGGCCGCCCCCGGAATCCGTCGGCACATTGAAGCTGAACCGCCCAGGCTTGTAACCGCGAACCCGGCTGTCGGGCAGCCGGGCGAACAGATCGCGAATGAGGTCGAAGACCTTGATATAGGTGGCCGGGTTCGACCGCGGCGTCCGACCGATCGGCGACTGGTCGATGTCGATGACCTTGTCGAGGTGCTGCTTGCCTCGAATCGCCTTGTGCTTGCCGGCTTGGGTGTTCTCGGCGCCGTTCAGATCGGCGGCAAGCTGTTCGAACAGGATATCGTTGACGAGCGAACTCTTGCCGCTGCCGCTCACCCCCGTCACGCACACGAACCGCCCCAGCGGCACGTGAACATCGATATTCTTGAGATTGTTGTGCGCCGCCCCGGCGACCGTCAGCCAACGGACATCGCCGTTGCCGCCGCCGCGTCCGCCCGCTGGCCGCGATGCCGCCCTTCGCGTTTGCCTCGTACGTTTCTTTCGCTTGGACATCGACAGTTCATTCGCCGAATCGGGCACGCACCCCTCTGCGGCCCGGAAGGGGCAAACGCCATGCTTTCGAAGGCCGGCGCTTCCCCAAAACGTTACTCGTCACCGCTGCCCCGTCTTCGTACACCCCGTCAGGTCGCCGGCGGATTCGACACGGGCCGGCGCTTGGCCGGCACCGGAATCTCCTTCTTGCCCGAGAGATACTGCCCTGTCACCGATTGTCGCGAGCGGGTAACCTGGGCCAGCGTCCCCTTGGCCACCACATGCCCGCCCCGAACCCCCGGGCCCGGACCGAAATCCACCACATAGTCCGCCGCCCGCATCGTCTCCTCATCGTGCTCGACGACCACCACCGTGTTGCCCATGTCCCGGAGCCGCTGCAACGCCTCCAGCAGCCGCTGATTGTCCCTCGGATGCAGCCCGATCGAAGGCTCGTCGAGGATGTACAGCACGCCCACCAGACCGCAGCCGATCTGGCTCGCCAGACGAATCCGCTGGCTCTCGCCGCCCGAAAGCGTCGGCGCCTGCCGGTCGAGCGTCAGGTAGTGCAACCCCACATCCATCAGGAACTTCAGCCGTCCGCGGATCTCCTTGAGCGGCTCCTCGGCGATAATGCGCTGCGAACCGTCGAACCGAAGGCTTTCCACAAATGCCATCGCATCGGACACCGAAAGCGAACAGAGTCCCTGAAGGTTCTTGCCCCCCAGCCGAACCGCCAGCGCCTGCGGATTCAGCCGGCCGCCCTCACAATCCGGGCACTCCTGAGTCCGCATGAACTGCTCGTAGTAAGAACGCACCCAATCGCTCTTGGCGCGGCGATGCTTCGTGTGCAGCTCGTCCAGAACGCCCTCGAAGGTGCCGCCGTGACGCCACACCCGCCATCGCCGGCGCCACTCGAACGTGATGTGCTCCTCGCCCGTCCCGTACAACAACGCCTCGCGAGCCTTCTTAGGCAGATCCTTCCACGGCAGGTTCAAGTCGAAGCCGACGTGGTTCGCCACCCCCTGGAAGATGTGCCGCCGCCACCGCCCGACCGGCACGTGCATCGGCTCGATCGCCCCCTGCAACAACAACTTCGACGGATCCGGCACGAGCAGCTCCGGATCAAAATCGAACGTGCTGCCCAACCCGTCGCAGTTCACACACATCCCCGTCGGTGAGTTGAAGCTCATCATCTGCGGCGAAGGCGGCTCGAATCCCAATCCGCACTCCACGCAGGCATACTTCGAGCTGAACAGTACCTCCTTCTCCACCGCCCCGGCGGCATCCGGCTTCTCGTCAACGTCGCCCCAGGCGACAATCAGCGTCCCTTCGCCCTTCTGCAGGGCCGCCTCGACCGCCTCGGCCAGACGAGAGCGGTTCTCATCGCGCACCTCGATCCGGTCGATCACCAGCTCGATGTTATGACGGATATTGCGATCCAGACCGAGCTTCTCCGTCAGATGGACGATTCGCCCGTCAACACGAGCACGGGTATAGCCGGCCTTGAGGAGGTCTTCGAACAGGTCCCGATACTCCCCCTTCTGCCCCCGAACCACCGGCGCCAGCAGGATCACACGCCGGCCCGCGCACCGGACCAGAATGCTGCCCACAATCTGCTCGCCGGTCTGCGCCGAGATGGGCTTGTCACACTCGGGACAGTGCTGGACCCCTACGCGGGCATAAAGCACGCGAAGATAGTCGTGGATCTGCGTGATCGTCCCGACCGTGCTCCGTGGATTCCAGCCGCCGGTCTTCTGCTGAATGCTGATCGCCGGACTCAGCCCCGTGATCAGGTCGACATCGGGCTTCGTAAGCTGCCCCAGGAACTGCCGCGCATAGCTGCTCAGCGACTCGACGTACCGCCGCTGCCCCTCGGCATAGAGTGTGTCAAACGCCAGCGAACTCTTGCCCGACCCAGACACACCCGTGAAGCAGATGAGCCGGTTCCGAGGCAGCGTCAGCGAGACGTCCTTGAGGTTGTGCTCGCGAGCCCCCTTGATCTCGATCGTTCGGGGTTCCATGGCGGGTATTGTATAGCCGGACGTGAACCACTGTCAGGTCGGAGCCCTTGCGGAAACTCTCACCGGCAGCCGCCTTCCAGCCGTTTGTGAAGGAAGCCTCTCGCCCCGAAGGTCACTTGGGACCTTGCACCCCAAGGCCTTCGAGTCAACGAGCGCAACAAAGAAGCGCTGCGACGATTCGCAGCGCCTCATCGTCAAAGACGTGTTGAGGGAAAGCGCGTCTAACTCCCCTGCCGCGCGGGCTGAAGCTTCACCACGGCCGGACGGGTCTTCGGCTCGGCCGCGATATCCTCCGGGGGAACCAGATCGGTCGTCTTGAGCAACTGAATACCCTTGGCCTCGAACTGCCGCAGCACAAGATCTGCCGCTGAAGCATCCCAGTACCCGCAGGCGTCCATCACAACCGTCACCGGCTTGTGGCGAACCAGCAGACCCAACGCCAGCAGCTTGATCCAGTTCTCAAGCCCCACACCGAAGATGATGTAACGGTCCGGCTGCATCTCGTTGAAGACGCGGTCGGCCTTGGGGTTAGCCAGCAGGTCCTCCGTGCGCTTCCGGAAGATCACTTGCTGATACCTCTGCATCAGGTCCACAGGAACGGCATAGCTGTTGTCCGCCTCGATCAGAACCTTCTTGGACAACAAGGTGTAAGGCAGTTTCTTCTGACCGGGCGTCCCGTCCACGCAGTGTTTCGGAAAACCACCAAAGTCGTCATCCGGGCGATAGGCCTGAATGCACGAGATCACTGGCAGCCGTTGAACACGGGCCCAGTTGATCAATGAGCGGATCGTATGAAGTATGTCGGCACGGTTCGCAACGGCCACAGGTGAACTGCTCACCAGGAAATCCTGTTGAGTAGCCATGTCGACAAGGACTGGTTTAAACGCCATCTTACGCCTTAACCGAAGCATAGAACACCCTTCCTATTGGATGCTTGTGCTTAGCGTCTCAAAGCAAAAAAATGCAACCGCTGGAGCCTGACTGCCTTTCCACGCTTCTTCCCACACGAAAAGACACTCGCCGAAACCAAATGGTTAGACTTGGGCCTCATCAGGCAGTCGCCCAGATTCTATGCCCCCTATCGGCAAAAGGCGAGAAGAAGCGATTGCATTTTTGCAACACGAGGTCTGATAAGTAGTTAGCGCTAACAGATCATCGTCCCCACCTGCTCCTGACCCAAGACCGCCCGACGCATATTGCCGTTCTTCTTGAGGTTGAACACCATAATAGGAATATTATTCCGCTGGCACAGGTCTACTGCCGCGAAATCCATCACCTTCAGCCGCTGATCGATCACCTCGTTGTAGCTCAGATGGTGGTAGAACTTCGCCGACGGATTCTTCACCGGGTCATCGGAATAGACACCATCAACCTTGGTCGCCTTGCAGAGTATGTTCGCACCGATCTCCACGGAACGCAACGCCGCACAGGTGTCCGTCGTTACGAACGGGTTGCCCGTGCCGGCGGCCAGGATGACCACCCGCCCCTTCTCGAGGTGCCGGATGCTTCTGCGGCGGATGAACCGCTCACAGACCGTGTCGACCGCGATCGCCGACTGAACCCGGGTCTGCAAACCCATGCTCTCAAGCGTGTCCTGCAGCGACAAGGCATTGATCACCGTGGCCAGCATGCCCATGTAGTGCCCCGTCGCCTCATGAATCTTCGTCTTGGTCGAAATAGTGGCCCCGCGAATGAAGTTGCCCCCGCCAACGACAACCGCCAGTTGAACGCCCAATCCCGCCACCTCGGCGATCTCGCCGGCGATGGCACGGAGTTCCTCACCGTCGATACCCTGCCCGCCCTCACGGCAAAGCCCCTCGCCGCTGATCTTCAGCATCACCCGAGCGTATTTCGCCGGCGCATCAGGCATGATATCCCTTTCGGATCGAATCTTACCTTGCTCCTCGCCGCAGAAGGGCACCGCCTCCGCGCGGCAAGCTGCTTTCCGGACCATATGTTCCTGTGAAAGCCCTCGCACATCAAGACCATCACACCGAATCCCGGATCGCCTCAGAACCCCACAGACGCCAGGTCGTCTTCGTCCAGGCCGAAATGATGCCCGACTTCATGAAGCACCGTTGTGCGAATCTGCTCGATGATCTCCTCGCGAGTGGCACAGACGTCTTCAATGTTCTGCTTGTAAAGGGTGATCCGATCCGGCAGCGTACCCGAGTGTTCCACGCTGCGCCGCGTCAGCGGAATGCCATGATAGAGCCCCATCAGGCCGCGCAGGCTGCCTCGCCCCATCTTACGGACCGTTCGCCGATCGGGAAGGTCCTCCACCTCGACGACCACATTCACCAGATACCGTCGAAACTCATTCGGGAGGCCGTCGAGGGCTCGACCCACCAACTCACCAAACTCGTCGTCGGACAAAGAGATCATGCCCATGACTATGGCGACGATTCGGTGCGACGTCAATTCCACCGAACGGATGCCCCAACGACGAGCCCCATATCCGATCGTGTGTGAGAGCCCCCCCCCGGACAGGCTCTCACACAGGTCTGGATCAGCGGACCGTCAAACTCTGACCGAATCTGGCTGAGGAGTGACTCGAGACAGGACGGTGAGTTCCTCCAGATATTCCCGCAGTGACTTGAGATCGTCATGGGCCCGGGCGGCATCGGCCACATGTCGGGTCAGACCGGCGATGGCGTCAAGCCGGTGGGCAGAGGCAGAACTGTTCAGGTCCTCCGCCAGCGACACGACCAGTCCCAGATCGCACAGTTCAACGCCTCGACGGATCGCATCCACCTTCGACTGAAGCTGGCCGAGGAAGCTCTCAACCGCTGAAGCCGCATGGGTGCCGTTGCCGACCGGCGGATCACCCTTCGCCATATCAGATGAAACGCCCTGAGGCTTCGTGTACCGGCTGACAAGGAGCAGCAGCTTCTGACGTTCGATGGGCTTGGTGGCATAATCGTCGCAGCCGGCCTTGAGGCACTTCTCACGCTCGCTCACCATCGCATGAGCCGTCAGCGCCACAATCGCCCCCGCATACCCATGCCGTCGGAGCAGGCTCGTGGCCCCATATCCATCCAATACCGGCATCTGCATGTCCATCAGGATCAGATCGTATGGAGTGCCCTTCGCGCGAGCCGACAGCGCCTCTGTGACCGCCTCCTGGCCGTTATCCACGGTCGTAATGCTCAATCCGGCCTTCTTCAGAACGAAGCTGATCAGACGCTGGTTGTCCATTCCATCCTCGGCCAGAAGGATCCGGCCGGATAACGTGTGTTCAATGCGAGACGAGCCCGACACCACCCCACCCGGCGACTCAATCGGACTCGATTCGTGCAGCACGACGCCCTCCAGCGACCCCGTTGGCACCACAACGCGAAACGCACTCCCCTTGCCCGGCTCGCTCTCGACGGTAATCTTGCCCCCCAACAACTCGGCCAGCCGACGCGTGATCGTCAACCCAAGGCCGGTTCCGCCGAAACGCCGCGTGATCGTGCAGTCGGCCTGAATGAACGGCTGGAACAGATTCTCGATCTGTTCGGGACTCATGCCGATACCCGTGTCCAGCACGTCAAACTGCATCATCGGGCCGCCCTCGCCGGATGCCCCATCCGGCTCCCGAAGCAGACGGATCACCAACCGCACTCCCCCTGTGTCGGTGAATTTGATCGCGTTGCCGATCAGATTGAGCAGTATCTGCCGAAGCCGTGTCGGGTCGGTTCGAATCGATTCGGGGATCGCACCCATATACTCGATATTGAAAGAGAGCCCCTTGATCTCGGCTCGAACGCGCATCAGCGATTCAACCTCGTTGGCAAGCTTGAACGGCGAGTAGACGATCCGTTCCACCTCAAGCTTGCCGGCTTCAATTTTCGACAGATCCAGGATGTCGTTGATGATCTGAAGCAGATGCTCGCCGTTTCGCCGAATCGTGCTGATCGCCGCCACCTTCTGTGATTCCGAAAGGTCCGGCTCCAGCAGGTTCTCCGCAAAGCCCAGAATCGCCGTCATCGGCGTGCGAATCTCGTGCGACATGTTCGCCAGAAACTCGCTCTTCGCACGATCCGCCGACTCGGCCGCTTCCTTCGCACGCATCAGCTCCTCTTCCGTCCGCAGCCGCTCGGCAATCGATCGCCGCAGCTTGTGATTGGAGCGATCGGCCACATCCAGCATCTCGTTGATGCTGCGAGCCAGACCGGCCAGTTCATCGGTCCCCTCCACCGGCACACGTCCCTCCGTCAATCCCGATGCGCCGATCTGAAGGATCCCTTCACTCAGATTCGCCACGCGAGACAGCACCAGACGCTCGATCAGCAGAAGTGCCAGAATCCCGAAGAGCAGGCCGATCCCCCCCACCGACAGAACCAGATATCGTGTGGCGATCTTCGCCCGCACGTAAGGGTTGCCCTGATCGTGTACCCGAAGCAGCGCCAGCGGCTGGGCCCGATAGTCCTTGAGCCACACCATGCCCCACATCGACTCGCCCGGATTGGATTGCACGAAGATCTTGTCGTCGGCAAGGGTATCCTGAAACACCGCTCCGGCAACGCCGCTCAAACACTCTGACGGACCGGGGCTGATCGACAGTCTCAAACCCAACCGCCCTCCGATTCGCTTGAGTTCAAGGGCATCCATCATTCGACCTACGTAGACGGTTCCACGGCTCGGGCCCTCGCCGTAGCTGGTCAGGATCGGACGAGAGACCACCAACATCGGTCCATCCTTCGCGGCAACCAGCCCATGAAGCGTCTCCTGCGTGTCCTTGACCTGCATCGGCATCAAGGGCGCTGAAATGGCCGCCACCAGCTCCGACGGCAAAGACGTCTCCTCGCCGGTGCGAAGATTCATCGCCTTCCCGAACACCACCTGACCTGACGAATCCACAATCAGCATCACGCTCAGCAACATGCGCTGCAGGCTCTCGGCCGTCACCACGTTGCTGATGAAGCCTGAGTTCTGATGCTCCATGAAGGCATACATCTGATCCCATGCAGACCATTCACTCGCCAGACGTTCCAGCGCAGACCGCTCGGCTGAGATGGCCTCCAGTACCCGCTCGACGTTGACCTTGGCACGCCGCTCTTCCGACTCCGCAAAACTCTCCAACAGTATCCTGCGAGAGGTTGCATAGAGAATGCTAACCAGGGCTACTAACGTCGTGCCCACCACCAATAGTGTCTTCTTCCGAAGCGTCATTCCTGCATCCTGCGGTGTCGTCGCGTACTAGAGAGGACTAGCCCGTATGCTCTCAACCTCCAGACCATCTCGACGGGCGCACTGACAGACCGAAAGGCCTCTCTGATTACGGCTCTAGGATTGTTGCCCATCACGTGTGTAGCTGTACGCTATCATCGGATAGAATTCTGCCATACTTTACACATAGCAGTGGCAATTGAATATCGTGGCCCTCCAATAGTTTTCGTATCGGTGAATGTCAGGCCGACAGACGAGAATCAGGCAACCTCCACAGCCTTCAACTGAAGGTCATGTCAATAGCAACGGATCAGTCATTCACACTCATTTTGAGCTATATGCACTTATGTCTCACTTCAGAATGGATGTTGTACGAGATAGTAAACCTAGTACTTTATGCCCCAAATGTTTACGACTCGATCAGCTTGAGTTCCTGAGACACTTGCCTCCCACTTCTCCGTACTAGAGCGGTTCACGAAAAGATGTATCGTTAGCCGATAGGAGTAGGCATGGAAA
>CAYUQT010000103.1:0-19162 GCA_964446835.1 uncultured Planctomycetales bacterium | reverse complement strand
AATGCAGAGTATAACTGTCGTTTAAGGTGGCGCAACCAAAATCTGGATGCACCCCATCGTGCTGGGTGGGATTGGTTTTATCGCTCAGGTTCAGTTGCTGGTTTGGCTCAGGGCCATCCTGGCCCGGCGCAGGGCTCCGCTGTACCTCCACACCCGCGTCGTGCTACTGGCAAGTCTCACCCTCTGGGTTGGAGGCGCCGTGGTGCTGTTGCTCCTGGAATGGGGTAGGACGATGAGTGGCCTTCCCCTTGGCCAGAAGGTCCTGTGCGCAGCCTTTCAATCCGTCACGGCCAGGACGGCCGGGTTCAACACGCTTGAGATCGGCCACTTTCGAGAACCGACCCTGTTCTTCTTGACGTTCCTGATGTTCATCGGCGCAGCCCCGGGAGGATGCGCCGGCGGTATCAACGTGACTACGGCGGTAGTGATTCTGGCAACCCTCCGTGCCCGGATCATGGGGCGACCGTCGGTTCCGCTGCTGGGGAGGACGGTTCCACCAGAGCTTGTCCAGCGTGCATCATTGATCGCGGGGCTGGCTGCCCTGCTGATCGTCGTCGTCATCGGTAGCTTGCTGTTCTCAGAAGAGCTGCCGGCCGGACAGGCACGCAGCGATCGAATGTCCGTTCTGGCGTTTGAGGCCGTATCGGCATTTGGAACCGTAGGCCTCAGCACCGGCCTCACCTCTTCACTGACACCGGTAGGAAAACTGACTATCATCGCCTGCATGTTCGTCGGTCGGCTGGGGCCACTCTTCGTGGCGGTCGCCGTGTTCCGTCGACGGACTCGGGCGAGCTTTGAGTACCCCCGTGAAGAACTTGGAATCGGATAACACGCATGAACAGCTTTGTAATCGTCGGAATGGGCCGCTTCGGCCAATGTATGCAGGAGAGCCTTGCGAAGCGTGGTTGCAGCTCCGTCGTCGTAGATCAGAACGACGACAAGATCCAATGGGCACGCGACCTCACCACAAAGGCTGCCAAGGCCGACGCGCTCAACTCTGAACTCCTTCATGAAATGCTTCCCGAGAAGGTTGAGTGTGCCATCGTTGACCTAGGCGACGCGATGGAACGTAGCATCCTCGTCACAAACTACTTGCACAAGTTGGGTGTCAAGCACATCATCGTCGAAGCCACAAACAGGGAGCACGCGGAGATCCTTGAGATCGTCGGTGCAACCCGGATTGTGTTCCCAGAACAGGAGGCGGCCGAAAGGCTTGCCGGCATGCTGGCTGGCGGGGACGTATGCGACTTCTTCGCCGTCAGCGAAGGCTTCTCCATGGTCGAAATCGGGGTGCCGAAGTCCTGGCTGGGCAGGAATGCCAGTGAGCTCGCGCTGCGGAGGAAACATGAGATAGAAGTTGTAGCCGTCCGAATCCCTTCTTCCGTCCCGGGAGAGGAACACTGGAGCCTCCTCAATCCAGACCACCAGTTCGCCCGCGAGGAAATCGTCCTGCTCGCCGGGCACAGCGAAAACCTCCGGCGTTTGACGAGCTAACCCCATTGCTCGACCTGCCCCGTATGAATCCAACGCCTTGTTATCAATGCCCTCGTTACCCAGTTGGACTCGCCTGTGAATTCGCCTTCGGCAGGCTGGTAAGGGTTCGAAAAGAAGCTGGGTGGCCCGCACGTGACCCATGAGTCTGCGCCATGTCCTTTGAGGCGGTCGTGTGACTTGCGACTGGCACACGGTCCAATCGGGCGGTTCGGATTCTTCGGAAAACCGGCAACCCTGACCGTACACGGAGCGTATGAAAGATAGAGGGAACCCCTTGTCACCCCCGCCGTAGTTGATGCACGCGCTGTCTCTATGTCACTCGCCAACCCCAGGGCTGGGCTTCACCAGCCTGTTGGGCCACCCGTGGGCCCCGTAGTCCGGCGAGGAGATCGGACATGACGTTGCTACTGGAGACAATCAAACCCGGAACCGGCTCGTTCGGCCGAGCTGGACATGAAACGAAGGGGATCCGGCGCCCAGAACCCTCTCGCGTCAACCGGAAACCCGAGGCACGGATCGTTGCTATGCGTCGCACGTTCGATGAGGGGCTGGATGGGCTCGCAGTGGAACTGGCCTCCGCGATGCGACGGAGTAAACTCGCTGCCGCCGCTCGACTTATCATCCAAGCCGAGACAGAAGGTGCATTCCAGCGATGCAAGAACGTTGCTCGGTGGTTGATCGGGGCTTTGGGGAGATCCGACGCAGGCACGCTGCTCGATGCCTTGGCGAGAAGCGGATGTGTCGCATGCGAGCGGGGCTATAGGATTTGTGAACAATGCCATGGCAGCGGCACGTTCGAGCAAACCGGCGTTTGCGACAGGTGCATCGGCATTGGCGTCACCCCTTGTGAGTTCTGTGCCGGCTCAGGGCTGATCACCAGCGAGGTCTTTCCGGCGACCCTCCAACCAGCCGTGGCCATCGATCGCGCCGAGCGGGCAGTCAAGCATACCAATCGGCTGATCGAGGATTCACTATTTCAGGCTGAGCGGGATGATGCAGGCGGGGCGCAAAAGAAGTGGATGAAGCTCCTGCTGGAAGTCGAACGGGAACTTCGCGTCCTGGGCAATGCTGTGATCGTGTTGGAGCAGACCGGGAGAGTATTTCCTCACCTCAAGGGCAGGGTAACGAAGGCCATGGCAAGGTTCACCCGGGAAGGAATGAAAGCCGATTCAGCAGTTCACGTATGTCTCCGCGCGCTTCATTCGTGCGCACAGCGTGACGCCGCGGCTGCTGATGAAGGCTCCTCCGCGCGTCGCTGGGCGGAGAACAAGCTTGCGTTCTATCGGGATCTGACCAAGTCGGATGCCTTTGCAGGAACAGGATTCGACCGAACCGCCTTGACCAAGGCAATCGAGAACCTCGTTTATGCCAAGGGCCCACCGGCCTCCGGTGCGGCAGCGGTGGCGAATCGCTCGTTGCCTGCTGCGCCGCCGGCAGGCGAGAAGACCTCCTGAGGCACAAGCGAGAGCCACAGGTCAGCTGTCCGACCCACTTGGTCATGCCCCTGGCATGAAGAAACGAAGCGTGTCAAAGCAAGCGACGGGCAGCCACGCAAGGGAGCACGCGGCAACCGCCCCCGTAGAGAAGAGCCGGGCAGGAAATAGCCGGATAAAGGGCAGCCTGAACCGACTTAGGAGGCCAATCAGATGAATTTCAACCTGCGAAAGGTGGATCGACGTGCATTCTTGAGGGAGTCGGCGGCGGCCTCGGCCGCGTTCGCCGCAGCGTTAGAGGTTTCCGAGCGGAAAAGGCTGTGGGGGAGGAACAGCGCAAAGAGATAGCCACCGGCCCCATCGGGCGTCCGCTGACAATCGCCATCATCGGCACGGGTAGCGAAGGCAACATGCTGATCGGCGAGGCCGTCAAGACACCGGGGGTCTTCTGCAAGGCTGTTTGCGACATTTGGCCACCCAGTCTGGATGCCGGACTGAAGACGATCCGGAGCGAGAAGACGTACGCCGGTTTCCGCAGGGGTGTCGACCTTGCTGACGCCCTCAAGGTGGCCCACGAAGCAAAGGGCTACGACGACTACAGAAAGATGCTCGATAAGCAAAGTGACGTGGATGCCGTCATCATTGCCACACCGTTACACGTGCATGACGAAATGGTGCTCGCCACGCTGGCAGTCGGCAAGCATGTCTACTGCGAGAAGATGATGGCCCAGACCGTTGAGGACTGCAGGAAGGTCGGCCGTGCCGCCCGGGACAGCGGCAAGGTGGTCCAGTTTGGGCATCAGCAGCACTGGAACGACTGGTATCTGCTGGGTCACAAGCTGATTCACAACGACAAGGTCTGCGGCAAGATCACGCACATGGGAGCGTGGTGGTATCGAAATGCGACGTGGCGCAGGCCGGTCAGTGAAGCCGAGAGATCAATGATCGATCCAACGAAGTATGGCTACAAGCACGCGGACCAGTTGCGGAATTGGCGGATGTACTGGGAGACCTCAGGCGGCCTGATGGCCGAGCTGGCCTGCCATCAGATTGACATGGCCAACTGGTACGTCGGCGTGGTCCCAAGCCTTGTGATCGCCAGGGGCGGCAGCGGCACGCGCGATGACTGGAAGGGCGAGGTGTACGACAACGTCCAATGTATCTTCGAGTATCCGGGCGGCGTCACGCTGACTTATCAGGCGATCAGTACAAACAGCCATGCGGGACAGGGCGAGGAGTTCATGGGGCCTGACGGGACTGTTCTTCTCAGCCGGTCGGGCGGGTTCGTCTTCCGCGAGCCCAAGGCCGTCAAATTGGCATGGGAGCAGCAGGCCAAGACCGCCAGGGACGAGAGGGGCAAGACGGCGATCGTGCTCAAGACAGGCTCCACGGTTACCGAAGGCGGCGCGGCAAGTCAGGAAGGCAAGGCCTTGGAAGGAGGCGGTGACAAGAAGAAGTCCGACCCCTTCCGAGACTACCGCGCCGCCCTTGCCGACTGGGCCACTTGCATCCGCGAAGGCAAGATGCCCAAGGCCGATTGGCAGATTTCGCTCAACGCAGCAATCCCGTGCATCATGGCCAACGAGGCGATGAAGCGGAAGGCCTGGGTTGAGATCAAGCCGGAAATGTATCAGCTGTAAGTGCATCCAGTTGCGGGCTGCTGAACGAACATAACGATGATTTTGCCTTTGGCCCGCTCGCATGTGGTACACGATGCCTTATCATAAGATGTAACTGGCGGACACCCACGCCGTCGGAGGAGGGTTGAACCGTAGTTGTAGGGCATCGTTCACCGTGGGCCTCGTTCCTGGAGGAGCGGATGATGACTGCAGCGACCTTATGGAATCGCATGCGTGCCCTCCGGTGGTTTGGCTCGCCTGGGCCACAACCAACGTTCACCCCTCGGGATGAAGCGCCACTGCGTGCGGAGCTGTTCAGCCTGCAACAGTTGCGCAGTCATGCCGCGACGCTGGCGGAAGACCACCGGGTGGATCCCCATCCCGGGCGCGAGCGACTGCTCGACAGGCTGCGAGAAAACGAACGGATCATCAGGGCCTCCCATCAGGTGATCGCCGGCGCCGTAGCCAAGGGGCGGGAGGTCGCGCCCGCGGCAGAATGGCTACTGGACAACTTCTATCTGATCGAGGACCAGATCGCGATCGCGCGAGCGCATCTGCCGCCGGGCTACAGCCGGCAGTTGCCGCGCCTGCGTGGCGGAGGCTCGCAGGGGATCCCGCGAGTCTACCATCTGATCCTCGAGTTGGTCTCGCATACCGATGGCCATGTCGATTGGGAGAACCTCTCCGCCTTTGTCGCCGCCTACCAGTCAGTGCAACCGCTCAGCCTCGGCGAGCTTTGGGCGGTGCCCATCATGCTGCGGTTGACCCTCATCGAGAACCTGCGACGTGTATCGCAGCGGGTAACCCAGCGGCGAAGGGACCGGGACGTGGCGCTGGAGGCGGCCCGAAGGTTTCTTGAGGTCGCTGACCAGGCGCCCCAGGACATCATCACGGAGTTAGCGGACTTCGTGCGGCTCCGGCCCCCGATGTCCATGGCGTTCATCGCCGAGTTCGTCGCCGACCTGCAGGGGCACCACGCCGGACTGGGCCTGGTGATAATGTGGGTGGAGCAGCAGCTTGCCGAAGCAGGGCAGACCATCGAACAGGTCCAACAGGCAGAAAGCCGTGAGCAGGCGGCCGATCAGGTTTCCGTCGGCAACAGCATCACCAGCCTGCGGCGTCTGGCCTCGATCGAGTGGAACCGATTCGTCGAAGACTTGAGTGCCACCGAGGCAGCCTTGCGCCGTGACCCTTCGACCTTCTACAGCCGGATGGATTTCGCAACGCGGGACCACTACCGCCATGTGATCGAGAAGCTGGCCCGGCGCTGTCCTCTTGGCGAACATGACATCGCCGCCAGGGCGATAACCCTGGCGACCGATCGCCTGGCGGCTCTCAAGCAGGCAGCGCCGTCGATCGACCGTCGGGAGACCCATGTCGGCTTCTTCCTGGTGGATCGCGGGCTGCGTGAATTGGAGGCCGCGGTGGGATACCGCGTTCCCCTGCACCGTCGCCTCGCTAGAGCCCTTGCGCGCCGACCGACCATGTCATACATCGTTGCCGTCGTCGTTCTGACGGTGGTGGTGACGGCCATCCCGCTGTTCTGTGTGGCGGCAGGGGTCCCTGCCGCGATCTGGGCCATCCTCTGTGCCTTAGTCGCCGCGATCGCATCCACCTCGGCGATCCATCTCATCCACTGGACAGCAACCCTTCTGCAGCCGCCTCGCCGGCTGCCTCGATTGGACTTCTCGGCCGGCCTTCCGCCGGAGCATCGGACCGCGGTGGCCGTGCCAAGCATGCTGACGAGCCCGGCCGCCGTTCGAGAGTTGGTTGAGAACCTTGAGTTGCGTTACCTGGGCAACCGTACGCCGAATCTCCTCTTTGCCCTTCTGACCGATTCTTTGGACGCTCAGCAGGAGCACTTGCCGGCGGATGAAGCCCTGCTTGCAGAGGCCGAACGCGGCATCACCGAGCTGAACAGGCGTTATGCGCCGGAGGGCCAATCCCTCTTCTATCTGGTCCACCGACCTCGACGCTGGAACGTAGCCGACCGGGTCTGGATGGGGCATGAGCGAAAGCGCGGCAAACTGCACGATTTCAACCAGCTCCTGCTGACCGGTCGAACGGACCCGTTCATGCGCATCATCGGCGATATCGACTCTCTGCGGTCCGTCCGATACGTGATTACGCTCGATACGGACACGCAGCTTCCACCGGGAACGGCCGTAAAGCTGATCGGGACGATCGCCCACCCGCTCAACCGGCCCATCGTGAATCCAAGGACACGGTGTGTCGAACGAGGTTACGGTGTGCTGCAGCCGCGCGTGGCCATCAGTCTCGACGCCGCAAAGAGGTCGCTCTTTTCCCGCTTGTTCGCCGGCGAAGTTGGCATCGATCCTTACACACGAGCCGTCTCGCACGTGTACCAGGACCTTTTCGGCCGGGCCCAGTTCATCGGCAAGGGCATCTATGATCTGCACGCCTTCGAAGCCGCCGTCGGCGAGAGATTTCCAGAAAACACCATCCTCAGTCACGACCTGATCGAAGGGTGCCACGCCCGTTGCGGATTCATCAACGACGTCGAAGTGATCGAGGATCACCCGTCCCGCTACCTGGCCGACGTGAATCGCCGCTCCCGCTGGGTGCGTGGCGACTGGCAAATCGCCCCGTGGCTTCTTCCACGGGTGACCGGGGGGCGGGGACTAAGAGCGCCCAATCCCCTGGATGCGCTCGGCCGGTGGCTCATCGCTGACAACCTGCGCCGCAGCCTGACACCGGCCGTCTTGCTTGCGGCCTTCGCGCTCGGTTGGCTCCTGCCCTGGGTCCTGCACGACCGTTGGATGCTGGCCGTATTGAGTATCTGGTTCATGCCGGATGTCCTTCGGACGGTTCGTTCCGCCCTGGCCCGCCCCCGTAAAGTGCCCTGGGATGCCCATCTTCGAACGGTCGGCGTGAACGAAGGGCGGCAATGGCTCGTCGACGTCCTGCCGTTCGTCTTTTTGCCCTACGAAGCTGCCGTGAACCTGGGCGCCATCGCGCGAGTCGCGTGGCGAAAGCTGATCAGCCGACGGGGACTTCTGGAGTGGCAGACATCCCATGACGCCGATCGCAGCGCACGCATCCGCTTGCTGTTGGTGATCAAGGAAATGCTGGTCGCTCCGATGGCCGGGGTCATCATGGGTTTGGCAATCGCAGCATGCCGACCAGAGGTGCTGCTGGCGGCGGCTCCGCTCCTCCTGTCATGGTTTGCCTCACCGTGTGTTGCATGGTTCATCAGTCGTTCGTTCCGACCTCGCGAGCACCGACTGAATCCGCACCAGCAGATGTTCCTCCGTCGCTTGGCTCGACGATCGTGGACCTATTTCGAGCAGTTTGCTACCGCGGATCAGAGCTGGTTGGCGCCTGACAATTACCGCGAAGTGCCTTACGCCCAACTCGCGGAACGCACGAGCCCCACCAACATCGGCATGGGCCTGCTCAGCGCGCTAGCGGCTCATGATTTCGGATATCTGAGCGGAGGCACGCTGTTACACCGCATCGAAGCGACATTCGATGGTCTGGAGAAGATGCCTCGATTTCGAGGGCATTTCTACAACTGGTACGAAACACGAAGCATCCGGCCACTGTCGCCCATGTACGTCTCCAGCGTGGACAGCGGGAATCTGGCTGCGGGCCTGATTGTATTGCGGGGCGGACTCCTTGAAATGGCCGACCGGCCGATCCTCCCGGCGAGATGGCGCGAGGGTCTGGCGGACACGGCCGACCTGCTACGGGAAGAAATCGTCAACGCCGTTGAGGCGATGGACTCGGCCGAAGACCGGTCCAACCTGACCGCCGTTTGGACCGCCCTTGTCCCCTCCCTCGACGATACCCGGCAATGCCCGGATGACCTGAGCGGAATCGCCGCCGCATTGGATCGATTGCTCGTGCGGCTGAAAGAGACCGAACCCAGGCTGAGCCCTCACAGGGAAACGTCGTTCTGGCATCAAAGCCTGACCCGTCAGTGCGAGAGACTGCGCGAGGACCTGTCTGAGCTGGCGCCATGGGTGAATGATACGGCCTGGAAGACGCGGACCTCGCAACAGGATCTCGCGTGGCGGGCCCTGAAGCCGATGTTCGAGGAACTGACCCGGATCCCCACGCTCAGGTCGCTTGCGGGCCTGGAACAGCGGCTCAAGGAGGTTATGGATCCTGTATTAGACGACGGGGCAGCCGCCGCGGAGCTGGCCGAAGCCGCCTCAAGGGTATTCGACCTCACCCGGCAGGCGTCGGCCCTCGCCGCAGGGAGAATTCTGAGCATTGAATCCCTGGCCCAGCGAGCCAGCGAGTTGGCCGACATCGATCTGGATTTCCTCTTCGACCGCTCCCGAAGACTGCTATCGATCGGCTTCAATGTCGATGGACATCGGCTTGATCCGGGAGACTACGACCTCCTGGCATCGGAGGCCCGGCTGTGCAGCTACATGGGCATCGCCCAGGGAAAGCTTCCGCAGGAGCACTGGTTCCTGTTGGGACGTCAACCCACATCGGGATACGGACCTCTGTCCCTCCTGTCCTGGAGCGGCTCGATGTTCGAGTACCTGATGCCGCTTCTCGTCATGCCCAACTACGAAGGTACGATGCTCTACGATGTCTGCCGCGGTGCCGTCAGGCGACAGATCCGTTATGGTCGCCGACTGGGACTCCCCTGGGGGATGAGCGAATCGTGCTACAACCTGGTGGACCGTCATATGGCGTACCAGTACCGGGCGTTCGGTGTTCCGGAACTCGGCTTGAAGCGCGGCCTCGCCGACGATCGCGTAGTTGCGCCCTACGCGTCTGCGATGGCGCTCATGGTCCTACCGAGGGAGTCGTGTGCGAACCTTGAGCGGATGAGTCGCGAAGGCCTCGTGGGCCGCTACGGCTTGTATGAGGCGGTCGACTACACACCGACCCGAGTACCGACAGATCAATCCAAGGCGGTGGTGAAGTGTTTCATGGCGCACCATAGTGGAATGGTGCTGTTGTCGTTGACCCATCTGCTCCTCAACCAACCCATGCAGCGACGATTCCTGATGGACCCTGAGATGCGCTCTTCCGTGGTCCTTTTGCACGAGAGAGTTCCTGTGGCGCGGGGGCCCGAGCGGTTGCATAGCGCGCAACTCTCCATACCCGAGGGCGGCGAGGAGGCGGTTGCGGCTGAGGTGGTAACGCGCGAGTACCGTGTCGCCGATCTGCCGGTCCCAGAGGTCCACCTCCTCTCGAACGGCCGGTACAGCGTTGTAGCGAGTCACGTCGGTAGTGGCTTCAGCCGGTGGAATGGGCTGGCACTGACACGCTGGCGCGAGGACGCGACACGGGATGCGTGGGGGACGTTTTTCTATGTCCGGGACGTGGATCAAGGTTCGTTCTGGTCCACGACCTATCAGCCGACGTGTCGCACACTCGCCCGATACGAGGCCATCTTCTCGCAAGGCCAAGCGGAATTCCGCGCCGCTCAAGACGACCTGCAGGCAGACACTCGGATAGCCGTTTCACCCGAAGACGACATCGAGTTGCGCCGCATGACAATTTCCAATCTGAGCAATCGCAAGAGGACCGTGGAACTGACCAGCTATGTAGAGCCTGTTCTGATGGACCCTCGTGCGGAAACGGCGCACCCGGTCTTCAACAACCTCTTTCTTGAGACCGAAGCAGCGAAGGATCGAACCGCCCTGCTGTGCACACGGCGAGCACGATCGATCGATGAGAACCCGCCGTGGATGTTCCACACGATGATCATCCACGGACCGGAGGCCGGGACGGGCCCGATGGCGGGCAAGGCAATCCTCGGCGAAGCGTCATTCGAAAGCCATTGGCCAACGTGGGTGGGGCGCAACCGGACGCTTGCCCATCCCGCCGCCATGGACCATCCCGGACCGTTGTCCAATACCGCTGGGACCGTGCTGGACCCGGTCTTGTCGATCCGAAGGCGGTTCACGCTGGGTCCCGGGGCATCCCTGACCATCGATGCCATCACCGGCGCCTCATTGACTCGTGATCAGACAATGCTGCACATCGACCGTTATCATGACCGGCGTCTGGCAGACCGGGTCTTCGACATCGCCTGGACCCAGAGCCAAGTCCTGCAGCATCAGTTGCGAATTACCGAGGCGGATGCCATGCTCTTCGGCCGTTTGGCTGCCTCCCTGGTGTATGCCAACCCCCGCCACCGGGCTGGGTCCAGCGTCATCGCCCGGAACCGTCGCGGCCAGTCGGCGCTGTGGGTGTACGGGGTCTCGGGAGACCTGCCCATTACGTTGGTGCATGTGACGGATCCGAAAGGGCTTGAGCTCGTCCGCCGTGCGCTCCAGGCACATGCGTACTGGCGCCACAAGGGCCTGCGCACGGACCTGTTCATATGGTGCGACGCCTTCAGCGGCTATCGTCAGGCCTTGCTGGACCAAGTCGTGGGCGAGGTCAACGCCGGTCCCGAGATGAAGGTCCTCGATCAACCCGGCGGCGTCTTCGTGCGCAGTACCGACCAACTGCCGGAAGAAGACCGCCGTCTGCTCCAGGCAGCGGCTCGCGTCTTTCTCAGCGATCGCGCGGGCAGCCTGGCCGATCAGATCGATCGTCGTGGCCGCTCGGAGGTCAAGACAGCACCGTTAGGTAGAACGCGCAAGCCGCAGGCGCCCTTGCCTTCAGAAATGGAATTGCCGTCGCGGGACCTTTGCTTCTTCAACGGTCTGGGCGGGTTCACACCCGACGGACGCGAATACATCATCGTCCTGCAGCCCGGAACGGCTGCCCCAGCCCCTTGGGTCAATATCCTGGCCAATCCGGACTTTGGTGCCGTCGTCAGTGAGGCCGGCGGCGGCTACACGTGGTTCCTGAACGCGCACGAATACCGACTGACACCTTGGTACAACGATCCCGCCACCGACATGGCTGGGGAGGCATTTTACCTGCGAGACGAGGAGACCGGCGAATTCTGGTCTCTGACGCCTCAGCCGGCGCCGGGTCCGACAACCTACGTCTGCCATCATGGTCTGGGGTATTCCGCTTTCGAGCATACTCAGGGAGGGCTCTTCACCGAACTGCTCACCACGGTCGCGGTCGACGCCCCGGCACGGCTGTGGATTCTGACGGTCCGGAACACGACCGACCGAACGGCGCGCATCAGCGCCACGGGCTTCATCGAATGGGTGCTGGGAGACATGCGCGATAAGAATGCTCCCCACATCGTGACGCACATCGACCCTCAGTCGGGCGCGATTCTGGCCTCCAACGCCTATGCCTCCGATTTCCCGGGCAAGGTGGCGTTCTTCCAGTGCAGTGAGGCCGACCGGTCGCTCACCGCGGACCGTACGGAGTTTATCGGTCGAAACGGTTCGCTGAAAGACCCGGCGGCCCTGCATCGCCGGCAGTTGTCCAATCGGGTGGGTGCGGGACGCGACCCGTGCGCCGCAATCCAAGCGTACATGGAATTGCCCCCCGGCGAACAGCGAGAGATCGTCTTCCTGCTGGGCGCCGGCCACGACGAAGCCCATGTTCATGAACTGCTCGGCAGGTTCTCCGGAACCGGGGGTGCCCGTCAGGCGATTGAGGCGGTGTATGAGCTCTGGAAGTACTTGCTCGGGGGCATATACGTTGAGACCCCCGACGAATCGGTCAATTTCCTAGCCAACCATTGGCTCCCCTACCAGGTGTTGGCCTGCCGATTCTGGGGACGAAGCGGCTACTACCAGTCGGCCGGTGCATTCGGCTTCCGCGACCAGCTGCAGGACGCCATGGCCTTCGCCCACGAATGTCCTTGGCTTCTGCGTCAGCATCTCCTGACGGCCGCAGCCCGGCAGTTCCGCGAGGGGGATGTGCAGCATTGGTGGCACCCACCCACCGGCAGAGGAGTCCGGACCCACTTCTCCGACGACTTTCTCTGGCTGCCTCTGGCCACCTGTCGGTATGTAAAGATCGTCGGTGACACGGGCGTGCTTGACGAGAAGGTCCCGTTTCTCGAAAGCCGCCAGCCCCGGGGCGACGAGGAATCGCTCTATGACCTTCCCAATGTTGCCGAGGAGCAGGGCACCTTGTACGAGCACTGCGTACGAGCCGTGCGGCACGGTCTGCGTTTCGGTCCTCACGGGCTACCGTTGATGGGCTGCGGGGACTGGAACGACGGCATGAACCGCGTGGGGATCAAGGGGACCGGTGAGAGCATATGGCTGGCGTTCTTTCTGTATGACGTGCTGCAGGAATTCGCCGACTTGGCCGTTCGCAAGGACGACCTGGCCTTTGCCGACCAATGTCGCGGTTGGGCCGACAAGCTGAAAGACAGCATTGAAGCGCACGGATGGGATGGTCGATGGTATCGCCGCGCGTATCTTGACGACGGCCAGCCGCTGGGTTCGGAACAGAACAGCGAATGCCAGATTGATCTGCTCCCACAAGCGTGGTCCGTGCTCAGCGGTGCGGGTGATCCAATGCGCGCCCGCATGGCCATGGAGGCGGTCCTGGAGCATCTGGTGGACCCGTCGCTTCGGTTGATCCGGCTGTTGGACCCACCGTTCGAGGGCCGGACGTGCGATCCGGGGTACATCCGCGGTTACCCGCCGGGCGTCCGCGAAAACGGTGGCCAATATACCCACGCCGCGGTATGGGCCGCCATGGCCTTTGCGGACCTAGGGGATGGTGAGCAGGCATGGCGGCTGTTCGACATGATCAATCCGGTGCGTCACGGCGATACGCCCGAGCACGTCAACACGTACAGGGTCGAACCCTACGTTGTTGCGGCGGATGTCTACACCTTGAAGGGCCACGAAGGCCAGGGTGGCTGGACCTGGTACACGGGCTCTGCGTCGTGGATGTACCGTCTGCTGCAAGAGAGTCTGCTCGGGATCCGGCGCGAGGCAGACACACTGCGAATCGAACCGTTAGTGCCGCCGACCTGGGAGCAATTCCGTATCCACTACCGCTACCACGGGACGATATACCACTTCGAAGTGGTCGTCGAGGGTCCTAACACGCGCAACGTCCGTCGTGTCGTAATGGACGGCGTTGAACTACCTGAGCAGGCAATATGCATGGTGGACGACCACGTGGAACATGGCGTACAGGTGTTTGTGGGTTGAACCCAGCCATGTTGGGGATGGCTTGCGAAATGCGTTCTGGTAACTGGCTTACAGCTCTGATACTCGCCGGTCTGGTGCTCGGTGCAGGCACAGGTGAGCTGGTCTACCGACGGGTCGACGAGCTCAAGTCCACGCCGAGGAATATCGCTCGGCTCAAGCAACTGGAGGAGAAGTAGCTTCGGCACAGGATTAACGGGGACGCACCGGCCCTCACCCCGCCCGAAAGGGAGGAACTGGGTAGACTTCAACAGAACATGGCGGGTTGGATCGGGCGCCGATCGTTCATGCGCGTCGCCGAGTACGTGGGTGACGACCTGTTTATCCGCCTGCTGAAGATGCTGATCATGCCGCTGATCATCAGCAGCGTGATCGTCGGCGTGGCCAGCGTCGGCGACTTCTCGCGACTCGGCCGGATCGGACTTCAGACCGTTGTGTACTGCTTCTCCACCACGATCATCGCCGTCGTAATCGGAATCTGCCTGGTGACAATCATCAAACCCGGCATGGGTTTCTTTGAGGGGGCGGAAGGCGAGGCTCGTCGACAAGCCGATTTGAAACGCGGTCAGGCAATCCTCGCTGAGGTCGACCGTGTACCGGCGGCGCAGGGAATCCGGAGGCCCGCCACTACGGCGGAAGCGTTGCTCGGCGTACTGAAGCGGATCATTCCGGACAACCCGATTCGGTCGGCGAGCGACGGTGAGCCGCTTCCAACCATAGCCTTTTCGATCGTGTTCGGAATCCTGCTCACCACACTCTCCGATCGCGCCAAGCCGGTCATCTCCTTCTTCCAGGTGATCATGGATGTCATGATCAAGATGACGAACCTGGTGTTGTGGTTTGCCCCGGTGGGCGTCTTTTTCCTGGTAGGCAAGTCAGTGGCCGACGTTGGCGCCGAAAGGTTTGCCGAGCGAATCGGGACCTACATGGTGACCGTCCCGGCTGGTCTAGGGCTCCATGCGATCATCGTTCTCCCGCTTATCCTCGCCCTCGTCGGTCGGGCAAATCCGCTCCGACTTCTGTTCAAGGTGAAGGAAGCATTACTCATGGCCTTGTCAACGTCGAGCAGTTCGCCGTCCCTGCCGGTAACGTTGAACTGCGCGATCGACAAGGCGGGCTGCAGCCGCAAGGCCGCTCGATTTGTCCTCCCCCTGGGCAGCACGATCAACATGGACGGGACCGCCCTGTACGAGGCCGTCGCGGTCATCTTCCTGGCGCAGGCATTCAGCCCTGCCACGTTGTCGACAGGCGACCTCTTCGTCATTTCGCTGACAGCGACCCTCGCGGCCGTTGGCGCCGCGGGAATACCCTCAGCGGGTGTGACGACCATGGTGCTTGTCATCACGGCCGTCAACGACGGCGGAACCGTTTACATCCCTCTTGCGGGCGTCGGCGTGATTCTTGCCGTGGATCGGATCCTCGATATGTGCCGGACAACCGTGAACGTCTGGGGAGACCTGGTCGGAGCCAGGGTCCTGACGCGGTTCAATCCGGACGACGCATCATCGCTCGGCTGACATGCTCGATAGGGCAGCCGGTGACCTTGCTCGAAAGGCAGCAGATATCTTGAAGTACCGTAGACTGTGGCCTATCGTTGCCATTGTTGAAGTGTGAACCATTGCCTTGCTTCGTATCCTGTCGTCGTGAAAGGACCAGGAGCCAGCTTCGGCAACCGTGGGGCACCGAACCGTGACAGAACACACGCAAGCGGAAGTCCTCTTCACCGTCGTGGCCGCCATTTCCGCGGGCGTCATTCTTATAGCCATTGCCCGCCGTCTGGACTTCTCCACGATTGCCCTCCTGCTGCTCGGTGGAGCAGCCCTCGGACCGAATGGCCTGGGTGTCCTCAAGCCTGACCGCCTCAGAGAGGGGCTCCCCGTCTTCGTGTCGTTTTCGATCGGACTGATCCTGTTCGAGGGCGGCCTGACGCTGGATCTGAAGGGATACCGCGCGGCTTCTCGAATCATCGTCCGACTGCTGACCGTGGGCCTGCTCACCACCTGGTTCGCAACCGCTGCGGCCATCTGGCTGATACTGGGATTCCCACCGGGGATATCTCTCGTTGCAGCAAGCCTGGTTATCGTTACTGGACCGACGGTCATCGTTCCCCTCCTCAAGCGAATCAGGATCCAACAGCCGTTGCACAACATCCTGCATTGGGAGGGCGTGCTTATCGATCCGATCGGCGTTTTCATCGCCGTTCTCTGTCTGGAATCCATCAGCGGGCTGGGGGCGCCTTCGGCCGCGATGAACTTCGTCCTGCGCCTGCTCAGCGGGCTCGGTATCGGTGCCGCAGGGGGCGTGCTTCTGTCCTGGTTGATGCGAAGCGGTTGGATCGATGATGAACTGATCGACATTGTCCCCTTGGCCGTGGCGGCAGCGGTGTTCGGCCTTGCCGAAGCAGCCATCCGAGAATCCGGTCTGTTGGCCGCTGCGACAGCAGGCTTTGTCCTGGGGGCGTCGAGACCCATCGAACTGGAACGGATCCGCCGATTCAAGGCGGCCATTTCCGACCTGCTGATCGGGATGGTATTCGTTCTCCTGGCCGCCCGGTTGAGTCCTGTTCAGTTCGTTGAGTTCGGCTGGAAGGGCTTGGTGACGGTTGCCTTGGTTGTGTTTGTCGTGCGGCTGCTCAATGTGACCCTTTCGACATTGGGTGAGCCCCTGAATTGGAGACAGCGTGGCTTCTTGGCGTGGGTCGCACCGCGCGGCATCGTCGCCGCCTCCATGTCCTCGCTGATCGCGTTGAGGCTCGAAGAGGCACGAATCCCCAACGCCAGGTTTGTTGAGACCTTCACCTATTCGGTCATCGTCATTACCGTGTTGCTGCAGGGCCTGACAGCCAGTTGGCTTGCGCGCCGGCTTGGTCTGCGGCGCCCCGAGGCAACCGGCTGGCTTATCGTTGGAGCCCATCTTCTGGGACGCAAGGTCGCAGAATTCATCTCGCGAACGGCACGGGTGCCGGTTGCCCTGCTCGATCTGAACCCCAAGGAGGTCGACGCCGCACGGCAAGCCGGGTTGATCGCGATGGTGGCCGACGCCCGAGACACTACCTTCCTGGATGAACACCCCGAAATTCAGACGGTGGGCAATCTTCTTGCGGTCACGGACAATGAAGACTTGAACAGCCTCCTGTGCCAGCGTTGGGCGGAGGTCTTCGGCAAGAACCGTGTGTTCGGTTGGCAGCCCAAGCGAGCAGCAAACCGATCGAGCCAACAGAAGGTGGGATCACCGATCTGGCGCCAGTTGCCCAAGCCTTCGATCATCAGCGGAGACCTGGAGCGCCGAGCAGCATCCTTGACGGATATCGCTCTGTCTGATGTGGGCGGCGAGGCCCCGCGGGGCACCCTGATCGTGGCAGGCCCTTCCAGCGTTGCCCTTGATCTACTGAACCTCCAGAAAGGGGGAGATGCTGGTACTTTCCGATGCCTGGCCCTTGAGAGGCGGGGAAGCCACCTGGTCAGTGCCATGCATCGTGAGCTGTTCGTCACGACAAGGGCGGACAGCATGGCACAGCTCATTCATTCGCTGGTTGACCGGTTGGTCCACCTTGTTCCGCGCTTGCCGGCCGACGAGGTCATCAGAGAGTTGACGGAGCGAGAGCGCGTCTTCTCATCGGCCATCGGTCATGGCGTGGCCATTCCACACGCCTACAGCAAATCTGCGGTCGCAAGGATGTGTGTGTTGGCACAACTCCCTGATGGCATGGAGCATTCTACACCCGACGGCGAGCCCCTGAGGTTGGTCTTTCTTATTGTAGGACCTCCGGGTGACCCTGAAGGTCATCTGGCACTCATCGCGGAGATCGCGGGCCTGGTGTCTGACGACACGGCACGTGAAAGGTTGCTCCGTGCCGGCTCTTTTGATGATCTGATCGCGTTCATCCAGGAGACACCAGGGACGTCGGTGTAGCCGTACGAGGTGATGGTTGCCGAGAAGTGCGCGATCGCTTGGGTGGGGTCTTGGCAGGGCTGCTACGATCCCTCAATGAACGCTCCTGGCGACGAGCCTTCAAAAAGGGGCGTCGAAGGCTTGTCCCTGTGAAATCCCCTGAGCTACCGAGCGAACGATAGAATCGGGCCCGCTGCTCCAGGATCTTGCGCACGGATGGTTTGGATGTTGCAGCGGCTTCGCATTGAGCGACATCGGCCAGGTTCATCAGCACCTGGCGGATTCTCGGATCGAGTTTCGCGGCAGCTCGCATGCAGGCACGAATCACCCTGTCGGCCGGGTCTGCATATGCCGGGTGAATCGGCACCATGCTCTCCGACTCATCAATCGCGTTTTCCAAGACACCCATAAGACGGTTCAACTTCGCCAAGAGAAGCATAAGCGCCCTTCGGGAGGCGGCAAGCCTTCGATCTGTTACGAGGGGAATAGGCTCCTTAAGCAAGGAGTGTATCTCTGCAACGGCGCCCCTGCTCCGCTCGCTGATGGCCGCCATTCGGAGCCCCTCGGGGATGTACTTGTAGGTTACGTAGCCGGAACCCGCACAGAAATCGCAACGGGCTACGCCGAGTCCACTGCACGTCCTGCAGATGGTCGAATCGTCGAAATACCCGCGGCCGTTACATTGCTCGCATGACTCGATACCCTTCGTGCAGTAGAAGCAATGTTGTTGCGCCAAGGCTTGGGTAAGCCTACGAGTATCGGCTCGCCCGATGGCGCGCACCAGCCATCGCATCAAACCAGGTCCTTGGGGTACCGTCTTGTGCAAGACGCAGCCCACAAACAACCGCGCAGCTTCTGCAGGACGGTTCTTGTTAAGCGCGGCGATCACGGGCCGCATGATCCATCGACCGCTGGCGCTTCGGGAGGAAAAAGCAAGGTAATACATGGCACAAGGTTCCCCTGACAGATACTGCCTATCACAGAATGCACCGCCGAATAATAGTGGAGCGATCGGACAACCTGCAAGCATAACCCGATGAGTCATACTCTATGAGGGTTTCATGGGGCGTTCAACCGATGTTCGCCCGAAGGACCATCCGGTGTCTTCATCTCGAGGGGATTGACTGGCTACGCGATTGAAGGACACGACATCGCCATCTGGATCGGAGGAGAAGGACGAGTACGCAGGCACAACATCATGCCTGAAAGAGGAGCCTGTCCGTGAATTCGAAAGGCCGAGATGAAGACCAACCGCAAGTGCTGTGCGTTTTGAAGTCCAGGAACGAAACGCGGGCCTTCCACGACAAAATCAGCAGGGTGTACGACCTGCTGGCCGAGCACAGCGAGGAACCCATTCGTCGAACAGGCATCGGGAAGCTGGCGGCACAGGTCGGTGAAAGGATCCTTGAGATCGGCTTCGGCACAGGCCACTGCCTGGTTGAGTTCGCGAGAACCGTGGGGCTCGCAGGGAGGGTGTACGGCGTTGACCTCTCAGAGGGGATGCTTGGTCAGGCCAGGGACCTGTTGCGGCGCGAACAACTCGATGCCAGGGTCGAGATTCAACGTGCCGATGCCACCGTCTCCCTTACAGCTCCGAGATGATGGACGGCGTGTTCATGAGCTTTACGCTGGAGCTCTTCGACACGGGTCAATGCCATTCTCAGTTGAAAATCGAGCGGCTCCGGTCATTCATGCCACC
>CAYUQT010000102.1:0-20697 GCA_964446835.1 uncultured Planctomycetales bacterium | reverse complement strand
CGCATACATCGAACACTGCGGCTATCGCGATACGCTCGGATGAAAACTGCTCTAGTCTGAGCTATTTCCTTATGAATTAAAAGCCCTTCGCTGCCGCGCGGACCCTTTCATATTCAGACCCGGGAACCGGATTCGCGTGAAGACTCATTTTATCGGTCGGCCAACTCGTAGGTAATCTCACTCAGGTGAAAGTTATCACACTGCCCAACGTCCACGACAGATTCGTACCATTATCCAATACCCAAGGTGTGCCAATCCAACACGGCGTATCGTTTGTACCACGTATGGACTTTCTTGACCAAGACCGTCTCATCAGAAGCCGATGGATGGCGTGTGGCGAATGTGAACGGGTCGCATTTTGTCTGAACGGTGTAACGAGGTGGGAACGCCCTTTCTGGCAAGGGCAAGTGGAGACTTGAACATGAAATCGAACTGGACCATTGGCAAGCGACTGATCGTGTCATTCTTGGGTGTTGCGGCCATCACACTGGCCCTGGGGATGGTCGGCCTGTATGGCGTATATGCTGGAGGCAAAGCCGTCAATGAGATCGGCAAGAACCGACTGCCGAGCGTGGACAGCCTCCTCGTCATCAAGGAAGCCGCAGCAACCATCAAATGTGCCCAACGGACCCTCCTGGCCGCTGAGGCCGATGCGGAGCTGATCCAACGACAGTACGACAATATCGCCAAAGCGCGCACGCGCTACGAGGCCGCATGGAAGGTGTACGAGCCCCTGCCACAGACGGAGGAGGAGGCCGCCCTGTGGAACAAGTTCGTCCCGGCATGGCAGGAATGGCGAAAGGCGAATACCGAGTTCATACAGTTCAGGAAGGCGTTCGAAGAGAAGGGTATCTCCAACTCGGCCGAGCTCAAGAACCGCGTCGAGAACTTCCTGGCGGGGCACTACAGACTGTTAAATCAGGTCCTGACCAGTCTGCACACCCACCAGGGTTTCGAAGGTGGTGAGAATGCCGACCAATGTGCCTTTGGGCAGTGGAAGGCAAACTTCAAGACGAGCAATCCCGTGCTTCAAGCGGCGGTGGCCGAAGCGACCGACCCACACGCAAAGTTCCACGCCGGCGTTGCCAAGACCAAGCAATTGATCAAGGAGGGCAAGGCCAAGGAGGCGCTGGACGTCCACACGAACGAGACGGCACCGCTGGTGGCCAAGCTGGCCGAACAGTTTGACCGGATTCGCAAGGAGACCCTGGAAGCAGACGGCCTGTTCTCTAAGGCGAACGTGCAGGCCATCACCAAGTGTCGAGAAGCGGAACTGGCGTCCAACGGATTGTTGGACAAGATCGTAGAACTCAACCGAAGCATGGCGGTTGATGAGGCCGGGAAGGCCGAGACCCAGGCAGCCAAGCTGAAGATCGCAATGATCGCGGCAGTGGTGATCGGCGTCGTCCTGGCGATCGGATTGGGCATCGTGATCTCGCGAGGCCTGAACAAGGTACTGAGGCGGATCGCGACGGCACTCGGCGAAGGCGCTGAACAGGTGAACGATGCCGCAGCGCAGGTCTCGACATCCAGCCAGCAGTTGGCCGAAGGGGCGTCCGAACAGGCCTCCTCGCTGGAGGAGACCTCGAGCGCATTGGAGGAAATGGCTGGCATGGCCCGCCAGAACGCCGACAACAGCAAGCAGGCCAACGAACTGACCATTCAATCCAAGACGATCATGGGAGAGGCGGATGGGGCAATGAAAGAGGCCTCCAACGCCATGCAGCAGATCTCCGAAGCCTCGGAGAAGATCAGCAAGATCATCAAGGTGATCGAGGAGATCGCCTTCCAAACGAACCTGCTGGCCCTGAATGCCGCGGTCGAAGCGGCACGGGCCGGAGAGCACGGCAAGGGATTTGCCGTGGTGGCCGACGAGGTCCGCAACCTGGCCCAGCGCGCCGCCCAGGCGGCACGCGAAACCGGCGATCTGATCGAGCAGACGGTCAGCCGCGTGACCCGCGGCGTTGAGCTCAATCAGACGACGTCCGCCAGCTTCAGCAAGGTGGGTGAAGCGGCGGGCAAGGTGGCCGATCTGGTGGCGCAGATCTCGCAGGCCTCAGCCGAGCAGGCCCAGGGCGTCGACCAGGTCAACACGGCCGTCGCTCAGATGGACAAGGTTACACAATCCAATGCGGCCAACGCCGAAGAGTCGGCCAGTGCCGCCGAGGAACTGACCGCTCAGGCAGAAAGCGTCAAGAGCATCGTCGGCGAATTGCTGGCCTTGGTGGGTGGGACGGGGCGGAATGTCGTCGTGACCCATGACAGTGGCAGGCGGTCCTCCAAACCCGGCACCGACAAGACCAATACCGCCGGCCGAAACACGAACTCGTCCGATTCCGGACGGGCCAAGAGCCGGGCCGCTACTACCGCATCGACCGCACATGCGAGCCATGCGGACGTGCAGGCAGATCAGGTCATACCCCTGGACGGAAACGTCCAGGATTTCTGAGACTCCGACCCAAACCCCGCGGGATTCCGCCGGAGGCGGCGGAATCCCACAAGACGGCAGGAATCCGCCCTCGCCCGACGTGAAACACGAGCAACGACCCGAGGCCGACAGGCCGCACCTCAGGGAGCGGCCTTCACCTTCAGGCGAAACGTCTGCTGAACGACGGCCTGGTCCACCGTTCCGTACACATCATCGCTGCCGACATGACCCACACAGAGGATCGTTCCGTCGGCCAGTTGCAAGGCCTTCGGATAGTAGTGCGTGCCCCGAATCGGCAGCCGCTCCCACGTCTTGCCTGCATCCGCGGTCCAATACACACCGTCGGTGGCCAGGTGAAGGATGACGCCCTCACGGGTATCCACGACACACGGATAGCCGCTGTGCGCGAAGGGGGCGGGCCTTGCCGGACCCGGTCGCCAGCCTGAGCCCTCCTTGTGCACAATGCTCTGCATGCGGTCGCTGTAGCCGGTGGGAAACGGCTCGCCCATCCGTGCCGCAGATGCCGGAATGGCTGAGGCTGTAGTCGGAAAGTGCTCGGCGCGATGGACCCAGAGAAGGTCGCCGTTGGGCAGTTCACAGAAGTCGCTCTCCTCGCAAACCCCAACCTCCGTCGGCATGAGAACGATGGGGAGCCCCCATGTCCTGCCCTCGTCACTCGAAACAAACATCAGCTTGGTCATCCGCGGATTCGGAACCGTCCCATCACCGCGCTTCCAGGCGCCGATCATCAGCACCAGCCGACCGTCACGCAGCGGCCGGATGAGCGTAGGCCACGTCCGGTACTCTCGGGGCGACAGGAAGTCGATGCGGTCGCTCCAGGTCTTCCCACCATCCGTCGATCTCACGACGTAACCGCCGTCGTTCGGATCGCTCGACCACCGTGGGCTGACCAGCGTCCCATCCTTCAGAACCGCCATTCCCCGCCCACCGCCCTTCGGATTGTCTCCCTCGACGCGCGTCCAGGTCCGGCCCTGGTCTTTCGATTCGAGCACGACGTCGGCCGATACGGGCTTGTCTTTGGGGCCCGTAATCTGATGGAAGGAACACTGCAGACGCCCGTCCGGCATCTGCCACAACCCCACCCACGAGGTGTAGCCCGGCTTCTCGGGAGAGTGATAGATCGTCTTCTCGACGAAGTCGACCGCCTCCACGCGGACCGATGCGCGTCCGCTCTTCTCTTCGGCCGACGCAATCCATGGCGACGAGATGACAACCGTCAGCGCGAGCAATGCCTCAACGTGTCTCATAGCAGGATTCTCCAAACATACTTCCTGTCGCCCGATCCTTCGCGGACACAGACGCTCAGGCCGCCAACCCGTCAACAACTCAAGCCTCGCGATCGGTTGGGGCGCGTGAAACATGCGCCTCGCCCCGAAGGAAGATGATTGCGGCATCCGGATGTCCCGCCCGATCACTCGATGCCAAGCCCCGGCACGATCGAACACCGCCTCAGGCCGAGAACAGCTTCTTGACGTATTCCAGGTTCTTCTTCGTGTCGGCCACCATGTCTTTGGTGGGAGCGGCGGTCTCCAGTATCACCCAGCCGCCATAGTTGATGTCTTTCAACGCCCCAACCACCGCTGGCCAGTCCACCGCACCGCTGCCCAGGAAGCTGCCGCCTTCTTTGAAATGGATCTGGCACATCTTCTTGCCCATCAACTTGATCTCTTTGATGTAGTCGTACTTCCTGGTGACGCCTGAGTTGAAGACATCGTAGTAGATCTGAACGGCGTCCGACTTCACCCGATCGAGGATCTTCAGGTTGTCCTCCGCCGACAGATAGTTCTCAAGGCCCAGCACGACGCCCGCCTTCTCGGCTCGAGGCGCCAGCTCGATGAGGGCGTCGACGACACGGTCGACTTCCACTTTCGGTCGCTGCCACAGCTCGCCGTTCCCGAAAAATGCCAGGAGGATGTTCCTGGCACCAATGGCTTTGGTGGCCTCAATCGTGTCGGCGGCCCACACCGCCGCCTTCGGCTCGGATTTCAGAGGCACCTCGTTCAGCAATCCCATCGCCACCGAAGGAATCCCCATCTCGAGGCCTCGGGCCGTCTCGACATACTTCTGCTGCACCTCGGGGCGGCGAAGCCACAGCCGATTGCCCACCGACCCGATCGAGACTTCGATCCCATCCAGACCGATCTGCTTGCCCAACTCGAAGGCCGACGGATCCATCCGCCCCATCGACCAGTCGCACATGCCGATCTTGGGACATGCACCGCCCGATTCGCCCTTGACCTGTGCCGCCAAGGCCAGCCCTGCCACCGTCGACGCCGCACCCGTCAACCATTCACGTCTCGTCGGATTCATCGCGACACCTCCTGGTCATCGCCCCCGAACAGGCCGGGGACACGGAGTTCACTTGAGATACACCCCCGGTCCGGACAAACCTTCCGCCGATCCCCGTCTATCGCCGCCAGAGATCGATCGGCTTCTTGGCATCGCTCTTGAACGGCATCATCACCTTGCGACCCGTTCCGGCCGACTCATAGGCCGCGAAGATCGTCTCGATCACCAGCTTACCGTCTTCTCCCGTCACCAGCGGCTGCTTGTCGTCGCGGATGCACTCCATGAAGTGCCGCATCTCCTGCGGATAGCCATAGCTGTACTCTTCTTCGTAGATGGTGAAGGTCCACCCCTTCGTGCTCCCGGCCTTCTCAACCGCGTAGCCGTAGCCCTGCCGACTGTAGGTCTCGATCGCGTTGCCGTGGTGAAGATCGGCATAGCAGACGCCGTCGGAACCGTAGACCTCGGCCCGATCGTCCATGCCGCCCGGCTTGCACCAGCTTTCCTCGGCCATGCCGACCGCACCGCCCTCGAACTCGAGGATGACCAGTGCATCATCGTCCCCGCGGGTCTTGTCGTGGTGAACCTGGCGCGACATCTGGGCATAGACGCTCACGATCTTCGGCCGGCCGAGCATCCAACGGCAGAATTCGATGGCGTGACACCCCATGTCCATTGTCACACCACCACCGCTCCGCTCGACATCCCAGAAGTGCGGGGCGTGTGGCCCGTCGTGCTTCTCGCTCTGCTTGACCAGATAGAGCTTGCCCAGGGCCCCCTCATCAACCAGCTTCTTGACCCGAACGTACTTCGGCGTGAACAGAAGATTCTCGGCATACATAAGTTTGACCTTGGCCTTCTTGCAGGCCTCGATCATCTTGTCGGCCTCGGCAACGTTCACGCACAGAGGCTTCTCGCAGATGACATGCTTGCCTGCAGCCGCGGCATCCACGGTGGCCTGACAGTGCAGGAAATTCGGAATGCCGATGACCACAGCGTCGAGTTCCTTCATCTCCAGCATCTTGCGATAGTCGGCGAAGGCGTGCGGAATGTGGTGCTTCTTGGCGAACGCCTCGGCGTGTCCGGGCGTGGGAGAGGCAACAGCCAGAACCTGGGCGTCCGGAACGTACTTGAACGCCTCGGCATGAATCGTGCTGACAAACTGCGACCCCATGAAACCAACGTTGATGACCTTGCCCATGAGACTGCTCCTTCCACAGAGGTGACGACCCCAAACGAGCCCCGTGCCGTCGGGCTATGCCCGGGTCCTGTCCGGACCCACAGCGTAGCGTCTCTGGCCGATACCGCAAGCGGAAGGATTTGGAAAATGCCCGGCCCCCAACGACGAACCATCGAGAGAACCGGCGCCTCTCCTGCGCAACAACCTGCAGGCTGTCATGGTAGGAAACGGAAGACTGTCCCCCACGGTGGCTCGCTACTCCACCGTCACGCTCTTGGCCAGATTGCGGGGCTTATCGACGTTGCA
The DNA here is from genome assembly GCA_964446835.1 of uncultured Planctomycetales bacterium. GTDB lineage: Bacteria > Planctomycetota > Phycisphaerae > UBA1845 > JAFGLZ01 > CAYUQT01. The sequence continues at coordinate 14,476 of CAYUQT010000102.1, read as the reverse complement.
CCCGCGGAGAACTGCGGCGTGATAGGCAAGAAGCTGCAGCGGCAGTACGGTCAGCAGCGGCTGGAGCGGCTCGGGACACTCGGGAATGTAGAAGACATGCTCGGCGAGTCGGGCGATGGCCGTATCGCCCTCGGTCGCCACCGCCAGCACGCGACCGCCCCGGCTGCGAACCTCTTCAATGTTGCCCATGATCTTCTGGTATTGGCTGCCCTTGGGCGCGATGAAAACGACCGGCATGTTCTGATTGATCAGGGCGATCGGCCCATGCTTCATCTCGGCAGCGGGCAGACCTTCGGCATGGATGTAGCTGATTTCCTTGAGCTTCAGGGCGCCCTCAAGGGCGATCGGATAATTGTACCCGCGACCCAGGTACAACCAGTTGTTCTGCTCGACGAACCGCTCGGTCACCCTGCGGATCTCCTCTGAAAGCCCCAGGATCTTCCGCATCTTCTCCGGAATCGCCGTCAGGCCTTCGAGAAACTCCTCGCACGCCCCATGCGACAGATGCCGACGACGCCCCAGGAAAGCCGCCATGAGGCTCAGAACCGTCACCTGCCCGATGAACGCCTTGGTGCTCGCTACCCCGATCTCAGGCCCGACGTGAAGGTAGACCCCGGCGTCGGTCTCGCGGGCAATCGTCGAACCCACCGCGTTCACGACACCCAGCACCAGCGCCCCCTTGTCTTTTGCCTCGCGAAGGGCGGCAAGCGTATCGGCCGTCTCGCCCGACTGGCTGATCGCGATCAGAACCGTCCCCGGCTCGATGATCGGATTTCGGTAACGCAACTCGCTGGCGTACTCCACCTCCACCGGCATCCGCGCCAGGTCTTCAAAGAGATACTCGCCGACCAGCCCGGCATGCCATGCCGTGCCGCAGCCGGTAATGATGACGCGGTTGGCACGCACCAGATCGCGAGCATGGTCCTTCAGTCCCCCCAGATGGACCCGACCTTCACGCAAATCGACGCGTCCACGAAGAACCGTATCCAGCGCCTGCGGCTGCTCCATGATCTCCTTCAGCATGAAGTGCTCGTAGCCGCCCAGCTCGATCTCCTCGAGCGTGAATTCCAGCGCCTGAACCTGCTTATTGACCGGCTTGGCATCGAGCGTCGTCGTACGGAATCCGTCGCGCGTCAGCACCGCCATCTCGCCGTCGGACAGATATACCACGCGAGACGTGTGCTCGATGATCGCCGCGGCGTCACTGGCCGCCAGGTACTCGCCCTCTCCCACCCCGATAATCAGAGGGCTGCCTTTCCGCGCAATGACCAGACGATCGTCCTCGTCGGCACAGAGCACGGCGATACCGTAGGTCCCCTCCACCTCCATCAGTGCCGCTCGAACGGCCTGCTCGATGTTCCCGTTGTAGAACAGCCCGATCAACTGGGCCAACACCTCGGTGTCGGTCTCGCTGCGGAACACAATCCCCTTCTGCTCGGTCAGATAGCGCTTCAGCGCAGAGTAGTTCTCGATGATCCCGTTGTGGACAACCGAAATGCGCCCCGAGGCGTCACAGTGCGGGTGGGCATTGGCCTCCGTCGGTCCGCCGTGCGTCGCCCAACGCGTGTGGGCCAGACCGATCGTGCTGGTGTAATCCGGCGTGATCCGCGACTCCAGTTGACTGATCCGTCCCACCGCGCGGCGAATCACGAGCTGATGGTCCAGGCATATGCCGATTCCCGCCGAATCGTACCCCCGGTACTCCAGACGCTTCAGCCCTTCGACGAGAATGGACGTCGCACTCTTGTTTCCAATGTAGCTGACAATGCCGCACATAGTCTGATGTCTCCAGAATCCGGACGGTTCGCACCCCGTTGGAGTACAGGCGGGTGTCCTAAGTATCGACCGAACCGACAGGGTGAATGAGATCGACCCGGCCCAAACAACAAGGCCTGCACTCATCGGCAGACCCCAGGGAGGTGCAGAGAAGCACGCGATCTGGAAGCCCGAGCGACCCATCCAAAGACCGGCGGCGGCCGCTGCACGTCCCCAACCGCCGGACCGCTTGGTCTTGCACTCCCCCCGTCCTATAATAGCATTGCTAGCGCAAAGAAATCGCGGGGGGATGCCAGATACACCCTCGGAGGTGCGGCGTGGGGTTGTTTGAAGCCGTCGAACGACAGCAGCGGGAGCAGGTGGCCCCGCTTCCGGTGAGAATACGTCCCCGCACCCTCGATGATTTTGTCGGCCAACAACATTTTATCGGACCTGGAAAGCTCCTCAGACGCCTGCTGGAGGCCGATCGACTCAGCAGTGCCGTCTTCTACGGCCCCCCGGGAACGGGTAAGACCACGCTGGCACACATCATTGCTCATCAGACCAAGGCCCTCTTTAGGCAGGTCAATGCCGCAAGCGTCGGGGTCAAAGAGGTCCGAGAGATTCTTGAGGAAGCCAAGGCCGCGCTGACCGCCACGGGCCGACGAACCGTCCTGTTCATCGACGAATTGCACCGGTTCAACCGCGCCCAACAGGATGTCCTGCTGCCTGATGTCGAGGATGGCCTGATTATCCTGATCGGCGCCACCACCGAGAACCCGTTCTTCTCCATCAACAGCCCGCTGATCTCACGGAGTCAGGTCTTCCACTTCGAGCCGCTGGGTGAAGACGACATACGGACGCTGATCCGGCGTGCCTTGACCGATCCCCAACGAGGGCTCGGCCGCCACGCCGCGACGATCACAGACGAGGCCCTGAACCATCTGGCCGTCATGAGTGACGGCGATGCCCGTCGCGCCTTGGCGGCGGTTGAGGTCGCCGTCCTCAGCCAACTGAAGAAGCCCCCTCCGGCCGACGCCGAAGCAGGCAAACAGCAGACTCCGATCACCATAGACGTCGCCGTGGCCGCCGAGTCGATCCAACGCAAGGCGATCGAATACGATCGAACGGGCGACAGCCACTACGATGCGGCCAGTGCCCTGATCAAGTCGATGCGTGGCAGCGATCCCGATGCCGCCGTCTACTGGCTGGCGCGAATGCTCGAAGCCGGCGAAGACCCCCGCTTTGTGGCCAGGCGAATCGCGATTCTGGCGGCTGAAGACGTGGGAAATGCAGACCCCATGGGGCTGGTCTTGGCCAATGCCGCCGTGCAAGTGACGGATTTCATCGGAATGCCTGAATGTCAGCTTGTGTTGGCGCAGGCGGCCATCTACCTGGCCTGTGCCCCCAAAAGCAATGCCTCGGCCATGGCCATCTGGGAGGCGATGAGCGACGTCAAGAACGCCCGGACGGTGCCTGTACCTAAACACCTGCGGGACAGCCATTATGATGGGGCCAAACGACTTGGACACGGACAGGGGTACAAGTACGCCCACGATTATCCGGGTGGAATAGTGGAGCAGGATTACTTGGGTGTCGATAAACAGTATTATAGGCCTTCTGAGCGAGGGCATGAGGTGATACTCGCGAAATACCTGGCAACTTGTCGCCAGCTCAGAGAGTCTATGTCTAGGGACAAAGGGGAATCGGCCTCGTGAAGAAGGAGCTTCGCAAACGGCTCCGGGCGGTGATGGCGTCGATCGATGCGGAAGAGCTGCGCACTCGATCCGCCGCCGCGTGCCGATTGCTCATCGAGCAGCCCGAGTACCAGAAGGCCGAGGTTGTCATGGTGTTCTTCTCGTTGCCGAACGAGGTCGACACCACTCAACTTGTGCTCCGCGCGTGGCAGGATCGCAAGCGCGTCTTGGCCCCGCGTGTCAGTTGGGAGCAGCGCCGAATGCTGCCGATCGAGATTCATTCGATTGCCGATCTGGGACTCGCCCCCATGGGACTCCGAGAGCCGATGGAGGCAATCCCCGTCCCCGTCGGAGAGATCACTCTGGTCATTCTGCCGGGACTCGGCTTTGATCCGTTCGGCAATCGTCTGGGAAGAGGACGGGGGTTCTATGATCGCTTCCTGGCGCACCGCGATTTCCGGGGAATCTCGTGCGCCCTGGCGTTGGAAGAGCAGTTTGTGGATTCCGTACCGGTCGGACCGCACGACATCCCGATCGACATGCTCGTGACGGACCGGCATGTCCGCCGGTTCGGCCGTTAAGAATTGTTGGGGATCGCCGCGACGTTGTGAAGACCTGACCCAAAGACCCACCGCCCATAGATCGAAGGGACTCTATCATGGTGGACGCACCAGGAAAGATGTATCGCGCTGTCACCAAGTCTCGTTACACCCGCCCAAGCCCTCGGCGGCGGCGGCGCTGGATCGCCCCAACGGGCGGGGCGGCGGCGGTGATCGTTCTGGGCGTCGTGCTCTGGTATCTGCCGACGGGCGAGGGCCCCAAGTCGGGCACGGGCGCCCCATCCGATCCGTCCAAGAGCCAGGCGAAGTCCGGCAGCTCGCAGGGAGAGCCCCTCGAACGAGGCGAGGCCCCCACGGGCAAGTCGGCTGAGCCGCCGGCCGAGCGGGCCGCCAAGATCCAGGCCGGTGTCGAGGCCGGGCAACGCGCCATCGAACGAAACGATACCGTCAACGCCCAGGTTCAGATGAGCGCCGCACTTCGTGCCGGTGCCACAGGTCAGCAGGCGACCGAACTGCGAGCCACCCTGGTCAAACTGGCCAACCAGAGCATCTTCTCACCGCAGCACGTTCAGGGCGACCCACACACCACCGTCTATGTGGTTCAGAAGGGGGATACGCTCAGCAAGATCGCCCGGGCCAACAAGATCACCCCCGAACTGATCGCCCGCGTCAACAACCTGGGCGCCAAGGCGATGATCCGCGAGGGTGCACGCCTCAAGCTGATCAAGGGCCCCTTCAGCGTCGTCGTCAACAAGAAGGAATTCACGCTGGACGTCTACCTGGACGACATCGTCGTGCGAACCTACAAGGTGGGTCTGGGAGAACACGGCAGCACGCCCACGGGCCTCTGGCGAGTGAAGAACAAACTGGAGAACCCCACCTACTTCCCGCCGCGCGGAGGCAAGGTCGTCCAGGCCGATGATCCGAACAACCCCCTTGGTGAGAACTGGCTCGGACTCGAAGGCGTTTCCGGCGATGCCAAGAGCCAGGAACGCTACGGCATCCATGGAACGAACGAACCCGATAGCATCGGCAAGAACAGTTCCATGGGCTGCATCCGCATGCACAATGCCGACGCCACCGAACTCTACAGCCTGCTCATCCTCGGAGAATCGCAGGTTACTATCAACGATTGACCCTGTAACCGTGTTGCGAACGCTGGCTCGCGGCGGGGTTACACGCGCGTGATTGAGCCCACCCGTGTTGGCGGCTGGCTCCGGGGGCAGAACCGGCTACAATGCTGATGAGGGTCTGAGGACTCCTCCTGCAACGGTTCAGGTCGTTTCGGTCTGAAGGCAGAACATGAAGCCCTTGGTCACTGTGGACTCACGCCTTCTCGAGGACATCACCCGCCGCATCGTCGAAGCGGTGGAGCCGGAGAGGATTATTGTCTTCGGCTCGGCCGCCAGGGGCGAGATCGGACCGAACAGCGATATCGATCTGCTGGTTATCAAGTCCGGTGATTTCCACAGAGGACGACTTACCGCCGAGATTTACGGGTACCTGCACGGGGTTGAAGCCGCCGTGGACGTGGTGGTGGTCAAACCCAAAGACATCGAGAAGTACGGGAACAGCCCTTATACCGTGCTGTACCCGGCCCTGCGTGAGGGAAGGGTACTCTATGAATCCTGAGGATCGCTCGCCGGACAACCCGCACGAGTGGATCAGAAGAGCCAAGAGCAATCTGGCCAAGGCCAAGAGCGGCGCCGACGTTCAGGGAGTCTATCTGGAGGACCTCTGCTTCGATGCCCAGCAGGCGGTCGAGAAGGCCGTGAAATCCGTACTCGTGAGTCGGCGCCTCAGCTTCCCATACGTTCATGACCTGGCCAGACTCATGTCGCTGATCGAGACGGCTGGTCTGCCCCTTCCCGACAACGTGCGGCGGGCAGAAGCACTCACCCGTTTCGCCACGGGAATCCGTTATCCGCACTTCTCCGAAGCCGTAACGGAGGAGGAATACCGAGAGGCACTGACGCTGGCGGAGGGGGCTGTCCGTTGGGCAGAAGAAGCGATCGATAGCGCCTGAACCCATCCAAAGGCAGTGATCAGCATCATCGCAGGCACGTTCGCAGAATCGGTTTAGTCTCCGCGGCGGTCAGACCCGTAGCGGATAGTCGCCGTTTTCTCTCAGCGTGCGGATCGCCAGCTCGTAGCTCTCCGGCGCCACCTGACTGCTCACCGAGTGGTCCGACTGAAAGACCCATCCACCGCCCTTGGCAGCCTGAAGCTTATGGAGAACCTCTCGACGAATGAGGTCCGGGTTCCCGGTCTCGAGCACGCGCACGTCCACATTGCCCGCAAACGCCAGCCGGCCGGCGTACTTCTTCTTCAGTTCGACGACGTCGAGCCCGGCCTTGGCCTCGACGGGATTGTAGGCATCGAGCCCCATCTCAACCATATCGTCCAGGATCACCCGCGCGTCCCCGCAACCATGGTATACCGCCATGAGATGATTCGTATGACACAGATCGATCAGCGCCTTGACGTGAGGCTTGAAGAGCTGACGCCACCGAGGGGCACCAAACAGCATCCCCTGCCGATAGGCCACATCGCCCCAGATGTACATGCCCGAGAGCTTACCCGCCCCCGCCCGGATCTGGGCGACGGCGAAGTCGTATAGGAACCGTCCGACCCGCTTGACAAACGCCTCGAACAGCTCGGGGTCCGTGGCCATCCAGATCAGGGCGTTCTCGCTGCCGATGCAGCGCCAGAGGTACTCGTAGGGCTCACATACCGAGCCGAAAACGGCAAAGTCTTCGAGATACGGGGCCAGCCGATCCTGCCACGATGGGATGTTCCGAGCCAGCGCATCGCCCACACAGTTAAGCTGATCGTCGCCGCCCTCAAGAAACCGCCGCCGGTCATCCGGCGGATCGAACGCAAAGTCCTTCATCTGTTCGGGAACCGTCACCGAAAAACTCTCGAAGTGAGGCATCGGCAGGTCGCCCGTGCGGCGGATGACGGCCCCGAAGCCCGTCTTGAGCACGACGTCCCGATCGGTCTGCCAGAGGATCTCGAACGGGCGGATCCGCGGGTCCATGTTCGGCGTCACGACGACATAGTCCAGATCGAAGTGCCGGTAGGGGTCGAAACCCTCCCCCCACTTGCGTCGGGCGGCCTGCATGAAGCCCGTCCAGAAGAAGTCGCCCACCGGTACCCGATCCGGCTCGTGATGAGACAGTGCGAGCCGAAGCCTTTCAATCTTCTCTCTGGCCTTGCCCATGGGAATTCCCCGTGATCTGGACCCGAATCATGTATGAAACCACCTTCAAAAGGGATTATAGCCCTGCCAATCCCCAGCGGACAGCCCGTACCGGTGGCCCCCACGCCCGACACCTCGGGCTCCGACTGGAGTGAAAGCCTCGTCTTGGTCGATTCTTTAATAGGTTAGGACATTGACCCCAGTGTCGGCCAGGGCAAGAATCCCATGGGGATTGCGCAGTCTTGCCGACGCAATCTGACCGGGCTCGGAGCGAGGGAATCCTCACATGACATACTGTCGCATGACCAAGGCGATTACGCTGTGTATCTGCGCAGGGGCATGCCTGACGGCCGGGCTGTCCCTCGTCGTCATAGGTTGCAGTCCCTACGCCGCCCAAAACATCACGTCGCCCCTGAGCGAAACATCGCTGGTCAACGTCGCCGGGACACACCAGAGCAACGGACAGCTCAGAGGAGACATCGGGGTAGGCTTCATCAATCGGACACCCTACCGGGCCATTGGCACGTTCGGCGGCTACGATCCCCTGGACAGCGATACCATCGTCACGATGGGACAGCTCGGCGTGACCCAGAACATCGACCTGGGACCCAACAGCGTCGGCTGGGTATGGGCGTTGGCTTGCACCCGAATGGTATCCGTCGGCGGCAAGGACATCATCGAGAAGATCTACGAGAACGAAATACAGATGCAGACGATGGGCTTCCGCCTCTATGGCTCGGCCAAGTCGGACAAGCTGGAGATCGTCCCGAGCCTGGACCTCCTCAAAGAGAACATCGGATTCACCGGCGCGCCGTTCGGCGACGCCCAGGGCAACATCCCGACTCAGGGGTATACCAAACCCATGGGCCGATACCTGGGGCGCGACTACACGCTGGGCTCCGTCCTCGTCTTCAGCTTCGTTCAGGACGATGCGGCGGAGGGTGGCTTCCGCATCGACTATACGAGTTCCAACGAATTGGGAGTCGATCCCAACCGTTTGGCCCAGCTTACCCCTCCCGATCGGGGCATCGCCCTGGCAAATGTCAACATGGATCGAATGACATTCCAGTTGTTCTCTACCTTCGGCCTTCTGACAACGACTTCCTCAGGCCTGCCCAAGGCCGCCGGCGGAGCGGCCGACAAGGCCACGGTCTCTATCAGCAACACGGGAACGGGCTCTGTGGGTATTGCCTTCTTTGGCCCGGAGAAGCAGGTGATCAAAGTCGTCTCGGGAGGATCAAACAGCCTCACCTTCACCCCCGGGTACTACGAGTTCCTGGTTCTGCCGCCCACCTCGGCCAGTCGTCCCATTCAGGGAAGCCAGGTCCTCGAGGCGAACTTCATTTACACGCTCGGAGTGTCACCCTCTTGATGCCCCTGGCATCTGGTGAAAGACCCTCGGTAAAACAAGGCTTCACCTGTCCGCCCTGATATCAGGGTAGACGGGCTCCATCGGATTGGCCTGCCTCTCTTGCGGTCGAGCTAGGTGGCCGCGCCCAGCGTGGCCCAGTCCGTGTTCGAATAGCCACGCGCCACCAGGATCACGATCAGCACCACGGCCGGAATCGCCATCACCACGCCGCCCGGCACCAGGAGGAGCACGTAGTGGGCGCCGCCGAGGATCCCCGGCACGACCAGCAGTAAAAAACCCTTCGCCGATCGGCCGGACCCCTCCATCACACCGTAGCCCTCGGAAAACGGCAGCCGGCGGCCGAACAGAAGCGATTGAAGTATGGCGGCCAGAACGATTGCGCAGAAGGCCAGTACGATGTCCGGCAGCTTCGACACACCCCAGATCGCCAGCACGACACCCGCCACCAGCACAGAGGTCGGCACGACGAAGCGAACCAGCACAACCTTCAGCCCGCCCATGAGGACGTCGCCGGGCCTGGCCAGGGGAAGGGCCCCGTAGATCCAGGCCGCCTCGTGTTTGTCGCTGTACCTCAGTTGCAGAACGATCATCGGAACCATGGCGCATGCAAAGTAGAGCGGGAAGAGATACTTCTGCGTCTGCGGCAGATTCTCCAGCGCGTATCGCATGCCTCGGGGGTCGGAGAACAGCAGGAAGGCGAACGACATGACGAACATCATGGCCATGGAGGGATAGGTTCTGAGCTTGAACTGGCGATCGCGAGCGGTGAGCTGCCAGATCAGCTCGAAGGCGGCCCGTTCCGCGGGCCTTCGCGACGCGAGCCGGAACACGCGGCACAGCAGGGACGGGCCCGCGGTCTCTCGCGCAGAGTTCTTGCCGTCGGCCGGCGTCGCATCGAGCATTGCCAGCGCCCGGTTGAATCGCGGCGCCAGTTCTCGCACCATGATCCACATCGCCGCGACGGGAACGACGAAGGCCAGACACGTCAGGACGATCTGGGGCACTCCCGCGTGCCCGGTAAGCAGATCAATGGGGGCGGCCATCCAGGCCGGCGGAAGAACGTAGATCCACCACCGGTCGTCAATCGTCAAGTCGCGCAACACCCGAAAGTCGAGGAGCTGCGGAAGGAACTGATACCCGCCGAAGATCAACACGCTCATCCCGACCTGCGCGTACATGAGGACGTTGCGGAATCGCTCGGCGTCCATCAGGCGGATCGCGACAAGGTAGAACACGCTGGCAAGACAGACCACCAGGCCCACCGAGCAGCACAGTGTCACCAGGTACACCACCGGAAAGAGCGGATGCAGGACAATCGTGCCCGTCACGATCGTGGCCAGCGACAGACTCAGGGCCAGCAGTGAAAGATAGATCAGAATATGGGCGATCCTCGCAACGAGGATCGTTCGCCCCCCGACCGGTCGGGGCTGGAGAATGGCGTTGTCTCTCGTATCCAGCAGCACGGTCGAGTAATCGGCAATGACCGCCATGGCGATCATCGTCATGATGAAGGCATTCACAATCGTCATGCCCGTCAGGGCCGACCTGGCTCCGAACAGGATCGACGCGGCAAACAGCCCGATGAAGCCGTAGAACAGCATCGTGACGGCCATCGAACCCCAACCGCTCTTCTTGTCAGCCCGCTGGGCCCACGGGGTCTGACGGCGCGAGTCCAAGGTGAGCTTGGCCTCCAGGATCGCCCGGAACTGCCGGTAGTCCACGCCCAGCCGGACGAGAGGAATCTGAAAGACGTCGAACAGTCGCAGCAGGAGATCAACCATGCGTGGCCTGATCTCCTTCGAAGGCGTGGATGAATCGGTCGGCGAGGGCCTCGTGCCCACCCTGGCTCGTCAACTGGGTGAAGATGCGTTCCAACGACGTCGCCTTACCCATCGCCTGGAGCTGCTCGAAGGAGCCATCGGCCGCGATTTTGCCCTCGGCGATGATGACGATCCGGTGGCAGATGCGCTCGACGACGTCCATCACGTGCGAACAGTAGAAGATGGTCTTGCCCCTGGCCGCCAGCCGCGAGATGATCTCCTTCATCGTCACGACCGAGTTGGCGTCCAGACCCGACAGCGGCTCGTCGAGGAAGATGACCTCGGGGTTGTGGATCAGACCGGCGACGATGAGCACCTTCTGACGCATCCCCTTGGAGAACGTTGAGATGCGGTGGTCCACCTCGCCCGACAGCTCGAAGAGTTCGAGCATCTCGTGGGCCCGCCGCTCGATCAGCGGATCGTCCATCGCGTAGAGCCGGCCGACGAACCGCAGGAATTCCATAGGCGTCAGGGCGTCGTACAGCGCCGCCGACTCGGGCACGTAGCCGATCCGCCGTTTGACCTCCAGCGGATGGGTGGCCACGTTGTATCCGCACACCGTCGCCTGGCCGCCGAAGTCGGTCAGCATGCCGATCAGGATCTTGACGGTCGTGCTCTTGCCGGCCCCGTTTGGACCGAGGTAGCCGAGGATCTGCCCCGGCTCGACGTCCAGCGTGACGCCGCGCAGAACGGGTTTGTCGCCGTAGTTCTTGGTCAGATCGCGAAGCGAGATGATGGATTGTCCGTTTGTCATTTCTGTTCGTCCGGGGGACATCCTATCGCAACCGAATCCACGCCGCCACAGAACACCCTTTGGGACAACCGTGCCCCACCATCCACCACCCGCCCCAATCGTCCGCCACAGGCCGGGGGCCTTTCTGTCTTCAGTTCCGTTCCGCCCCAGACAACAAGCGGAAGCGCGGGAACCATCCGCCATTCGAGCGCGAAACAGATGACTATCTGGTTTCCACTGCTCTCCACTTTCATTCTTGAACAGGCCAGGATCAGGGGATAGACTGCGCACCTTGCCCGTAAACGGTCTACGGACTCGCAACGTTCCGGGATGACTCCGCGAAGTGGGCCAAGGACGTCTGGGCACCGGTAGAGATGGGCATGGTGGTGGGCCAACAAGAGTCGCCAGCCGACTCCCGCCCCCCCAATCCACCCCCGGGATCGCCGCGCCGCCCCTCGCAGAACTCAATGTCCTATCAGTCAGGTCAGCACACTGCATCTTGGGGCACGGCGGGCGGGCAAACCACAGGGTTTGGCTATTTCCTGAGCAGTGGGTCATGAGCCTCCGGCTCTGCGATAGAGAGTGAGAGGGAGACGGGACGTCCCGTTGCGTTGAATGCGACAAGATGTCGCGTCTTTTTCGAGGCGGTAAGACATGCAGAAGAAAGATCCGACAATAGAAGAGCTCAAGTCCAACTTCAGAAAGGAGACTACCCTTTGCCATGAGATCGAGAACCAGACGACAGCCAATCTGAAGACCATTTATGACTACCCCCGGTATTTTGACAACACACCTGGTTCCACAACCAGCAAGCTGATGGCCTTCCCGAAACACATCACGCGGCAACAGATGTCGAAGCTTCTGGCAAGATATGAGCTGTTCAAGAAGATTCTGGAGGTTCACGGTTCCATCGTGGAGATTGGCGTATGTGCAGGCAACGGTACTTTCAGCTTCGCCCATTTCAGTTCGATATTGGAACCATACAATTACAGCCGGAAGATAATCGGCTTTGACACCTTTGAAGGCTTCACTGAGCCGACCGAGAACGACAGGATCGGCGAAAACATCGAACATATGCAGAAGGGCGCGTACTATTCGGGGGACTATTACGACAATATCCTGGAAGGAGCAAGACTCCTTGACGCCAACAGGCCTCTGGGCCATATGCCAAAGATTGAACTCGTCAAGGGTCCTGTGAAAGACACCATCGAACAATACGCAAAGGATCATCCCGAGCTTATCGTCGCAATGCTCCTTCTGGACGTTGGCCTCGAAGAGGCCGTGACTCCCGTCCTTCGAACCCTGTACGACCGCATTCCCAAAGGCGGCATTGTTACCTTCGACACCGTCGGAATAGGCGGTTTCCCCGGACAGAACAAGGCGCTGCTCGACTTCTTGAAGGGATACACCGGTATTCGCATGCAGCGTTTCCCGTTCGAACCCGCGCGCGCCTTCTTCACTAAAGAGTGAACTCATGGGATGAACGGGGGTGACAATCATCTGCTCTTTTCCACTGAAATAGGTGACTGTCCCCGGTTTGTGCGCGGCGTTTGCCTGTCTTGTTTCCACCGCCCGGCTACTTCTTGAAGTGATAGTCCGCGAACTCCAGGAACCGTTGCCAGTCGTAGGGCTCGACCGAGTGCCCGCCTTGCCTGATGTGGTAGCCCACGTCGCTCTTGATGATGGGGGTACCCACAGGGGGTGATTTCTCGGAGGCCAGGCCCTTCTTGCCAAGCAAACGATACACTGCGCTTGCATGGTAAGCGCTGAGGTACTCACCGCGCGGGTCGGCCCATGTATCTTCGACGCCGCTGCTCACGTAGACGGGACGTGGGGCGATCAAGGCCATCAGCATGTGCTGGTCGACGGGCAGGTCGTCTTCCTGGTTCACGAACTTCGACGCATTCCGACAGAGCCAGTAAGGGAACCTTGTGACCATCTTCTGGAGTGTTTCACCGGACTTGCGCCGCCACAGCGAGGCGCCGGCGCAACCGGACTGGGCGGAGATGGCCATGGCGAAGCGTTGATCCTGGGCGGCGGCCCAAAGCGTGGCCTTGCCGAGCTTCGAGTGTCCCATGAGCGCGACTCTCCTGACGTCGATATCCTTGTCCGTTTCCAGGTAATCCAAGGCGCGCATGGCTCCCCATCCGATGACGGCGATGACACCCCACTCGTACGCCTTGGGAAAGCTCTGGCCTTTCTTGAAGAACAGCGGATGGATGCCGCGTTCGAACTGGACCTCGTTGTGCCCCACGAGGTCTTGCTGGTAGACGGATACAAGGGCATACCCCCTGTCAAAGAAGTCCCCGACGGGCCATCCGTTCTTGAGCTTGCCGGGGGACTTGCTGTCTGCGTCCATCCCGCTGGATCTGGCGTCGTCCCAGGAGAGCATCATGAACGCCGGGACGGGTTTTGCTATCTGATTCGGCACGTAGACCAGGATGGTCATGGCCGCCCGGCCGTTCTTGTTCTTGAAGCAGATCGCGATCCGCTTTCGGGTGGCCCTTCCCTGCATGAAGTTGTTGTCGACGTTCAGGGTGTGGACCTCCGTTTCGATCGGGCTCTCGGGAACGGGCACTCGCCCGTAGACCAAGTTGGCGAAGAGCGACAGGATTTGCGGGCGCCGCACGTTCATCCATTCGTCCGGTGTCGTGATCGCCTTGCCCTCTCCCGAGACCAGGGGGTCGGGCAGGTCGTAGTGAGGCACCTTGGCCTCGTCGTAGTTCACGTCGCTGTCGTACTCCTTGTTCTGCCTCGCAATACCGAACCCCGGCAGACTCATGATCAACAGGCCCGCCAAACAGAGGATCCTCGCCTTCATGGGTTCTCCTTTCGAGACGTGCGACGAACCGGCACTCTATCAGAACCATCGTGGTTCTCAACCGTCGCCTCGGCGGGATACCGGTATGCCTCGGACAGTCACCTATTTCATATATGACCAGCGAAATAGATGGCTATCCCCGGTTGCTCCCGAGGCACGAAGCCCCGTTTCGTACACCGCCCGGCACGGTGGGCAGGACTTGTGTCGAGGAACGAAGCGTCTTGCTCGGGATGTCCGGGCGAGGGACCACCCTGTTCGGGGCGGCGGATGTCTCACTTTCGACATGTTCTTCACGCGTTTTCGGGGGAGGGGCTTGGTGGGGCGGGGAGGTAGAAGTTAGGAGTTGGGAGTTAGAAGTCAGGAGTTGGACGTCAGAAGCCGGTAGGTGGACGGGCGAGGCGGGCGTATTCGGATTGGGCGAGTCGGCGAATGTCCCACTTTGTCCCGTATTGTCACAGATCTTGGACGGCAGGGGATCGGGGATCGGGTGTGGGGAATGCAGCGTGTTGGGGCGTC
>CAYUQT010000101.1:0-21865 GCA_964446835.1 uncultured Planctomycetales bacterium | reverse complement strand
TAATGCAGAGTATAACTGTCGTTTAAGGTGGCGCAACCAAAATCTGGATGCACCCACGCCTGTGCCTCCATCAAGAGGCCTGTGCCAACGTCGGAAGCGAGGCCTCACGGTTGTCCGGGGATAATCCCGGCCGGGCGCGGTGGGCCGTCATAGGGGGTGGCACCACACTTGACCGGCGGACGCGGCTTCGGCGAGATCAACAGTGGATCGGTGGTCTCGGGGGCCTTGATCATGCCGAAGTACCGGCCCATCCAGTAGTCCTCGAGCCAGCCGATCGGCGCGGTTACGGTTCGGCCGTTGTTCCCGCCGTCGTACCTCAGGGCCGATCGGCTGCCCGACATGGCCTCGGTCTCGCGCGGCGACATCGCACGGGTTCCGCCCATGTACGGCACGTAGCCGGGCTCGGGCCTGAGGTCGCAGCGATGAGAGTTGCGGTAACTGTGGCCGATGAGATCGAGCGACCATTCCCTAAGGTGCCGCACGGCCCTGTCGGCCTCGCAGTCGTTGCCCGTCAGGCCGCCGTAGATGAAGTTGAAGAAGGGCACGTGTTGCATCCTCATGACCTCCCAGCTCCGTTCGATGCTCCGCAGGTAGATCGATCGCAGCTCGGGGTCCTGCGTGTAGCGCAGCAACGGGTAGTACGCCCGAAACGCCAGTTCGTCATCCCACGGCACGACGTTCTCCGGCGGGAAGGTCACCTTCTGTCGAACGGTGTACGTGTGGTATCCCCACTTCAGCAGTTGCCGGAATCCCTCCTCATACTTGGCATTGCCCGTCAGTGCGAAGGCTGTCCGCATGAACGCCTGGGCCTCCATGCCGTTGAGGCCTCGCGAGTCGTATCCATAGGGACGCAGGAGGTAGTTCGGGTCCCACCGTCCCCATCGGGTCGGCTTGCCGTCCATATCCCGCAGGACCCAGCCGTTGTCCATGATGTGCGACGCCATGCCGGCGATATGGTCCCTGGCCTTGGTCTTCTCGGCTCCCTGGGCCGCCAGATCGTGGAAGATCGATACGGCGTAGAAATGGGCGTCGGACTCGTCGCTCGACGTATCTCCCTTCCACAGCCAGAGCCCGTCGGGGGTCGGATACCATTTCGCGGGGAGGCCGCCGGAACCCCGCTCGGCACGATGCCCTCGGTCGCTTCTGACCGACCAGATCGCCCGGGCGATGAAACCGGGAGACGACGTGATATCACCCAGCCATGCCATGGCTTTGAAGGCCTCCACCGCCTCCTGCCGTGCCTTTTCGTCCTTCGTCACGGCATACTTGAACGACATGGCGGCCAGGTAGTGTGCCGTGTGGCCGCCGTCGTTATCGCTGACCTCCCGCAACCAGCCGACGTTGTCGCCACCCCAATAGAGCGAGTGAACGAACCCGAGCCGCTTGTATCCCGACTCGTCCATGTTCCGCTCGAAATATGCCGCCTTCTTCAGCAGCGTATACGGCTCGTATCGAATGATGCCCAGGCCCGCGTCGGTGGCGATGTACACCACCCGATCGCCCACCGCGATGTCGCGCACGATGTCTCCGGGCAGCCAGTGATTGGCTCCGAAGTAGTGATACTCCTGGCCCAGCTTGCGGATGGCGCCACGGGTGGTTCCGATCCAGAGATCGCCATCGAAGCCGCAGGCCAGACAAGTAGTGTCTTCATATGGCAGGCCGTCGCTGCCCCGCAATGCCGTCAGGGCCATGCCTCGGAGCACGGCCAGCCCGCGATCGGTTGCGACGTACAGGCAGCTCCCCTGCGCGATCATGTCCCGCGTGTTGCGGGAAGCCCATTGCCCCCAATCGACAGGCTCCGGTACGAAAGTCTTGCCGCTGATGAGCCCCAGATTGTCCGGCTGCAACAGGTAGAGCGTTCCGCTGTAGGAGGTGATACGCCGGATGGGGCCGATCTGAATCGGATCGGGCAGGACCTGACTGCCATCCTCCATGATCAGCGTCGAGTCGGTGGACAGATAGCCACCTTCCGGCTTGATGTCTACGAACGTGCCGGATCCCTTCGTGCTGTCCCATCGAAAGATGGCATCTTGCGTCGCACCATACACGCTGCCACCGTGCATGCACAGATCGACGAAGCGGTTCTCGATGACGCGGGTCCACTTCCCATCAGTCAGTCGATGGGTGCCGGATTCCGCCACGGCCCAGAGCGTGTCATCGAACGATCGCAGGAGCGAGACACCTTTGGGGGCATCGGCGAGGTCCTCCAAGCCGCCACTGCCCACAACTCGCAGTTTGCCACCGACGATGGCATAGGCCCGGCCCTTGCAGACGGCTACGCCGGTGACGGGGGCATCGGTCTTGATCTTCTCGCCGACCTCTTGGAGATACACATCGTCGGCCACGGGCTTCCACAGCCGCTGTTCTGCGGCCGCCACTTGCCCCGCCAGAATCGTCACCAATACGATCGAACTCAATTGACGCAGCAGAGAATTCACGATCGAACCTCCTTGACAGGCAAGACACCACCGCCGACGGGCAGCCATACCCCAGGCGGCATATCTCGGAATGTGCTTCGCGCGGCCGTGTGGCCGTGCCGAACGGTCTGCATTCTATCACGACCTTCGGTGCGGGCAGACGCGGGGTATGTAAGAATGTGTCAGACGCAGAGGCCGGCTCCAAGGGATGGCACAAAGCCGGCGAATGGCGGTAGGATGACCAACTTGTATCATCTGTTGTGGTCTGATGAGAAGTCCGAACCTGACGAAGAACAAGGAGAGATGCGATGACGCGTCCCGGAAACATTGCAGTGTTCACACTTCTGATTTCCTGCGCCCTGCGGCTGACCGTTCAGGCCGAGGAGTTCCGTCGGCTGAGCGTGAACGAATACCGCGAGAAGATGAAGTCCGGCTGGGTCGGCAAGATGATCGGCTGTGCCTGGGGAGCCCCGACCGAATTCCAGTACAAGCAGAAGATCGTTCCGGCGGACAAGATGCCGAAGTGGAACGACAACCTCGTCAACAACAGCGACAGTAACGATGACCTGTACGTGCAGATGACGTTTATGGAATCGCTGGATCGCTACGGTCTCGGGGTCACACAGCGTCAGGCGGGCATCGATTTCGCCAACAGCAAGTACGAACTCTGGCACGCCAACAGGGCCGGACGAGACAATCTGCGCAGAGGTATCGCGCCGCCGGACTCCGGGCACCCGAAGTTCAACCACCATGCCGACGACATCGACTATCAGATTGAGGCCGATTTCGCCGGGCTCGTGTCGCCCGGCCTGCCCAATATGTGCATCGAATTGGGCGAGAAATTCGGCCGCCTGATGAACTACGGAGACGGCCTCTACGGCGGGCAGTGGGTTTCGGCGATGTATGCCGCGGCCTTCTTCGAGTCCGACCCGGTCAAAATCATCGAGGCCGGCCTGAAGTGCATTCCGGAGAAGAGCCAGTACTACGAGGCGATCAGCGACGTCCTGAAGTGGTTCCGCGCCGATCCCGACAACTGGGAGAAGGCCTGGCAGCTTGTCGAAGACAAGTATCAGAAGAATAAGGACTACCGTCGCGCCTCGTGTGACAAGGGCGAATTCAACATCGACGCGAAGCTGAACGGCGCCTACATCGCCATCGGCATGCTGTACGGCAAGGGCGATTTCGACCAGACCATCATCATCTCGACGCGCTGCGGGCAGGATTCTGACTGCAACCCGGGCAATGCTGCCGGCCCCTTGTTCACGACGCTGCCGTTCTCGAAGTTGCCCGAACGGTACACGCGGAAGCTGGATATGAACCGCGTGTTCCTGGGCACCACCATGTCGCCCAAGACGCTCTTCGCGGCCACCGAGAAGATCGCGCGCGAGGCCGTCGTGAAGGCTGGTGGGCGGATCGAGAAGGATGCCAACGGCGAAGAGGTTTTCGTCATCCCCGTCCAAACGCCCAAGGTGGGTCCGCTGGAACAGTGCTGGGAACCGGGCCCCATCGCCGACAGCAAGTTCACCGACGAGGAGAAGGCACAGATCGTTCCTCCGATGAAACATGCCATGGACAAGTTCGCCCCCGGCTGGACGGTGCGAGACTGCGGCCCCGACATGGACCCCGGGTTTAAGGAGGAGATGTTGGGCCGCAAGCACGTCCTCGTCACACACCCGCTGAGCCAGGGCGTCGCCTGTGTGCTCTCCCGAAAGGTGGACATCCCCGCCGACAAGAAGACTGTGCTGAAGCTGACGGTCGGCCATCACCCGGACGGCGACTGGGACCTCATCGTGCGGGCCGACCAGAAGGAACTCCTCAAGCAGTCGATCGGCAAGGATACGGCCAAGAAGGGCTGGATGGACGTCCGCGTGGATCTCACGCCACTGGCCGGCAAGGCTGTTACGCTGGAACTGCTCAATCAGCCCACCGGGTGGCGCTGCGAGGCCGGCTATTGGGCCCAGATCAAGATCGAGAGCGAATAGCCCGGAGTCGCGGGCTGGCTCCCGGGACGTTCGGGTTTCATCAAGAAGGACGGCGTTGCGACGGGTTCCCGATGCAACGCCGTTCGTGTTCGGTATCGAGGTCGGCGCCTGATAGAGGAAGACACAGATGGCTTACGGTCATAGGCGCACGTCGTTTCTCGCCCTCTGCGGCATGTGTGCGATCGCGGCAGCCCCGTCGCTTCTTGCGGCCAGTGACGTCGATCTGAGCGATCCGGCTCGATTGTCACCGCCCCCGCCACCGGCTGCCGGCTTCCCGATTCGAGATGGCACCGCCGACGTGCGACAGGGCTTTCTCAATCCTCCCGCCGGCTACGGCGAGGTTCCCTTCTATTGGTGGGTGGGCGATCCGCTGACCCGGGAGCGGCTGACCTGGCAGCTCGATGAGCTGAAGGCCAAAGGCGTGACGGGCCTCCAGATCAACTATCCGCATCAGTGGGGTGGTGGCGGCGGTTTCGGCATGACCTACCCGAGCGATCCGCCGCTCTTCTCCGAACCATGGTGGGACCTCTGGCAGTGGATCGTCGGCGAGAGCCGCAAACGCCAGATGGCCGTCGGCATCAGCGATTACACGCTGGCCTGGCCGGGCAATCGGCAGTGGGTCGACGAGATCATGGCCGATCCGAACTTGCGTGGGGCCAACCTCGATCACAAGACCGTCGATGCAGCCGGCGGCACGTCGGTCAGCCTTGATGTGCCGGACAACACCCTCAGCGTCATGGCCTACCGTATCAAAGACGGCACCCTCGACGAACAGACTGCCGTCGATCTGTGTCCGAAGCTCACCGGCCGCCACTTGGACTGGCAAACTCCCGACGGCAAGTGGAAGATCGTCAGCGTCTTCTACCGCGTTGTTCAACGCTCGATCAACCCGATGCATCCCCAGGTCGGTCGCAAGGTCGTCGAGAAGCACTTCCAGCGTTTCGAAGACCATTCCCCGGGCGAAGGGGGCAAAGGCCTCAACTACTTCTTCCAGGATGAGCTGATGTTCGGCATCGGAGGGCTCCTCTGGTCGGATAACCTGGCCGAGGCCTTCCGCAGTCGCAAGGGCTACGATCTTGCCCCCGTGCTTCCGGCCCTCTTTCACGACATCGGGCCTCGCACCCCCAAGATTCGCATGGACTACTCCGACGTCATGGTGGGCCTGTCGGAGGAAGGATACTTCCGTCCCGTCTTCCAGTGGCATTGGGATCGAGGGATGCTCTACGGCTGCGATCAGTGCAGCCGCGGCACCGATCCGCACGAGTACGGCGACTACTTCCGATGCGTCCGCTGGTTCACCGCTCCCGGCCACGACACGCCCGGCGTGGGTGCCGATCTGATCAAGGGCAAGGTTTCCAGCTCCATCGCCCATCTCTATCAGCGGCCTCGCGTGTGGCTGGAAGGTTACCACAGTGCCGGTTGGGGCATGGCGCCGGCCGCCATGACCACGGCCACCTGTGAGAACTACATCTTCGGATGCAGCCTGCTGACCCTTCACGGGCTCTACTACACGACCCACGGCGGATGGTGGGAGTGGGCGCCGCCGTGCTACCACTTCCGCATGCCGTATTGGGACCATATGGGCTATTGGCTCAAGTACTTCGAGCGGCTCAGCTACCTGCTGAGTCAGGGCGTGCATCGATGTGATGTGGCCGTGATGTATCCCGTGGCACCCATCGAGGCCGGCATGCGCGGCCAAGAGGCGGTGGCAGCCGCCTTCGGCGTCGGCAGGGAACTCTTCAAGAACGGAATCGACTTCGACTTCATGGACTTCCAATCGCTCGCCCGCGCAGACATTAAAGACAAGCAGCTCTGCGTGTCGGGCGAGTCGTATCGAATGCTGGTACTGCCCGGCATGGCGGCGGTCCGGCGATCGACACTCCAGCAGGCGATGAACTTCTTCCGATCCGGCGGCCTGGTTGTCGCCTACGGCTGCCTGCCCGAGGCGGATGACGCCGCGGGGCGCCAGAATCCCGAGCTGGATGGAATGGTCAAGGGGCTCTTCGGCCTGACCGCTCGCGAGGCCAGAGATGGCAAGGACGCCTCGCCGCAGACCAATACGGCCGGTGGCGTCGGCATGTTCGTCCGCAAGGTGGGTCAGGCCAGAGAGGCTGTCGATCGGCACGTGGCTCGCGATTTCATCCCCTGGGACTCGGAGAATCCGGCCAAGCCCGGCTCCGGCTACGTCCTGCATCGCAAGATAGGTCCGCGCGACGTGTACATGGTCATGAACGTGCCCAAGGACTCGGAGTGTACGTTCAGCGCCTCCGGCAAGCCGGAACTCTGGGACCCCTGGACAGGTCAGGCCGTTCCGATCCACACATTCAGCCCGACGCCGCAGGGAACCCGTGTCAGGCTGCCGCTTGAGGCATACGAGGCTCGCATCATCGTCTTCAGTCCGGGTGAGCTGGACGCCGCTGTTGAGAAGACGGACCTCGACGCCGTCGATGCTGTGGAGCAGACAAACAAGGGCGTCACGGTTAAAGGTTTCGCCAGGACAGGCGGCAAGAGATATGCATCGGTTCGTCAGGGCGACAAGGTCGTTCGCATCGAAGGCACCGCCCCGGCCCCGCCCGCGCCGCTGGTCCTCGATGGGGCGTGGGAGTTCGAACTCAAGCCGACGATGGACAATCGTTGGGGCGATTTCCGCCAGCCCGCCGGTGGTACCCTGATCGGTGCGGAGGCCCGGCAGTTCCGCTACGCCGAAGAGACCTCGCCCAGCGACAACTGGCAGACCGCCCACTTCGACGATTCACAGTGGACCAAGACCACCTGTTCGTACGGTCCTCGCTTCTGGCGAATCGGTCCGCTGCCGGCCAATGCAGATACCGGGGCCGTGGAGGCCCGGCTGCTGGCATCGAACACTCTCGATCCAGCCTCAGCGGTCTCGCTTGGCAACCAACAGTACCCCTGGACGAAGACGGACTTCTCGCTTCGGTGGGGCGTCGAAGGCAAACCCGCCGATCAGGGCGGGCCTCACGGGCTGAAAGAGATCGTCGGCGACGAATTCATCGATCTGACCACCGACAAGGCCGGGGCCGTCTGGTACCTCTGGACCACCCTCTCTTTCGCCCATGATGCCGAACTGCCCTTGAAGCTCGGCGGCACCGCTCCAGTAAAGGCATGGCTGAACGGAAAGGAACTGGCCGGCGATTCGCCGGTCGTTCGATTCCGCAAAGGCGCCAATACCATGCTCCTTCGGCTGGTCCAACAAAAGGGCAAGCCACTGCGGGCCTATGCCGTACCTGCTTTGGTGGATGCCAACGCCAAGCCTCGTTCTCTTGCGCTGCGATGGTTCACCGAGCCCACGCCGTTCGTCTATGACATCTATCCGGCAGAGGCCAAACACGTGGGTTGGTACAGGTTCACGGCGCCGCCGGGGCTCCGCGGCATGCGTCTAGTCGCGCACGGCAAGGTCCGCGCGTGGGCCAACGGACAGGAGCTGATGGTTTCCGCCGGAGAAGGCGGATCGGATGGCGCGACACGTTACGCCGCTACCATCGCCACCCCTTCTCCCACGACCGTCCCCGTCGCCATTCGAATAGAGCAGACGCCCGGCTACTACGCCGGCGCCGCGATCCCCGAACCGATCGCACTCGATTGCGTGCCCGGCCAGGCACCGCTGGGCGACTGGTCGAATCTGGGGGTGCTGGCCGCCTATTCCGGCGGGGCCTGGTATCGCAAGATGATCACGGTAACGCCTCAGCAGGCCACGGGCCGGGTGATTCTGCAACTGGGCAAGGTGGCAGCGACGGCGGAGATCCGCGTCAATGGCCAGGTGGCGGGCATTCGCGTCGCCCCCCCGTGGTCCGTGGACGTTTCCCGGTTCATCAAGGCCGGCGAGAATCGCGTCGAGGTGCTCGTGTACAACACCCTGGCGAATCACTACAGCGTCGGCATACCCACGCACTACCTGGCGGCCGGTCAGACGGTGTCGGGGTTGCTGGGTCCGGTACAGATCGAGACATGGTCGCCGGTCGTCCTCGAAGCCGGCTCGGCGGCCTCGAAATAGCAGACGCGCCGTTCGGCGGAGCAAGCCGCTCGGGCTGAAACGCGACACACGGGATTTCTTGCGCAGGAGAGACCTCACATGACACATATGGTTGAGTGCCGGTTGGCGTTCATCACATTGCTGTCGGTTGCCTTTCAGGCGGCTCCGGCCTGGGCCCAGACGGTCTCCGAGACGCCCGAGCAGAAGGCCCAGCGTATGAAATGGTGGACCGACGCTCGGTTCGGGATGTTCATCCATTGGGGGCCGGTCAGCCTCAAGGGCACCGAGATCGGCTGGTCGCGCGGCAACCCCGTTCCGGTGGACGAATACGACAACCTGTACAAGCAGTTCAACCCGACGAAGTTCGACGCCAAGGAGTATGTCTCGCTGGCCAAAGAGGCCGGCATGAAATACCTCACGCTGGTCAGCAAGCATCACGACGGCTTCTGCATGTACGATTCTAAGTACACCGACTACACGATCATGCACGGCCCCTTCAAACGGGACATCGCCGGCGAACTGGCGGCCGAGTGCAGGCGACAGGGCATCCGATTCTGCACGTACTACTCGATCATCGACTGGTACCAGAAAGACTACCTTCCGCGTGGGGCCGGCGACAAGCGGCCCGTCGAAGGCGCCGACTACGAACGCTACTACGCCTATATGAAGAACCAGCTCAAGGAGCTGATCAGCAAGTACGCACCCCTCAGTGTGATGTGGTTCGACGGCGAATGGGAGAGAACCTGGACGGTCGCCCGCGGGCGTGAGATCTACGCCATGCTTCGGCAGCTCCAGCCGGACATTATCATCAACAACCGCCTGAGCAAGGGCCGCCCGATGAGCGGCTTTGCGCCCGCCCAGAGCACCGTCGGCGATTTCGCAACGCCCGAACAGACCGTCGGCCTGTTCGACCCGAAGAGAGAGACCTACTGGGAAAGCAACATGACCATCTGCCACCAGTGGGCGTGGAAACCGAACGACACGTTCAAGAGTCTCAAACAGTGCATCCATCTGCTTGTGCGCAACGCGGGCATGGACGGTAACTTCATGCTCAACATCAGCCCGATGCCCAGCGGTGAGATCGAACCGCGGCAGATCCATCGCCTGAAGGAGATCGGCCAGTGGATGATCAAGTACGGCCAGTCGATCTACGGCACCCGGGGCGGGCCGTACATGCCGGCCGGATGGGGCGTATCAACGTGCAAGGACAACGTGATCTACCTGCACGTGCTCGATCGGTCGGCCGGCGAAACGATCACGTTTTCTCCCATCGAGAAGAAGATCACCTCCTCGGCCATCCTGACCGGTGGAACGGTCGAGGTCAGCCAGAATGACCAGCAAGTTCGCGTCCGGATCCCGGCGGCCCACCGGCACGAGATGGACACGATCGTTGCCCTGACACTCGACGGGCCGGCGCTGGACATCGCCCCCCGACTGTCGCACCCGGGACGATCCCTGGCGGCCGGCAAGCGGGCAGGCGCCTCCAACGTCTTCGGCGACGAGCCTCGGCACAGGGCCGACGCGGCCTTCGATAACGACGAGACCACCCGCTGGGCGACCAACGCGGGCACGAAGCGGTCGTGGCTCGAAGTGGACCTCGGCAGGCCGATGAAGATCGGCGAGGTGCGAATCGTGCAGGAGGCACCGTACGGCGATCGCATCCGGAAGTTTCAGATTCAGTACCGAGACGGCGATCAATGGAAGACCTTCCTGGACGGTGCGACGCTGGGGACCGGATACCACCGCGAATTCGCACCGATCACCGGACAGAGGGTGCGGCTGAACATTCTGGAGGCATCGGAAGGTCCCACGATCAACGAATTCCAACTGTATCCCCCGAAGTAGGCGGGTTGGAAGGCGGTGGGTCTGCACAGGGCGGGCCGTTGGCCAAAGAGGTCCCTCACCGTTGGAGTCGGTAGAGGCGGATCTCATGTGTGTTGTTGGGTCGAGCGACCTCGGCGTACACCCAGATCTCCTGACCCACCCAGAGCCAGTGCGAGTAGCGGAACGTGGCGAAATGCTCGCTCGGCGTCGAACTCAGCAGCAACGGCGACTGCGGCGTCAGGTCCGTCACACGATGGAGGTCGAAGGTGTATCCCAACCCCGTGCCGATGTTGTAGACCGGGTCGTACCACTTGGTGCTGGAGCCCTCATAGACAAACAGATAACCCACACCCAGCGGCAGGACACAGGAAGGGCGCACGAAGAAGTTATGCCAACCCTCCAGGGGCATCACCGATTCATAGGGATTGCCCACAGGCTCCCAGCGTTCGCCGTCGGGGCTCTGGAAATGGAAGATGCGTTCGAGCTGGCGAATATAGCCAATCACAAAGGCGTGGTACGTGCCGTCGACGATGACGATGAACGGGTCCTTGTACTCCGTCGGTGCCACGTCTCGCTCGTACCGTTTCTTGGGCGGTGTGATCACCGGGTATGCCGATGAAGGGATGAACGTGTCGGGTGTGTCGGCATCGGCGAATTTGATGATGGACCACGGGCCTTCCTTCCACGGGCCGCACGCATAGAGCTTAAAGCGTCCTGTGCGGGGATCCTGTAGCAGGGCGGGCCGTTCAAATCCGGGAATCGGTACGTCCTCTCGGCGGATGCTGAGCGCCCTCGAGAACTGGCGACCATCGGTGCTCCGCAGGATGCGAACCTCGTATCCTCGCAGGCCGCGGGGCGCATCGGCGGTTCGCATGCGGCACGCCAGCCAGAAGACGCCGGTCTTGTCATGGACCACCGAAGGTGCTCCGGCCCACCATTCGGGTTGATCCCTGTCGGGTGCCAGAACGACGTCGTAACCCTTGAACTTGGACGGAATACCGCCGAAGTCGCCCGCCACTTTTGGCAGCGATTCGTTTGGCATGTCCGTCTCGGCAAGTCCGTAGGAGGCAGCCAGACCACTCATCGCTGCCACGAACGTCCAGAGGTGCTTGCTTCTCATTGCCAACGATCTCCATGCCGCCAACAGGACAGAGCGTTGCTGTCCGCAGTTCATCGGATGATCATCCTCGACACACGGCACTCCCGCAAGGATGTATCTACGGGACTCTGGGGCTGCTGTGCCGGGACAGGCAGCTGTGACGAGACGGTCTGCGAATCCATCGCGTGTTCGGTCGTGTCAGAAGTTGTCCGAGCGTGAGACAGGACCATTGGCGCGGCAAAGGTCGACTTCGTAGGATCGTCATCAAGGGATTCAAGTCGGCCGCGCCGGTGGGGTCGGGGCCATGTCCCCGGCGTTTCCAGGCCTCGTCAGCGGTTGCCGGCCGCACATCGATAGTTCCGGGAGTATGCTCATGGCATCGGATATGACGCGTCGAGTCTTTCTAGGGCATTCCGTATTGGCGGCGGCCGGGCCAGTATTGGCCCAGGGCACTTCGACAGGGTCCGCCAATGAGAAGCTCGGCATCGGGGTCATCGGCGTAGGGGGCCGGGGAAAGGCGAATCTGCTGGGGTTTCGCACCGAGAGAATTGTGGCGATATGCGACGTGGATGAACGCCATGCCGCAGAGCCCCGCAAGTGGCTTCCGAAGGCCAGGTTCTATACCGATTTCCGGCGCATGCTCGATCAGAAGGACATCGAAGCGGTGGTCATTTCGACACCCGACCACACGCACGCGCCGGCCGCCATGTTGGCGATAAAGGCGGGCAAGCACGTCTATTGTGAGAAGCCTTTGGCGCATTCAATCTTCGAGGTCCGTAAGCTCATGGAGGCCGCGGACGAGGCGAAATGCGTCACCCAGATGGGCAATCAGAACCACCGCTGCACCACCTATCGTCGCGTGGCCGAGTTGATTCAGGCCGGGACGATCGGCGACGTAACCGAGGTGCGGGTCTGGCATCGGGGCGCATATGCCCCCGGCGATCGGCCCAAGGACACCCCGCCGGTTCCAGCGGGCCTGCACTATGACGAGTGGTTGGGTCCGGCCCCGCAGGTTCCCTATCATCCGGCCTATCTCCCGGGCAAATGGCGGGGCTGGTGGGATTTCGGCAGCGGGCTTCTGGGAGATTTCGGTTGCCACCTGATCGACCTGGCACATACGGCGCTGGGGCTTCGACATGTCCGCCGGGTTGAGGCCGAGGGTCCCAGCGTTCATCCCGACAGCACACCGGCCTGGCTGACGGTTCACTATGAGTATCCGGCGCAGGGCCAGAAGCCGCCGGTCAGACTGACCTGGAGCAACGGACGCGGGGCTCGAAAGGCGGCAGAGAAGCAGGGCTTCTCCGATTGGGAGATGGGCGTCATGTTCATCGGTCCGAAGGGGCGCATCGTGGCCGACTACAATCGGCATGCCGTGCTGCCTTCGGGCGAGTCTTCCGAGCCGGGGCCGTTTCGGATACTTCCGGCCAGCCCCGTGGCCCACTATCGCCAGTGGGTCGAGGCCTGTAAGGCGGGCAGAAAGACCACGGACGGGTTCGATTATGCCGGGCCGCTGACAGAAACGGTACTGCTGGGCAATGTGGCCTATCGAGCCGGCAAGCCCATCGAATGGGATGCCAAGAACCTGAAGATCACCAATGAACCCGAGGCGATGAGGTTCATCCGGCGTGAGTATCGCAAGGGGTGGACGCTGTAGCGTTCCGAGAGGGTGGATGAGGTCTGACCGCTTCGGGGGCGAACGAGAATCAAGGAGGTCTTGTCATGGTTCGGTCGGCATCGAGGGATCATCGTTTGGTCTGGAGGGCGTTTGGCCTTGTAGCGATTATCTCGTCCGTGGCCATGGCGGAGGCCCCGGCCCAACCCAAGGGGCAATTCACCTCACCTCCGCAGGGGGCCGTAGTGCTCTTCGACGGCAAGGATGCTTCCGGTTGGACACGGATGGACGGCAAGCCGTGTTCGTGGGTCGTCAAGGATGGAGCGATCATCTGCGTGCCGCTCACCTTCAACATTCGAACGAAGAAGACGTTTGGCGATCAGAGGCTTCACATCGAGTTCAAGACGCCCCATATGCCATGGGCCAAGGGGCAGGATCGCGGGAACAGCGGCGTGTTTCTCCAGGGGCGATACGAGGTTCAGGTGCTCGACAGCTATGGCATCGACCCGATGAAGAAGGACGATTGCGGCGCCCTCTACAGCCAGATTGTCCCAAGCTCCAACGCCTGCCTGCCACCCAATGAGTGGCAATCGTATGACATCACCTACCGTGCCCCGAAGCTCGAACCGGACGGCAAGACGGTTCGCAAGGGGCGGATCACCGTGGTTCAAAACGGCATCACGATCATCGACGACCATGAGATCCCGCACACGCTCCGAATGAACGAACTCGGTAAGCCGGGCCCGCTCGTGCTGCAGGACCACCTCTGTCCGGTCGCATTTCGGAACATCTGGGTGCTGCCCCTGGAGTAGGTTGTCCATCTTTGTTGCGGCTTCCTGTCGGCGGAACGAAGAATCCGCTTGTTCGCCGGGCGGCGGATCAGCCGGGCTTCTTGGCACTCTCGGCCATCTTCACGACATCGGCGGATGTGACCACACGGAGGTTCCTGGCAGCATAGGCAACAAGTTCCTCATAAGCGCGCCAGATGGCGGCTTGGTTCTCCGCGGTACGGGGTTCGGCCTGATCCGGCGCGTTCACATCATACGGAGGTGTGCGGGGCGATCGGCCGTCTCGACTGAGATAGATGGCGTTCCAGGAGGGGCCTCCCCGAACGTAGAAGTCGTTTTCGTGGATGAGCACCGTGATCAGCGGGGCGCGGGGGTGCGTCCAGGCGGCCAACTGGCTCTGGAGACGCATCGTGGGGTTGAAGGCGGCAGACTGCGGCGTGTCCTGGCGGGTCCACCAGAAGGATTCCCGGTTCTCCCCCGGCGCGGTCCATCGGGTGATGCTGAAATCGCTGGGACGGATCAGCAGGCCCTGCCGCCACGCGAATGGCTGATCCGGCTTTGTTCCGGATTCGTGATACTCCATGGTCATCTTCGCGCCCTGCTCTCGATAGATGTCGAGCAGGACCGACTTGGCCCGCGGATTCCCCATCGCGGAGACAGCAACTGGGGCGACGCCCAGCACCTGTTTCACATAGGCATATCCGCCGGGGCGGTCACGCTGAAGCCCGCCGGTTTTCAGATCGAGCCGGAAGGTCTCGTAGTCCCGGAGCGTCGCTCGCAGCGAGGCATCGTCCAGATCACGTAAGGAGCCATCAAACCCCGCGTAGGCCGGAAATGGCGGACGGTAGTGGTAACTAATCGTCATGCCGCTTGTCTGCAAGCGATCGAGCACGTCGGGCCGCGATTGGGCGTAGGCCTCTACCACGGGGGCTGTCAGGTAGAAGTCACCTCGCACACCATGGCGGGTGAACAGATCGATGAGCCGCGAGATCGTGTCGCCGCTCTTGCCTGCGCGGCCCCAATCATGGACGTTGACGACAAACGTGATGTATCCCTGTGAGGGACTCGTCGCTGGCGTTGCGGCTGCCGACCTTTCCGAACGACTGTCCGACGGTCGAGGAGAGACGCCCGGATTCGCCTTCTTCCATGACTTGAAGGCATCGGCCATCTCCGAGAATGTGGCCCAGCGTACCTTGCCCGCCTTCACCAGCGGGGTCACGACATCGCGAAGCCAGGCCTCGATGACGGCAAAGGGCTTGTCCGGATTTCCGCGGAACTCGCCGCCATGGACCGTGATGTGAAAGACGTTTACGCGATCGCTTCGGGCGGCTCGAAGCGATTGTTCCAGGCTCTCTGTCAGGAAATCGAAGTATCGCCAGTCTCCGCCGGCCTCCGGCGAGCGTCTCATACCCGCGTGGTCCACCCGAGAGAAGAGGCCATCGGGTAGATAGATGATCTTGCCTCCGGCATCGTGACGCGTGAAGGCACTGACATCGCTCTCCGACGGTCCCCCGGCCGGTCGCCACGGATTCACCCCCAACAGTCGAAGGTCGGTCTCCTGGCGACGAGGGTTCTTGTGGTCGCTCATCACCTCAAGGCCGGCCTGAGCCGCGGCCTCCAACACACCGGGGAAGAGGTTGCCTCCGCTCCAGTAGCGGACCCGCGTCGCTCCGGCCTTCTTGAGCCACTCGATTTCCTCCTTCATCACGGCCACCCACGTGGCTACGGGCAGCCGTTCGCTGCCGCGTCCGAGATGCGCATCTTCGTGAAAGTGCAGCGCCACCTCGTGCCCCTTCCGCTCGAGTTCGCCCAGCAGGGGCAGGTCCGACTCAGTGGCGATGCGGGTGAACGGCGTCTGGGCCTGGAAGGTCAGTTTGCCCCCGTTCTGCTCGATGATACGAGCGACGCGTCGAATGTCGGCCACCTGATGATCAAAGAAGGGGCGATTGTTGTAGTCGGGTCGAGGTTGAGGGCCCACTCGGCCTCGTGGTTGTTCCGAAACGGCGCTGCCCGCAAGGCGGCTCGGTTCCGCGCCAAAGGGCTCGATGTGCATTCCAATGCAGAACAGCAGGGGAGCACTTGCAGAACCGGCGTCGGGTGCGACACGTCGGGACAAGGCGGCCTGGTCGGGGGTGTGTGGGCCGCTGCGCTCGGCTCGGGAACGGTCGGGTGGGATCGGTCGAGGCGTCTGAGGACTCTCACCCTCTCCGACAGGTTCCGGGAAGGCACGCCAGGGCGCATTGGGAACGAGAACGGCATCGAGGTTGGCGGCCCACTGGCGGGTCTGCGTACGGTCTGCAAGTTCAGACACGGCTGCCTGCATATAGGGGGTGATGGGCAGGGCCTCAGGTTCCAGCCCCTCACGGATGTTCTGACGGTTCCAGGCCTTGCCCGCATCGTTGTCCGGAAAGCGCAGCCCGGTTCGGCGAATACCGGGTCCGCCGGAACGGACGATCTGTTCGACGTAAGACCTGTCGGGATTCAGGCGAATGAACCAGACGCCCGCTGCGCGGAATCCTTCTGCCTGCACGAGGATGTGCGGGTGATCCGGTGCCACCTGAACGTGATCGCGTTCGTTCGCATAGACGATGACGGCGAGGTTCTTACACTTGCCGACAGCCGCGGCAATGCTCCCGGCGGCATCGCGCCAGCGCCAGTACTCTGTGGATTCAGCGAGGGTCGGGATGTGGTCGGGCCGCTTCGCGCCGTACAACGTGCGAGTTTCGGCCTCACGAATCAGCCGCGGTGAATACCAGGCCTTGGGTCCCTGTCCTAAGTCCTGGACGAATACGTTGGCGGGGAAATCTTTGGATTCCGAGAATCGCCCATCTCCGTCGAGGTCGAAGAAGAGCGCACCCTTGAGCGTCGAGCCGGTGCTTCTCCAGCGACGAGGCGGTCCGGGCGGCAGGTCGCCGGACCACGCCAACTTCGACATATCGAGCACACCCGTGATCGGGTTGTAGGCCAGATTGACCCCTTGTTCGCGCCCGCCCAGTTCGATGTTCACGTTGCCCTCGCCATAGGGGGACTCCATCGAAGCATAGAAGGCGAGATCGGGGAATTCTTCGCCGTGCGTTGCCATCACGAGGCCGCAGGCATTTCCGCCATGACTCGATCCTAGAATCCCCACGTTCTTTGTCAGGACACGCGTGTTGGGAAGAAGCTCGGCGATCGAGCGGCCCTGATTGTCCTTAAGTCGACCGGTGGCAAACCGGATGACATCGGCCAGGGCACGGATGCAGTTCGGGCCGCGGTGATCGTATGAGCCGCCACTGGTGCCCTCACCACGTCCTCCGCCCGGGAAGGCGAAGCGAATTTCGACGAACCCCAGCCCCGCATATTCCGGTCTTCCCTCGGTGGCGCCCATGTCGACGCCGCCTGGTACGTGGATGACCACGGGTGCTCCGTCGGGGTAACGTGCCGTCTGAGGTGCCAGGACACCGACCGCGATGCCTCGCTGTCCGCCGGCGTCCGACGGTATGAAAGTCAACACTCGGGCCGAACGGAGGTCCGGTATGGGGCCATCTGCCGGGAACCGGTTCCTCGGATTCCGGCGGGGAGGACCGAATTGCCTGTCGGATGCCGGACCGAGTTTCCGGTCTGTTCCGGCGGCGGGCGCAGTCCGCGGACGCTGCTCATCGGGCGGCAGGGGGGCCGAGACCTCTGCCTGTGCCACAAGGGTGTTCGTCAAGGCGATGGTTTCGAGCCTGTCGGATTCGCCGGTCGCTCGGTGTTGCGGACGGGGATCCTCTCGTGCGGGCGACGTGACTCCCTTCGTCGAGGCCGCCGACACCGTCGGCTCCGTCGCAAGGGCCGGAATGGGATTGAGGACTTGGCCGGAAGAAGCCGTCCCCAGTGCCAACGTCGCGAGCATCGCAATCCATCGAGTATTCATGTGGCGACCTCCCTACCGGAGAGCAGATGTGTTGTGGAGCGGCCACTGAGCCGAATCCGGACCAACCGTTCCATTCGGGCCACATTATCGTACAACGTTTCAGGATGCGAACGATTGCACGGGCTTGCGGTGACAGCCCTGCCAGGGGCTGCGGCCCTTCGAATCGTGTGACATAGGGAGCTTTCCCAGATAAGCTGTTGTGTCAGGAGGTCCTGCCATGCGGACGTGGGTCCTCCTTGGATCAAGAGGACGCTGTTGCATGCATATTCCCGACGGGTTTCTGGACAGCAAGACGGCTGTGGCCACGGGTGTTCTGGCGGCGGCGGGCTTGGGTGTTGCCCTTCGGCGGGTACGTCTGAATCTGCCGTCACGTCGTGTACCGCTCTTGGGATTGGCGGCGTCGTTCGTTTTTGCCGCTCAGATGATCAACTTTCCGGTGGCCGGAGGTACTTCGGGCCACCTGATAGGGGGCGTTCTGGCGGCCGTGCTTCTGGGGCCGAGTGCCGGTGTCATCGTGATCTCCTCCGTATTGATCCTGCAGTGTCTCATGTTCGCCGACGGCGGGGTATCGGCCCTGGGGGCGAACATCTTCAACATGGGGTTGATCGGCACTGTAGGAGGGTGGGCCATCTACCATGGGGTGAGCCGCGCGGTCAGGGGGTTGTTTGGGGTCGTCATGGCGGCGGCTTTTGCGGGCTGGTGCAGCACAGTTCTGGCTTCGGTCGCATGTGCCGGGGAACTGGCCGTCTCTCGCACCGCAGAGTGGTCGACGGTACTGCCCGCCATGGTAGCTGTTCACATGCTGATCGGCATCGGCGAGGGGCTGATTACGGCCTTGGTGCTCGTGGCTATTGCCCGCGCGCGTCCGGAGTTGCTTCAACCCGATCCGGCGGTTGAACCGACGCGATCCTACGGGATAGTGATGGCCTACGGAGCCCTGATCGCACTGGGGCTCGCGCTTTTCGTCTCGCCATGGGCCTCGCAATGGCCCGATGGGCTGGACAAGACGGCGGAGGTCTTGGGCTTCAAGGAGAAGGCCTCAGCACCGATTCTTCCTGCGCCCGTCCCGGACTATCAGATGCCCGGCGTTCGTTGGAGCACGTTAGGGACATCCATTGCCGGTGCGGTCGGCACGATTGCCGTGTTTGTCCTGGCCTGGCTATGGGCTCGCGTTCTGGTGTCCAGGGCCAAGTCCAAGGACGCGACCGATTCGAGCGCGACACCATAGGGCTTCCGATGCGACACGACTTCCTCGATCGCTACAGTCGTCTTGATTCTCCCATCCATCGCCTGCACGCTGCTTGGAAGCTCATGGCGGCCCTGGCTCTGGTGATGATCCTTCTGCTCCAGCCGCCGTTTCGATGGTCGTCGCTGGCCGTAGCCGCCGTCTTTCTGGTGGGGGTCTCGGCACTCAGCCACATACCGTGGGTATTTCTGATACGGCGGTTGGTCCTGCTCGAAGCGTTTGTTCTGGGTGTGGCGGTTCTGGCGTTGTTCCGGCCGGGCGGAGTATGGTTGTTTCTCTATCTGGTTGCCAAGGCCACGTTGTGTTTGTGGGTGATGGTGCTGCTGTCCAACACCACGCCGTTCTCAGAGCTCCTGGGCGTGATGAAGTCGGCGAGGGTTCCGTCGATGCTCGTGACCACGCTGTCGCTGATGTACCGCTACCTCTTCGTGCTGGTGGACGAATCGCAGCGCATGAAGCGGGCCCGGATGAGCCGCACCTTCACGCCGCATCGGTCGTGGGCGTGGCACACCATGGCCAGCGTGGTCAGTCAACTGTTCATCCGATCCAGCGAACGTGCCGAACGGATATACGCTGCGATGTGCGCACGGGGGTGGAGATGAGTGCTGCCATCGAAGTCCGCAACCTTCACTACCACTATGGCGAAGGGACCCGGGCACTGCGTGGTGTCAGCATCTCCATCGCCGAGGGCGAATGTGTCGGGCTGATCGGTCCCAACGGCGCCGGCAAGAGCACGTTGCTGCTTCACCTGAACGGCCTGCTGCCGGAATCGTGGAAGGGTGACAGCACGGTGTGTGTCGACGGCTGTCCGGTCGGGCCGGAAACGCTGCACGAGGTGCGTCGGAAGGTGGGCTTTCTCTTTCAGGACCCCAACGATCAATTGTTCTGCCCGACGGTGTATGAAGATGTGGCATTCGGTCCCCAGCAGCTCGGCCTGGGCGAACCGGAGGTTCGACGTCGCGTTGCGGAATCGTTGGCCAAGACGGGGCTTGCAGGGTTCGAGAATCGAACTCCGCACCACCTGAGCGTGGGCGAAAAACGCCGCGTGTGCCTGGCGGGCGTGCTGGCCTGTGAGCCGTCGATTCTGGTTCTCGATGAACCGACGTCCAGCCTCGATCCGAAGGGCCGTCGCGAGCTGAAAGAACTGCTGCGTCAGATCTCCATCACGAAGCTCATTGCTACGCATGATCTGGAGCTGGTGGTCGAGTTGTGTTCCCGTGTCATCGTCTTGGATGAAGGCGCCGTGGTGGCAGAGGGACCGACCGTCGGATTGCTCTCAGACGAAGAACTCATGGTGCGGCACAGCCTGGAACGTCCTCACATCCTGCGACATCTTCATCCGCACTGATGGTGTGCGGCGCCGGCTGCAGCGAAGCGATCGCCTGATCGGGGGCGGCCATCGAGAGAGGGCTACCGATGTCCATGAAAACGCTGTCGTGTATCCTTCTGTTCGCATGCGATCTCCTGGCGGCCGAGCGGCGCCAATGCTTCGATACGGATCCGGGCTGGGAGGGGCGTAACAACCGCCTTGGGGCTACGGAGACCCGCCCGGTCCAACAGGCCTTTGGCTACAGTCGAACGGCCCATTCGGGCGGCGCCCAGGGAGAGTTGGGAGGGGCCATATGGCCGGTTGGAGAGCCGGCCTACTACGCCAAACGCATCACACCTCAGACCTTCGCCGAGCCCCTGTCCGCATCGGGCTCGCTGGTGTGCACCGGACGGAACTTTCATGTGCAGTTGGGCTTCTTCAAGTCCGATTCTTGCAAGGAATGGCGCACGCCGAACACGGTCGTCTTCCGCCTCTACGGTCGAGGCGATGTCTTCCTCGCCTACGTAGGATATGCCACGGGCCTCTGGCGGGCCGGCGAGTTGGCCTTCGAACGGAAAGACCCTGGAACCGGCAAACGCGTGACCAAACCGTATCCATCGGGCAAGACCGTCCACACATGGTCTCTCCGATACGATCCAAAGGGCAACGGGGGTGGCGGAGCCATTATCGCGCGACTGGACGAGGACACCCTGGTCGTCAATCTGGAGGCCGGTCACAAGGCCGACGGCGCCACGTTCGACCGCTTCGGTCTGCTGAACGTGATGAAGCACTATGATCAGGGGGGCGAGGTCTGGATCGACGACGTTACCGTCAACGGTGAGATGGAACGGTTCTCGACGGACCCGAAGTGGGAGAGTTTTCAGAACCGGCGGACCTACGCCACTTCAGACATCCGCCCGATGTTCGACTTCGGCTACAGCAAGACGCACCATGCGGGGGGTCTGGCCGCGGGGGAGTTGGGCGGCCGCCTCTATCGAGGCGATGGCCGATATCCCGCAAAGATGGCCGCTTATGCCGATCGGCTCGAACCTCTGAGCCTCCGAGCGCCACTGAAGGCCTCCGGTATCGTCTGTTTACGTCGGGCCGTGTCGGACAGCGATACACTCCTGGGCTTCTTCCATTCCGTGCACAGCTTCGAGAGCGGCAACTCCGACGCCATCTCCACGCCGCCTGATTTTGTGGGAATCGGCATCGGAGGGCCCAGTGTGGAGGGCTTCTACTTCGCCCCCCGTTATCGCCTGCATGGGTCCGAGGGGCAGGTGGCTTCGCAGGGTCCCCGAATCTTCCCCGACGGCACGCCGCGCCGTTGGAGCTTGGACTATACACCCGAAACCAGAGACCGGCCCGGCAGGATCACGGTGATATTGGCCGATCAGGCGGTAACTCTGGAATTGCCTCAGGGGCAGCAGCGTCGCGAAATCCATCTGAACCGTTTCGGCCTCATCACCACTCATACCGATGGAAACGGCCAGATCGTCTTCTTTGACGATCTGGAGTACACCTGGCGACAAGGTGAATGAGCCAGACAACCGCGCGGGGGGCTCCGCTACGGTTTGACGGCTGAGGTCGACGGCGGCTTCACCGCCTTCGGCGGCGACTTCGCGTTCCCGTAGAACTCCCTCTGATGTTTTAGAGCGGTTGCCAGAAGTCATTTCCGAATGGCACAGGTGATTTGATTGGC
>CAYUQT010000100.1:0-22507 GCA_964446835.1 uncultured Planctomycetales bacterium | reverse complement strand
GACATTCGCCGACAAACCCGGTCGCACTCAGAACGAATCCCCCATGCCCCGCCAATCCCCTCCCCCGGAAACACGTGAAGAACGTGTCGAAAGTGAGACATCCGCCCCTCCGAGCCGGGCAGTCCTCTGCCCGGATACCCCAACTCAGACGTCCCCTTCCGGTCCGAGCCCCGACGTTCACGCCGGACGAACCGCCAGCACCCCCCTCGAAACGCGTGAAGAACGTGTCGAAAGTGAGACATTCGCCGACTCGCCCAATCCGAATACGCCCGCCCACCGACCGGCTTCTAACTTCCAACTCCTAACTTCTACCTCCCCGCCCCGCCGAACATGTGACAATACGGGACAATGTGAGACATCTGCTGCCGCCTCCCCCGCCCCCCGCCCGGCATCCGACTTCCAACTCCTAACTTCTAACTCCCAACTCCTAACTTCTACCTCCCCCCCGCCGAACATGCGACAATTCGGGACAAAGTGAGACATCCGCCGACAGCCCGGATCGCAATCACAATGAAGAACCCCAAGACGCACCCTTAGCCAGACACCCGCGTCCAGTCGAATCAAGACGAATGCGTACCCGAAGCAGCGAGAAAGCCGGCCACGCGAATAGCGGTCCGATTGTGGGGGACGGGGCATCGAGCAGCCGGTAGAATGTCTGGCGGGGGTCGGAGGAGTCTCTTCAATGGCCGGCTTCAACTCTCAGGATGACAGCAACGGCGGGGTCACACGACGGCGGTTCTTGGGGCAGGTGGGGTTGGCGGCGGTGGCCGGAGGGGTGGGCGATCGGCTCACCGGGCGCGCCGAATCGGCGGAGGCCTCAACCTCACCGCCGGTTCGTGTGAAACACCGGAAGCTCGGCAAGACGGGGCTGGAGGTCTCGGAGCTGGGCTTCGGCGGGCACAGTTGGGCCTACGACCGGGTTCCCGACGGCAAGGGCCGCTACCGCAAGATCACGCAGGACGAGGCGACGGAGATGATCCGCGAGGGCCTCGAGATGGGCGTGAACTTCTTCGACTCGTGCTCGCCGCTGGACGAGTCGCGCATCCCGGGCGAGGCGCTCAAACGGCTCAAGAAGCGGGATCAGGCCATCGTCTGCGTCCGCCCCTCGCACAAGATGCACGGCGTGCCGCAGGACAAGGCAGAGATCTACAAGTGGACCGAAGAGCGCCTGAAGCTCTGGCAGACCGATCGCATCGATCTGCTGCTGCTCAGCAACGAGTCGCACATCACGCCGAAGTCGGGCTATTGGGACATGTCCTATTCGATCGAGGCCTGCGACAAGCTGAAGAAGGAAGGCAAGATTCGCTTCACCGGCTTCGGCAGTCACTTCACACCGCAGTGGTTCCGCGAGGCCTTCGAGAAGTACGGCAAGTCGTTCGACGTCTGCTCGATGCCGTACAACATCCGGCACCGCATGGCTGAAGAGGTCATCCCAGAGGCCCGCAAGGCCGGCCTCGGCGTCATCACGATCAAGCCACTGGCCCGCGGCTCTCTGCTGAAGAGGAGCGACGCGGGCGGACCGGGCACCAGCGCCGCGCGGGACATGATCGCCTTCGTGCTGGCCAACCCGCAGGTAGACATCTGTCTCTGCGGCGTCCACACGCTGTCCCAGATGCGCGAGAACTTCAGTGCCTCATCGACAAAGCTGTCGCCCGAGGCGCTGGAGCGCCTTGAGAAACGGGCGGCCCTCAGCCCCTGCCCGGACTATCCCTGGCTCGAGCACGCTTGGAGGTATGCATAGCCACATGCCCGGAATCATGCGTCTACCCATGAGAATAACGAGGGCCTTCACCGGGTGGCCAAGGGCCCGACTGGCGTGTGCGATGTTGCTGTCGGCGGTGGCCGCATGCAGTCCGAAGAATGCCGGGCCCGTCGACGCGGCGCGCGACTCGGGCGCGACACCGACGACCCAACGCGAATCCACCGGCACCGCCTCCGCCCCGATGACCGGGCACGAGGCCTCGGCGGCGGCGGCCTTCGACGGCTGCGATACCTGTCATGTCGACGTGGCCGACCAGGTGGCCAAGACGAAGCATCAGGCCAAACGGATCAGTTGCGTGAAGTGTCACGGTCCCAGCCGCGAACACGCCAAGGACGAGAACAACGGGGTCAAGCCCGACCGCGTCTTCGCCCGGGGCGACATCGAGACCTTCTGCAATACCTGTCACAAGTGTTCTCGCCCAAGGGGCGGGGTGAAGGCTGCGGTGCCCGGAAAGGCCCCGATCTGCACCGACTGCCACGGCAGCCACAAGATCGTCAGGGTGGGAAAGCCCGGCAAGTCGGCGGCAGCATCCTTAGGTTCCGGTCGAGGATAGAGCACCTCTCGATAGGGCCGCCTGCCCCCGGGCGATCCCGAGGAGCCTCGGCCCCCTTCTTCTGGCGCCGCAACCCAGCCCGCATCTCGCACGCGGCGAAAGGGGGGTTCTGGAATTTCGTCCGAGCCGTTTCCGTGAGGGGTCGTCTCGGGCTGTATACTGTTGGCCGCCCCCATCGGCCCGGGAGGACTGTCGGCGTGGATACCGAACTGGCCAGACCCGCATCAAGTCGCTTTCGCTGGGCCATTGTCGGCCTGCTCTGCGCCGTGGCGTTCGTGCTCTACATCGATCGTGTGAACATCTCCGTGGCCGCCCCGCATATGCAGGAAGAGTTCGGCTTTTCAGATGCCCGGTGCGGGTACGTGTTGGGGGCGTTCTTTCTGGGCTATGGCGCCGGGCTGGTGCCTGGGGGTTGGCTGGCGGATCGGTTTGGGGCCCGGGCGGTGCTGACGGGGGCGGGTCTGTCGTGGGCGGCGCTGACGCTTCTGGTGGGCCTGACGCCGCGCGGGCTGATCGCCGGCTGGCTCGACCCGGTAACGGCCCTGATCGCGTCGCGCTTCGTGCTGGGGTTGTGCGAAGCGTGTGCCTTTCCGACGTTTGCGCGGACGCTGGCCAACTGGATGCGTCGTAGCGAACGGGCGATAGCCAGCGGACTGATCCACAGCGGCGCGACGCTGGGCGGTGCGTTTACGCCGGTATTCATCGCCTTCATCATCGCGCAGTTCGGCTGGCGACAGGCGTTTCTGCTGTCAGGTGTGATCACGACGGTTGTGACGGTCGTGTGGTGGCTCTCGGTGACCGATCAGCCCGGCGGGCACCGGCGAGTGTCCGTTCGAGAGCTGGAGATCATCGCGGCGGAGAAGGAAGAACTGTCGGTTCGCCCGCCGGATCGGCGCTGGTTCGGCCGGCTCATCAGGTCACGCAGTGCTTACATACTCTGCATCAGTGAGGTGTTCTACGGGCTGGCGGGATTCGTTTTCGGCACGTGGTTCTACCTCTACTTTGTGCGAGTGCGCGGTGTGGGACCCATGGCGGCCGCCTGGCTCTATTCGCTGAACTACGTGGCGATGGCCATCGGCGCACCGGTGGGGGGAGTCTTGTGCGATCTGGCGACGCGCCGTTGGGGCAGCCGCTGGGGCCGTCGCATCGTGCCGCTCGTGGCGATCACCCTGGGTGGCGTGTGTGGGATGATCGCGCCGCTGATTCCCGGCAACGCGGGCGCCGCAGTGGTCTTCGCTGCCGCCGCCGGCTTGATGTGCGCTGCCGCCGCCTCGTTCTGGTCGACAGTGATCGACATTACGCGCCGGGGCGCGGGGATTCTCGGCGGCCTGATGAACGGATCAGGGCAGGTGGGCAGCACGCTGGGCACGATGTCGTTTGCCTGGCTGAAAGACCACCTCGGCTGGGAAGTGGCGTTGGCGCTGGGCGGGCTGATGGGTGTGATCTCCGGCCTGACCTGGCTGTTGATCGACGCCTCGTGCCCGATCGATGAGCCTCAGAATGGGCGGGACGAGGGGCAGCAGATCGGCGCAGCACCGGGTGCGGCGCCCGAGGAAGGGATCTGATGGCGACGCAGGAGGGTCCGGTGGGCGGATCGGGCGTCATAGTAACGGTGAAAGGTCCCATCGATCCGGCCGCTCTCGGAGCGACGCTGGCCCACGAGCACCTCATCTGCGACCTGTCCGTTCACTCGGGCAAGGCGGACAATGTCCTGACCGACGCGGCCCGGACGATCCACGAGCTGCGGTATTTCCGGCAGGCCGGCGGCCGGGCGATCATCGAAGTGACACCGGAGGGCGTGGGTCGCGATGCCGTCCAATTGCGGACGGTCAGCGAAGGCTCGGGCGTCACGATCATTTCCGGCATTGCCTTCTATGTCGAATCGACGTATCCGGCCTGGGTCCGTTCGCTGGGCTGCGGGCCCGCGAGCGCCGAGCACCTGGCCGACTACTTCGTCCGCCAGATCGAGGACGGGCACGGCGGCGTGCATGCCGGGATCATCGGTGAGATCGCCAGCCACAACGCACCGGGTGGAAGCGCCGGGGATTACCGGCTCGATGATGCCGAGGTGGTTCTGTTTACCGCCGCGGCTCAGGCCCAGCGCCGGAGCGGCGCCGGGATCATCACCCATGCCGCGCTGGGGCGGGGCGGGCACGCGCAGTTGCGACTTCTGGAGCATGCTGGCGCGAATCCGGCCCGAGTCTGCATCGGCCACTGTGATGCCGAGTGGCGCCGGAGCGAGCAGGAAGATATGGACTACTATCTGCCGATCCTCGATCGAGGCGCGTTTTGTGCGTTCGACATGATCGGCTGGACCGACCTGGTTCCGGACGACATCCGGGCCGACCGGATTGCCGCCCTGGCAGCCGCGGGATACGAACGGCAGATCCTGCTCTCCACCGACACCTGCCGGCAATCGCAGCTCCATGCCCTGGCTGGCCGGGGGTATGACTTTCTGTGGACGTCGTTCTTGCCTCGACTGCGGGCCCGCGGTGTAACGGAGGGGCAGATCCAGTCGATGCTGTTGGCCGGGCCGCGGAGGCTTCTGACTTTGGCGTAAGGAGTTCAGAGACCCCAGATGCATACGCTCAAGGTAGAGATCGTTCAGGATGCGGCCGTCTCGCCGAACCTCGCCCGTGGGGACGCCGCGTCGGTCTGCGTGTATCCCGTCTCGACCCGGACGCAGCGGGGCGAGCTTCTGTGCGTCTATCGACAGGGCTCGGCGAAGCACTCGCGCGATGGCATCCTCGTCTGTCAGCGGTCGGGCGACGGGGGCGGCACATGGTCGGCGCCCCAGACGGTGTTCGACGGCATGAGCGGGGCATCTCCGGAATCGGTTCACACCGGCGTGGTGGTCGAGGCATCCGGGGGCGAGGTGCGGACGTTCTTCACGACAGTCGAGGCCCGGAAGCCCGACGCCTACATCTTCAGCGAGGAGGGACGATCGCTGCGGCAGCGTATGTGGGCGATCAGAAGCACCGACGGCGGTTGCCACTGGTCGGACGCGCGGGAGCTGGACATACCCGGCCT
This sequence comes from uncultured Planctomycetales bacterium, assembly GCA_964446835.1. Classification (GTDB taxonomy): domain Bacteria; phylum Planctomycetota; class Phycisphaerae; order UBA1845; family JAFGLZ01; genus CAYUQT01. The sequence goes on along the minus strand of CAYUQT010000100.1, from coordinate 17,162 downwards.
GCCGCCGAATCGCTATTTCGGTAGCCGCCCGCTGGTGATGTCCGACCGAGCGCTGCTCCTGCCTATCGAGGTAACGGCACCCCAGGGGCCGCAGGCGATGGTCGGCAGTCTATCGCTGGATGGCGGACGGAGCTTCTCGGCCGCGTTTCCCATTGCGTGGGACCAGACCGGCGGGCTGGGTTTCGGCGATGGCCGGTTCACCGAGCTGGCCGATGGGTCGGTGGTCATGCTCACCTGGACCTATCGCCATCCGAGCGAAGAAACGGTGTGCGTCCATCGCTGCGTCTCCTCGGACAGAGGCCGGACGTGGTCGGCGCCCGAGGCGACGGACCTCGTCTGCCAGATCCTGGCGCCACAGGCCTGGCACGGTTCGGAGCTTCTGGCCGTGGGCAACATCCGAACGCCACCCGAGGGCATTCGTCTGTTCGCCAGCGGCGACGCCGGCCGGACGTGGGGCTCGACACAGGCAATCCAGTTGTGGGATCCCCGGCAACTGCGCGCCACCGGCCAGCCGCTGGGCCTGGGCGGCGTGGGGCCTTCGGACGGTTCCGGCCTCTGGGCGGCGCTGCCGTCGTTCACGTTCGGAAGCCCCGAACTGATGCGAATCAGCGAGCGCGAGCTGGTGATGACCTACTACGCGATCGTCGACGGCGTCACGCACGTTCGAGCCTGTCGATTCCGCGTCGACCTTCGCACCGGATGAGCGCGCGGGGTGGCGGCTCATCGGGCAAGGGGGGGTGTTGTGGGCGAACGATCGGACAGAACGATCCCAACGGTCCTACCCCTTCGGCGATGTCGGTGCCTCGGGTTCTACCGGATAGGCTCGGACGTTGTCCCACCACGAATCGCCCTCGCCCTGTTGCCAACCAACGACCGGCCGGACATCGGTGGTCCGGAGCCTGAGGCGAACGCCGGGTGTCTTGGCCGTGAAGAAGAAGCCGCCCGACTTCCATCCCTGCGGTGCCGAGGCGTCCAGCGACCACATCGCCTGATCGTCGATGAGAACCTGGTGCTCCAGGAGGCCCGGCCCGCGGCTGTAACCGTAGTTGTTGAACACCTCGAAGGCGACGGCATACCGCTGCCCCGGCTGAACGCGAAGCTCCTGAACGATCTCGCCCCAGGTGGTTCGCACCGGCATGGGCCATTTGTCGCTGACGCGATTCACCGGCAGGTGCCGGATCCGATAGGCGCGTTTTCCCCGTGTGGTCTTGTCGGTCACGTAGCCGCCGTCGGCGTAGCCGACCTCTTCGTCACCGGTGACACGCACGAAGCTCCAACCGGTGGCGTCTTCCATGCCTCCGTTGACCACCGCAGGCGCACCTCCAGCGGCCTCCTGGCGATCGGCGAGCTGGCGGGCTCGAAGCGCGCCGGTCCACTGCTGCACATTGCGGTTCAGCTCCTGGCGCATCTCGGCCAGGTTGGTACTCCAGCACCCCGCATCACCGCCTCGAGGGGTGGCCCATTGGGTGGTGAACTGCTCTTTGAGATACTGCTCCATAGACCGCATCTGCTCTTCGATCAGGGCGGCCTTCTGCTGCATATCATCGGCCGTGGACGACGCACTGAACGCCAGCGGCACCAGGTTCTGATAGGCCAGGCGGATGCGGGCGAAGCGTTCTCCCGCGCCGAGGCACTTCAGGAATCGTTCGAGGAGGACGCGGTTCTCCGGACGGCAATCGGATTCGCCCAGGGCGGCCTGCACATGGACGATCGCCTCCTGGGTCACCTTCAGTTCGGGGGCCCAGTCGTAGTGGAGTGCCGAACGAAGGCCCCAGACGTACAGGTGCCTCGCATAGCAGATGGGAGAGGTCGTCATCGCATAGACCTTCTCCATGTGACGACCGGCCTTCGGGCCGTACAGCACCCGGCACGCGAGCCGGAGGAAGCCATCCTCTCCGAACACCTCCGGCGGATCCGCCCCTCGGCGGGCGAGCTGGTTGTACAGGCTGAGGCACGCATCGGCCCTGGCGGGGAGTTCGCAGGCCCCCAGGGAACCGGTGTTCCACATGTGCGCGGCGTTCATCAGGATCTGCGGCTCCTGAAAGATCTTGCCGCACATGTAATAGGCAACCTCCGCGCCTTCGTTCAGTTTGCTCATGGCGGCCGGAACGGGCACGAACAGCGGTCCCATTTCGTAGAGCGACGCCCTGGAGACGAAGAAAAGGAACAGCCCGTGCCCCTTGGCGTCTCGCCGCAGGGTCTCGGCCATCTCGAGGATTCGCCGCTTGTGATTGTCGTTCCGAAGGAACTGCTCGCGGACGGCGATACACACGTTGTCCTTGTACTTCAGCAATTGGCTGGCGACGGTCCAGTAGGCACGCTGCTTGTCCCAGGTCGCGTCGGGTTCCCTGCTGGACGTGTAGGTGGGCGATACCAGAATGACCAGGCAATCGCGGGCGGCGTCGTAGCCCGAGTCGGCATTCTTGACGCTGAAGATCGCGTCGCAGAGGGCGTTGTACCCGTGGACGAAGGCGCCCGCGGCACCGTCGGCCGCAGCCATCGCCTCGTTGGGCCAGCGTTTGCGGCACTGATCGCAGCGATGCTTCCAGAGCCACTCGGCCGAGGCGTAGGTGTCACTGTCCTCATGGTGAATGTACAGGGCGCGGGGCTCGGTCTCTTGCACGTACTGCCGGAAGCGGTCCTGGATCCGCCGGGTCAGTTCGTCATTGCTGCGGCAGTTGCCCATGTTGCCGGTGGTGAGGCACAGGTACTCCTTGCCGTCGGGATAGGACGTGCGATTGAGCATCTCATTGTCGCCGCAGGCAATGCCGTACCCACCGATCATCAGCTTGATGCCACGTTCGTCGGCCAGTTGGTTCAGTTCCTTCTGGATGGGAAACGCGCTGCCCGACCACATCTTCGAAAAGGACTCGCCGAAGCCCGAGGAGAAACAGATCATGTTGACCTTGTACCGCAGACACCGGTCGAAGAGACGCTCCAAACGCTTTCGATAGTTCTCCGCCCCGTCGCCCCAGTCGTAGCACCACCCGCGGCCCCAATGCTCCCGGCCCTCCGTGTACGTCCAGTTCTCCGCAATGCGGTAGCGGAAATCGGGCCAGTCTCGCACGTGGACGCGAGGCAGGGTCACCCGCCCTCCGTCCGTCTGAAGAAGCTGAAGGAGGGTCATGGCGCCGTAGAGGGTCCCCTGGGCCGAGCCGCCGACGATGGCCGGGGGATTGCCGTCGGTTCGAATCACGTAGGCCTGCTCGGAGCGCTGCGGATCGGCCAGGAGCTTCCGGTCGGAGTCGTCGAGCAGCGCCATGGCCTGCCGGCGGTTCTCGGTTTCGCGGTTGAAGGTGGTCAGCACGAGGGGCGTCAGGCCGGCGGCCGGCGAGGCGGTGCCGGTGGCGATCTGGGGCGCCACGCCGGAGAGGGTTGCGATCTCTCGGACCAGCCACTTCGCGGCGAGGGTCTCCTTCTTGTCGGGCTTCTCCGGCGTGAGGATGACGAGGTTCGGCTTGCCCTGTGCGGCCACGGGGACGTCGCCGGCTTGGACGTCACAGTGTTTGGGCGCGGGGATCAGTCCGGCGACAGCCTCTTTGGTTTCGGCCGCCGCCGCCGCGCAGAAGGACGCCAGGATCAGTGATGCAACCACGTTCGATTCTCCTTCATCCGCTCACGTCACCGCGTGCTTCGGCGATCCATGTCGATTCCCGCGCGAGCCGTTATGCCCTTTCGAATCCACACGGTTCCGCTCGCCTGTCGGGTGTTCTCCGGCCGAATGCACGAACACGCCCAAGCCCATCTCATCGCTTCGGGTTGGGCAGAGACAACACTGCCACGGCACCGGCCGGCAGGCGAAGGGTTGTGAGGTCCGGCCGGGTCTCCGCGAGGTACTCCCGTCCGAGCGGGCAGTCGAGGCCTTCGCTGGGGCCGTGGACGGTGACGGTCCGGGTCGCGTTCGGGTCGAGGTGCTCGCCGGCATCGGTCTTGGTCACACCCAGGTTGTTGAAGACCCCGAGAATATACCGCCCTTTCGTGCGGGCCAGGGCGGAGCCGACCTCGCCTTCCACGTGGATCGGCAGCAGGCGTCGCAGGGCGTCTATGCAGCGTGGGGCGTCTCGTTTGGGGTCCTCGAAGACCAGGACCTTGTCTTGGGGCCGGCCGGAGGCGTCGGCCTGCTTGCGGTCGAAGTAGATCAACAGGCCATAGGCTGCCAGCAGCTCGGGTGGTGCCTCGGCCGAGACGACGTCGAAGCAGCCGATCCAGGGGGAGGGCGTCAGGTTGTAGTCGTCGGCGCCGGCGCGCGGGGGTCGTGAGGCCAGCAGTTCGGCGGCGAACCCGCGCAGCCCGCGGTGGAGGTCATCCGGTTGGACGAGGCCATATTGATCATTGCGTGCCTGACCCAGGTAGCACACGTCGACACCGAATGTGCCCGGCGGGGCGACAACGGCGGCCGGCACGACGGGTTCGACTCGACCGAATCGGCCGCTCACGTCGAGAAACGTCCTGGTCACCCGACCGTAGTCGGTCAGCGGGTAGTCGGTCCAGTTGGCGAAGTAGTTCTCAGGCTCCCACTCTTCGGCCCAGTAGTCGGCCCCGGACAGCCACGCGAAGAATATCAGGCGGCGCTGCAACGACCGGCTGCTGCCGTATTGCGGCCCGATCTGCCATGTCTTGGTCAGCGCAACCATCTGCTCGTCGTTGTCGAACCAGGGCGAGGACTTCATGGCACGAACACAGCCGAAGGGTTTGCCGCCCCACGTTTCGTAATACAGGCCGAACGGTTTGTGGTATTGCCGGGCGGCGCCCCGGACGCAGGCTACCTGGAGGGCCGTCAGCGGCACCTGGTTTCCTATCTCGGCCATGACGTTCTTGGCGCCGAGTCTCAGGGCGGTGTGAGGAAACTGCACATTGCCGTTGACCGACATGATCTGGCCGGCGGTGCGCTTCAGGAGGTGGCGGAAGTACGCGTCGAGGTAGGCCTCGACATCCTGCCGGCTCTTCAGCGGACGATAGAGGTTCTGGTAGGTTCTGAAATTGCCGCCGGAGAAGAAAGGGAACTCAGTCCGGCCTTCGTAGCGGCGGAAGTGCTCCTGATCGAAGGGCAGCTTCTTGTCTATGAAGTACTGCCGGATCCGGTGGTAGTCGGCCAGTGGGGAGTTGTCCCATTCATGAACCTGAAAGCCGAGGAAGTGCGGGTCATTCTTCAACGTAGCCGCCATCTCCTCGATGCCGTCGAGTGGCTGGTAGGGCATGCCGCCGGTGATGCGATCGATGTAGTAGTCGCGTCCGGAGGCGCGGGCCTCGGCCAGCAGGGGCGAGGCGGACCATCGCTTGCCGAAGGGTTCGAGCTTGAATCCCGTGCTGAGCAGTCGCAGGCCGTAGTCGGCCAGCAGGTCATGTTTCTTCAGTCCTGCGATGAAGCGCGGATCGGCGTAATGAAGGAGCGTCATGCCGGTGGGGCGGATGGCCTGCCAGAGGGCCTCGGCGATCGCCTGCATGCCGCGGTCGCCCGGATGCCAGTTGACACCGGCGTGGGTGAAGTGGCCTTCGGATGCGGCCCGGTTGTTGCGGTTTGGAAACAGGTGATGGATGGTGATGAAGCCCGCGCCCTGCCGGTCGCAGGCCTCTTTCATGAGGGCGTTTCGTTTCGGACCGCCGCCCCAGACACCGACACCGTAGATCAGCGGGTGGCGGCCCTTCTTCAGTGCCATCAGCAGTTGTTCGTAGGGCCTGCCGAGGGTTTCGAGCGTGGCCTCGCTTTCGGGCAGGTTGTCGCCGATCTGGATGATGATCAGATCGGCGTTGTGGGCGGCGAGGCGCGGGAACTGATCGACCTTGCTGGGGAACTGCCGGGCGTTAAGGCTTTCGATGATGAGTTCGGGCCTGGGGTCCGGCTGGAACCGGCAGAGGCGCTCGTGCAGGAGATGGGCGAAGTCTCTCTCCCGGGCGGTGGCGGCCATCCCCCAATCGCCCTGCCAGCCGAGGGTCGGGCTGGGCGCGTGTCTCGTGAGGCTGTTGCCCATCACGAGGACCTTGCGGATCGGCTGGGGGGCGTGGGACGACGACTCGGCGGCGCCGGCGGCGACGGACACGAGAAGCAGGGCGACGAGGCAGCGGAGTGTTGTGATCGAATGGTGCATTTCGGCGGCTCCCTGGTGGATGAGCTTAGCGTTGTCGTGGCTCCGAGGCCACGGGGAGAACATGGGGTGTGGCCCTCTGTGGAGAGATGGGTATGGGGCGGATTCGGCAACCGAACCGGTCCTCAAAGGACCGGCTTGGTAGCCCGGCGTGGCCGGGGGTGCCCCGTGAACGGGGCAGAAATAGCGGAGCGGTGCCCGAGCATCGCAGGGTCGAAGGCGGTGAGCGGTTGGGTTCGGAGGCATGAGGGGTTTCGGCTCGCGAGTACGCTCGCCCTCCCAGGGGTGCCGGTCGAAATTGACGACGTGAGTGTCCGCGGGGGACGGTCCGGCTCGGAGGGGAGTGGTGCAGGCCTTCGGCGTGATCGCGCGACGGCGTTCCTTCGGGTGATTGGGTGTGTGTGGCGGCTGAGATTGGGGCGGGAGTTGCAAACATTGGGGGGTTGGTTCACCATGCCGGCGGGGGTGGCGGACGGATTCCAGGGCAACGACATGAGGATGGTTCCATGACGACGGCACTGACCCTGTTTGGATTTCTGCTTTCGTCGGCGGTTGGGGCGGATGCGACGGGTGGGGCGAGCGCGACAAGCCAGCCGACGCCAGCGGGGCCGATTCGATCGCCGTTCAATCCGCAGACGGCGTCGTGGGAGATCGCGTGGCCGGGGCGGGTCGCGAGGCACGACCTGGTGTATCTGACGCCGCCGTGTGATCCCATGCAGGGGTTGCCGCTTGGCAACGGCGACGTAGGGGTTTTGTGCTGGTGTGAAGACACGAAGCTGATCTTCGCCGTGAACAAGTGCGATCTCTGGGACGATGCGCCCTTCGGCCGGTTCCACAACTGGAAGGCCGAGGAAGAGGAATTCAGCACGACGCTGAGGCACGCCTGCCGGCTGATCGTCGATTTCCAGGTGCCGATCTTCGACGTGTTCTATCTGTCGGATTTCGCGGGCCGGCTGCGGCTGGCAGACGCCACGATGAGCCTGGTAGCCACCACCCCGTTCGGCACGGTGTCGGTGCAGGCGTTCGTCGATCATGACACGGGCGTGTTCTGCTGCCGGATCACGCGCGGGCTGAAAGAGGACATCCCGGTCAACGTGACGCTCGAACGATATGGTTCGCGAACGTTCTCGCACTGGTATTCTCTGGTCAATCGCGATGCGGCACTGGGACTCAAGGGCACCGACACGACCGTCGATGACGGCGGCGCCTGCGTCACGCACACGCTGACGAGCGGGACCTTCGCGGCCGGCTGCCGCGTCGTGGGGCCGGAAGGAATCACCGTCTCGGTCACTCGCCAACACTCGCGCGCGGCCCGGATTGCGGTAGCCGGCAATGGGAGCAAGGCGTTCGACGTCTTGCTGGCCGTCACGTCGCCCCTGAAGGACGACCCGGTCCAAACCGTGCGGAAGACGCTGGCGGCCGCCTGCGCCAAGGGGGTTCCGGCTCTGGCCGGGGGCCACGCGGCGGCGTGGAAGGGGTTCTGGCAGCGGTCGCTGATGGAATTCGGCGACGACTACCTCGACAACCTCTGGCACCTGACGATGTACTATGCGAACGCCTCGCAGCGCGGCCCCTGCCCGGTTCGATTCGTCAACGGGCTGTGGGGCTGGAGCCGCGACGTTCAGAACTGGAACTTCTTCTTCCACTGGAATCAGCAGCAGGTGTACTGGCCTCTGAATGCGGCGGGGCATCACAACCTGATCGACGCGTATCTTACGTATCGCTTCGATGCATTGCCCTATGGCCGGCAGGATGCGCGCGAGGCCTTCCGCTCGGACGGCGCGGTGGTCTCGGACGTCTGCGAGCGTCGGGGCTACAACTCGGCCAGCGAGTTTGCCAACCATACGCCGGTCGCCCAGATCGCCATGGATTTCTGGCGGCAGTATCGGTTCACGGGCGACCGCGAATTCCTGAAGACGCGTGCCCTGCCCTATCTGCTCGATGCCGCGAGGTTCTTCGAGTCGCTTTTCGAGCGCGGCAGCGACGGGAAGTATCACGCGAAGGAGGCGACGGGTTACGAGGGGTGGATTCGGCTTCGGGACACGATCAGCGAGATCGTGTATGCCCGCGTGCTGTTCTCGACGGTGCGGGCGGCGCTGGCCGAGGCGGGGGTTGAGGAGGGGCGGGCGGGCAAGTGGAAGGAGATCGTCGACAACCTGGCCCCGCTGCCCACGGTCAAGGCGGGCCCCGAACTGGTCACCTCGGCCAACGGGACGTGGACGCTGCGGCGGGCCCTGTTCAAGGGAAGGGGCATGCTGTCGGATGAGATCTTCGCTGCGGGCTTTGGCGTCAAGGAGAACCGGTTGCTGACGTCGTTTGTAGCCGATGACGGCCCGCCGAACCCTCCTGCGGATCTCTTCGACATGGTCCAAGCCCTGGAGGGCAACAAGACACCGTACACCGGCATCCGCGAGGACATGAAGTGCTACGACGGCATCTTCCCGTGGGTGGAATTCGCGACGGTGTTTCCGTCGGGTCTGATCGGGCTGGCCGATCGCGATTCGGCGCAATACAGGACGGCGGTGAATACGGCCAAGGTCTTCGGCATCGCGGGCATGGGCTGGGACGTGCTGCCGATCGTCCTGGCGCGACTGGGCCAGTCGGACGAGCTGAACCAGGTTCTGGCATTGTGGCCGGGGCGATGGCAATTCTTCTGCAACGGATTCGGCCATTATGGTCCGCGCGACATCATGAAGGCGGATGCTTCGCTTCGATTCCGCACGACCGTGGTGAGAGACGCCGCCCCGCGCGGGGCCGATGCGAAGAAGGGCCAATTCCCGTTCCCCGCCTGGCCGTTCCGGCACATGGGCATGGAGTCGATGTCGGTGCTGGCGTGCGCGATGAACGAGGCATTGCTTCAGAGTCACGACGGGGTGATTCGGATCGCGCCGGCTGCCGGCCGCAGGGATGCACGGTTCACCCTGCACGCCGTGGATGGGTTCGTGGTTTCGGCGGAGGTCCTCAAGGGCGAGGTGCGGTGGGTGTGCCTCGTCAGTCGACTTGGGGGTACGTGCCGGCTGGAGAACCCGTGGACTGCGGCGAGTCTTTTCATCAACGGGAAGGATCCGCGTCCCGTGCAGCGAGGGATTGTCGAGCTGACCACGAAGCGGGGCGACGTGGTCATGGTGGTTCCGGATGAGTCGCGGATGAGGACGTGGGGTGTGACGCCGCGGAGTCCTGAGGCGAACGCACAACCGAAGACCGATGCGGCCGGCAGGGCAAGTCTGGGCCTGCCTCGCATGTTCTAGCGGAGTTAACGACGGCTCAGGACGACGACTCTTGCGGGAGGGCGCCTCACCTCGGATTCGCGGCTCGCGGGTGTGCTTGCCCTCCTACCCGGGGGGGCGTGTCTGTTCTCTTGCTCAGGCGCACCTCGCCGAGCGTGTGATAGCCTCACAGGGTTCGTGTGGTCAGGGGCCTGCGGGCTTCGTTGATCCGGAGAGGGGCGTCAGTCGGGGTTTCTTCAGCGACGGATCATCGGCCCATCGGGTGAAGAGTTGCTTGATGACTTCGTACTTGGTGCCGGCGCCGCCGGTCTGCTGGTGACAGTAGATGTGCACGCCGTCTGCGCAGCGGATGGCCGATTCCATGACCTGGCGGACGTACTCGGGCGTCGAGGCACCCAGGCTGCTGTGAGACGAGGCGTAGACGTCGACGATGATTGGGAGTTCCGGCCCGAGGATTTGGCGCAGCCGTGTTACCTCCGATTCGACGAGCGAGGCGTCTTTCAGGTTTGCGCCGGCCGACTCGTGGCGATAGGGAAACAGGATGCCGTCGATCAGTCCGCGGTAGTTGAGGGCGAACGCCGGCTTGACGCTGGGAAAGTAGCTGCACGGGACGAAGGTGAGTCGCGGATTGATCGCGTGGGCCGCGGCGTGGATCTTCCGCATGCGCTCCGGCGTGAAGACCTTGAGGTTGTGCGTGAAGTCGTCGACGCTCCAGGCCACCAGGTTGGGGTGCTTCAGGCCGAGCGTGGCGAACTCGGCGGCCCATCGCTCGTAGTCGAGGCGGAACGGTTCGGAATAGGACTTTGTGTGCGGCGGGGATTCCGAGGGGGGTACGAGGCAGACCCAGACGAGGATTCCCTTCCGGTGGGCCAGCGGCAGGAATCGCTGAAGGTCTTCCCAGTCTGTCGCGGCGTGCCAGATCAGCCAGTGGTAGGTATTGGCCCGGAGGTCGACCAACTGCGCCAGCAGCGTGTCGATGTCGACGCGGCCTTCCCGGGTTCGCGGGGCATTGTCGTACGTGGCGATCGAACCGCGGATGGCCGGCGAGCGGTCGACGATTGTCGCGGTCGGCATTCCGCCGACGCCGGTATCCGCCCCGAACAGCAGTTCGAGCGAGAAGGTGGTGACGATCAGGCCGGTGAGCCATCGAGACATATTGGCCTTACCTCCCATGACACAGGGTCTCCCGGGTCGGACAAGATGCTAACAGGCGGATAAGATGATGCATAGGGAACATGGAGTGAGTCAACGGAATCGCACGTTGATGTTCGACGGCGTGGAACACAACCGCTGAATCCATCGTTCGCCGTCGAAGCAGGAAGCGAGGTCATGTCAGCAATCGACAGAAATTGACAGAAGATACGGAGCCGCGATTACTACGTGTCGTCGCACGCCGAAGAGGAAATGGCTGAAGACAAGTTTGAGCGGTCGGATATGGAGAATGCCATTCTGAGAGGTTCCGTCCACAAGAAGCTGACACGTGATCCCAGGGGAACGCGCTACCAGATCGAAGGTCCGGCCGACGATGGCCGAATGATGCATGTTCTGTGCCGTTTCCGTGGGACGGGTGATTTGCTTATAATCACCGTGTATGGGAAAGAGTGATGCCATGAAGTGTGAGTTTTGCAGTGGCGAGACTGTTTCGCGAAAAGTCAGGAAGCAACACTGGCTCAAGGGCAGGCTCTACATCGTTGAGAACGTGGAGGCCGAAGTGTGTCAGGAATGTGGCGAACGGTACTTCCACGCTCGCACCCTCGACCACATCGATGCGGTAATACAGGGAGACCATGCGGTGAAGCAGCTCCTGTCAGTGGAAGTACTCACCGCGTAGCGTCTCTTGGCACCATATCGGTGTCAGCCTTTCCCTTGCCGGCGATCTCGACACGGCCCTACCCCCGACACTCCAGCACGATGAACGAGGTGTGTGCCGCCATGACATGTCGCATGATGCTGCTCGTGATTCTGTCAGCAACGCCCATCGGTGTTTCCGCGGCAGCCGATCAGGCCCCGACGCGGGAGATTCGATATCACGGCGTCCGCCCGACCGATCCGGGGGGGACGCTCGGGCTTCGCAACCCCGAGCGGGGCCTTCGCATCGAGGCCGTTTTCGCCGAGCCGGACGGATCGTCGTTCTACAGGGAGGTGGCGCACCTGCGGGGTCGCCTGCCGGCATCGTACACAGACCAGTGGTGGCTGCTGGATGCCCAGCGCTACGAGCCCTTCGGCCTGACGCTGGTGCAGGCCTATGCCTATCTGGATCCGTCTGCGGGGCCGATCGGCGATGAGAAGCTGCGATGCCTTCAGCGCGGGTTTGACGCCCTCCGCGCCGCCGGGCTGAAGGCCGTGCTCCGGTTCGCGTATGAAAAGGACATGGACCGCAAAGGCGGGCCCGACACGCCGACCATTCTTCGGCATCTCGATCAGCTTGCCCCGATTCTCCGGAAGAACGTCGATGTGATCTATGTGATGCAGGCGGGCTGCGTCGGCGCGTGGGGCGAATGGCACAGTTCGGCCCAGGGGATCGAACGGGATCACGCCCAGTTGTCGGCGATCATGGCCAAGATTCTTGAGGTGCTGCCGGCCGAGCGGATGACACAGGTTCGCGTGCCGAAGTACAAGCGTTGGGTCCTGAGCGGGGCTTCGCTCAGGGCGTTTGGGGTGATCGATGCCAAGACGGCGTTTACCGGCATCCCCGCGGCGCGGATCGGCTTCCACAACGACGGCTTTCTGGCCGGCAAGACGTGCGGCGGCACCTGGACCGAGGGTCCGCTCTATTCGAAGCCCGGCAACCCCGAGTTCGACTACATGACGACCGAGAGCGCGTATATGCCGGTGGACGGTGAATTGTTCTGGTCGGACATCGACGGCCGCGTCGACGGGTTCAATGCGGCGGTTCGCATGCGGCTCCATCACTACAGTTCGTTCAGCCTGGCGCACAGCTACTCGGGGCAGGAGGGCAAGACCTTCGGCATCGACGTGTGGATGAAGACCCCGTTGCGAATCGAGCAGGTGCGAGAGGCCGGGCTGCCTGTGTCCGACGGCTACTTCGAAGGCGATGCCGGCCAGGCGGTGGCGCGGACGGTGTTCGAATACATCCGCGATCATCTGGGGTATCGCGTCGAGCTTCAGTGGGCGCGGTTTCCCGCTGTCGCGACGGCCAAGGACACGCTGCCCGTGGAGATTGCGCTGATCAACCGGGGGTTCAGCGTCCCGCACAATCCCCGCAAGGTCTATCTCGCGGTCATCAATGCGGCAGGCCGCCTTGCGAGCCTTTCCCTCATCCAGGCGGATCCGCGAACCTGGCAGCCGTATGTGCCCGGCGACGGCCGCTTCATTCCGCTGACCCATGCGATCAAGGCCGACCTGTCGTTGGCGGATGTGCCTCCCGGCGCCTATTCGCTCGGCCTGTGGATGCCCGACTCCGCCGAGGGGCTCAAGAGGGATGCCCGCACCTCGATCCGCGTGGCCAACCGCGACGTTCCCTGGTTCACGGGGTCGCCGGACGGCGGCGGCATCAACATCCTGGGGACGCTGGAGGTCCGACCGAAATAGCGGGGTGTCTCCCGTCATCTCGCCGGGGTTCGGGCAGAGGCGGCCGGTGTTCGAATCGAGCGGACGCTCAGCCCTCTTTCGCCGGGAGCTTGCCCTTTTCCTTATCCCACGTGTGTGTGCGGGTGGCCAGGCGATGCTTGCCGTGGCAGTCGGTGCAGCGTTTCTTCGGAGTGGTGGTGTCCTTGAACAGGGGACGATGCACCCACTTCCGGCCGATCTGGTCCTGCGGGTGGCAGGTCATGCATGACGGGTTGACCTTCGCAGGCGTATACATGATGTCGGGCGGAGTGGCGGCCTTCTCATCGGCGCGGTGGGCTTCCGAGGCGCCGTGGCAGCGGACGCAACCGATACCGGCCTTGGCATGTCTGGCGGTGAGCTTCTCGGTTTCATAGCGGGCGTGGCAGACGTAACAGGGTCCGTTGTCGGCCTTCGACGCACCGGAAGCCTCCGAGGTCTTGCCAAGCTGGTTCTGGCAACCCAATGCGATACCGATCATCGCCACCAGACCTGCGGCGCACAGTCGATACCTGCAATACGTCGTGTGGGTCTGGCTCACCATCGATCCTCCCAAAGGACAAGGCGCTGTTGGCCGGGGCGCACGCCGCGGTTACGTCGGAACCGGATATTCCCCAAGAAACGGTTTCTCGTCAGGGAGGAGTCTACACTCACTGCCGTCTTTAGTGCCAGAGGTTCCCAGCAGTCCACGAGGCGACATCGCGGGGGAGAGGGTGGGCGGCATAAAGGCGATCACGCAGGTCAAGCCGGTCGGGCTCAACCTGCGTGATGTTCGTTTCAAGACAGGATGCGCGGGAGGCCTCCTGGACACAGGCCGTTGGCGGTGTACACCACTCCCGCGCCGCAGTTCAGGCCGCACACGAGGAAGGCGTTGGCTTCAGGGTGTGCGGACCTGTTGCGATCGATCCTAGAAGTTGTCCAGGTTGCCCATTTCTTCGACAGTCAGGTGCACGGATTCGGCCGCCTCATGCTTGACGTCCGAGGTCTTGGCAGCACCGGCGTGAACCGGTGTGCGCTCGGGCTTCTTGGGGGTCGAGGGGGCCTTGGCCGATCGTTGCGAAGCCCGTCCGGTTGCGGGCGCATCGGATGCCAGGCTCGTCGAGGTCTTGCCGCCGACCATGGCGACGAGTTCGTTGACCATGGCGCGGACGTTCTGGGCCTGTGCCGAGAGTTCTTCGGACGCGGCGGCCGACTGCTCTGCATTGGCGGCCGTTGCCTGGGTCACCTTGTCCATCTGTGCCACGGCGGTGTTCACCTGATCGACACCCTGGGCCTGTTCCGCCGAGGCGTGTGTGATCTGGGCCACCAGGTCGCCCACCTTGCCGGCGGCCGTTGCGATCTTGCCGAAGCTGTTTGACGTCGTCTGGTTCAACTCGACGCCGCGGCCCACGCGGGTCACGGTCTGTTCGATGAGGTCGCCGGTTTCGCGGGCGGCTTGTGCCGCGCGCTGAGCCAGGTTACGAACTTCGTCGGCCACCACGGCGAACCCCTTACCGTGTTCGCCCGCACGGGCGGCCTCGACTGCTGCGTTGAGCGCCAACAGGTTCGTCTGGAAGGCGATTTCTTCGATCACCTTGATGATCTTGCTGATCTTCTCGGAGGCCTCGGAGATTTGGTTCATCGCGTTGGTGGCCTCTTTCATCGCCGAGTCGGCCTCGGAGATGACGGTCTTGGTCTCGGTCATGAAGTCATTCGCTTGTTTGCTGTTGTCGGCATTCTGACGCGCCATGCCGGCCATCTCTTCCAGGGCGCTCGAGGTCTCTTCGAGGCTGCTGGCCTGTTCGGAGGCTCCTTCGGCGAGCGACTGGCTGGCCGTCGACACTTGCCGCGAGGCCTCGTTTACCTGCTCGGCTCCCTCGTTGAGTCCCTGGATGATCCGGTTGATCGGTTTGGTGATCCCGCGCGTAATGACCAGCGCCAGGAGCACACCGGCGGCGAACGCTACAACCAGTCCGATGATCATGATCCGGGCGGCCGTGGACAGCGCCGAAGCCGCTTCCGTCGACCGTGTGGTGGCCTCGGTGATTCCGCTGGCCGCCGTGGTCTGGGTGGCCTCCTTCACCTTGACGGCATGAGGAACGCGCTTGGCCGCAAGGTCTTCGCAGGCCGCCGCCAGCGCGGTGGTTTGCTTCATCGACTCCCGGTAGGCGCTGACCAGTTTGGAGATGTCATCGACCAGCTTCTGGCTCTGATCCTCCGCCGTCATGCCGCGAAGGTCTTGCAGTTTCTTGTTGATTGGATCGAAGAGTTTGTCGGCCTCCGCCGCCAGCTTTGAATCGCGCTGAGCCTGGGCCTTCCAGTAGCCGATGCGCACGCTGCCGAAGGCACTCAGGAAATCGTTCACCGCCTCGATCTGTTGGACCCTGGCGTTGAGCTTGTCCGCCTTGGCCCCATCGGCAATCTCCTTCTTGAGCATCGATTCCTGGGTACTGAGCAGTTCCTCACTCTTCTTCACGTAGCTGGCAGCGATTTCGTTGAGCTTCTTTCGCTCGGCGGCCGATGCCTCGAACTTCGTCACCGTCTGGTTGAACAGGTCTTCATAGCCGTTGATCCCCGCTTCCAGCGAGGCCGTTGCCTCCTTCAGTCCGGTGAGATGCGGGGACTTCGCGGCCAGATCCTTGACATCCTGAAGCTCCTTGCGGAGCCCGGTGTAGATCGTCCGGACCTTCTCCAGGAAGCTCGCCGCCTCGGTATAGTTGTAGCCCCTGGCCTCGAACATCATATTCAGCCAGGCTCGCTCAACGCCGACGATTTCGGCCACTTCGGGCACGTATTCCTGGGCGAGGATGGTGGACTGCTTCGACGTCGTGGTCATCTTCCACGCCCCGACGCCTCCGATGATGAGGGCGATGGTGATCATCGAGGCAAATCCCGCGGCAATCTTCCGACCCAAGGTCATGTTTTTCAGCATCGTAGGACTCTCCGTTGACTTTCTCCGACCCATTTTCGGACAATGCAACTCCATCACCCGTTGATGGAATGGGCTATTAGGGCCATGCTAGCCGTCGAATCGGCTTGGCGGGCGGTTGGGTTAACATCTCCTAGAACGAGAATCCTGAAAATAAACACCAACAGCATTAGTACATATACTGTAACAGGGGTCATTCGAAGATGAGATTCATCAAGTCACCGTACATATCTTCATTTCATGAAAGGAGTTGACGAGTAGTTGACGCCGAGAGTGTATTCCCCAGTATTGTCAGAAGTGCCCATGCGGTTTACAGCAGGACTTCACTGTTCAGAGCGGTCTACTGCCGAATGGTGAAGCGTTTGGGTCTCGAACGCGATGGTCATTCGTCGGCATCTCGGTCGTCTTGGACAGGGGTTTCGCCAGACGTGGGCTCCGTAGGCCCAATTGGACTTTGTGTGTGCATTTCAGCCCACATCGAGGCCCTATGCTGCCAATGCCCCGGAGCATGACCCACAGAGATTGATCCTCGCGGAGAGAAACCCGTAGGATAGTGCACGGCCGGGCGATCTCCGTTCGGTGTCGACACATACAGGGCAACAG
The DNA here is from genome assembly GCA_964446835.1 of uncultured Planctomycetales bacterium. Taxonomy (GTDB): domain Bacteria; phylum Planctomycetota; class Phycisphaerae; order UBA1845; family JAFGLZ01; genus CAYUQT01. The sequence continues at coordinate 774 of CAYUQT010000100.1, read as the reverse complement.
GCTCGGCAATAAGGTCGGAGGGAAGTATCAGCCCATGAACCTGATTTCCATAATGGCCGGCGCGTTCATCACCGTCGGGGCGACGAGTTCAGACACCCCGGACTTTCGAAAGGCCATCGAGGCGGACTGGGCCCGGCAGGAACAGCGCCGAAAACGCTCCGACGAGGATCCCACGGCCATTCGAGAGGCCCTTCAACGAGGCCGGCGGCTGCTGGGGCAGCTTGCTCCTACGCTGAGCGAATCCGACAGGGCCCGCAGCGCAGCGGGCTTCAAGGATCTCGACGTTCGAGCCCGCGAAGCTGACTCTTTGAAGGCCTCCGATCGGCGGGCGCTCTATTGCGATCTCCGCTGGACCACTCGCAGCCTGGCGCTGGGCAATCCCCTGGTGCAGAAGGCGCCCGTGGTGTTCATGGAGCGGAAGCGCTTCATCTGCCAGATGCTCCACGAATACATGGGCTATTACTATGACTACAGAGATATCGCCGGCGGCAGCGTCTACGTTCTGGAAGAGCCGGGCCGGTCGTTCGCGAAGCGCGACCTGATCGCCGGACGCCTGCCCCGCGGGAATTACACGACGCTCTCGCTGAGCTTCGACGGCCGCACCGTCTACTTTGCCTTCGCCCCGAAGGCGGAGGGCAAGACCAACTACTATTCCCCTCAGCGGCGATGCTTCCACATCTACGCGATGAATCCCGACGGGACAAACCTCCGGCAGCTCACCGACGGACCCGACGACGACTTCGACCCCTGCGAACTGCCCGACGGCGGGATCGC
>CAYUQT010000099.1:0-23559 GCA_964446835.1 uncultured Planctomycetales bacterium | reverse complement strand
CCGATTCCGCCGTCCCCCTGTACCGCAGACCCCCCGTCTGTCTTTGCGAGGGCGAGCCACGTAGGGTGCGTCCTGACGCGCCACTCTGCCTCTGGGGGGGCGAGCTTACCCGCGAGCCGAACCTCGCCACGCAGCGTGTAGCGTGTTGTCTGGGCCCGCCCCGTTACGCCCTGAAGGAGCGACATTCAATGGCCGGGTGCAACCCCCGGATCCCAACGCCTTACGCTCCCCGTGCCTCTGCCCGTGTCGTTTCAGCCCTCGTCATCACTTGTCTGCACGTCGTTGCCATCACCCAAGTCACCGGAAACATGACTGTCCCCCACTGTCCCCATTATCCATTATCCGGAACGTCAATCCTCAACGCCCTGGTCTCACCTCTCCTGCCTCAACCCTAAGCGGAGTGTATTCGATCTTACACTGTGGCAATGCCTTCCTAAGCATCGCCACACCAGCATCGGTCACCCTGGTACTATGCAATACGACCCATGTCAGTCTCTTCAGTCGTTTTAGGTATTCCAGCCCAGAATCCGTGACCAAGGTACCACATAGATTCAGGTATTGGAGCCTCTTCATGTCTTCGAGCTGCTGTAGTCCCACCCCCGTGATCCTGCAATCGAGCAGGTCTAGGGCTCCAAGTTGAGGCAACCCTCTCAAGTGCTCCAGTCCGGCATCCGTAACCTGTGTGAGCCCCAGATAGAGGTCTTGAAGCTTCGTACATGCCCTGAGGTGGCGTAGCCCCGCATCGGTCACCTTGGTCTCCATGAGATACAGAACCTGCAAATTGGCTAGCGATTCCAGGTGGAGCAGCCCTTCATCAGAAACACTACAGAAACTCAGATTCAGCGACTCAAGGTTGCCTAGCCCTTTGAGGTGTTGGAGCCCGTTGCCAGTGACCTTCGAGGAGGACAGACTGAGCGTCCGGAGTTCCTTCAGTCCCCTCAAATGCACTAGGCCCGCGTCGGTTATCTCCGTTTCATCCAGGTTCAAACGTCTGAGCCCTCTGAACCCATCCAGATTCACCAGATGTGCATCGGTCACCCCGCTACGGCTCAGCGATACGTACACGACCTGCCCTGTGCGGTACTTGTCAACATCAACCTTCCCTCCCAGCCTTCGAAGTTCCCGGACGGGTCTCTCCTCGCAGCCACCACCGAATACGACCAGCAACAGGGCACATAGTAGGTTCCTGCGCCGGCTCCAACAGCCATTCTCTCTAGGCGGCACCATCATGATCCACTCCTCGCAGCTGCCGGTCGACCTTTCAGCCCTGCTCCGGTCCTTCTAGTCACTCTTGCCGCTGCACGGGACGCTGGAACTGCGAGTCTCTGAGGTATCCGCCCTCAGCACAAAGCCCTGTCCCCCCAGGTGACACGCCCTGTAGAGCCGGTCAGCAATCCTAAACCCGGCAAACCCAAAAGTCCGATCCCCGGTAGCGAAGAAATCGATGTAGTCCCAGGCGTGGAAGTCACATTTCACGGACGTGTCATACCTCCGGCAGCACCCATTCACGCAGGTCTTCGACACCGTCAGAGTACAAGTGGACCAAAACCTGAAATGGCTGATCATATTGATACGGCTCATGTAATCAGCTGTTGTTGCGATCTTCTCGTCGGGGTTAGTTGTGACCGATTCCGTCCCACCGCACTTCACTCGTTTCATAAGCCTCTCAGTAGCAACATTGACCATCTCATAATGCTCGTTTCTGACTGAATGTGAGGGGTCAAACAAATCCATAATTGTAGCATCAGACATGCTAATCCTGTTTGTGTAAGATTTACCCAGCCATTTGTCCAACAGAATCTTATCCCACGCTGACGCATAGCTATCGAGAATTGCGTCTACTCGCGCACACTTCCAAGGGGTCGGAGGCAGGTCCAGCCGATACCATTCCCATGCGTCGTCCTCCTCCTTGAGACCGGACGGATCCGTGTGAACCAGCGGGCGGGCATTCACGTATTGATAGGGAGACTGCCCGACGACCAGCAAGGGATCCCTCTGCCAGAATCTTCCCAATTCGGGGTCGTATGTTCTCCGTCGGTAGTCATACACCTGCAAGCCTGCATAGTCATCCGTGAAGTGGTGCGGCGTGCCAGCAGTCTGGATGTCGATCACATCAAGACGCCTTCCCGTGAAGAAGTAGGAATTGCCGATCCGGCTGACCACCATCGACGCAGAGCGTAGCGACAGGCCGCCCCCCGGCGCAATGCCCGAGCCGCGGTAGGCATCGGCAAACAGGGCATAGTCGCTGCCGTCCACGTCGCCGTCACCGTCCAGATCGGCCCGCCATCCGCGAACCCCGTTCGGCTCCTGGCCCGAGCCCCTATAGGCCGCATGAAGCACCGCCAGGTCGTCGGAATCGACGTCGCCATCGCCGTCGAAATCCGCCGCCCACGGAAGCACCCTCACCCGCTCCATGTACACCTTGCCGTACGCGTCGTAGTCGTACCGCTCCACAGGCCAGCCTCGTTCGTCGGCCATACCCGCCACGGTGCATAGGTCCTTCAAGAGATAGATGTAATCACTGCCAGTGGTCGCCGCCCCGCCGGCCACCGGGTCGTTGTGCATCACCACCCGCTCGTCGATGTACATCGGACCATGCACGTAATATCGCAGCCGCTGCCCAACCCCATCATACTCGGCCACCTCATTCTGCCCCGACGAGAGGTAGTAGCGCACCAAGCCCTGCGACGGCAACCCGACTGCCATGCGTATACCGTAGCGACTCTATCGCCTCAAGCAACACAGACCGCCCCGTCCAGCAGCAGCCCCATTCCGCAGAGGACCATCGGTCCCTGAACGCGCCCTGAATACCCCCGCTCCTCTGCCCCCGTTGGGGGCAGGATCAAGTGATCTCTGCGATCTCTCCACGGGTTCCGCTGCGCTCCACCCGTGGCCACACTTCGCCGCCTCTCCGGGGCGGACGACAACCTCCGTCGATCCGTTTCGCCATGATGGCGACGTGACACCCCTGGGCGTCGATTTCGCGCGGTATCAACGACCTCTCCATCGCCGTCCTGTTCGTCCCGTAGGGACGGTCTGAAAATAGCCCAGCGTTTCCAACGCTGGGAAAACGCATCCGCACAAGCCTGAGTGCCATAGGCACGACAGAAGACCTAAGGGCAGCGGGGACATTCTAATCCTCCGCTATTACGCTTCCGCCACGAGCACCCATTCACCCGCCATCTCGTCCGTCCAGCCCCTCACTCTGCGCGTCTGCCACATCAACAACGCCGGTCGTCCGCCCCCTTTCTCACCTACGGATCAGAGAAGAAACCCAGCACAAAAGGAGCCGCACAATGTCATCACAAAAGCCAGACTCAACCACCCCGACCCACGTCCCCGAACCCCCGCGCCAGAGACCCAGCCCACCCTTCGACCAGGTCATCTCGACGATCCTCCACCGAGTCCTCATGGCCCTCTCCTGTCGTTCTCTCTTACCCACCGACCTCGCACGTCTCGCCTCCGCCGCCGCCACACTCACCCGGGCCCACGCCTACGCCCAGACCGCCGAGCTTCAGCGACAACTCCTCCGCGCCAAGATCAACAAGCTCACCCCACCCCCCGAAGAGGACTTCTTCTCCCCAGAGAACCTCGAAAAGGTCCGCGCCCGAGTCCGCGCGATCTACGGCATCGACTGGGACTTCGCCAACCCGCCCGCCGATGATCCTTCATGGGAACCGCCACCCGGCTTTATCGGCGAATACATCCCCGAAGGCTCCTCAGTCCCCACCATCCGATCCGCCCACGTCAAGATGTGTGACACAGTGAGACAAAGTGGGACATTCGCCGACAAACCCAATCCGAATACGCCCGCCTCGCCCGCCCACCCCCCGACTTCTAACTCCCAACTCCTAACTTCTACCTCCACACCCCGCCGAACATGTGACATTCCGGGACAAGGTGAGACATTCACCGACACGCCCGCTCCGAATACGCACCTTGCTTCCCCGCCACCGTCCCCGCGCCTCCGCCCGATGCCCGACAGTCCCCTCGAAACGCGTGAAGAACGTGTCGAAAGTGAGACATGCGTCCCTCCGAGCCGGGCAGTCCTCTGCCCGGATACCCGACGCGAGACACCCAACCCCGAGAAACGACCCGACAAGATCGAATCTCCAGGTATCAGCAGTCCTCATCCTCCATCATCTATCCCTGATACCCTGCCGTCCAAGATCTGTGACAATACGGGACAATGTGAGACATCCGCCGCCTCGCCCGCCCACCGACCGGCTTCTGACTTCCAACTCCCAACTTCTAACTCCCAACTCCTAGCTTCTACTTCCACATCCCGCCCAACATGCGACAATACGGGACAAAATGAGACATCCGCCGCCTCGCCCGCCCACCGACCGGCTTCCGACTTCCAACTCCTGTCTTCTAACTCCCAACTCCTAGCTTCTAACTCCCCGAAAACCTATGAAGAATCCGTCGAAAGTGAGACACCCGCCGACAACCCCGATCCCCATCCGAACGAAGAGCCAACAGCAGGCATGCCATCGCACTCCCCATGTCAGGCTTCCGGCCTCGCATGCCTTCCCTCACGCACCCCGGCAGTTATCGGAACAGGAGCCTCGTTGGCAGGCGAATCTCAATACACCGCCCGCCGCCTCGCCAGGCAGGGGGGGCATTCGGCAAATGGAGACGCCCGGGGCATGAACCGGATGGCACGCCCCAAGCACCAGGGCCGACATCAGGCCGATCCCATCGGTCGTTGTTCGACAAGGCAGCCCCGTGTCCGGTCGATTCTGCATAAGTCGGGTTCGGGGCTTTCCGAATGAAAGGATGGTGCCTCCCTTCGCTGCGCCCAGCCGTGACGGGTTTCATAAGCGGGGGCTTCATCACAGTGACTGCCGGGCGTTTATGACTTCAGCCGCATGGAGGAGTCATCGCGTACTTCCTAAGGAGAAGAGACAGTGCCTTCATTCCGTAACCTCAGTATCCGGTCGCGCATCATGTCCCTGCCTCTGCTGTTCATCGCGGGTGTCATGGCCTTGCAGGGCATCAACATCGCCCTGGAGAAAAGGATGACCCAGCAGGTGCTCCTGCCCAGCTTCGACGGGCAGGTGCTTAACGGGTCGAAGGTCGCCCTGAAGTCCGTCGTAGATGCCGAGGCCCTCGCCCTGGCCAACACCCTCAAGGCCCGCAAGTCGCGTGACGAGAAGATCGCCACGGTTGTGACCGAGACCGACCCCATCCGGTTCTTCGACGACGGGTCCGGCTACTTCTTCACCTACGACCTGAAGGGGGTTCGCATCAACGTCCCCATCAACAAGTCGCAGAACGGCCAGAACTGCCTGGCCCTTCAAGATAAGAAGGGCATCCGTTTCGTCGAGCAGTTCATCAAGGCCGCCCGGAACGGCGGCGGATTCGTGGAGTACTACTTCGAGAAGGAAGGCAAGGGGATCCAGCCGAAACTCAGCTATGTCCGAACCATTCCGGACACTGACTTCATCATCGGCGCGGGCGTCTACATCGACAACGTCGAGGCCGAACGGAATCTCCTTCAGGGTAAGATCGCCCAGGCCAACTCCCGATTGCTGATCTACAAGATCGCCGCCCTCGCCGCGATCTTCAGCGTGCTCGTGGCCGTCTCTCTGTGGGTCGCCCGTGGCATCAGTCGCCCCATCATGGAGGCGGTCGACTCGCTCTCTCACGGTTCCCAGCAGGTGGCCTCGGCCTCCGAGCAGATCGCACAGTCGAGTCAGAAGCTGGCCACCGGCGCCTCCGACCAGGTCGCCACACTTCAAGAGTCGTCTTCCGCGATCGAGGAACTGGCCAGTCAGGCCAAGGGAAATGCCGAGAAGGCCGTCTTAGCCACCCAGGGCGCCGACCAGGCGCGAACCCAGGCCGAGCAGGTCAATTCGGCCATGGATAGAACGGTCTCGCTCATGACCGACATCAAGGACTCTGCCGGCAAGATCCGCGGCATAATCAAGACGATTGAGGGCATTGCCTTTCAGACGAATCTGCTCGCCCTGAACGCGGCCGTCGAGGCGGCCCGCGCCGGCGAACACGGCAAGGGATTCGCCGTCGTGGCCGGCGAGGTTCGCAACCTGGCCCTGCGATCCGCTCAGGCCGCCAAGGATACGGCCATCCTCATTCAGACCAGCGTAGACCAATCGAACCGGGGGGCCACCATCATCACCGAGGTCGCCGAATCCTTCAAAGGCATCGTCGAAATCATTCGCACTGTCGCCGACAACACCAAGGATGTCACGGCCGCCTCGAACGAACAATCGCAGGGGGTCGGTCGGATCAACGGCGGGATCGTCGAGATCGAAAAGACCACTCAGGAGGTGGCCGCCAGTGCTGAAGAGTCGGCCTCTGCCAGCGAAGAGCTGAGCGCCCAGGCCCAACAAATGCAGTCGGTCGTCACCGACTTGGCCGGACTGGTCCAAGGTACACGATCGACTGCGACCGCCCACAAAGCGTAAGGGGGCCTCCGCACCCTCCGGGTCACGACGCCGCATGTCACGCTGCGCCGCTGCCAATACCGTATTACCCCGGGGCGAACCGGCGAGCCGAGCGACAGATAGCGAGCCCCACAGTCCCACCCCACCCCCGGCTAACGCCCGACGCATATGGGTCACCTTCCGATTGCCCTATGCGGGCGTAATGCTGTGCCGGGAATGAATTGAACAAAATATGGACTACGCCATTGACATATGGATTACCCCAGTGTATGAAGATACCAAGCTGAAGTCAGGAGTCGTTGACTGGCAGTATATGGTAGACAACACAACCATTCATAAGTAGTGGTAGTAACGTATAAGTCGTAGATGTCCTTTCGGTCTTCCAATTTCGGATGACGTAACCAAGACAAGTTGATATGGCGTACCCATCAGGACCGGTTCGGTCCTCAGGGTATCGTTCTATTCCTGGCCTCGCGGGAGCGAGGATGGGGAAGTCTTGCGCCTCGGGTCAATGGCATGTTTGCACCGAGGATGCAGTGGGGCTGACATAGCGAGTGTCGTGGGGTGAGGGGCTGGGGCTGACGTTCGATCCCTCCTGCTCACATCCGTCTGATAGAGGCCTTTGGTTGGCTGGGCGCTGGTTGTTTGTGACGATCCAGCGGCCCTGGGGTGGAGGGTCTGCGCTGGCATGGCCGGCGCACCAGTGATTGTGGGTCTGACGGGCTTATTCAGACTCCCGGACGCCCGGTCCGGGCGTCCGAGAGGTGCAGACGTGCCGACGCCAGTATCGCTCGAAAGGAGTCGTCGTATGGCCGACAACGTGTTCAGCGTGTCGTCATGCCGATGGGTCGCTCTGGGGTTGATCCTGAGCATCACCTCCGTGTCGCTGGCCGAGCCCGGCCGCTCGCCAGGTCCGATTCGCTGGAAGGCCGCCGAGGCGGGCCTGCTCCCACCGGCACCGGCCACCACGCAACCCAACGCCGCTGAGGCGGGTGATGCCGCCAGCCTCAACTCTCCCGCCGTCGTACTGGCCGCCAAGGGCAATCGCCACAAGGTCATCCAGTTCGACCGCATCCCGACGGCCGGTGAGCGAACTGCCATGGAGGCCGGCGGCGTTAAGCTCCTGCGCTATCTCGGCACCAACGCCTTCTTCGCCAGCGTCCAGGCCAGCCCCGCCGCCGCCACCGCCCAAGCCGCCGGCGCCGTCTTCGCCCAGGAGGTCCAGAAGGAGCACAAGCTCCACCCGATGCTCATCCGTCGTGAGTTCCCCGAATACTCCAAGTTCAAAGCCCCGGCCGTGAAGGGCAGACTGGCCGTTGAGCCTCCATCCGAGAAGGCCCACCGCCTCCCGGCCGCCGTCTTGAATCGCAAGGCCGTGGAGCCCGCGACCAGTTCCGACCCTCATGCCGCCCAGTCCAGCGCCGCGGACGTCGACACGATTGCCTTGTACGTCTTGTTCCACCCCGACATCGATCTCGACACCGAGGCCGTCGACGTCATTCACAAGTACGGCGGCGTAGTCCGCAGCGTCATGCGCACCATCAACGCCGCGGTCATTTGGATCCCCCAATCCAGCCTAAACGCCCTAGCCCAAGACGACGCCGTGCAGTGGCTCGAACCGCCCCTGCCGCCACTTCGCCCGGCCAGCTGCTGGGCGCGTGCTGTGATGGGAACCAGGACGGTCGAGGAGCCTCCTTACAACTTGAGCGGCGATGGCATTGTAGTGCTGCTATATGAGGTCGGCGGTGTCGACATAGGACACCCTGACTTTGGCGGTCGCGTCACCCAGCGAGATCCTTGTGAACCCGATTGGCATTCTACTGCCATATGTGGAGCCATCGCAGGAAACGGAACCCTCAGTAGAGACCCGAATGTGTTCATGCCAGCGTTCTGGGACTTCTACCAAGTCCCAACACCGTTCATCTACGGAATGGCCCCCGGGGCTACGGTCGAAGCATATGTGTGTGATTTCGATTCGGGCTGTCCTGAGGGCGGGCTGTATACAAACCCGGGTGATTTGGAAGACGACTACACAGATGGAATTGATCGGGGTGCGGTGATTGCGAACAACTCCGTGTGCTCCTGCGTATCCTCTTATTATCTTTCGTGTGAGTGGTTGGGCAACTACGGTCTCACGTCTGCAATGATCGATGCGATTGTGAAGGGAGCTGTCGGCGGGCCAATGCGAGTCGTCTTCCCGGCTGGAAACGAGCGGGCGGATGCCGTGGAGCCCTGGTGTCCTCAACCTTTCAGGACCATTCCACCATCCGCAAGCGCAAAGAACTCCATCAGCGTTGGCGCCGTCGACAAAACCCCAGGTGAGGATGAATTGGCCCGGTTCTCCAGCATTGGACCGACAGACGATGGGCGACTCAAGCCGGACCTCGTCGCCCCGGGAAGCCACCTTGCTGAAGCGTGGCCTGTGTTTTGTGGAATATGGTCCACGAATCTCTGTCCAAGCCCTGGAAGGGAGTGCTACAGCAACGGAGCAACTGGGGGGGGCGAGAATGCCGGTACATCCTATTCATCCGCATTCGTCACGGGACTGTGTGCTCTGATCCTACAAGATTTCAAGGCGCAGTATCCTCTCAGACCCCTGCCGTACAACTCAACGCTGAAGGCGCTTCTTGTCCACAATGCGCAAGACAAGTGGAATCCAGGACCTGACTACGCGACAGGTTATGGTTCCGTCAGAATCCAGCCAGCAATCGACCAACTACGGGAGGGCGCATTTCTTGAGGATTCGATCCAGCACGGACAAGACCTCTGCTTTCAGGTGGTGGTCGCGCCCAACTCAAATGCTCTCAAGGTGACCGTGGCGTGGGATGATGTGCCCGGCGCGCTTAATACCGCTTCGGAACTCGTCAACGACCTCGACATCCTAGCCATCAGCCCCACCGGTGTGATCCACTATCCTTGGACACTTGACCCTAATGCTCCCTGGGAGCCAGCCGTCCAGACCCGGGCTGATCACATCAACAACATCGAGCAGGTTCTTGTCCAGAATCCGGTACCAGGAATGTGGACTGTCCGGATAGTTGGGTATTCGGTACCTGAGGGGCCACAGCCGTTCTCGATCGCCTTTACCCCTGCCCAGCAGAAACGTGCCACCCAGGGCCAGGTCACATTTGACGCTCCGAAGTACGGTTGCAGTGGGTCGGCAGGAATCACGGTCATTGACTACGATCTCGACGTTCAACCGGGTAGTCTCGACACGATCACTGTGACCGTAACATCACCCAACGAACCCAATGGCGTAGACGCTGTTCTGACGGAGACCGACGTGAGCTCCGGAAGGTTCCGGGGAACGATCGATACGGCCAGTCTCCACGTTGGACACGACAATACGATAGTGGTGACCTATAACGATGCCAACACGGGCAGTGGCACTTCGGCCACCGTGCAAGATACCGCCCAGATCGACTGCACCCCCCCTATTATCTCCGACGTGGGTGTTCGCGTAGCCAATGGCCAAGTAATGACCGTCGTCTTCAAGACGGACGAGCCTGGCATCGGGTCCGTGAGATACGGCCTCTCCTGCGGGTCGCTTACAGAGAGGGCTATTGGACCCTATAGAGGAAAGGATCACCAGATCCAGCTTCTGGCGCTGGAGCCCAACTACACGCTTCAACCTAGTCTCACCTACTACTTCGAGGTCGAAGCGGTGGATGACGCGAACAATACTTCAACAGACGCCAATGAGGGCACCTGTTATTCTTTCGTCTCTGGGGTTCGTGACAAGTATTATGCGGATCGAGTGTATCAGGACCCAGGGCCCAACTGCGATCCCAATCATCTGGCCAGTTGTTCGATTCTATTCACCCCAGACGGCTCGAGTGGATTCTATTCGGTCTGCGCAGAGCCGAACATCGTTTCTCTGCCTTGTGATCCCAACTTCAGTATTGCACTGGCAATCGGTCGCTACGATCCGAACCAGAATTGCATGCCAATTACGCTCGGCCTCAAAAGAGTCCTGCTATACGGTCAGACGTACGGCTCGCGAGCTCGGCCGATCTATATTGGGGCCAATGGATACCTTACATTCACCGAAGGAGATGACCGTGTCGTCTACCGATTCGGTGATCATTTCCGATTGCCCAGGGTCTCAGGGCCTTTCAATGATCTCCGAACTCATCAGGGCGAGCCGACCGACCCCAACAATTGGACCGTCCGCTGGAAACAGACGGACGACCGGCTGGTTGTGACCTGGTGGAACGCCCCGGCCATCAGAGAGGGCCGCTCGACGAACTCTCAAATCGAGATGTTCTACGACGGACGAATCAGAATCTCCTGGCTCGGGCCGGTGTACGACTTTCCGGCCGTGGTTGGACTCTCAGAAGGGCTTGGTCTGCCAATCAACTTCCTGGAGACAGACTTCCGCGACTATTTGGGAGGATCTTGCCCGTTCCGAACGCTGACACTGCGAGTCCAGACACCCGACCTCGGGAGTGTTCTGCTTGACCCAAACGCCCCAAACGGACCACCTTACGTCTATACTAACGGCAGGCAGGTCAACCTGACCGCGCAGCCCCTCGGAAGCAACCTGTTTGATCGCTGGGAGTTCTATGCCCCTGACCATCCCAATGACGCTAATTATGTCATGAGCGACGTCAACAATCCCCTGTTGATCGTCATGAGTAGTGATCGCGATGTAACGGCGGTCTTCCTTGCCGGCAGTGGGAAATGTGGGCGAGGCGTGGAACTGGGTCTTCCACTCGCCCTCGGAGTGGTCGTCTGCGGTGTCGTCGCGCATCGAATCCGAGGTACCAGAGGGCGGCCGCTGAACACCCCTCGGGCAGACATCCGTTGAGGATACCGTCGAGAATCCAAGTGGTCGGCTCTATCGGATGGACACATACAGCAATGAAGCACTGGAAAGCCTGCCTGGGATCGGCTGTTGCAGCGTTCGCAACCCTCTTCGTTGTGCTTGAGGTGCCTCGAAGGGGGCAGTTTCTTCGGGAACATGGTCGGAGCGAGAGTCCTCCGACCGTTGCGTCCGACCGGAGACTGAAACCAACGTCTTGTCCCGTTACTCCCGTTGCAGACCGAAATGAGGCTGTCATATCGATGCTTGCACAACAGGCCCTGACCGCTCGGTTACAGACACCGGAATCGCAGGCCGACGGAACTGGCGCTTCCAGGGACCGGACCGACCGAGATCACGGAGAAAACAAAGCGATGATGCTTCGCGAATTGGCACAATCCGCGAGAGGAAGCCATGTACACGCATCCGATCCGAACGGCCTGGTAGCACCGGACTGGAGAGAATTCAAGAAGAACAGATCGCAGAAACAGGTGTGGAGGTCCTTGGCGACCCGTCCACATCGGAGATGGACGCCAACTACGAAGGCGGACCGCTGAGAATTCCAGCGGTTTACGTGATACCTGAACCTCACGGTCCAGGTGCGAACGTTTTCTATGGTCGCATGCAACTGAAGGAAAGTGATCGATGGTACGAGCCTGCTGTGCCGCCGCAATCATCACGTTTGTCTTGTCCCCGCAAATCACGGAATCGCAGGGACAGATCATGGCGTATGATCCGGATCCCCCGCCGATCTATAGCGTCAGGTTCGTCGACCCTAGTCTTCAGGATGACCCCCTCTACATGACGTATGTCGGCATCAACTGCACCAAGGACTTCGACGACCCGAGCTGGGCCGGGTATTGCATCGGATCGTACAAGCCGGATAGTGGTTCTGAGTGTGGATGGGAACACACGACCTACCTGTATTCCTTGAGCCAACTGGCAACACCCTACTGGCAGCAACCTTGGCAGGCGTTTGGCAGCTTCTACTATCAAGACGTCACATGCCTTGGGCACTCTGTGGAACACCTCCCTCTGTTCTACGACAATGCAGATGACGACAGTAGCGGTGGGCAACTGGAGCTGCCCACACATGCTGCCAAGCTCCAGGCAATCGAGGGGCTTGACTCGCTTCATGAGATTCCTCTGGAAGTGTATAACAGTCCCGCCCCTCCTGTGGCCGCTGCCCGCTACCACATCACGATCCCCGGACACGATTCGAATACGCCCGACACCAAGAGCGGTGTCTTGGTCTGGTTGTCGGCCTTCTATGATCCTGCGGTGTTCAAGGTCGAGGTGACTCACGCCACGTTTGACCCCAATACCTGCCAAGGGGGGAACTGTCACTTCAAGAACATCACACGCAGCCTGGACAACGGACGATGTACGATGTTCCGACCTCGTGGGTCGAGTGTCTTCGCTGCGAGTGACCCCAACGCCCCCATCAAGGATCCGAATCAACATCTCGTTCCCACAAGCCATTTCTTCGATACAACCTATCGCAGAAGAGGGTGGATCAAGATTGCCCTGAGAAACGGCGTATCGATTCGGGACGTAGCCGGGCGCACGGTCCGACTCCGCGTACACACGCTGAATTGGGTTGGAAGCATGACCGACTGCCCCGGGGTGAATGCGGAGTCGCCGTTCGGCCCAACCGGCGGCGACCGCTGGAGCTATCGGCTGACCGATGAAACCGACATCGGTGTCTCCAGTGAAGGCCAGACCGAAGGCTACTCTCCGAACTCTCCGACGATGACGGACGAATCGCTCGTTGATACCATCACCTCGGCTCAACGGAAGGCCGCCGGCGATGTTCCGGTCGTCAATCTCGTCAACGAGATGAACGCCGTCATGCCGTCACTGAAGGTGGGCCACTGCAAATGGAAGGCGGCCAAGACTCTCAACAACACTCTAGGTAACGTCGCCTACTATCATCGATACTCAACCGACTTCAGCAGCAAGGACGATGTCGTCCGGATGAACCTTGGTGGCGTCTGGTTCTGTGACGAGGACGTGCCCAATTGGTTCATCACTTGGCGGTGCTACGGTGGCTTCTTCTATCTCCAAGTCGTCGATCCCATCGGGAACGTGGCATACACATACCTAACAGACGACAAGGCCTGTTGGCTGTTCTCCGGAAACTGTGAAAACTGGATCGCCACTTGGAGGCCGTGTCCTGAACCCGATGGGGTAACCGATCTGCGAGAGTACTTCGACGACTACGCCTATCTCGTCGACATCGATTACGACCCCAACTCCGGACAGTTCCCCGGGCCGGGCGATCGCTTCTTCGACTACAACGAGGACCTGGGGCTCATCAGTCAGGAGGACTACAACGGCAATCGTATCGACTACCAGTACCTCCCCAATGGCAATCAACTCACACTCAACGTCACCGGGACCTCCGCTCAGTCGGGCGGCGGCACAAGAAGCTTCTCCTGCACTTTCGGCAAGGAGTACCAGCCCCGTCCCGACTATCCGGACCACCTCGAACGAGACCTGTCGGCCACAAGCTACGTCGGCACCACTGGCGGCAGCAGGCAATACAGCTGGTACCCGCCGGCCGATCCCAACGACGCCAACGACCCGAACCGCGCAACCGCCGGCAAGCTCAAGACGATCAGCGATCACGACGGCACGATCCTCCGACAATGCACCTACGACAGCCGTGGCCGGTTGATCCGAGTCACGCGCGGTCAGGCGCCAAGCCAGGAAACCATCGCCGAATACGACTACCAGGAGCCCAACGACGCGAACGATCCGAATGACTGGCCCATGACGGCCAGGCACTACGTCGACGACGCCAACTATCAGGGCGTCACCCGCTGGTTCGACAACGCCGAGAACAGCCGCGGCGTCCTCAAACGAATGGAGGAGTTCCACACGCCCGGCTGCCTGAGCGGCACGGCCTCGGTCACGCACTACACCTGGGACACACTCAACAGCACGGTGCCCAACCGTCGGACCACCAGTCAACCCAGCGGCATCAAGCAGGTTGAGGTGTTCGATCCCAACAAGCAGAACAGCCTGATGGAGACCTACTGGGCCGAGGCCCCCGACGCCACGGAAAAGGCCTTCCACGTGAAATACGGGTACCAGCGTCGCTCGCCCGATCCCAACGATGCCAACAAGCCCAGCGACCCGAACGATCCGAACTTCCCCGACTGGGGCATCTGGCAGAAGACCGCCGAGTGGGACCTCTCCCGGGATGCCAACACCACCTGGCGATTCGACAACTGGGGATTCCTCACCCGCCGCGACGATCCCGTGGCCAACCAGGGCTCCGGCACGCTCGGCTATCATTCATATCAGGCGTTCACCTACCAGCCCAATCGGAAGCTCGTGGCCACAGAACTCCGAAACAGTGGCCAGGGCGATACCGTCACCACCACCCTGGGCTACGATGCCTACGACAACGTCACCAGCCGCACCGAATCCTGCCAGGGCCAGCAGAGGCAGACCCGGTTCACCTTCAACGCCTTCGGCCAGGAGACCTCGCGGACCGATCCCGACGGCATCCGAACCGTCAAGGAATACTGGCCCGATACGGGACTGCTGCAATTCGAGTACACCTGCGCCGGGCCGAACGACGCCAACGCCATCCGCGAAACGCAGTACCACTACGCAGACGGCCGCCTCTCCGAGGTCTGGGTGGCCGACCGCGACCGGCCCTTCGTGCACGGCTCACTCAACGAGTGGATCAAGACCCACTACAACTACGATCTCTACGGCCACGTCACCACGCGAACGGTCAGCCGACCCGGCGAGCCCAACGCCACGTGGTCCTACGAATACGACCGGCAGGATCGCATCACCAAGATCACCTATCCCGACGGCACGTTCGAACGGCTCATCCGCGATGGCCGCGGCCTGGTCACCGCGCAGGAGATCGGCCACGGCGGCAGCACCGTCGTCTGGACCAACACCTATCAATACGACCTCAACGGCAACCTCATCTATCGCACTTGCCAGAGCTCCAGCAGTGTGGCCGCCACCACCGAATACGTCTACGACCGGTACAACCGCCGCAAGGCCGAAATCCAGCACAACACGCCGGACAACGCTTGCATCGGCCGCGAGTTCCTGACAAACAACACGACCCACTCCACCAACGCCGACGTCATCCGCGAATACACTGGCACCGCCGAGGGCACGGGGATCCAGCGAGACATCCGCTACCAGATCGACAACCTGGGCCGTGCATGGCAGACTCGGCAACTCACCACCCCAGGCACGCTCGACAACGCCAGAGACCGCATCACCACGCTGACCTATGACCAGGCAGGCAACGTCCTGACCGAAACGGTGGCTGGCGACACCGACGACGGTGGCAACGCCGTCACAACGCACACCTACGACTGGCGGAACTTCCGCCTGTCGACACTGAACCCGGGCGATACGCAGGCGATCACCTGTGAATACGATCAACGCGGCAACGTCCTCACCGAGACGACGCCCATTCGCACCAGCGTGTCGAACAAGGCCGTCCACACCTACGACGGCGCCGGCCGCCGCACGCGAACAATCAACAAGGAGAACGACACCGCCAGGCTTCAGGTGGATTTCACCTACGACTCTCGCGGACACAAGACGCAGCAGACCAGCCGCGATCCGGCCACGCAACAGATCCTCGCGCAAGAGCGGTGGGAATTCGACGCTCAGGGCAACCAGTCGCTCCATGCCCGCATGGCCGACGCCACTCGGGCAACCCCGTCAAACCAATACGATCAGGTAACCCGTCGCACCTACGACCTGATGAGCCGGCTGCTCACAGAGACGACCTATGGGGAGGCGGGCGGGGCAAACGTCAGTCGGACGACCACTTATACGCGAGACGCCCTGGGCCGCCTGACCCTCACGACCGACCCGCTCAACAACACCGATACCTCCACCCAGTTCGGCCGGGGCTCGCAGGTCACCGCGCGGACCCTCACGGATTCGATCGGCTCGCGGACCTTCACCTATCAGTACGACAGCCTCGGCCGGCTGCTCGGCGAGACCGAAACCGTCGGCGGTGCCGCCGCCACAACGCTGCATCAATACGACACGGCCGGCCGGCAGATCGAGACGACCGACCCCCTCGGCACCAAGACATCGACCACCTACGACGGGCTCGACCAGGAGATCACAGTCGTTCGCGACGCCGGCAGCGGCCGGCTCAACCAGACCGTCACCAAGGTCTACACGCAGCTCGGCCACCTGAAGTCGGAAACAGCCAACGACGGCACGGCCAATCAGGTCACCACGTACGCCCACGACAAGCAGGGCCGTCGGACGGACGTCTGGCTGCCCGACGCCGGCCACTGGCACTACGCCCTCGACTGGGCCGGCCGCACAACGGCGCGAACCGATCCGAACGGCACCGTCATCGAATACACCCGCAACTGGCGTGGCCAGGAGCTCACCAAGACTCTCGGCGGCACGACAGTCGAGACGTTCCAATACGACACATTGGGCCGTATGACCGGCGCAGCGCGCGATGCGGGCAATCAGGTGACGATCGCGTACGACGCGTTGGGCTGTGTGTCGAGCGAGACCCAGACGGTTCAGAACGTGCCCAAGACGTTCACGTACACGTGGCACGCCTGCGGCACGCTGAACACGGCGATATGGGCCGACGGCAATCTGGACCCCAACATCGGATCGTTCAGTTACTGGCACGATGCGTTGGACAACGTGACCCAGATCCGTCGTGCCGGCCGGCCACAGGTGATGTACGAGTGGTCGGGTCGTCGGTGGAAGCACCGAAGCGTCTGGCTGGACCCGTACCAGGTGCAGGTGCTCTTCACCCTGGCCGAGCGGAACGCCCCCGGCCGCCGGATCACCGCGCTGAATCACTCCGGCCGTTCGGATGTGTTCAAAGAGGGGTTCAGTTACACGCGTGACGCCCTGGGCGATCCGAACCGGATCGACCGGACGGGCGTGCTCTCGGCGGAACGGTCGGTGGATTACCTGTACGACGGGCTCCACCGGGTAACGGCCGCCAGCTACGACGACGGGACGAACGAGGCCTTCGCGCTGGACACGCTGGGCAACCGAACGGGCTACCTCGGCCGTGACGCCAACGCCGTTGCCTATGAACACAACACGGTCAACGAGTACACATCGATCGCCCCGGGCACCGCCCCGCAGTACAGCGGCACGGGCAACCTGACCCGGGACGAACGGGGGTTCAAGTACGCCTACGACTACGAGAACCGCCTGACGGAGATCAAGGCCCCGGACGACACGCTACTGGCGCAGTATGTGTACGACCCCCTGGGTCGTCGCGCGGCGGAGGTTCGATACGACCAGGGCCCACCGCTGGTGATGCGGTATTACTTCGCAGTGGGACCGATTGGTGGCAGCGGTCCGGGCCAGAACCTGGCGTTGGAATACAAGGGGCTATATGGCCAGGTGCTGGAGCGTTACACGGTCCACGGTGCCACGTACATCGACGAAGTGGCGTTTTTCCACGACGGCCCGAAGAACAAGGACTACGCCTGCGAGCTGAACGACACGTACAGCGTGGTGGGTCTGGTGGGCCAGGATGGCCGGCTGCTCCGCGCGTACGAGTATGACGTTTACGGCCGCCGTCGGGAGATCAACACGCACTGGGACTTCCTGATCGGCCTGAGGAACCACCTGGGTGCTTCCCCCACGGGCGATCTGGCCAAGTACGACGTCAACGACGACGGCAACATCGATCTGCGCGACCTGACGAAGGCACGGATCCCTCCGGAGCTGCCGGGCGTTCAGCCGTGGGGATTCCAGGGCCGCATCCGTCTGAGCTACAAGACGCCCGGCGCCTCACCGCAGACCCTGACGGTCTACGACTTCCGCGCGAGATTCTACGAACCCACCCACGGCCGCTTCCTCCAACGCGACCCCGCCGAATACGCGGATAGCTACAACCTCTACCTGGCCATGCTCGGGAACCCGGTGATCGCTGCGGACCCGAGCGGTGAGTTCTCGCTCCTGGACTTGAACATAACCTGGGGATTGGCTTCTCAGCTTGAGAGCTCCAAGAGCGACCCGTACAAGTCGTTGTTGACTTCGGTGAAGGGCTTCGTCGGCATTGTCAACGCGCGTAATCAAATGTTGGGTGACCTCCTCGATATGGGTGACATGGGGGATTCTGGAAAGGGTATAGCCAGAGAGATCGACACCCTGCTGGCGATTTGGGACAACTTCCAGCAGGCCCAGAACACCCTACTAGTTGCAGGGATACTCAAGGCAGGGACTCAGTTCACAAAAGAGGGAATGTTCGCTTTCAAGAGGGCAGGCGGACACCATGGTATACCGAGATTCATGGGCGGTGCGGACGAACAGATACTATACTACGGAAAGTCGTACAAAAGATATCATGTACAGTTTCACGCTACCCTTCGCGAGGCGATGAAGAAGGCGGAGTTTCCATATGAGAACATCGGGAGACCGGAATTCATGAATTGGCTGCGAGAGCACCCGGGCAGTCAGGAGCGTTTGTTCAGACTCGTAAAGAAGACCGCCAGGAAGTTCGATGCTGAAAACGACACCGACTTCCTGGCGGCATTCATGGTCAACTTCTTCGGCGAGCACTACACAAGGATTGACTAGACGTGTCGTGCCATGAGATCGGCCACGCCGCAGAGCAAAGGCGTGAACGAAGAGTGATGAGAACTCGCAGAACGGGTTAGGTGCAGATACTTCTGTGCTGAGTGAGTGAGGCTTATGTGCACGCAGCATGTCACTGAAACATGGGTGTCGGTCTCATTGAAGGAGGATATTGCGCCGGATTTCGACAAGGCGTGGCTGGCATCGTACCGAACGCGATACCACTGTCCGGGCTGCGGCTATCGCAAGAGGGAATTCGCCGGTTCTCCTGTGGACGCAGTACTCACGAAGGAACCGCCTAAGGTTCCATTGAACTCGTTGTTCCCCGTGCATGCTGGTGTTGCTCAGGAGAGTTTCATCGAACTCTTCTTCGACGTGGGCAGGCAGTACCTGCGGCTTGGGAGGGTCTTGGCCCCTTCGGGAAGACCGTATGTGGGTTTCGTCACCTACACCGCGGCGTTCGCTTTGGTTCCGCGCGGAGGTCCAAAGTCGGCTGGGAATCCCTGTGAGCTATGCGGGCGACTGCGGTACTATCCTAATCCACCATCGCTCGACAAGAGGTACCTGACACCGCATTGTCTTAAGTCCGGGCAACTGTTCTACCTCAGCCGTACATGCAGCCTAATCATGACCGAAAACGTGTTGCAGCGAGTCGACTTGAGGACGCGCAAGAAGCTTCGAGTAAACGGATTGCCGATCCGAGATGAACCGCTTGACGGGCTCAAGGAATTTCCGAGCTTCTGGCTGTGACAAGAGGGCGGCGTCTCTATGGGGCCAAGCCCACTGCCTTGTAGTCGGCTATGGGCAAGCCGAGTCGGGCGCGGCGCAGTCCGAGGATCAGTGTATGACGTCCATAGCAGATAGGTACGGACCGAACTGGCAGGAGGTGTTGGGGTATATTGAAGGCGTCCCTACGGGTTTCATGTTGAATGACCTGGGGCAGCCTCACGCGTCCGAAGGGTTGGTGTCACGGGTCCGCTCATGGTCAGAGATGGAAAGGATAGTGCACATCGACCCTGAGAACGGATCACCGGAGAACCCCCCGTATCTGTTCTTCCTGACCAGAGTTGACAAGGCGTCCAGGGCTATCCGTGAGTTGACGGAGCACCTTGGGATTTTCGAGCAGGCTGAGAACGCCGGAGTTGACGCTGGGACCAAGTACGCCGACGAGAGCGAGGACTGGCCTGACCGGTTCTACGAGTGGTTGGACTCTGAGCCAGAGGGCTGTCAATACTTCTACAGAAGCAGCATTCAAGATCACGTGTCCTATATTGCGAGAGCGATAACCCTGGGACGCCGGCCAGAAACGGAGGTGCTCTACGAACTCTGGTACTGGTACCGGGCGGGGCATTGGCCGTGCGGCTGGAAGGGTAATTGGCCGGAGGGACGCCTGATCGTGTTCTGATCACGTGGGGCCCGGATGGCAGTGAGAGGAAGCCCGTTCATGGGGAATTGCCCAGCGGGTGACTGGTAGAGGACAAGTGGGCGCTTGGTATCGGGAGGTCTTTTGATGAAACGGAACGCAGGTGTTCTTGCTGTGGTGGTTGGAGTCCTCCTGTCTGCCTGGTGCGGCGGTGCCTGGGGCAACTCCGTCACCATATCATTGGTGAATCCCGGTTCGGCGGCGGTGACGTCCGGCACGCCGTTCGAGCTGCGGGTGGTGGCGAACATCACGGATGCCCGTCTGTCGGCCACCGCCTACACGCTGAGCGTCACCACGAGCAGCGGCGACGCCCGGGCCTGGCTCAATCGTCGCTCGGCCGATCCGAACGAGGCCAACGGCCTGACGTACATCTCGCAGACGGTCCAGTTCCCCTTCGAGAACAACCTGGCCCACAACTTCCGCGCCGGGGGACAGGCCGAGGTGATGGCGGATATGGACTACGGCGACGAGCCGGGCGGAGAGCTCGACGGCATCGAGCCGAACACGGGCGTGGTTCTCGAACGCATCGCGATCACTCCTACCGGCACAGGCTCGCTGACGATCTCGCTATCGAACTTCACCGCCGTCACGACCGAAACCGACCCCAACGGTCAGTTCTTCGACACGATGACGATCGACGGAAACCAGGTGTTCGTAACGGTCGGTGGCACGGCGCATTACTGGCTGCAGACGCGCGTGGACCCGGAAGAAAGTGGTGAGATCGTTCTGACACCACCTACGGATCCGTGCGTGCCCGTGTATTCCGATCAGACGGACGTGACTCTGAATGGAGACAAGACGACCCACAAGCCGTTCAGGCACTGGACCATCTTCGACCCGAACTACCCAGGTGACGCGAACGTCGCCACGCAAGACTCGAACAATCCCATCGTCCTCCGCATGGCTTCTGACCAGGAGGTGGAGGCGTACTTCGATTGCTCCAGCGGTCTGGGCCCGATGCTTCCGGGCATAATGAGCCTCCTCGGAGTGGCATGGCTGACACGGCGAATGGGAGTCCCTCGGACTCAGAAAGTCGCAAAGAGGTCTCCTTCGGAAGGCCGGCCCGAAGTGTGAGCGACTGACCAAGGGCACTGATACATCGAAACGCTTGAGCACAGAGGCTGTTTCCGACAGCAACTGAAGACAGCTACAAAAGGGCCCGTAGCGCGGGTCTGGGGCAAGGTGAATTACTGACCGATCTGCACTGTCGACTGCGATCTCTAGAGTGTCGGCCCATCCACGAAGGGTGCCCGAGGGAAACAGGCCGGGCTAACAGCGGTGACAATCAGGCAGTGCGTTGATGTGGGACAGGGCCGTTCTAGGGTATCTGAGGGAGCAGGAGGTGCACTCCGCCAGTCCGTGAGGGAGCATATCCCCTGCCAGGTTCTTGTCGTCGTCATGCCTCATGTTTCGAGGGAAGGGAGGTTCTCTGTGCTTGAGCGGATGAGTTCTGTACTGGGGGTGGCCGTCTTCTGTTCGATTGCTGGCCAAGCCAATGCTCACGTCGGCAGTTTCCAGGGACTTGGTGATCTTCCGGGGGGACCACAAGGCAGCGTTGCCATGGACATCTCTGCAGACGGCAGGACGATCGTTGGCGCGGCAAATGTTGACTATGCCGACACCTCGAACCTCCGGGCCGTTCAATGGAGGGATGGCGTGATAAGCGTGCTGCCCGGCGTGGCTGGGGGCACCGGAGCAGCGATGGCCTACGCTATTTCATCGGACGGAGGAACCACAGTAGGATTCGGCGATCTCAATCGAAACGACATGGGGATTTCCTGGAGCAACGGCACATCGAAGCAGGTGGGCGATCTTCCGGGAGGAATGGTCTATAGCATCGCACAAGACGTTTCAGCGGATGGGCGTGTCATTGTTGGACAATCATCGAGTGGACAGGATGAGGCGTTTCGATGGGAGGCAGGAATGATGTCCGGCATGGGAGATTTGCCAGGAGGCCGCACACGGAGCGCGGCCTGGGGCGTCTCCGACGACGGCACAGTCATCGTCGGCAGTGCGTCGTCCAGCAGCGGAACCGAGGCCTTCCGGTGGACCAATGATGAGGGGATGGTGGGCTTGGGGGATCTACCCGGCGGCAGCTTCTTCAGCCGTGCGATCAAGGTGTCAGGAAACGGTCGTGTCATTGTGGGACACGGTACCAATGCCACCGGGGAGGAGGCCTTTCGCTGGATTGATGGGGTGATGAGCGGGCTCGGGGATCTACCCGGCGGCCTGTCGTCCCGCAGCTGTTCGATGAGCGCATCCTACGACGGGACGGTGGTCGTGGGCGTGGCGAACGCCATAGGTGAGATACCGGAGATCGTCGGCGAGGCCTTCATTTGGGATGTTCAACACGGTATGCGTGCCCTGAGTGCCGTCCTCACTGAGGAGCACGGGATCAATCTTCAAGGATGGATGCTCTACGCTGCAACGGCCGTCTCTGCCGATGGACAGACGATTGTAGGTTACGGGTTGAACCCCAGCGGATCACCTGAGGCATGGGTGGCAACCATCCCAGAACCATCGACCTTCTTGTTGTTGATGTTCGGCGTGACTGGCGTCCTGCGCCGGCGCGTTAGGTGTGTCCCTTAGCTATGATGAGTCGGTGAGCCGCAGGCGGCGTCATTACCTCGGGTTCGAAACGGGGCACTGGGTGACAGATCGCAGATCAGCCTGGTGAGCCCAGGCTGATGACGGTCTTCCGGGCGATCTGAACCCAGAGGATTGTCCTGAGGGACCGATTCTTCAGATGATCTTGCTGATTCCCCCGCTTGTCGTGGCGTTGACCGGGCTGGTGAGTCCCTGCGCCAACCGCCTCACCGCGCTGAATCATTCCGGGGGGTCGAGCGTCTTCAAGGAGTCGTTCAGTTACACCCGTGACGCCCTGGGCGATCCGAACCGGATCGACCGGACGGGCGTGCCCTCGGCGGAACGGTCGGTGGATTACCTGTACGACGGGCTCCACCGGGTGACAGCCGCCAGCTACGACGACGGGACGAACGAAGCCTTCTCGCTGGACACGCTGGGCAACCGAACGGGCTACCTCGGCCGTGATGCCAACGCCGTTGCGTATGAACACAACACGGTCAACGAGTACACATCGATCGCCCCGGGCATCGCCCCGCAGTACAGCGGCACCGGCAACCTGACGCGGGACGAACGGGGGTTCAAGTATGCCTACGACTACGAGAACCGCCTGACGGAGATCAAGGCGCCGGACGACACGCTACTGGCGCAGTATGTGTACGACCCTCTGGGTCGTCGCGCGGCGGAGGTTCGGTACGACCAGGGTCCTCCGCTGGTGATGCGGTATTACTTCGCAGTGGGACCGATTGGTGGCAGCGGTCCGG
>CAYUQT010000098.1:0-23857 GCA_964446835.1 uncultured Planctomycetales bacterium | reverse complement strand
TTTCCATGACTACTCTTATCGGCTAACGCTACATCTTTTCGTGAACCGCTCTAGCTTCTACCGCCCCGCCGGACACGTGACGATACGGGACAAAGCGAGACGTTCGCCGACAAGCCCAATCCGAATACACCCGCCTCGCCCGCTCACCGACCGGCCTCTGACTTCCAACTCCTAACTTCTAACTCCCAACTCCTAGCTTCTACCTCCACACCCCGCCGAACACGTGACAATACGGGACAAAGTGAGACATTCGCCGACGTGTCATGTCGCAATCCCAACGACGCCCCCCGCGAACGCCCACACAGCCCCCACCGGTTCCGTTTGCGGATCGGGATCGCCACTGTCGAGCCACTCCAAAATGGCGGCTCGCAGGTCCGCTCGTCCTCCCGCGAAGTCGAATGGGACAAAGCGGGCGACGAAACGTGGTTGAGGCCCACGGGGGGGACGGGTATGTTGGGGGCCGGTGTACTTCAACACGTCCTTCATGTTCTGAATCTGCCTCCCCCGGCCGAAGAGAAGGCCCGGGCACCGGCAGTCGAGAGGAGAAGGCTCATGTGTCATTCCCGTCTACAGGGTTCGTGTAGCGGTTGCCGGCATGCCGTGACGCGCCGGGGGTTCCTCCGGGGACTCGGTGCGACGGCGGCGGCCAGCATGGCGCTGCCCTCCGGGCAGGCTCCGGCCGGGGAGGGCTCCGGCGGCAAGGTCCGCGTTGCCGCGGTCTTCCTGGCGAACATGGACGTCAGGGAAATCTGGCCGTACCCGGGATTCGACGCCCAGGGCCGACAGCGGGAGATCCTCGCCGAGTTGGAGAAGGGCTGTCCGCAGGTGGAGTTTCTCCCGATGACCATCGCCAAGCCCGATGAGGTGCGAAAGGCGGCCGGGCTGAAGGATCAGGTCGACGGCTACCTCGTCTATGTGCTGACTCTGGACTGGGCCCTGGGAAAGCCGATCATCGAGATTGCCAAACTGGGCAAGCCGATGATCCTGGCCGATGAGTTCCTCGGCGGGTGCGGCGTGTTCCTCACCAGCTTCAGCGAGTTGTGCCGCCTGGGCCTGCCGGTCGCGGGGGTGTCGTCCACGCGGCTGGCCGACCTCGTGACGGTGGTTCGCCAATTTGCCAAGGTCCGCGAGCCCAGTACGACGCCCACCTCGTTCGCCCGTCAGTGCGACGAGGTCTATCGCCGGACCTTCGCGAAGTCCGGTACGGGGGCCTGCCTCGACGATTCCGTCGCGTTGACCGGCATCGGCGAGTGCGTCCAGCGACTGAAGGCGTCTCGATTCCTCATCGTCGGGGCCGGCAAGGCCGGCCAGGAACAGGAATTCCTCGGTGCCAAGGGGATTCATATCGGTTTCGACGAGTTGAAAGGCTTCTACGAGAAGGTCGATCGCGAGCAGGCGACCGAGTGGGCCACCCGCTGGTCCAGGCAGGCGCAGCGCGTCGTGGAGCCCAAGCTCGATCCGATACGCGAAGCGGCCGCCGTCTATCTGGCCACGCTCGAACTGCTCAAGAAGTACGGCTGCGACAGCGTCACGATGAACTGCCTGGGAGGGTTCAACGCCGGCAACCTGCCGGGTTATCCGTGCCTGGGATTCATGCAGATCCTCAACGACGGCGGCCAGGGCGTGTGTGAGGCGATGCCGGACGACACGGTGAGCATGCTGATGGCCCGCATCCTGACAGGCCGGCCCGGTTACGTGTCGGACCCCGCGCTGGACACCTCGAAGAACCAGATTGTCTACGCCCACTGTGTGGCCACGACGAAGGCCTTCGGCCCGAAGGGTGAATCGAATCCGTTCCGCATTCGCACGCTGCACAACCGCGATCCGAGGGGGGCCTGCGGTGAGTCCATGCTGCCGGCCGGCTACATGACCACCTCGTTCCGCACGCATTGGGCCCAGAAGAAGATGGTCATTCACCAGGCCAAGGCGGTGGGCAGCCTGGACAGTGAATGCGGCTGCCGGACCAAGCTGATCGGCGAGGTTCGCGGCGAGATTGCCAGGCTGTTTCGGCAGTGGAGCCAGTTCAGTTGGCACCGCGTGACCGTCTACGGAGACGTGAAGGGGCCGCTGATCGAGTTCGGCAAGGCGTTGGGGTTGGAGGTTGTGGAAGAGGCGTGAACGCCGGGCCTCTGGGTGCCGCGTTGCATGCCGTTATGAGTGGACGCTGGGGCGACGGGTCCGTAAAATGCCGCCGCTTTGTTTGCAGAATCATCAGCCAGCTAGACAGGAGATCGTGATATGGCAGTGTTGAAGGTGCGGTCGGCCCAGGAGTGCAAGTGGGATGCCGTTTCGCTCGGCGAGATCATGCTGCGGTTCGATCCGGGTGACGGCCGGGTCCGGACGGCGCGGGAATTCCGCGTGTGGGAGGGCGGCGGCGAATACAACGTCACCCGAGGGCTCAAGAAGTGTTTCTGCCTGCGAACGGCCGTCGTCACCGCTATCTGCGATAACGATATCGGGCACCTGCTGGAAGACCTGATGATGCAGGGCGGCGTCGATCTGCGATATGTCAAATGGGCCCCGTTCGACGGGCTGGGGCGCTCGTGCCGCGTCGGTCTGAACTTCACCGAAAAGGGCTTCGGCGTTCGCGGGGCGCTGGGCTGCGTCGATCGCGGACATACCGCTGCCTCACAGATGAAGAAGGGGGACGTCGACTGGAAGCGGATCTTCAAGGACGAGGGGTGCCGGTGGTTCCACACGGGCGGCATCTTCGCCGGCCTGTCCGAGACGACGCCCGACCTCGTGATCGAGGCCATGCAGATCGCCAAGGAAAACGGCACGATCATCTCCTACGACCTGAACTATCGCTCCTCGCTGTGGAAGACGCTGGGCGGGCCGAAGAAGGCCACCGAGGTCAACCGCGAGATCGCCAAGTACGTCGATGTGATGATCGGCAACGAGGAAGATTTCACCGCCGCCCTGGGCTTCAAGGTCGAGGGCGTCGACGAGCACATCAGCAAGATCGATCCGTCGAACTTCAAGAAGATGATCGGCGAGGTTCTGGCGAGCTATCCGAACTTCAAGGCCGTTGCGACGACCCTTCGCGTGGCCAAGACCGCTACGGTCAACGACTGGGGCGCCATTCTGTGGTACGACGGCCAGTTCCACCAGGCGATCGATCGGCCGAATCTGGAGATCTACGATCGCGTCGGCGGCGGCGACAGCTTTGCCTCGGGCCTGATCTATGGGTTCCTGGCCGGCAAGACGCCTGCCGAGTGTATCAACTACGGGGCCGCCCACGGGGCGCTGGCGATGACCACGCCGGGCGACACCTCGATGGCGACCCTGAAGGAAGTCGAGAAGATCATGAAGGGCGGCGGCGCTCGCGTCGAGCGGTAGCAGACGCGGGCCTCGGCGCCGTATCGAGAGAAGGGGACGCCGCTCGGTTTCGGAACCTGCCGGGGTCTCGAAGGCGGTCTGCGTCTGCCGATTCAGGGGGTCAGATGCCATGGTGGAACTGCTGGTTTTCGCACCCCACCCCGACGACGCCGAACTGGGCATGGGCGCTACCCTGGCCCTGTTGATTGCCAAGGGCGTCGATGTGGCGGTCGTCGATCTGACCAACGGCGAGCCGACCCCTTTCGGATCGATTGAGACCCGCGCCGCCGAGACCGCCCGCGCAACGGCCGCGCTCGGGTTGGCGCCCGACCGACGCGTGCGGCTCGACCTGGTCAACCGACAGGTGACGCACGATCTGCCGTCGCGGCATAAGGTGGCCGCGGCCATTCGTCGGTTTCGGCCCCGGTGGATATTCGCCCCCATTCTGCCCGATGCCCATCCGGACCACGTGGCGGCCACGCGGATCATCGAAGACGCCCGCTTCGACGCCAAGCTGACCCAGTGCGACATCCCGGGCGATCCGCACTATCCCGAGCGGGTCTTCTACTACTACTGTTCGCACCTTCGGCTGCACGCCGAGCCGCGATTCGTTGTCGATGTCGGCGAAGTCTACGAACGGAAGATGGAGGCCCTTCGGGCGTATCAGTCTCAGTTCTATGTCGGGCGGGGCGACCAGGCCGGTGCCGTTCCCGAGATGATTCGCAATCGCGACCGTTACTTCGGCGATCGCATCGGCGCGACCTTCGCCGAGCCGTTCTTCTGTCATGAACTGATCGGCCTGCGCGGTCTGGGCGAACTGCTGTAGGGGTCTTGTAGGGGGATAGCAGCGGTGCGGCAACGACGGGGAGGGTTGCCATTACTGAAGCGGGGCGTCTCGCCCCTGATATCCGGACCGGGTGAATCGACGGTTCATCAGTCCCTCAAGGGGAGGCTCACCTCTCGGCCTTCTTCCGACGATCGGATCGCCGCCAGGGCCATTTCGGTGACGGCCTTGCCGTCCTCGCCGCTGAGGCACGGCTCGCTGTGCTGGCGGATCGCTTCGATGAAGTGCCGCGTGCAGTCGGTGAAGCTCTCAGACCAGTCGGTGCGGGAGATGCGGATCGTTTCGGTCTTGCCCTCGGAGTAGACCAGCAGCGGCGGCAGCTCGAAGGTCTTGCTCGTGCAGGTGTTCAGCATCATCGCGCCGCGCTCGCAGATGATCTCGATGCGGTTGTCGTCTGCGTAGTATTTCGAGTCGATCCGCATCCGCGGCGTCCACGCGAAGTCGAGCACGGCGTAGCGTTTGGCGTGCTCGAAACGGATCATTGCGGTGGCCGGACAGTCGACGCGACGCATCGGCACGATCGATGTCGAGTCGATCCAGGCGACGATGCTTCGGGCGGGGCCCATGATCCACCTCGCCATCGACCAGAGGTGATAGCCGTGGTCGAACACGACCGGACCGCCGCCGCATCGTTGCGGGGAGAGCCGCCAGAGCCACGAGGCCAGGGGGACCTTCCACCCGCCCTTGGTCAATCCGCCGTTGTAGTGGAGCCGCATCATGACCGGCTCGCCCAACTGGCCGCTGTCGAGGATCTGGCGGGCCTTGACGTAAGGGGGGTAGAAGACGAACTGCTCGAAGACCCGCAGCATGACGTCGGCCTTGCGGGCGGCCTCGATCATGGCATCGCATTCATCGATCGAGCAGGCCATCGGCTTCTGGACCGATATGTGTTTGCCCGCCTCGGCGGCGGCGATGGTCATGGGGGCGTGCAGGTGATGCGGCAGGAGGATTTCGACCATGTCGACCGCGGCGTCGGCGAACAGCTCTTCGGCGCGGGTGTAGACCTTCTCGATGCCCCATTCGGTCGCGCGAGACTTGGCCAGCGCGGCGTTCTTGTCGCAGACGGCTACCAGCTTGGCGCCCGGCAGGCCGCGATAACTCAGTGCATGAAGCGTGCTGATCCGACCGCATCCCAGCAAACCCACGCCGATCGTGTTCATTCTGACTGCTCCCGGAGACTATTGCTGCCGGACACTATGATACCTTCGCAGACCGCCGCGGTGCATCCTCTCACAGGCTACCCCGCGGAGGGCGCGGGCGGGGCATCAGCCCCATCGGGCCATGAGTTCCGTCGCCCGCGCGTATCGCAGCAGTCGCTGCGGCATCGAGGTGTTCGGCACCATGGCCAGATTGAAGTAGGCCGTCAGCAACGCCTGTGCCGCCGCGCTGTCTCCGATTCGTTCGTCCATTCTGGCCAGCACCCGCCTGCCCAGGTCGACCGCGTGAAGTCCTCGGATGACGGGATCGTCTTCGGTCCAGGCGTAGCTGAAGCAAGGCGAATCGCCGCCGGGGTCGGCCTCGGCACGAAACCGTCCGTGGCGCAGGGCGTAGAGTTCGCCGGTCAGCCACGTGTGGAACTTGACCCGGTCGAAGACGATGGGTCCTTCGCTGACGCCCGCGACGCTGACCGGATCGATCAGACCGATGGCCGGCGGGTTGGGGCGATAGAGCACGTTTTCATAGAACAGGTCGCCGTGAAGCCGTACGCCGGGGGCCTCGTCGATCTGCCGCCGCAGCGCGAGGTCAGTCTTGGCGGCGGGCGTCGTCCGGTGAAGGCTCGGATGCCGCACGCCGTTGATGGTCCAGGCGTCGGCCTTTGCATAGGGCGAGAGGTCGGGGTCGTGGACAGCAAAATCGAGCACCTGGTCCACGACGGGCCAGATCGTTCGATCGGCCGACATCTGCCGGCCGGGCAACCGGTAGAGCCGGTTCATCAGCGCATCGATCAGCAGGTCCTGAATATGCTCGGCGTCGGCCGGGGTGATTTGTCCCTGGCTCAGCAGGGCCCGCACGTCGGTGAAGCCCTCGAGGTATTCCATGTCGAACCACAAGGGGCGATCGAGTGGCACGGGCTCGCACATCAGGCCCTCACACTGATCGAGGATCCGCACGAAAGGTGGCTGCAGTCCATCGGGCAGATCGCGGAGGTATCGCCACTCGCGTATGAAGACATCCGTGGCCCAGGGGGCGTCCAACCGGTGCAACTGCTTGCGAACGCGAAGCCCGTCCGGGCAGCGGATCAGGAGCACGTCTTCCCACCAGCCCGCCTGAAGGCGGCGAACCACCGGATCGCCCGTGCTCATGGTTTGGCTCCCGACGGTGCGGATTGGGTGGCGCCGGGCGGTTGCCGGTCTCGCCCGAGCAGCTCTCGGATGTCGCCGGCCTTGGCGTCTTCGAAATCTCGCACGTCGAGCGGGGCGACCTTCGCTCTGAATTCGCCATCAACCATGCTGCCGTCGGCGAAGAACAGGTTGAGCTTGCCCAGGCGATACTTGCCGCTGTCGAACGGCTGCCCCGATAGTTCGACGGTTCCCTGGGTGACGAAGGTCTTGCCGGCCAGGCGTCCCTTCGCCTGGATGAGAAAACCGCCCACCTGTCCGCCGGCGGGCAGCGGGTCGCCGACGGAGATCGGTCGGGATCGCTTGCCCGGCACGCGAAGGTACAGGAAGAACTGTCGATCGCCCGACTTGGCTCCGGGCAGCGGGAAGATAAGGAGGATTCGTTCGACGCCGGTCTGATCATTGGCGGCGTAGGCCCACTGGCTCCTGAGGTGGACGACATCCTGGGGCGAAGGTAGTCCGGGTTGGAGGATCGTCACCCTGCTTCGGGCTCCGCAGCCGCTGCATGCTACGGAGGCCGCTCCAACGATCAGTGTCGCTGTCCATCGGAATACCGTCCCGTGTCCTGCGTGTTTCTGGATCATGGGGGTCATTGTAGTACCCGCGGGGTCGGACAAAAACAAGCCGTCGGGGCCTGGCGGCGGATCGGATCTTGGTTTGGTGAGGGGGGTCTGTTACCCTCTGGCGGCATGAATGCCATCATCATCAGCATCGGAGACGAATTGATGTCGGGTCAGACCGTCGACACGAACTCGGCCTGGCTCTCGCAGCAGCTTTCGGCGATCGGCGTGGCGCCGATCGAACATATCACCGTCGGCGACGATCTGGCGGCATCACGCGACGCCTTCGATCGCGCCGCCCGGATTGCCGACGTGGTACTGGTCAGCGGCGGTCTGGGTCCCACGCCGGACGACCTGTCCCGTGAGGCCCTCGCGGCCGCGCTGGGTGTGCCGCTGGAGCTTCGCGAGGAGTTCGTCGAGCAGATCGAGGCGTTCTTCGTCCGCCTGCGTCGGCCCATGCCCGAACGTAACCGCGTGCAGGCGATGTTTCCCGTCGGTTCGACGGCGATCGAGAATACCTGCGGAACGGCACCCGGAATTCGCGCCCGGTTGCACAAGGCCGATGTGTTCATCATGCCCGGTGTGCCCCGTGA
The DNA here is from genome assembly GCA_964446835.1 of uncultured Planctomycetales bacterium. Classification (GTDB taxonomy): domain Bacteria; phylum Planctomycetota; class Phycisphaerae; order UBA1845; family JAFGLZ01; genus CAYUQT01. The sequence goes on along the minus strand of CAYUQT010000098.1, from coordinate 16,203 downwards.
GATGCGAGTGATGTTTGAGCGGGATGTTGTGCCGCACCTTCGGGCCGCGTCGGGCGAGGGTGTGATTCTGACCGAAACACTCTGGACGTTCGGCCAGGGCGAGTCGACGATTGCCGGCCACATCGCCGACCTGATGGAACGCGGCCGGAACCCGGCGGTGGGCACTACGGCTCAGGACGCCATCATCGGCATACGGATCTTCGCCCACGGCTCGACGCCGCAAGAGGCCCGGCAGAGGGTCGAATCGACCGTCGCCGAGATTCGCAGCCGGCTGGGACACCTGGTCTACGGGCAAGGCAGCCAGACGCTTGCCCACGCCGTCGGGGAACTGCTGGTGGCCCGCGGCCACACCGTAGCGACGGCCGAGTCGTGTACCGGCGGCCTGATCGCCCAGACCCTGACCGATATCCCTGGAAGCAGTCGGTACGTTGTCGGCGGCGCTGTGGTGTATTCCAACGAACTGAAGACCGCCCTGCTGGGGGTGCCGGCCTCGCTGATCGCCGAACACGGCGCGGTTTCGGCTGAAGTGGCCGGAGAGATGGCGTCACAAGCGGCGGAGCGAACCGGCGCGGACTGGGTTGTTGCGGTTACGGGGATCGCCGGGCCCGACGGCGGCACACCCGCCAAGCCGGTCGGTTTGGTCTACATCGGCCTGGTCGGTCCGGGAGTTCGAGAGGTTCGCGAGCTTCGCCTGGGCGACTTCATGAGCCGTCAGGACATCCGCAGTCGAACCCGCTGGATCGCCCTGAACATGCTTCGGCTGGCGCTGCTGGGCGAGAAGTTCTGAACGAGAACGTCGAGACCTTCAACCTTGATCGGGGGATGAGGAGATCACGATGAGGTGCATCCGACGAGCGATGACCCGGATTCTTGGTATTTCGTGGGTGTGTCTGGTGTCCGTGCAGGCTGCGGCGGCTTGGGCTGAGGAAGGTGCGAAACAACCGGCGTATCGGCAGCTTCTTCTCGACGACGCCGGCATCGAGAAGATGGAGGGGCTCAAGCGGACGGTTCATCAGCCGGTTCGACATCCGGGCAATCCGGTGGTGTTCGGCGAGAACGCGTGGGAGAAGCAATCTTGTTCGGTGTATGGGACGGCCGTCTTCGACGAGCAGAAGGGGAAGTTCCGACTGTGGTATCTCTCGACGCCGGGTCCGCAGCCTTCGGGTCGCAAATGGGTGGAGGTGGGCGGGTTCCGCCGCGTGACGAACTGCACGCTCGTGGCGTATGCCGAGTCGGCGGACGGCATCCGGTGGGAGAAGCCGTTGCTCAACCAACTGAGCTTCGAGGGGTCGACCAAGAACAACCTCGTGGACATCGGCATCGACAATCCGGAAGGCGTTTCGGTGTTGTTTGATCCGCGCGACGCCGATCCGCAGCGACGGTGGAAGGCCTTCTTCTGGGATCGACGCGTGTCTCCGCCCGACGATCCGAACGGTGTGGACGAGAAGGCGGCTCGGGTGCCGAAAGAGCCTTCCGGACTGAAACCGCAGCAACTGGCCGGCGGGTTGTGGGTGGCGTTCTCGCCCGATGGCCTTCGCTGGAAGACACACGGACCCGTCTTGCCGCAGGGCAGCGACACCACGCAGTCAATCGTGTACGACCCGCGGCTCTGGCGATATGTAGCCTTCGGCCGGTTCGGTCTTGGACGGGTAGTGGCCCGCTCAGAGAGCGCAGATGGCCTTCGGTGGAGCGATCCGAAGCTGGTGCTCAGCGCCGACGCTCAGGACGGGCCGGGCGGACAGATCTATGGTATGCCGACCGATATGTACGAGGGGTTGTACCTCGGCATGTTCTGGATGTATCGCGAGGGCGGTGACGCGAGGATCGATACGCAACTGGCGGTGAGCCGCGACGGGATGGCCTGGCAGCGGGTGGCCGACCGGCAGACGTTTCTGCCGAACGCCCCGGAGGGCATTCGCGACGACGGCATGTCGCGTGTGGTGGGTCGGTTCATCGTACGTGGCGAGAAGCTCTATCTGTACTACTCGATGGTCAACGGACCGCACCGGTGCGCCAAGTTCCCCAACCCGGTCCGCAAATTCTCGCCGGCTATCGGCTTGGTCACGCTGCGGCGCGACGGCTTCGTCTCGCTTGACGCGGGCGATGCGCCGGGGACGCTGCTGACCAAGACGTTCGTCCTGCCGTCCGGCAAGTTGTATCTGAATGTTGACGCCGAGAAGGGCGAGGTTCGCGTGGCGATGGTCGATCCGGCGGGCAAGGTGCTCGCGGAATCGCAGCCGATCAAGGGCGATCAGATGCGGGCGGCGGTGTCGTGGACTGGAAAGGCCCCGGCAGCGGATACGTCAGTGCGTCTGAAGATCACGGCCAAGGGCGCCAAGCTGTACTCGTACTGGTTCGGCACGGAGTGAAGACGACTTCGGGTGACATCGTTCTCTGCCGGTTGTGCGTCACTTGCGTCGCTGGATGTTCACGGGGGCATAGTCGTCGGTCAGTATGTCGCCCTTTTCAGTATAGCCGGGCTGGCTTTCGCGATTCTCGGCCACCTTGATCAGGTCGAACTCGAATCGGTGCTTCTGTTGCAGTGCGGAGGCTCGCTTGAAGAGATCCTCGTCGGTGACGTCGGTCTTGGTGTTCAGGGCGCAGACGATCATGTTGCCGCCCCCACGGAAGGCATAGCACGAGGGGAAGACGGCCTTCATCGTTCGCCGCTGGTAGTCGTAGGTGTCGATGTCGGTGCGGAGGTTGCACACGATCAGCCCACTGGGCTTGAGCAGCTTCTGGCACTCGATGAGGAACTCCTTGGTCGTCAGGTGGAAGGGGATGAAGCCGCCGCGGTAGGCATCGAGCATGATCATGTCGAATCGCGGCTTGTCTTCCTTGAGCGTCCGTTTGACGTACACCCTTCCGTCGCGGACGACCACAGGGGTTCGCGCGCCGTCCTGAAAGAGGAAGTGCTTTCTCGCCAGGTCGTAGACGGTCTGATCGAGCTCGACGCTGGTGACGGTGGCCTGATCGAAGTAGTGGGCGTACATCCGGCTGAGTGTTCCGCCGCCCAGGCCGATGACCAGGATGTCCTTCGGCTGGTCGCAGAAGAGCAGACCGCTGAACATCGCTTCGAGGTATCGCATCTGAGGTTTGAGCGGATGGGCCACATCGACGGCGGACTCGCTTTCGTCGACGCCGCGGCGGCGGAAGAGCAGGCGGTGGATCGAGCCGTCGCTCTCGACGATGATGTGGTGATAGAGGCTTTCGGTTTCGACCAGCGTTTCGGCCCGACAGGACTTGCCTCGCATCAGGAAGAGGGCTATTCCCATTGCGAGTCCCATCAGCAACAGCAGGGTCCATGGAGTCCGTTTCATCGTTTCCTCCGATTTGGCTACGGACCTATTGAGTCGCTTCCTTCCGCTGCGGCATCAGCCAGCACACCACGGCCGCTGCAACCAGCGTGCCGCCCATGATCCACAGGATCACGGGTACCGACCACCAGAGTACGAAGTAGAACGATGTCATGATACACCCCAGGAAACTGCCCAGGGTGCTGACCGCGTAGAGGGCACCGGCGCTGGCGCCGGCCCTCGAGACGTCGCGCGTGCCGAGCCGGACCGAGAAGGGCGATACGATGCCCAGCAGGAGGCTCGGCAGCAGGAACAGGAGGGTGGCCGATAGCAGTGCCCCCCATCGCTCGTCCAATTGAAGGTCGAACACACGGTTGTTGACGGTGTCGGACAGAACCGGGACCAGGGCGAAACCGACGCCCGCCAGGAATATGACGGTGGCCAGGACCCCGGCCTTAGGCCAGTGCGTCGACAGCCACCCACCGACCCAATATCCCACGGAGAGCGCCAGCAGGAAGATGCTGATGACGCTGCCCCAGACGTAGATGCTGCTGCCGAAGAAGGGGTTCAGCATCCGTGCCCCGAGCATCTCGAGCGACATCAATGCGAAGCCGCAGATGAACACGATGACCATCAGCAGGGCCGTGGCATATCGGGGGTGTTGGGGCTTTGGGGGAACGACGTCTTGGGCCATAGTCAACTCTCCAGGGCGGAAAGCATACCGCAACCGCGGCGGTGGACAAGGAGAGATTGTGCGGTTGCCCGGGCAGGGCGGCCTTCGGGTTGCGTGGTCTCGGGGCGATGTGTCGATTGCGCGGCATGGACCGTCGGGGGGAGAATCGCCCGGCAAGCCGCCTTCATGCTAGCTCCGGAACGACAAACGGCTTGCGGTCCGTGCGGCGGAGCAATCGATTGGCCGCGTCGTTGTCGATGAATCGTTCGCGAACCGGATCGAATGCCAATGAGGGCCCCAGCGAAAGCACCTGCCTGGACAGATCGACGCCGTTGCGCTCCAGGTGTTCCTTCATGCCGGCGAAGTGTTCCGAGGCGAGGCGATCGGCCTTGACCTGCTCGGCGATCTCCTCGGGTCTGGCGCTGCGACCCAGCCGGTGCGAGATCATGCCCGTGTGGCACAAACCGGCCGAGAGATGCCCTTCCAGGATCTCCGCGGCCAGTTCCGCCGGCTTGCGCGACCGTATGGCTGCATGCCAGTTCTCGAAGATGTAGCTGTCTCCTTTGGTCCAACCGACTCCCCGCTTGGGATCCTTCTTCTCGAACCGCTTGACGACCTTGCCCTGAGGATCGATCGCCGTCAGCGCCTGCCCGCCGTCGTCGATGATCAACCGGCCGCCCTCACATACGACGGCCACGCCGATCGTCCGGCCACCGCGGAAGCCCATCGGGGCATCCATGTTGTTCGACCACTGTTCCGGTTTGGCTTGGTATTCCTTCGACTTCGGCAGCCCGCGGACCTCGAACAGCAGCGGCGGACCGTCGAACACGTGCCAGACCAACTGGGTGTTGGGCGTTTGGCCGTCGTCATCATAGCCCAGGCGAGCGCCGATGCTCATCGCGCGCTTCGAGAGCGTCTTGTGGCCGAGGAACCAGCGGGCCAGGTCCATCTCGTGGACGCCCTGGTTGCCGAGGTCGCCGTTGCCGTAGTTGTAGATCCAGTGCCAATCGTAGTGGAGGTTCTTGCGGGCGAGCGGTGTGAGCGGCGCCGGGCCGGTCCAGAGGTCATAGTCCAACCCCGGGGGGATCTCACCCCGGCCGACCTTGCCGATGGACATCCGTGGCTTGTAACACATCCCATGGGCATATCGGATCGCGCCCAAGTTGCCCGCCCGGAGCCAGGTGAGTGCTTCCGCCACGTCAGGATTCGCCCTCGCCTGCGTGCCGGTCTGTACGATGCGGCCATGCTTGCGAGCGGCCTCGACCAGCATCCGTCCCTCCCAGAGGTGATGCGAAATCGGCTTCTCGCAGTAGACATCTTTGCCCGCCTGACAGGCCCAGATGCCTATCAGGGAATGCCAGTGGTTGGGCGTGGCGATCGTGACGGCGTCGACGTCCTTGAGTTCCAGCAGCTTCCGGACGTCGGTATGACCGGTGACCTTTTGGCCTCGCCCCTCCGCCTTGCGAACGTTCTCGGCAAGGACGGCCGGATCCACGTCGCACAAGGCAACCAGTCGCAATCCCTTTGTTGCCCCCGTCATCTGAAGATGGCTCTGGCCGCGCCCGCGCAGCCCGACCACGGCCACGCCGATTGTCTCATTCGCCCCTCGAACGTTGCCGAAGGTTCTGCTTCGACCCACGCCGGGTGCTGCCAAGATCGCCCCTGCAGAGGCCGCATGGTGAAGAAACGATCTGCGAGTTATCCTTGACATGTCTCGTTCTCCCTGGGTTTGCTGGCCGGATCATGACCCGAAAGCGGTCCGGATTTCAAGAGGGGATGCGATTCCTTGATAGACATCCGATGCGGCTGGGCGATGGGAAGCCCACATCCCTCTTTCTGGCCGTCCGGCTGCCGAACCCGATTCTAGGGCTTCTTCCGGTAGTGCAGCACCGCCGAGCCGGGCGGTTCCGCGATGGCAATCGGAATGCCGCGGTCGATCAGCTCGCGTCCGGTCAGCTCAGTCGTACCAGTCACGTCGAGATTGGTTACAGCGTAGGTGGCGTCCGGTTGCAGGCCCTGGAGCTTGACCTGCAGCGAGTTCGAGGCGGCGTTCTTTCGGCGGAAGGCCTGGATCATGCCGTCGCCCTGCTCGGGCCGGTCGAACTGCCAGGCCATCCAACACCTTTCGTCGAGGCTGTAGGGTGTGAGGGGGTAGTAATCACCCAGGTAACAGTCCGCCACGTGGCGCCACTGGGCGATGAGGCGGCGATAGAGGTCCCAATCCATCTGGTTCTTGCGGACATCGAAGACAACGGCAAACGCGGGCGTCATGTAGCTGCGGACCGAGTAGATGAAGTGCTGGGGATTGTAGTAGACCCCTTCGCCGAAGTACGGGAACCAGGAGGCGATGCCATAGGTGTGCCCCTGGTTGCCGGTGGCCCACTGCGGATCGCCCTCGAAGTGCTGGTAGTCGCTTCGGAGGAGGGGGACCGAGCGACGGAGCGTTTCCAGGTCGTTGCGCCGCCCGCCGCCCGCACAGGAGTCGATGAGCATGCCGGGGTGACGGCGGAGCAGTTCGTCCCAGAAGGCCAGATAGCCCTGCACGTGCATGTTTTCGTGGAGGCCGAGACGGTTGGGTTCGTCGCTGCTTCTCCAGTAGCCCAGCGGGCCCAGGTTGAAATCCTGGCGGTAGAGATCGATGCCTTCCTCGCGGATCAGGCGATCGACGTGGTCGGTCATCCACTGGCGGGCCTTGGGATCACCCAGGTAGAGCAACTGCAGGCCGAACGTTTCGGGCACTATGTTGTTGAGCATCGCCTGGGGATTGCTCTTGGCGGTCAGGCTCCAGGGATAGGCCGACTCGGGTTCGAACCAGACGATGAGGCCCATCTTGCGGGCGTGGACGTAGTCGCTGATGGCCTTCAGGCCGTTGGGGAAGCGGTCTTTGGCGACGGTCCATTGGCCTTGTCCGCCGGGGAACCAGCCGGCATCGACCCACCAGTAGTCCAACTGAATACCCTGTCTGGTCAACTCGTCGATGAAGGTTTTCTCGCCTGCCTCGGTGTTGCGTGCCCATCCGAAGAAGCCATAGTCGCAGAAGGTCAACAGCGGGCGGAGCGGCTTGCCTTCAGGTTTCGGCAGGTTGTGGGCGAGCATCCATCGCCGCCAGAGATTTTGTGACCGTGCGACGTCGGTTCCCTTCCAGAACAGCAGGGCGATGAGGGGGGTGCGGATCTCCTCGCCTGGTTTGAGATACAGGCGGGTCAGTTCCTGTCCGGCGGTGACCTGGACGCCGCGTCCGGCGCGGTGGGTGAATGTAGTTGACCACTGTCCAGGCCAGCCGATGGCCATCACCATGCCGCCGCCATCGGGCATGCCGAGGTTGAAGTAGGGGAAGGCGGTGTCACAGGGGCGTCCGCCGACGGGTGCGAAGGTTCTGGTGGTGTTCGTCCAGAGCGTGACTTCGTATGGCGCGTAGCTGTCGGCCACATTGTGGTCGCCCTTGCTGCCGCGGAGCACGAAGTCACCGCGGTCGGAAGCGGGGAAGGAGACGTCCATGCCCAGGAGGTCTTCCACGAGGGGCGTGCTCTGCTGCCCGGTGTTCTTGAGGTATGCGGTCCATTCGACGACGGGGAAATCGGCATATGCAACGGCCACCCAGCGGAGGACCATGCCGGTTTTCGGGTCGGCGAAAGTGAGCGTGTGCTCGGTTCTTCGGGTGTCGAGTTGCCGGCGTGTTCGCTGTTGCTTGCAGGTCTTGAGCCACTCGGCGGAGGCCTTGCCGCCGTAGCGGAATGAGAAGCAGGGTTCCGAGTCTTTGCTTCCGTCGAATTTCGCGGCCCATCGCTGCGCTTCGGCCATTTCGTCGGGGGTTGGCGCCGGTGGTTCGCCCCAGAGAGCGGATGTCAGACCGAGCATCGAGAGGGTTGCCAAGTGTATTTTCGTGTTCATCGTGGTGTTCCTCCGGTTGACGTTTGATCCGTTCTGGGCGCTTGGTGCTGCCGCAGGTTGGACACGAGGCCGCGTGGGCATAATAAGAATATCATAAGACAATTGCACCCTCAAGCCGTGCAGGCTGTACAGCGGGCGGCTGGACCCATGATTCCTCCGCCGCTACCCTACGCGGGCGGATACCGGCGGAATGGTCCGTCTCCCAGCATCTGACGGAAGGGGCATTGCGTGACCGGATTCTCCTGGCTCGATTATGTGATCTTCGGCGGGTATCTGATCGGCACGGTGCTGATCAGCACGATCTTCTTCAAGAAACAACGAAACATCAAGGAGTACCTGCTGGCCGGCAGGAGCATGGGATTCATCATCGTGGCGATATCCGTCATCGCCGCGCTCTTCTCCGGCATCAGCTATCTGGGGGCGCCCAGCGAGGTGTACGCCCATGATTTGTCGTTCTTCCTGATCGGCTTTGCGTTCTTCATCTCGACGCCGATCACCACGGTGGTCTTCCTTCCCTTCTTCTATCGCACGAAGTTCTACACCGCCTACCAGTATCTTGAGGAACGCTTCTCCGTCGGCGTGCGGACGCTGTCATCGTTGGCATTTGTCATGAGGGTCCTGCTCTGGCTGGCCTTGGCGGCCTATGCCCCGGCCTTGGCCCTTCAGCAGGTCACCGGGATGCCTCTCTGGTTTACCATTATCACCACCGGTGTGATCACCACGCTCTTCACCACCGTCGGCGGCATGACCGCCGTCATCTGGATCGACGTCATCCAGTTCTTCGTCCTGATTGGTGGGCAGATCGTCATCTTCATCACGGCGATTGCCAAGACGCCCGGTGGGGTGGTCGGCGTGTATCAAGCCGGGTTGGAAGGGGGCAAGTTCACGGTGGACTTCAGCATGGACCCGACCGTCCGCGTGACGTTCTGGGGGCTCATCATCGGGGGTGCCTTCATGAACCTGGTCCAGATGGCGACCGACCAGGTCTCGGTGCAGCGGTACATGACGGCCACCAGTCTCAAGTCCTCGCAACGTTCGCTGTGGCTCAAGCTGGCGCTGACACTACCCGTCCTGGTCGTGTTCTACTTCTCCGGCGTGGTTCTCTATGCGTTCTACCGGTCACATCCCGACCCATGGGCTCTCGGCCTGATCAACAAGGTCGACCAGATCCTGCCCTATTTCGTCGTGAATGAGTTACCCATGGGCATGCCGGGGATCCTGATCGCCGCTATCTTCTCGGCGAGCATGTCGGTGATTTCGTCAGGGATCAACGCTCTGACCACGGCCACGTTGGTGGATTTCTACCAGCGGCTGTGGCGTCCCAATGTCGAGCCCGAGCGACAGGTTCAGTTGGCCCGATATCTGACGGTGGCTTACGGCGGTCTGGTGATTCTGCTGGCGTTCGTGGTGCAGAAGCTGGGCACGCTGTTGGAGGCCAGCAATGCGGCCATAGGGTTGGTGGGCGGTCCACTGCTGGGGCTGTTTCTCCTGGGCATGATGACCAAACGGGCCAACGCCAAGGGGGCCGTGATCGGCTGGGTGGCCGGCTTCGCCGTGTTGATCTTTGTGGCGTTTACGACCAAGGTTTCGTTCCTGTGGTATGCCATGATCGGTTGTGTGATCACCATGACGGTGGGATGGGTGACCAGTCTGCTGATGGCGCCGCCTAATCCCAAGCAACTCGAAGGGCTGACCTTCGACAGCCGCTACCTGAAGGAGGACGTATCGGACTCCGCATGAGGGCATGGGCTCTCCACTTACCGGCTGCCGGCGGTGTGACGGTATGCCCACCGAGCATCAAGCCCCGATCGTCTGCGCTGCCCAAGGAGGTATGCGATGAAGGCACTGCTGTTCCTCGTCGGCATGGCTTCGGTTTGCCTGTCCGGGACTCCCGATCGACTTCCTGTTCAGACGGCGCTCTTCGTTGCCGGCCAGGACGGCTATCACTCCTATCGCATTCCGGCGATCGTAGTGACGGTTCGGGGCACACTGCTGGCCTTCTGCGAGGGACGGAAGAACAGCCTTGCCGATCATGGCGACATCGACCTTCTGGTCAAACGCAGTCATGACGGCGGCAAGACGTGGTCGCCGCAAGAGATCGTCTGGGACGACGCGAATCACACGATCGGCAACCCCTGCCCGGTCGTGGATCGCACGACCGGCACGGTCTGGCTACCCTTCTGCCGGGACAACCGCGAGGTGTTCGTCACTCAGAGCACCGATGATGGCAAGACCTGGGTCCCTGCCGTCGAGATCACCGCTCAGGTCAAGCCCGCCGGATGGACCTGGTATGCCACGGGGCCGGTGCACGGCATCCAGCTTCGCAGCGGGCGGTTGCTCATCCCCAGCGACCATCGCGAGACGTCGAAGCCCGGAATCATGTTCTCGCATGTCATTTACAGCGACGATCATGGAGCGACCTGGAAGGTCGGTGGATCGCCCGGCGAGCACACCGACGAGTGTTCGGCCGTTGAATGCAGCGACGGGTCGGTTTGCCTGAACATGCGAAGCTATCACAAGAAGAACCGCCGCGCCGTTGCCCGAAGTCGCGACGGCGGCCAGACGTGGTCGCCCGTAACGCTCGACCCCGCCCTTGTCGAACCGACGTGCCAGGGGAGCATCGTGCGATACCAGGGGCCGCGAACGGAGGGCCCCCAACCCATCCTGTTCTCCAACCCGGCTTCCACCCAACGCAAGAAGATGACGGTGCGAATCACCCGCGATGATTGTACGACATGGGACGCCGGCAAGTCGCTCTATGCCGGTCTGTCGGCCTACTCCGATCTGTGTGTCTTACCGGATGGGACGATCGCGTGTCTGTACGAGCGGGGGCAGAGGCACGCTTATGAGACGATCACTCTGGCGAGATTCACGCTGGATTGGCTCACCGCCAAGCCGGACGCAGGGGCATCACAGCCCGTACCGATAGAGCCGAGTCCATCGCCGGCGCGCGGGACTATCGTGTTGCAGAAGCATCTTCTGCTCGATGATCGTGTCATCGACCGCACCGAGAACGTTCGGCTGACGCCTGGCCGCGTGACCAAGGATCCCTGTCGCCCGCTGTTCCAAGAAGACAGGCCCTGGGAGCCGCGATTCGACAACCTTTACGCCAACGTGCTCCATGACGAGGGCGAAGGGCTCTACAAGTGCTGGTACAGTCCGTTCATCATCGACGAACGGACGACCGGCGTTCCGCGCGACCAGCGGTCCGGGCGGAATTACATCAAGGTCACGCCGAACCATCGCGAGATGGGCGTGTGCTATGCGGTCTCGTCCGACGGCATCACCTGGGAGAAGCCTGACCTGGGACTGGTCGAGTTCAACGGCTCGAAGGCCAACAACCTTGTCTTGCGCGGCCCCCACGGGGCGGGTGTATTCAGGGATGCTCGCGATCAGAATTCCGCCCGGCGATACAAGATGTTTACCAAGTCGGGCGAGCCGGGCGACATGGCCGTTGCGTTCTCCGCCGACGGGCTGCGATGGTCGAGGCTGGCTTCGTGCCCCGAGATCGGCTCCGCCGGCGACACGCACAACAATGCCTTCTGGGCGGCGGAACTGGGCAAGTTTGTCGGTATCACGCGGATGTGGAGCAAACAGGACGGCCGGCTGGTCGGCCGGTGCGAGAGCGAGGACTTCCTGAAGTGGACCAAGGCCGTCGATGTCATGCACCGGCTGCCGGCCGATCCCCATCGGCAGACCTACGCGATGCCCGTGTTTCGATATGCCAACGTGTATCTTGGTTTGGTCATGCTGCTCGACACGAAGACCGACCTGGTCGACTGCGAATTGGCGTGGAGCCCCGACACCGTGCGATGGGAACGCGTCTGTCCGGGCACGCCGATGATTCCACGCGGGGCGGCGAGCAGCTATGACAGCGGCTGCATCTACGCGGCGGCCTGTCCGATCGTCCGTCCGGGCGAGATCCGCCTTTACTACGGTGGCAGCAACGGGCCTCATACGACCTGGCGGGACGGCTTCTTCTGTCTGGCCAGGCTTCGGCCGGACGGCTTTGCCGGGTACGAGCCGAGCCGACCTGAAACGGCGGGCACCGTGATCACCGCGCCGATTCTCTGTACGGGCAAACAGCTTGTAGTTTCGGCCGATGCCGAAGGCGGGTCGCTTCGAGTCGGCATTGAGGGCGACGACGGCCTTTCGGTCGAGCGGTCGCAGCCGATCACGACCAATGTTACCGATGCGGGCCTCCGCTGGCAGGGTGGGCGAGACCTGAGCCCCTGGGTGGGTCGAACGGTTCGTGTGCGACTGGAGCTTAAGGCCGCCAAGGCGTATGCTTTGGCGTTTGCTCAGTAGGGCCGCCGGCTCGATCCGGACCGAAACACGGTTGCTCCGTGTGGTCGGCGGCGGTTTCGCGGCCCCCTGACACCAGGAGCTATTCCATGAGACTCGCACCGTTCGCCGTTCTATCGGATGACGACCTTCGGCAGATTCACCAGGCGACGCTCGACATCCTGGCCGAGTGTGGCGTCGAGATCAACAGCCCTCGCATGCTGGACTTTCTCCGATCGCGGGGCCTGTCGGTGCAGGCCGACCGTCCCGTGGTGCGCTTCACTCGAAGCTGCATCGAAGACGCCTTGGCGACGATTCCGCCGCGGTTCGAGGTCTTCGATCGCGAGGGCAAGCCGCTCTACGAGCTGGGCGACGGGCGGACGAAGTTCGCCGGCGGACACAATGCCGTCTTCTGGGTCGACTCGCAGACGGGCAAGACCCGCCCGTCGAAGGTGGCCGACGTCGAACTCTTCTCGCGGCTTTGCGAGGACCTGCCTGCGATCGACATGATCGGCATCCCCGTGATGCCGCAGGACGTGCCGGAGCCGGGGGCTACGCTGCTCTATGGCGTTCGGGCGGTGATTGAGAACAGCCGCAAGCCGCTCTTCTTCTCGACGGATCGATCAGCCGTCAACAATGCGGTTATCGATATGCTTCGCGCGGTTTTCCCGGGTGATCTTCAGACACAGGTGTATGGCATCAGCCAACTCTCACCGACCGCCCCGCTGTTCTGGGAGCACGACGTGCTCGATGCGGTTCTCGACACGGTGCCGACCGGTGTGCCGCTGGCGATTCTGCCCGAGCCCAACGCGGGTATGTCTGCCCCGTATACGCTCGCAGGCCTGCTGACCGTCAACAACGCCGAGTGTCTGTCGGGGCTGGCGATGATCCAGATGCTTCGCCCCGGCACGAAGGTTCTGTACGCCAACTCGTGGACCACCAGCGATATGCGATCGGTTGCTGCGCTGGTCGGATCGACCGAGACGAGCATCTGCCGGATCGCCGGCGCGCAGCTCGCCCGGTTCTATCGGGTGCCGTCGCACACCACTGCACCCAACTCGGACAACCACGCCCACGACGAGCAGAATGCCTGGGAGAAGACCTACAGTACGTTCTGCGCCGTCGGCGCCGGCAACGATCTGATCGTCAACTGCGGCATGTTCGCCACCGGCATGACGTGCAGCCACGAGCAGCTCATCATGGACGAGGAGATTTGCGCCATGTCCCGTCGCATCGCCGCAGGTCTGCGGGTTGATGCCGACACCATCGCCGCCGATCTGATCCGGCAGATCGGTCCTCACGGTCCCAGCTATCTCATGACCGACCACACCATGAACTGGCTACGGAGTGATGAGTATCTCGACACCCGCGTGTCGGTCAGGGGCCCCCGCGCAGCGTGGGAGACGGCGGGTGCCAAGGACACCTACCAACTCGCCCGGGACAAGGTTCTGGCCTGTGCGGCAAGGCCGCCGGTCGCCTTCGACGCACGCCGCAAGAAGCTGCTGGCGGACATCATCAGCGGCTTCAAAGGATAGTCAGGCGGGGCCGGCGGGATCGGAGTGGATTCGCGAAGGGCCGAACGTAATCCCACAGGGGATTCCGGGAGCCACATCATGATGTACCATTCCCGCACACTCAATCGTGAAGCCATGGGAGGGACGGCAGCCGTCCGGGTGTGTGCCGGCATTCTGGCCCTGACGGTCGCAGCGATTCCAACATCCGCCGAAGGTCCCGCCACTCAGCGGAAGGTCATCGGCGACATCAAGACCTCGCGACTCGTGCAGGGAGAACCGTACGAACTGGCGGGCAAGAGGGTCGTCTTCACCAATTGGTACTATGTTCAGCCTGGAGACCTCGACTGGCGTAACAAGGAGGGCAAGAGCGTCTACGTTCACGGCAATGAGGGCCTCTTCGACGCCGTTCACATCGGTATCAACGCGCCTCGCGGCATTCGCCTCAGGGCCCAGAAGCCTCGGATCATCGGACCGATCGACCGGCCGTACCGAACCATCCTGAAGGACGGCGGGACATACAAGGGGTGGACATCGGACGAGTACTGCGAGTCGAAGGACGGGATTCACTGGGAGAAGAAGGCCCGACTGGTCTGCGACTCGTTGCATGAAGATGGCGTGCATCATGTGTTTGTCGATCGGTCGGCACTGCCGGCCGATCGGTTCAAGGCAATCTGGGTGGGTCACATCACACGGGCGGAATTCGACGCCTTTCGTCAGAAACGCCCGGACGATTGGGAACCTCGGGCCCTGTTTCTGCTTGGTGAGAAGGATCAGGTGACCTGCCTTCGGGGAAGCACGTCGGCCGACGGAATACACTGGACCACGCTGCCCGATCCGCTGGTTGTGGAATACTGCGACACGTTGAACACGGCCTACTACGATCAGGTCCTTCGGAAATACGTCATCTACACGCGTTACTGGTCGCTCGGACCGCGGACGGATCGGCTCGAACCCAATATCCGAAATTGTTGGACGGGCGTGGGACGTCGGGCGATCGGGCGAAGCGAATCGGACGATTTTCGCCGATTCCGGCCCTCGGAGATGATCCTCGAACCGACACCCGACATGCTTCCTTCGGAGGCCCTGTACACCAACTGCCGGACGACCGTGCCCGGAGCACCCGATCATCATCTGATGTTCCCCACGATCTGGAACGCCTCGATCGACGACACGACACGAATCGCCATGGCTTCCAGCCACGACGGCAAAACCTGGCATTGGGTGCCCGGCGGAGACTTGCTGAACACCGGGCCCTTCGGACAATGGGACGGCGGGTGCATCTGGGCCAACCCGGAGTTGATCGAGCTACCTGATGGCGGCTGGGCCCTTCCCTACGTCGGCCATAACGTTCCGCACAAGTACCCGCGCGGACAGCGCAAGGGTGCCGAGGGCTATGCCGTCTGGCCGAAGGGGCGGATGGTGGCGGTGGAGGCCGACGAACAGGGCGAGTTCACAATGATCCCCCTGATGTCGCCCGGTCGGACGCTGAAGGTGAATGTTTTGACGCAGAGGACGGGGTGGGTGAAGGTCGAGGTTCGTGGGGTCTCGGGGCGGGCGATGGAGGACTGCAATCCGATTGTGGGCGATCAGCACTGGACGCCGGTGTCGTGGAGGGGCGGTGGCGACCTGGGCGTCGACAAGGGCCGGCCGATCACACTGAGACTTCAGTTGAACGAAGCCAAGATCTTTGGTTTGCAGTTTAATTAGCGCGGGGAGGCCGTGCCCTGCATGACGGACTTCCTCTACTGTGAACAGACAGGACGGCCTTGACTCTTGAAAGCCTGTCAGCTCGATTGACTGAGAGGTCTATCTTGTTTGGACGCTGAGCGATTCGCAAGCCGTTGGTTCTCAAAGTTCCTTGTCGCACGTATATTATTTCACTAACGTTAATATTTTTGTGCTGTCTATTATCGTGCCGAGGCAGAACGCCAACGGCCAGCCAGAATCCAGGCGGGGTGAAGGACCCTCCCGGCATTCTGTCCGAACGGGAAAGGCGGTGGACAATGACACCTCAAAAAATCACATATGTCTGCCCGAATTGTCGCAGGGCCTACAACGTGTCGGTCAAGGCTGCCGGACACCGGGCGCGATGCCTGATATGCGGCAAAACGTTCCGCCTGGCGGAGAGTATTCTGCCCCCTCCGACCGAGGATGACATCGTCAACTGGCTCCGCGAGCCAGAGGACAAGGACGAGGCCGCCGCCGAACGCATTCAGGAAACCGAGGACGAATTGGCGGCATGCCTTCCCGCTCGTTAGGTGTCTTCTCGTTGATTACCATGGGCTGGCGCCGAGGGGGGGTGAACCTGAGAGAGGGCGACGTGGTCAAGAGGAACGGGATCTACCCTGCAAGAATTGGGGAGGATCAAAGACTCCGGACATCTTGCGACTTCGCGCGGGCGTGGTCGATGGTCTTGCTGAGGCCGACAGGATGGCAAGGGATCGAGGACGCAGCGGGAAGAGTGTTCAAATGGACACGGGGCTACAGGGATATTGCCGAAGGTGGGACTCGAACCCACACGAGCTTTTGGCTCACGGGATTTTGA
>CAYUQT010000097.1:0-23979 GCA_964446835.1 uncultured Planctomycetales bacterium | reverse complement strand
GAGGCCAATCAAATCACCTGTGCCATTCGGAAATGACTTCTGGCAACCGCTCTAGGCGAAGCCGCTCGGACCCAGAGGGGAATTCTCAGTTGTGACGTGCCTCGACGTTTGCGCTCATGAGAGTGGTGATGGACCAAAGGAACCGTTTGTCAGGGCTCCAGGGCTGAAGAAGGTGCTCCGCGTCTCC
This sequence comes from uncultured Planctomycetales bacterium, assembly GCA_964446835.1. Taxonomy (GTDB): domain Bacteria; phylum Planctomycetota; class Phycisphaerae; order UBA1845; family JAFGLZ01; genus CAYUQT01. Next base: position 23,792 of record CAYUQT010000097.1, on the reverse strand, counting down.
CCTGAGACTCTCAGACCCCGGTTATCTGTGTTGGGCTCTTGATCGGGCGGCTTCGATCTTGTCCATTGCCGCAGGATCGTAGTACTCTTCGCCACAAGTGAGGCAGACATCCGCCACGACACCAGGGACTCTATGTCCGTTTTTGAGACGCACAACGACTGCCTGACGCTTGATGCGGCGAGAACCACACATGCAGCACCGGGTCAGAGGAGGCAACTCAATCTTCGTGGGTTGCCAGCTTCGCGGAGACGAGGATGTAGAAGACCTCGCGTTTCGCTTCCTTACGGATCGCCCCTTTCGTGTAGATGAATGTGCCGCCGTAACTGAAGCTCTTGATGACATAGAGTTTCTCCCCGGGGTACTCACGCCACCTGCTCCGGGACCGCAGGGTCTTGTATATTGTCTGGGCGTTCAGGACCGATTCGTAAACCTCAGCACGGGTGAGGATATCGGCCTCCATTTCAGTCAAGGCCTTCTTCGTGTAACGAACCCGACCTTCCAGCACGAGACGTTTGATTCGAAGCAACGGATCCATTATAGGCTTTTCGCCGTTCTTGTACGACGAACCGGCCGTTCGACGCCCCCAGCGACGGACTCTCAGGAGCCCCGCGGTCTGCGGTCTTCCATGTGGCAGGCCGTCTCGCCCCCCTTACTTCCCGCGCATCACGAACTTGTAGCTCCCCGCGCCCACGTCGAACACTGCCGCTGCCTTGTCGATACGCACGAACTTCACCCCATCGGCAGCCTTCACGGCCTGGCCGTTCGACACGACCTTCACACCGCTTTCGGTGATCGTCGCGTCCTGCTTGCCGAGTGTCGGCACATGCACCTCGGCCGTCGTGTTCGCCGGAATCGTCACGTTCAGCGTCAGACCATCCTTCGTCAGATGCCACTCGCTGCGGACCCAGCCGTGCGGGCTGTGGTGCTGGGCCTTGGCCCATGTCAGGTCGCCCGTCGGCATCGGGCGGATCCGCATCCGCTTGAAGGCCGGAGATTTCGGGCATGAACGAATGCCCGCAACATACTCATACAGCCAGATGCCCAGGTCGCCGACGAGCATCAGGTGGTTGTGCGAGTTCATCGCGGGGTCGGCCGTGTCGCCGTTCCACAGCTCCCAGATCGTCGTGGCGCCGTGGTCGGCCATGTAGCCCCAACTCGGATACGAACGCTCCTGGGCAAGCTTCAGCGCGATGTCCGGCCGGCCGTTGTCCGACAGAACCCGCATCAGCCACTGCCCACCGATCAATCCGGTGGCGATGTGGCCCTTGCACTTGACCATGATGTTGTCGACCAGATTCTCGAAAACCTTCTGACGGTGTTCCTCCGGCACCATGCCGAAGGCCAGCGGCAGAACGCTGGAGGTCTGGGTTCCGTTGCTGTAGATGCCCTTGTCGGCGTGGAAGTACTTCTTGTTGAAGGCCGCCTTCATCCGCTCGGCCATCTCGGTCCATTTCTTGGCGTCGTCCGGCTTGCCGAGCATCGTCGCGTACTTCGCCAGCAGGCAGAGGTTGTGATAGTAGTACGTAGTCCCCAGGAGCACGGGGTCCGTCTTACGCGCCGGGTCTTGTGAGTGGATCAGCTCCGGCTTCTCGGGCGGGACGCACCAGTCGCCGTAGGTGTCCTTCGGCATCAGGTCGTCCTTCATGTACTGCTTGAGGAACTCCATCCACTTGCACCAGCTTGCGTAGTGGGCGGCAATCGGCTGAATATCCCCGTACTGCTCGTGGAACCACTCCGGAATGATGACGTACGCGCTGGGCCATGTGACGTTCGTCGAGTAGATCGTCCAGAAGCGGGGGGCCACATCGGGCAGATTACCCTTGTCGTCCTGGGCCTCCTCGATGTCCTGAAGCCACTTCGTGTAGAAGTTGAAGGAGTTGAACTCGAAGCTCTCGTGCTTGGCCTCATTGGCGATATCGCCCAGCCAACCCTGGCGCTCATCGCGCTGCGGACAGTCGGTGGGTATGCTGCGCAGGTTGCCCCGAATGCCCCACATGATGTTGTGGTACACCCGCATGATCGTCGGATCGGAACAGGCGAAGCTGCCCATTCGCTCGAGGTCGGAATGCACGGCGTGCCCCTCGATCGTCGACAGCGTGGGCTTGCCGGGGAAGCCGGTCAGTTCGACGAATCGGAAGCCGTGATAGGCAAAACGAGGCTCGTAGACCTCCGTGCCCTGCCCCTTGAGCGTATACGTGTCGGTGACCTTGCAGGATCGCATGTTGGCCAGATACAGGGCCTGCCCGTCCTTCGTCAGTGTCTCAGAGTGGCGCAGAGTGACCACCGTGCCGGCCGGCCCCTTCACCGTCAGCTTCAGCCAGCCCACCAGGTTCTGACCCATGTCATAGAGGTAGACGCCAGGCTGCGTCTCTTTGATCGAAATCGGCTTCACGATTTGTGTCACCCGATGCGGTTCGATCCGCTGGGCGGCCAGCTTTCCAACGGGGGCGTTGACCTCCTGGGCCGCTTCCCATTGGGAATCGTTGAAGCCGGCACTCGTCCACCCGATCGGCTCCTTGCGGGCGTCGTATTCCTCGCCGTCGTAATCGTTGTTGGCGCGGATCGGTCCGTCGGTCGTGAGCTTCCACGTCCCGTCGCTCACCAGGTCGAGCGTCCCGCCGTCGTCATAGGTCACCCGCATCTGGAGCAGCAGCTTGGGACGGCCATACGTCGAGGTCCCAATCGGATTGCCGAGACGCGGGGCAAAGAACCGCCCGTTTCCGAGAATCACGCCGATAGCGTTTGGCCCCTTCTTGATCTGGTCGGTGACCTCGTACGTCACGTACAGCATCCGCTTCGTATAGTCCGTCAGCGCCGGGTCGAGCACGTGGTTGCCGATCTTCTTGCCGTTCAGGTAGAGCTCATAGTAGCCCAGTCCGCAGAGGCTCACCGTGGCATACCGCACGGTTCGCCATGTCGTGAATTCGCGACGGAGGTAGCGGGCCGGCAGGCGGCGGTCTTCAATGGGCTGAGCCTGGATGTTCTTCCAGGGCTCGATGCCGTACTTGCCGAGCAGCTTGACCTCGCTCCAGCCCGTCGCCTGGGCGTCGACGCCTTTCCAGCCCTTCGCCTCTTTGTCGGATACCCGCCACTGCCCATCGGTGACGACCACCATCGGGTCGCCCTTCTCGAACTCGATGGAAATGGCGCCGATCAGGCCGGCCGGGTTCGGTGAATCACCCACGTTGGCGGCTTCGATGGCGACGACATTGTTCCCCGGGCGCAGAAACTTGGTGATCATGGCGGTGTCGGCCGTGCTATAGCTGCCGCCCGATCCCGCCTTGCGACCGTTCACGAAGATCGTATAGCTGTTGTCCGCCGCCACCGACGAGAACGCGCGGATCACCTTTCGATCCGCCGGAATCGCAATCACACGGCGGAAGTATCGCTTGGCCACCGGGGCACTGGCCGCCGGGTTCCCTTCGGGGAACCAGACCCACTGGGCCGTCTTGAGTTCCTTATCCAGTGTGGGCTCCGCCGAGGCGGGTTCATTGCGGCCAATCCACTTGCCCGTCCAGTCGGCATCCCGAAGCAGTCCGACCGTCCAGTAGGCAGGGGGGCTCCAGCCCGACGGCAGGCCGTTGCGATCCCACACCCGTACCTTCCACCAGCAACGGGCCCTCGAGGCCAGCGGGGTGCCCGCATACGCCACGAGGTGCGACTGATCGGAAGCAACCTTGCCGGAATCCCACAGATCACCGCGGTCGGACTTGAGGGCCTCCTTCGAATCGGCCACCAGTACCTGATAGGCGGTCTGGACCGCCCCTCGTCGCGTGTCGTTCAGCTCCCACGACAATCGAGGCTGTACGACGTCGATCCCGATGGGATTGACCTGATACTCCGTCCGAAGCCCTTGCGGCCCGCCGATCTGGGCACAGCCGGAAAGCATGCCCGCCAGAAGGCCTGCTGCCGCGAAGATACCGCGATGCCCGGTTTGTCTCAGGAGACTGTTGCGCGTGGTCATGAGATCACCATCCTCCATAGTTCAGACCTACTCTGCTGTCCGGGCAGTAGAGTAATCCGGGGGGGATGATGACACAAGCTGTTCTCTGAGGCAGTACGACGGCTACTAGGTTCAGCGCCCGCCAAATACCTCCGCATACGTCCAATCAGGCTCGAATCCCAGCGGAATCGATAGCACGGGACCGTCCTTGGTATTCGGATGGGTCTTTCGAAGCTCCTCACTCCTTCCGCCGATCGTCGGAGCATCGGCGAATCGCATCACTCCCATGGGCGTCGAGGTTAACAGGGCCCCGGCCGCATCCAGCAGCATCCGGCTGAAGAGCACATACTTGCCGTCGGGTGACAGCGTGCCGCCGTAGATATGCCGTCCGTCCTCTCCATAGAGCAATGACGAGGCCTTGCCGTCGCCGTCGGCCATCCAGAGCTGCGTCCATGACTTGTTGTTCCCCGGATGGTGGGAAAAGATGATGTGCTTCGAGTCCGGGAACCAGTCCGGCGTGCATTCCGAACCGCCGGGCGTCATCTGTCCGGCCACTCCGGGCTCATGCTGACCGCCTTCGCCGAACTTGCGGACAGGGTTGATCTCGCCCGTCTCGGCGTTCATCCGAACGACCGTCCACTCCTGGCCCAGGGCGTTGCTGACCCCGCAGAACCACTTCCCGTCCGGAGACCAATAGAGCTGCTGATAGATCCCCTTTCGCGGAAGGCGACGGACCACCTGCCGAGACGCCACATCGACGATCTCGATGCCTTTCATCGTCAGACACGCAAACTGCTTTCCGTCCGGCGACCACGAGGCCCAGGGCAATTCTCCATCCTGGCAGATCGCCACCTGCTCCGTGCCGTCGGCCTTGGCCATGATGACCTGCCCCTGGAATCCCCACCGGTTGTAGTGAACCGGTTTCGTCATGGAGTAGCGACGGAAGATCATATGGCGTCCGTCCCGCGAGAATCGGGGCGCACCCTCATGGAAGCCCGGCGTATCCGTGATGCTCCTCCGTTCGGAACCGTCCGGTCGCATGAGGAAGAGGTCCATATCTCCTCGGCGGGTCGGCGCGCCGAACACGATCCACCCCTTTGTGCGGACCTCTGACGCGAGTTGGGCCACCCGTGGATCGGTTGTGGAAGCCGGGCCCGACGTTGCCGCGGCCAATCCGAGCTGCACCACGAACGTCAGGCTCACACACAGATCAAGCATGGCAGGCCTCTCCAATGAACTCGCGTTACAGCCGGCAGATTCAGGCACAACGCCGGATCCCGACCGCTCCAACGATATTGACCGGCTCTGCACGGCTATGCAACGCCGCCGACGCCGCCGTCGCTGTCATTTCTTGTCGTCACTTGTCTGGTTGCTGCCCGCATCCGGAGGATGCTTCTTCCGAACCCCGGCAGTTCACTCCGCGAAGCGGCGGAGGTAACCCTCTCGGGACACATCGTCGAGATACGGTTCAAGAGACGCCCATGTGAACACCGCTACGCCGCGGATGCCCACCTCTCGGGCAATACCGAGGTAGTCGTTGATCTCGCGGGCGCTGCCGACCTGACCGTGACTGGTCTTGACGCCCAGCGTGAACGTGAGCTTGTCCGCGGCCCCCATGTCCTTCATGATCTTCATCGCATCGCGCATCCGCTGTTCGAAGACCTTCAGGTAGTCCTTCCCATAGTTCTTCTCGTAGCAGTAGCCCGAGGGGCTCACCATGTCGATGTAACCCTTGCCCACCCAGACCGGCCAGCATTGCGCCACCGGATGTGCCCTGGCAACATGGACCCCCCAACTGTACAGGCCGATCTGAATCTTCGGATCGCACGAACGCAGCCCCTGGCTGATCATCCGGGCCAACTCGGTCAAGCCCTCTTCTTTGAACGTCTGCATCTGACGCCGCGTCTCGACCGCCGTTCGAGACCGCCCGGATGCTGGTGCAAATCGCCTATTGAAAGCCGCGGCCGAGTCGGCATCCAGTTGTATCGCCTGGTTGGGAAAACGCAGATAGTCCAGCAGAACCCCGTCCGGCCGATACTTCGATACGATCTCCTTGAGCACCGAAACCACCCACTCCCGCGCCTTCGGGTTGCAGGGGCTGAGATAGCCGATCTTCTTGCCGGCCGGGTCGGACAGGGCCCACTCGGGGTGCTTCACGAGGATTCCCTGTAGAGTGTCATGCCCGCTGGTGATTACGCAGACCACCGGCCATACCTTCAGCTCCCGCTTCCTGGCCTCGGCCATGATGATTGCCAGCGGGTCCCAGTCGGGATAGTCCCGCACGGGGATCAGATCGCTGTGATACACGGCCGTTCCCTTCGTCGTGGTCACATACGGCATCAGAACCCGCAGGCCGGCCGCCTTGAACCGATCGAGGTTCTTGCCGATCACCTCGCGGCACGCGGCCGGGTCCTTCTTCCCTTCCAGAAGGGCGTGGACGTGGATATAGGCACCCAGAAAGGGTCCCCTCGCGCCTGCGGCCACCTTGGAACCGGCGGGACCCTCCTGGGCTTCAACAGCGGCTGCCGCGTTCTCGCCAGCCAGAGCCGCCATTGCTCCAACAGAGCCCAGGCCTATCTTCAACGCCTCGCGTCGTGTCAGCGTCACAGCGATGCCCTCCATATCAACTCTCGTCGAGGCTGCAATTGTAGCAGTTCATCTCCAGCCGTTCATTTCCTCGCCTTGTTCTGCCGCTATCCGGCACGCTAAGCTGCCCGAACGCAAGACCACCACGCGAGTATAGGATGGACACAAGAGTCCTCCGCTGCAACTCGATGGAGACACACACATGAACCGGACTTCTATGCTCTGGGTACGGCGTAGCCTCTGCTGGTGCCTTCTGTTTGCGGCCCATGGAGACAGGAGTGCTTCTGCCTCCGAACCCGTGCTCACAATTACCGCACGAGTCGATCTTGGGGAAGACCTCGGCCAGAACTTCGGAACGCTCTTCGAGGCCACGGACGAACGAGGCCGCGTCCTCTTCGGGGCAGGTTTTCCAGGGGTGTTCAATACCCGCTACCGCATGGATCGCTTCGCGGTTCAGTTCTACGTCCGCTCCGGCGGCCCGACAACCCGGCCGGTTCTGAGTCCTCTGCCTCGCCCGAGCCCCGACGCCGGTACCTACATGTTCAACCTCGACAACAGGCTCTACAGTTACGCCGAAGGCCAGGACAGAAAGGTGCGATTCTGGAACGAGGCCTCCAGGATATGGGACGCCGATGCTCGGACCGCGCCACACCGCATGAGGGTCGGCAAGGGCCTGCTGATCTGCAGCGACAGCGTCGAGTACGACGGTCGAACGGTCCTGCCCAAACCCGCCGAAGGGCAGTACTACGGCTTCTACTACGCGGGGGGACGCTTGCTGTTCTACCACACCCATCGGGAAGGAGACGGGGGCTATACGCGGCTCTATTCCTGTCCCTGGTCCGTAAAGACTCCTGAGCCAATCACACCGTCACAGGGGGCAGTGTTGAACACCCGGATCGTAGGAGAGACGCCATTCTGCTGGGGCCAACTGGGCTCCAACGCCCTGACCGTCTCCAACTACGGAGGCATCTACGTCTTTGACGGACGCGCGTGGACTGTCCTCCGAGAACCGCTCAAGGGCGTCAGCTATCAGGTGTATTCGGCACTGAATTACTATGACAAGCTCTTGTTGGGGCAGTATCCAACCGGCGAGTTGTTCGAGTACGACGGCAAGGAGGTTCGGCACCTCAGGGGTTGGCCGCCTCGAATCGCGGGCGTTTCAGGGCATGCTCGGGAAGCTCAAACGACGGCCTTGTATGGGGGAGACCTGTTCGTCGGCGTCTGGCCATGGGGCGAGGTGTGGCGATACGATCGCAACGAGCGCCGATGGGATTCGATCGGAAGGCTGTTCACACATCCGGACGTAACCGACAGGGTCACCCACCCCTACGAGGCCGAGACAATTGCAGCCAAGGGCGAGGTCCTCAACCAGTGGGGGCAGCGCATTACCAGCATGGTCCCGCTGGGTGATTCGCTCTATACCTCGACATCGGCCAAGTGGCATTGCCAATGGGAGCCGAAGTTCGCCTTTCTGGGCGGCGAGAAGTGGAAAGAGTACGGGCAGGTCTGGCGCCTCTCCATGCCGGGCAACCTCTCCGCGAGCATCGCATGGAAGAGAGGTACGACGGACCTCCAGTTCGTTGTGACTCGCGACCGAATCATGATCGTTCAGGATGGTGTGTCGTTGGCCGAGACCGTCATCAGCACGTCTTCGATCGGCGGCCTCCAATCGGCCAGGATCACCTGGGGCCATGGCCTCTTCGGACGATGGGGCGGCAAGACGTGCGAGGGTTCGTTCCGGGCCTCCACACCGCCATCCCAGTAATCCACGAGGAAGGCTTGTGGTCCGCTCGCTCTGTACTTCAGCGTTCCCACGCTGAAGGGGCCTCGGCATTCGGCTGCCGTGCTCGCAGGGTTCCCTGCATGGGTTCTCCCACGCTATCATACGCCTCGATGTGTGGTGGGATGTCGTCCTGCCGACACGACCATGCCTCATCATCTCCGCTGAGGCGAAGGAGTCACCATGCCCGCAATTGCGAATGTAGACATCTACCCCCAACCCCAAGTCGTCGAGGTCCGCAAGGGCAACTTTGCCCCTCAGGGAAATGCCGTCGAACTCCAAATGCGTCCGGGGGCGCCCCAGTGGGTTCAATCGGCAACGTCGATGGCCGCTCGGGAAGTCGGCCGAGCCGCCGGTCGTCCTATCGCCGTTCGTTCCGATCGAAGTTTCGCGGCGTACACGGCTGTGATCGGCGATCGACGTGCCGACAAGCCCAAACCGTTGCAGGGTGATCGCTCGGCCCCGCCCGGGACGTCCGAGCAGGCATACGAACTCGATGTTCAGAAGGATCGCATCGTCATTCGAGCCGGTGGCTGGGCCGGGCTGGCCTATGCCATGCTCACGTTGATCGATTGCTCCGCCAAGGGCCTGGAGTGCGTTCGCGTATCCGACCGCCCGCGGTTCGGGGTTCGAGCCGTCTTGCTGCACCTGAGCTACAACCAGTGGCAGGACAAGCCCGATGAACGTCGCGTCTATGGCTACAGCGATCAATTGCGATTCGATCGTGCCGTGTTCGATGACGCCGTCGCCCTGATGGCCAAGCTGCGGATGAACATGGTCGTGCTCGATCTGGGCGATGCCGTGCGGTTCCGCAGCCATCCGGAGATCGCCGTCAAAGGGGCTCTGACGACCAGGCAGTTGAAAGACATGCTCGATCAGTGCCGCCGCCTCGGCATCGAGCCGATCCCGAAGTTCAACTTCGCCACCACGCACGACATCTGGCTCAAGCAATATGAGAAGATGGTCGGCACCGAACAGTACTACCGCGTGTGCGAAGACCTGATCACCGAAACCTGCCAATTGTTCGACAAGCCGCGGTTCTTCCACATCGGTATGGATGAGGAAGACCTGCCGAACCATCGAGGCCTGAAGCTCGAACACATCGTCATCCGCGAGGGCCAGGCGTGGCTGGATGCGGTCAATCGCCTGGATGCTGCCGTTCGCAAGAACGGCTCACGGGCCTGGATGTGGGCCGATCCGCTCTGGCCGGGGCGAAAGGATACCGTGCCCGCCATCCCCAAACACATTCTCGTCAGCGACTGGAACTACTCGCGTCAGAAGGAGTTTCCCACCTTCGCCTCGATTGCCGAGATGGGCTACGACGACATCCCCGCCGGCAGCAACTGGACCGAGGATGAAAACATCGCCCTCCTGGCCCGTTTCGCGGCCAGGCGGCTCGATCCCAAGAAGGTGCCCGGCATGCTCATGACGATCTGGAATCCGACGACGAAGAACTGCCGCCAGAACGTGCTCAATGCTGTGTCACTGTCGGCGGGCGCCTTCTGGAACCCCGACGGACCTTCGCGGGCCCCTTGGCCGAGGGATCACAAGGCCGGTCAGTTGGGCAAGGCCGCTAAGTAAGATAGCCCGCGGATCTCCACCCTTCCGAGTCGGTAGGGAGCACGAAGCATATGTCACGACTCCTCCCCATCGCTGTCCTCGTTGTCGCGTGCATCGACGTCCGGGCCGAGGCCCCTAAGTCCGTCCTGGGTACGGAACCCGGTGAGACGCGACTGTGCAACGACGACCTCGGTGTCATCCTCTGGGGGCCGGACGCCGCGCCGACGCTGAACGTCGGTAAGAGCGACGTCTGGGACCGGCGGAACCCCGTGCCCAAAGAGCCGGTCCTGACCATGGCCAGGATGATCGAGATGGCCCGTGCGGGCGACAGGAGTATCCTCAATGGGGCGGCCTACTACACGTCGTACAACTCCTATGACTTCCCCTGTCCCAAGCCGGTCGGGCAACTCATCCTTCATATGCCCTTCGTCAAGGCCAACGGCGGGACGATCACGATCGATCGACAGGGCAATCGGGCGATCCACCTGCGAGCTGCTGCCGGCGGCAAATCAGTCGACCTCCGTCTGTTCGTCAGTTCAATCCGCAATCTGATCGTTATCAGTGGGACAGCCGCCGGGCTCGACAGCGGGGACCTGGCCGTGCGAGTCTTCCGCCATCGCGACACGATCGCCCCGGGTGATGTGCTCAACCCCACACTGGGCGAGCGTTGCTCTCCAAAGGACTTCCAGCCGCTGCCCATGCCTCAGGCAGGCACCACAGCCGACGGCGTCTGGGTCGCCCAGGACTTCACCGCCGATGCAACTTTCCCCAAGGGATTCACCGCCGTGTTGGCTGCGCAGGTGATGGGTGCCAAGATCCGTACCGAGTCCGCCGTCGGACACCCTCACCTCGGAACCCCCATGCTGGCCGAGAAGGAGGGGCGAATCCATCACGGGCTGTACAAGCGATACACGCCCATCAACCGGTCGCCAGGGTCCGCGGCGACCGCTCGCATCGAGACGATCTCCGGTCCGCTGCTCATCCTGGCCACCGCCACCACCACCCAGGACGATCCCGATCCGCTTGCCCGAGCCCGACGCGATCTGGCCGAGGCGGTCCTCGTTGGCGAACCCGCCCTCTGGGCCGAACACATCCGGCAACTCGACGCCTATGATGCCCATCCTCATGCGAGGGCATGGTCCGCCGACGGCCGGCTCAAGATCGACGCGTCGTGGGGCGGCGTGCCCTACCGCGTTCGCCCGGCCGGCTACTACGGCGATGTCCCGCTGTGCTCCGTGGACTCGACGAAGTTCTGCTATCAGGATTCATCCATCTGGCACGCCGACTTCCACTTCAACGAGGTCGAGGCCACCATCCCCTGCACGCTCCGCCAATATGACATGCTCGAATCCTACTATCGCATGATTCACACGATGCTCCCGATGGCGATGGCCAACGCGCGGCAGGTCTACGACTGCCCCGGCGCCATGTATTCGCTGATGCACTACCCGCTGAAGGCCGACACGGTCATCCACTCACACATCACGTGGGAACAGAGCATGGAAATCACCGCTCTGCTGGCCAAGCCGTTCTGGCTGCGGTTTCAATACACCTGGGACATGGGGTTTCTTCGAGACCTCGCCTATCCCGTGCTGCGTGAGGGGGCTCGCTTCTACGCTGCCTACCTCAAGCCCGAGGCCGACGGCCTGTACCACGTCTTCCCCACCGTCTCCCCCGAGCATCGCGGCATCACCCAGGGTCTGGCCTTCAATCGCGACAGCCAGTCGGGCATCACGCTGATCCGATACCACCTCCGGGCCGCCACCTCCGCCGCCGCCCTGCTGAAGGTCGACGGCAACGAAGCACTGAAATGGAAACAGATAGCCGATCGCATGCCGCCGTACCCGACGGTTGCCACTCCAGACGGCCCCATCTTCATCGATGTCGCGGGGGCCCAACCCATGGAGTACAACATCGCCGTACCTCTCACGGCGGTGTTCTGGGGTGACGACATCGGGCTGGACTCTCCGACCGATCAGGTGGAGCTGGCCAAGCGAACGCTGCGGAAGATCAATGTCTGGCCGCCGCATCGCGGGTACCTCATCGGCGTCCGCCGACGACTGGGCATCTACGATCCCGCCGACGGCATGGGTGTGGACAACGTCATCCAGTCGCACACCGGACTCATTCGCGTCTTTCCGACGGTGCCAGCCGATTTCGAGGGTGGCTTCGAGAATCTCGGCGCCCAGGGCGGGTTCGTCGTCGGCGCAGAACGCGCAAAGGAAGGCGTTCGATCTGTCACCATCCAGTCGCTGGCCGGCAACGAGTGCGTGCTGTCCAACCCCTGGGCGTCAGGACCCGTTCGCGTCGTCGACCGTGCGACCGGCCAGGCCACGCCTGCCACAGCTACGGAACGAACCGTGCGGTTTCCCACGGAACGTGGCCGTACCTATGTTCTGAAACCATCGGCCCAGTGAAGCCCCGCTCCGCCGGGTCGAAACGGGCATCACGCCCCGCAGGAAAGGAGTACAGCTCGGTGCACAACAAGACATGGCATGCGTGCATACTGGTCATCCTGCTGCCGGCGATCGGTTGGGCGTCGGCCCCTCAGGCCGTCCCACCCGTGGCCCACTACACCTTCGATGAGGGTGCGGGCGACGTCCTGCACGATCGAAGCGGCCACGGCCACCATGGGCGGATCGTCGGGGCCCGCTGGGCCACTGCCTCCGGCCGGAGCGAGCTGGTGTTCAACGGTGCCGGCGACCACGTCGATCTGGGCGACACCCGGACGCTCAAGTCGACCGGTGATGTCACGGTCCTCGTGTGGCTGCGCCTCGACGCCTCGCCCTATCCGAACGATCAGACCAACTGGGCCGTCGTCGACTGCGAGAGCTACGCCGATGAGGGTTACATCCTTCGCGTCGATGGCGCCGCCTGCAAGCTGATGTATCGCGCCTGCCGAAAGGGATCCGAGGTGTACGCCTTCGGAAAGACGGTTCTGGAGAATCGCAAGGCCTATCTGGTGGGCTTCGTTCGAAAGGGCCAGCAGGTCACGACCTACGTCGACGGCTCGCCCGAGGCCCAATTCAACGGAAATCCCCCCGAGTTCGGCAAGGTGCCGCTCAAACTGGGCTCCGCGGGCCAGTCCTTCCACGGGGCAATGCACGAGGCCCTCTTCTACGACCGGGCCCTGTCGATGGGCGAGGTCGTCGCCCTCTACTGGCAACAGGCCGAACGTTACGGCAAGAACGTCTCTTCCAGGGGAAAGATCGGCCTGCGTTCCTTCGTCTACCATCACCAGAAACAGGCCTGTGCCGCTGCCGACTTCTTCGGCCTCATGCCCATCGCCGAGGGCGAAGAGGCCTTCATCGAACTGCTGCCGCGCGGTGGACAGCCGATTGCTTCGCACAAGGTCGATCGACTGACGGAGCGGAACAAGGACGAGCACGCGTTCTCCCTTGCGGGCCTCGCCGACGGCGAGTACGAGCTTCGCGCCAGGCTCAAGGGGTCAGGTCGAAGCGTTGCATCATCGGTGTCTTTTCGCCTGCCCGAACCGCCAGTCGTGGTGCCGTCGACCGCCGTGACCGTCGTGGATCCCTTGCCGCAGGCGGCGCCCCAGCCCGACTTCCGCCTTCGCCCGGCCGGCGGCGGAGGGTTCTACATCGACTGCATGGGCGCCTCGTTCGGCATCGAGTCGGAATTCTCATACCCCAACGGTGGCCAGAATCGACTGATCTGCGCCGGCCAGCCGGATTCCAAGCCAGAGCCCTCGTGGCGTGTGTCCCAACGCTCGGTCACGCCGACAGTGCTGGAGATCGAAGCCGGCGGCGCACACTACCAGATCAAGCGTCGAGTCACGGCACAGAAAGGTCGATGCCTCGTCGTCGACACGATCACGAATCGCACCAGCGCGCCCATCGGTCTGCTCTTCGGAAACCGGTTGTGCGTCCCTCGTGACAAGGTCGAGTGCGCGTACATCCTGGGAGCCCAGACCACGCTTCCGGTCTCACTGCGACCGATCAAGACCTGCCCGGCCATGAGCCTCCGCACGAAAGGTGGGGGACCCGGTTTCGGATTGGTTGCTCTCGACGATGTCTACATCGTTCAGTCACGGGCGACGTTCGACGATCGCGGCCTCGAACTGGCCTCTTCCGAGTTCGCCCTCGATGCCGGTGCGTCGTACACCCTCGAGTGGGCGATCTACGTCAACGCCACCGGCGACTACTACGATGTGATCAATGCCGTCCGGCGTGACGAAGGCCGCAACGGCGTAACGGTCAAGGGCGGATGGGCCGCAGTGCCCGGCTCGATGGAACGGCGCGACGCCAGCCTGGCCCCTCCGTCCGATTTCTACACCATTCGCGGGCTGGCCTACGTCTGTCTGAGCTGCCTGTCGTGGTGTACCGACGACCCGGAGGTCTCTGTCGAAGGGTTCGAGTTTGTCGAGTACCCGAAGGAGCGTCGCAAGGTCAGAGAACTGCTCGACGCCATTGCCCGGATATACCCCCAGGGCAAGCGGATGTTCCACGTCGCCCAGCAGCTCTACGTCACCTCCAAACCCGCAGAGAAATTCCCCGACAGCCGCGTGATCGACGCCGACGGCAAGCAGACCGTCTTCCCCTACCCCTACGGCAACGGGCGATACTTCAGCCGCCGCCGATACGACGAAGGCTGGCGCTGGTGGATCTTCTATCCGACCCTGAACAACTCCTTCGGCAAGGCGATGCTGAACAGCATCGACGTGATGATGGACGAGATGGGGGCCACCGGCGTCTTCCTCGACGGCTTTCTCTGGGGCTACGGTGGCGAGTACACCTACGATTGCTGGGACGGACACTCCGCCGACATCGATCCGAACACTCGGACCCTCCGTCGAAAGAAGGGCTCGGTGATTCTGCTCACCCAGCACGCCATGGCCGCCTATTGTGAGAAGGTCCGGGCCAAAGGCGGGGCCGTCGTCGCCAACAACGCCATCATCACGCGAACCATCGGCCGCCAGCCGATCGTCATCGATCGCGAGATATCCGAGGGCCCCGACGTCCACCTGGCGCAGACACCGGTGACGCTCGGCAACCCCGGTGCGATCATTAATGAAGAAGACGTATACCGCGACGTGCTGTCCAAACTGCGATGGGGCAATCTCTACTTCTACTACGGCGAGCCGGCAAAACTGACGCACGAATCATTGCCCGCGCAGATGTTTCCCATCACCGTCGACGAGGTCCGTTCAGGCAGCATCCGGGGACGCGAGCGATGGATCACGCTTCGCAGCGGAATCTATGGATGGTCCGGAGATCGATCGCTCCATCAGGCGTTCCGATACGATGCGCGGGGCCGCCGGATTCGGCCCGACTTCCTGACCACCGTAGACGCCTCCTCCGTGCGCACGCGAATCATCCTGAACGAAGACGAGAGCGCCGTCCTCGTCAGACTCCCCGTCCGCATCGAGTCGCCTTCGCCGGTCAATGCCATGGTTGAGGAGTACGACGGAAAGACCCTGAAAATGGCCCTCAACGGTGGGGGGCGTATCCGCATCGTGCCGCTGGACGGCACGCCCGCAGATGTCGAGCTCAACGGGCAGCGGTCGCTGAGCCTTCCGCTGTCCGGTGGTCACCGGTGACACAACGTCATCCGCACAGACGGCAGAAGCTTCGGAGACAGCCGCTCCCTTTGTGCTACTCCGTCACTTCGCCAGGTCGCACAGAATCTGGCAGCCCTTGACGATCTTATCGTCCGCCGTGGCGTAACTGATGCGGAAGTGCGTATCGCGGTCGCTGAACACGCCGCCGGGCACGATCAGAACGTCGTGTTCCGCGGCGGCGGTGACGAACGCGTTGCCGTTGGCGAACTTCGCGGGCACCTTCGGAAAGATGTAGAATCCGCCGCCCGGTCGAACCACGTCGAAATGATCCTTCAACCCGTTGTAAACCAGATCGCGTTTGCGGCGGTAATCGGCCACGTGCTTCGAGATGTCCGTATCCATCGCCACCACACCGGCATACTGAACCATGCTGGGGGCACAGACGAAGGTGTACTGCTGGGCCTTGGTCATTTCCTGGATCAGCGATTCGGGACCGGCCGCATATCCCAGGCGCCAGCCGGTCATGCCGCTTCGCTTGCTGAAACCCCTCAGCAGGAGCGTCCGTTCCGGGGCGAAGGGGACGATACTCGGACAGGCACCGTCGAAGCTCAGATCGGCGTAGATCTCGTCGGCAACAATCAGCAGATTGTGCTTGCGGGCCAGTTCTGCCGCGGCGCGGAGATCGGCCTCGCTGTAAATCGTCCCGGTCGGATTGCTCGGCGAGTTGATCAGCAGCATTCGGGTCCGCGGTGTGATGGCGGCCTCGATGCCCTCGATGGGCATGCGAAAATCGGGATAGCTGCTGACCGTGACCGGCTTGCCGCTCACCAGGTTGATCACATGCTTGTAGAGCACGAAGTACGGATCGAGGAAGATCACCTCGTCGCCGGGGTCGAGGGCGGCCAGCATCGCCAGCAGAATCCCGCCGGACGTGCCGCTGGTGACCAGGAGGTCCGGCTTCCAGCCAAACTGGCGATCGAGTTCCTCGCTGATCTTGCGCCGAAGCGGCGGGATGCCCTGCGTGACCGTATAGGCGTTCAGGCCGGCCTGGATCGCGCGGATCGCCTCCGCCTTCACCGGTTCCGGCGTGTCGAAGTCAGGCTGCCCGATCGTAAAGCTGATGGCGTTGGGCCGTGAGGCCGCCAACTCGAACATACGCCGCACGCCCGAAGCCTCAATGAGAGACATCCTCTTGGAAACAAACGAATGATCCGACATCGTGTGAGTCCTCCGAATCGGGCCGTCTTCGACGTGGGTTCGTGTCTTGTCGTCACTCAGAGCAGTCGGACCGGGCGATTCTCCGGCGGATCTCGAATCGTCTTCCGGATGCCATCGGTCCGGCAAACAAGCAGCCGCCGGGTGACCATCACACGGCGGCTGCTGTAAAGCTCAATGGGGGGGGCTGTACTACTTCTTGTCGCCCGGCTTCTTCTCGGCAGCCTTCTTGGCATCGCCTTCGGCGGCGGGGGCAGCGGCAGCGCCCTCAGTCCCTGCAGCAGCCTTCTCTTCCTTCTTGGCCGCCTTGTGTCCGGTCACCACCTTACGATGGGCAACCTTGGGCAGCCCAAAGACCGACTTGCCTTCCGTCCAACGCTCCTCGTCCACCAGCTTCTCGACCCGCTCGGCCCGAGAGAGAACATTTCGATGTCGCACCAGAGAAGCGCGGCTCTTCAGGGTCCTGTCCAACGACATAACTACTTTCTCCTATTACCTGCCGGTACTCGCGTGAGTTTCATCGCGTAGGCATCACGGAAATCACAGCCACCGCCCCTCTGGCGGTATTGCTTCCCAATCGTCACGATCGCCTGCTGGAGACGATGAAACGCCTCCTTGGCGTTGCTGTCGCCCGCCGAATACCCCAGCGTGCTCAGCACCATGAATCCGCTGTCGGGGTGAGGCTCGACGGTTACCGTCGGCAGTCCGCTCTCCAGCGTGATCTGCGCGTTGACAAACCGCTCGACCCTCGTCGCCTCGTCCTGGGCGTCCGGGCCCCGGAAATGCTGAACCAGCAGGTAATTCCACCCGATCTGCCGGCCGACCTTGGGGGTCGAGGGCGACTCGGTCGCCTTGGCCGTCTGGGCAGGCGGCGCCGATGGACTCGCCGGTGCCGACTTCCGAGCACTGCCCGACCGGGCAGTACCGTTGGTGGACGATTCCTGATTGTTCACAGACAGCACAGAGCCGTTCGGCTGCATCCGTCGAGCCTGATCGACTCCGTTGACCGCCTGCTCCTTGAGCCCGTCTCGCGCACGATCATACCCGAACTTGTTCCCCGCGACAAAGCCCACCACAATCAAGAGCAGGATAATGCAGCCGGCCACCACCATCCCCGCCCCGTCGAGGCTGAACCCTTGGTGTTGCTCGGTTGGAGCGGCATCGCCGACAGGCTCGGCCGGGCGTTCGGGTGGAACCACGGGCTCGGTCACCTCGGGGGCGACCTCCGCCGGTTCTTCCCATACGGCCTCTTCGGCAGGGGCCTCCTCGGGCAGCGGTTCGGGGGGTATTTCAATTCTTGAAGGCGCAACCTCTTGCTCGACAATGGGTTGCTGACTCATCTCCTCTTGCTCCTCAACTGGCTGAGCCCCAGTGCTCGTCGGACGGTCGCCGTTGGCCTCTTGTGGAACGGGGGGAGAGAGATTCTTGTCCGTTTCCGCAGCCTCATTGTTGCTGCGCCACCAGCGGGGTATCTCCAGACGCGGCTCCTGTCCCTGCGTCTGAGCGCGGTTTATAACCTCGAATAGGGCGGGTGATCGCTTATTTTTTGCCACGGTCACTACCTCGGATTCGGCGAGTGTGACGACGCGGGTCCCCAGTTCTTGGTCCCCAGCTCTGAACACGCCTAACCGCGCGCCACCGATCAATCAAGGATAGCTCTTTGAGCGAAAAATTCAAGGCGAACGGTCCATCCGGCGCCGTCTGAAGCCCCTGCCGATCTCTCCATCCGCCTTGACCGTAAGGCAAATCCTGTGGTAAGTGAAAAACCTTTGGCGCATTCCTGTTCCGCATCACAAGGAGAAAAGCATGCCTTCCGGCAGACTGACGCGTCGAGAATTCGTGGGCACCGCCGCTACCGTCGCCACCGGTATGATGCTGAGTCGCCATCTGGCCGGTGCCGAGGCCAGTGGGGCCAACGATCGCATCACCTTCGGTGTCATCGGCGTCGGGGGCATGGGCTCCGGACACCTCAACGGGCTCGTCAAACGGGCCGATTCCGACAACATCCGCGTGGCCGCCGTGTGCGACGTCTACCAGCGCCGCCTGAATCACGCGATGAAAGCCTGCAACGGCGACGGCTACCTTGACTATCGCAAGCTCATCGATCGCAAGGATATTGATGCCGTCCTCATCGCCACGCCGGACCACTGGCACGGCAAGATCGCCATCGACGCCATGGCCTCCGGCAAGCACGTCTACGTGGAGAAACCGATGACCCACACGGCCGAGCAGGCCATCGAGGTCCGTAACGCCGTACGGAAGTACAAGAAGGTCCTTCAGGTCGGCCCCCAGGCAACCGGTGACGACGGCTTCTGGAAAGCCCATGACGCCATCACCGCCGGACGAATCGGCAAGGTGACCTGGGCCCACGCCAGCTACAACCGAAACGCCCGCGTGTGCCTGTTCAACGAGCACCAGAAGATCGATCCCACCGCCGGCCCCGACAAGACGGGTGAGGACTTCATCGATTGGAACATGTGGCTGGGCCACGAGTGGGGACTCGCGCCGAAGATCCCCTGGACGCCGGAACACTATTTCCGCTTCCGCAAATACTTCCCCTATAACGGTGGTGTCGCCACCGATCTGCTCTACCACAAGCTGGCGCCCCTCCTCATCGCGATCTCCGGCGCGAATGGTGAGTATCCGCTCCGTGTGAACGCCTGCGGCGGGCTCTATGTCGAAAAAGACGGTCGCGACATCCCCGATACGTTCCTGATGACGGCCGACTATCCGAGCGAGTGGTCGATCTTCCTGGTCAGCACGCTGACCAACGATACCCAGCTTCCCGAGCGAATCTACGGCAAGTACGGCACCATGGAACTCGGCGGCCAGCCTACCCTGCGGAGCAACGGCGACTTCGGCGAGGAGTTCAAGGCCAAGAACGAAGGCAAGACCGAGGCCCGCCTGGCCACCCAATCGCGACGCGACATGGTCGGCAACTTCCTCGACGTCATCCGCGGCAAGTCGAACTCGCTGAACTGCAACGTCGAGCTGGGCGCCGCCACCATGGTGGCGATCAAGATGGCGGTCGAATCCTACCGCCAGCGAAAAGTCATGACATGGGACAACCAGGCCGAGAAGGTCATAAGCTGACCCCGACCCGATCCGGCACAGCCATCCATTGCACCATCCACCGCCGCGGCCCCCGCGCCGCGGCGGTGACTCTCGTATGTGGCTCAGTCGCTCTTGTGGCCACCGCTGGCCACTGACGAGAACCGGACGCGATATTCTTCGACGCGTTTGGCCACGTCCTTGCCGACTTCGAGGATCTCGGCCGCTGCCTTGACATCCTCACCCAGGAAGAGCTTCAGCCCCACGATCAGCGGTTCCAGAAGGGGGGCGCTCGGCGAATTCACCACCACTTCCATCGCCTCGCGTGCATACCCGGAAGCCCCAATACGGACAAAGAGGTCGATTGCGTCATCTGGAAAGTGCCCGACGCTCTCTGCATCTCCAACGCATCTCGTCGCAGACTCCAGTGCCTCGGCTACCTTGTCGCCTGCAATCAGTATTGAGGCAAGGGTGTGTTGATAGTAGGGATTCGTCGGTTCGGTCTGCACCGCTTGCCGCGCCCAGACCTCGGCTCGATCCAATACGGCAGTGGATCCGCTCCTGAAGAGTGCCCATGCGAATTCGTTCGCGACCCTCGCATCGCCGGGGTGCCTCTCCAAGCATGTCTCCGTAACCCGCAACGCTTCCTCGGTTCGTCGGAGTGGCCCGCACAGAAGGTTTGCAAGCTGTGACCAAGGCCACGACTGATCGGGTCTCAGCTCGATGGCCGTTCGATAAGCCTGTTCGGCCTCGTCGTATCGCTCGAGTCTCTCATGGAGCAATCGTCCAAGAATTCCCCAAGAACTTGCGCGTTCGGGTTCCAGCTCGATGGCTTTTCGGTAAGCCTGTTCGGCCTCGTTGTACCGTTGGAGGTCCCTATCGAGTAGGACTCCAAGCAGTGCCCAGCCCCACGCCATCTTAGGCTCAAGCTCAATTGCTCTTCGATAGGCCCGCTCCGCTTCATCGTAGCGCTGTAACCTGTCATGGAGATACAGACCCCACCAAGCCCAGACGCGAGCGTCCTGGGGCGCCAAGAGAATCGCCTCTCGATACAGGCCTTCAGATTCCGCCTGCCTCTGCGGTTCTTTGCTCAGTTCTCGTGCACGACTCAGAAGATCGGTTACCCGAGCATCGCTGCTTGGCTTTGCCCCAGGCACGCCGGCCATCTCTTCCGGAAACACACGGCTTCCCGATGCCGCAATCTCGTCCAGCAACGGTCGAACGGCGTCGCTTGAGACAATGGCCTTGAACGCCCTCGCATGATCGGCACGCAGCTCAGAAGGCAGCTCGTTCGCCTCCTCCGCAATCCGTTCGGCCAGCCTCACGAGTTCTCTCGGACCAGAGTAGAAACCCTTCATGAAGTTGACCACCGCCTGGACTCGTCCCGACGGGCCTCCATGCCGCCGCATCAGGTAGTAGATGTTGTAGAGTCGCTCGGCCACCTGGTACCACTTCGTCCGCCCCGAATCATCCGCGACCGTTACCGCCCCTCGCCCCACCAGCCGATTCAGAAGCGAACTGGTCTTGCTCACGTCGAGCCTCGCGGCCTGGCAAACTTGCCGCGCCGTCGCCGGGTCCCAGATCTCGGCCAGTGCCAGGTACACCTTGCGCTCGGTGGCCGCCAAACCGTCCAGGTGGCTCTTGAAATACTCCGTGTGGTCGTCCACAAGCTGCGTGAGATCATCCAGAAGCGTCTTGAACGACAGCCCCGCGCCGAACTGCGAGATGATCGTCACCAGTCGCGGGTTGCCCCCGGTGAGGATCTGTATCGGGCGGATCCGCTTGTCGGGAAGTTCCTGCCCATTGATGTGGGTCCACACCGCGCCACACTCTGCCGCGTCCAGTGGTCTCAGTTCGTGACACTTGAAGAGCTCGAACATGGCCTTGCCCGAATGATCGATCTCCTCGAACCGGCTCGTCGCCGTCGCCAGAAGCATGATCCGCGGCTCGTTGAGCAGCGTGTGTCGCAGACCCCATGCATCATCGCCGCTGAACTGATCGCCCAGCAGCATGTTCAGATTCTCGACGACCAGCAGCAGCCGCTTCTTCTGGGCCCCCGCGAAATCCATGAGCTGCGACATTGCGCGGTCCTGCAAGGACTTGTCGCTCTTCTCCTCCGAGAGTTCCTCATAGGTCCGCCGCCAGCGATCGTCATCCGTCTGGTGGCAAAGGTGAAAGATGGCCTGTAGCCAGAACTCCCCGAGGCTGTTGGACTCATACGTCTCCTCGGCGAACACGATCGGGTACCATCGCTCGTTCAGTTCGGGCGTCCTGCGCACCTCCACCATGGCCCGCCGAACGAGCATGGTCTTGCCACTCCCACGCGGGCCGATCACCAGGACATGCTGGTTGGCCTGCGTCACGTTCTCGCGGATCGCCCGCATGATGAGTTCGAGGTCGATCTGTCGCACCACAAACGAGGCGACCAGTTCGTCCTCGGACAGGAAGGCGGGGTTGTACTTCACCACTCGCTTGCCCACGGCTTAGCCTCCCCTCTTCAGGACCGGTGTATAGAACTCGTCGTAACGCTTCCTCCACCAGTCGCGGAGGAGATTCGAGATGAAGGCATAACCCTGGGGGCCATGTCTCAGATAGCCGTCGTGCTCCAGAACCTGAAGAATCTCCTGCTCAGCCTTGTCGGTCGTGCGTCCCGGCAGTGAATAATACTTCTGCAGAGCCGCCAGCGATTCTCGCGTGAGTTGGCCCGTCACCGCTGCCTCGCTGAGCATCTCGAGCGCCAGCGGCAATAGATCGCCTCCCAGCACGAGCTTCAACCGCTCCTCATAATGCGTCAGTTCCGCATGCCCCCGAACGCTCAGCATCTCTCTCTCGTACACACCCGCCACCTCGTCAACCCGAAACGACAGATTGTTCCCTCTGATACAGGTGGTACGAACATGGTCGAAGAACATCTGCACGTGATGCGGAATGCAACATCCGAGTCGCCGTACCATTTCTGCCGCGACACCTTGCTCGAATCGTACGCCGTATTCACTGGCAAGCGCTTCGAGGCAGGCCTCGGCCGTCGCCTCGTCCCAGGGCCTGAGCTCGAATGGCAGGAAAGCGTTAAGTGTGGCACTGAGCTGGGCCTGATGCAGGACTGGCTCAAGGCCGATACTGCCGGACAGCACCATTCGGACCTTTCCCTTATGCCGAACTCCATTCTCGCGCAGCCATGACATGAACTCGTCCGCCTTGGCCCGTCGCTCCGGAGTGATCTGAAAATCGTCGCCTTTGAGAATACGGTTCACCAGGATGGGTACCTCATCCATGAAGAGCAGCACGACTTTCTCTGATGAGGCGAGTATCGAGAACAACTCGTTGCCCTTGTCGGCCCAATTGCCGGCCGACAGACCGGCACGGAGCTTCACGCGCAACTCGCCCACCTCAACCGCATCGATATTGCCGGTCAATCCCCCAAGTATGTTGTAGAACAGATCCTTGGTCTTGCCCCAGAGGCCCTTGTGCGGCCTGACGGCCACGCTGAGGTCGACGATGGCATCCGGTGCAGAGCATGCCCCCTGGAAATCCACGAAGACGCATGTATAGGTGTCTCGAAGCCGACGCGCCACCTCACGCATCAGACTGGTCTTGCCCATCCGTCTCTGCGCGACGATCAGCACATGCGCCTCATCGCGGATGTGATCGACCAGCAACTCGATGTCCGCCTCACGGTCCCAGAAACGGTCACCCTCAACCCAATTGCCGTGTGCGCCCTTCAGCCTCGTGGATTCCTGATGCCCCATTGTCACGTACTTCCTTATGATACGATGATTCGCAACGTTTCTGTTGGCAACAATTCTGTTGTAATAATACCTCGCGATCCAGCCCCTGTCAAGTCTTTCCAACAGAATTGTTGTAGGCATGAGAGTGCAAACTCCAGAGTATCACTATCTTCTTACTATCACTCGGACTGTTTTGGCGGGCTTCTCGCACCTTCGCCGCGCTTCCCACAGCTGCACCTTCTGCCCATGCCTCCGCCAGTTACCGCCCCCCCTCTCCCCAATGAGGACGCAGAGGGATCAACCTCCCGAATCCGGCCTCGGAGGCAACCATCGTGGTTCCTCCACCTTCAACACATTCACAAGAAGGAGACACCAACCATGCAACCCGACCAAAGACATCCCGAACTCGGA
>CAYUQT010000096.1:0-24299 GCA_964446835.1 uncultured Planctomycetales bacterium | reverse complement strand
CAACCATGCAACCCGACCAAAGACATCCCGAACTCGGAAACCTCACATCACTCCAGAACGCCGCCGTCGATATCCTCCTCACCGGCTCCACGATCACCGACGCCGCCGGCAAGGTCGGCGTCACACGCAGAACCCTCCACCGATGGCTCACCGACGACCCCCACTTCAACGCCGAACTCAACAAACGGCGAAACGACCTCTCCCGCGCCGTCGACGACCGACTCCGCGCCATCGCCATGGCCGCACTCGACACCGTCGAAAACGCCGTCACCTCCGGAAACGTCCAGGCCTCCCTCGCCGTCCTCCGAGGTATCGGTGCCCTCGACCGTCGCCGCAGTCTGCCCATGAACGACGACCCCGCCGCCCTCGCCGTCCAGGCCGAACTCCTCGCACAGACCATCATGCAGTGTGAAAAAGGCGTCGAAAGTGAGACATCCGCCGCCCCTCCCCCGAAAACGCGTGAAAAACGTGTCGAAAGTGAGACATCCCCCGCTCCGAACCGCCCGGACACCCGACGCGAAACGCCCATCCCCAACAGACGCCCCAACACGCTGCATTCCCCACACCCGATCCCCGATCCCTTGCCGTCCAATTTCCGTGACATACTGGGACAAAGTGAGACATTCGCCCCTCCGAGCCGGGCGGTCCTCCGCCCGGAAACCCAAACCCAGACGCCCACCCAGAAAATGCGCTTCAAACCCCTTCCATTGTCACCCGCCACCCGTCCGTCCCCCCTCGAAGCGTATGAAAAACGTGTCGAAAGTGAGACACACCCCGCTCCGAGCCGGGGAATCCCTCGCCCGGACATCCCGAGCCAGACGCCCAATTCCAAGCCTTGCTCAACGTGACGGAGGAAATGGCAGCCGAGTTTCCACCAAGGACCCAACAACAGGAGGACCCCAATCGACCCAACACCACGGCCGATACGCCAAAACCAAGACAAAAACCCTGAGACGCGGCATCCCGTGCCTCGGGCTGTAGCAACGATCCTGTCGGTGCCGTGCGACAATTCGCGCAGCCCCGCCGAGGTATCACTGCGCCTTCGGGAAGGCCCCCGTTCTGCTGTTTGCCTTAATCAGAAGTGCGTCGTTGTCCCCGGCGCCGAAGCTGAAGGTCTCTCCGCCCAGATAGGCGTACGGACCGAAAAGTGCGATGCCGCCGACCGAATCGATGGCCGACCCGCCCCACAGCCGCGCCCAGCGAAGCTCGCCCTCCGGGCTGTAGCGCAGCAGCACCACGTCGTTGGCGCCGCTGCCGCAACTGTCGGAGTGACCCGCCACCACGATGTCGCCGTCGGCATCCACCGCCAGTGCCCGCGACGACTCTCCGCCCCGCCCGCCCCAGAGACGCTCCCAGACCAGGTTCAACGCCTTGTCGTATTTGCGAAGGAAGATCTGCCCGTTGTTGTTGCCGACGATCGTCAGGCCCACCACATACAGCCAGGTCCCGTCGCTGGTCATGCCCAGGGCGTCCGTGAAGATCGAATCCCCCCAGGCACAGTGCGCAACGTATTGCCCCGTGGCCTTCGAGAACTTGGCCAGCAGCCCCTTGCCGCCCAGGACATAGTTCTGCGCATCATAGCGCCCGCAGACATAGATGAACTCGGCATCCACAACCAGTTGGCCGTCCGCCTGATCCCACGTCGAACCGCCCCAGGTCTGAGCCCAGATGAGATTGCCCGCAAGGTCCAGCTTCAGAATCGCCAGATCCGTGCTCGTCGTCTGGCCCGTCGTCCAGCCCGACACGTAGATCGCGTTGCCGTCGACCACCAGGCCGTCGACCTCCTGATAGCCGTAGCCCTGCCCCCACGTGAATTCCCACACCTTGTGCCCGTCGTTTGCATCGAGGGCGATCACGGCCATGTTGGCGTCTCGCGGGTCCACTCCCGTGTTCTGAAGCCCCCCCACATAGACGGTGGGGCCGTTCACCGCGACTACGAAGGCCTTCTCCTGCAACACGCCGCCCCAGCGAGTGCTCCACTTCTCGGTCCCGTCCGGCGCGAACTGATACACCACCATGTCCGTGAACAACTGACCGGGAGATTGCTGATGGGCCCCCAGGTACACGTTGCCCTGGACATCGACGGCCACCCCCGTCGCCAGGTCCAGCTTCGACTCGCCGCGCGTGCGGTACCACAGCGAGCCGTCCTCGCCGGGCGATGCGGATATCGTCGCACACAACGGATCGGGCCCGGGTGGCAGGCATGCCGACATCATGAGAAACGAGGCACACGCCATCAGGACGATGGCACGAGACATACTCCTACTCATCCTGTTGATCTTCCCTTGTTCGCCCGGAAGGTGCGGTCTTCGCCGCCGCTCTACATGTTCACGCGGGGCAGATGCCGTCAGTGGCCCACTCAAGATGCCTCGGCCTTGCAGGTTTCGGGTGTCCGCCCAAGGCCACCGACAGACGACATACTACCGCACATATTCCCCCACAGAAAGGGGATTCGAAGAATGCCGAGCGCCGTGTCTATGGGTGGTCTGACGCCTCGGCGACTCGCCTCAGCGTTCGGAATAGACCAGCCCCAGGTCGGGGTTCTGTTTCGTCCGGACGGCCCAAAGGTCCAGAAGCTCCATGATCAGGGTATCCGCCCGCGTAATGGCCTCGTAGTGTTCGTGCTTCGTGCTGGCGCGAGGCAGCGGCGAGCCGTCGAAGAAGGTTCTGACGGACATCTGCCCGAAGGCCTCCGCTCGCGCAAGGTACTTCGCATCCCCGGTCAGCCGATAGGCCCCAAGCATCAACGCGATGGCATCGCCCATCGCCCCGGGATACAGGGGGGTCGAGGGCTTCGGCTCACTGGTCAGGTATCGATTCGCGGCCGCCAGCACCAGCGACCGATACCCCTCCTGCTTGACCTGCCGATATCGGATCAGGCACAGCATGGCCACCTGGGCGTCCGTGCCGTCTCCGTATCCCGTCGCCCACAGGTCGGTGTACGAACGATTCTTCGTATCGCTGGGGGCCAGAGACCGCGTCGAGCCGGCCCAGAGAAACCCACGCCCCTGGGGCGTCAGGTCCTGGGCGACGCCGAGGTACACCTCATCGGTTCGAGCGGCGAAGGCCCGCAGCATCCGCGCCGGCTCCGGTGGAACCTTGGCGGCGGCGTCCCACACGTCCACCGCCAGAGAAAGCTCACTCGGCGACCACCAGACGTCCGGGCTCTTGCTCGTCGACGGAATCGCGCCGGTCTGGGCGTTGCGACGCTTGGAGAATCCATTCACCAGCGCTTCGATCGCCTTGAGCAGCTCGGGGTCCTTCGTTCGTTCGTATGCCGCAGCCCATGTGGCGATGTAGAAGCCTCCATGCCGGGGAAAATCCGCCCCGATGTCGGGCGAGTGTCGATCGTAGCGGGCGTGCCGACTGAACAGCCCCTGCGTTCGATCCCCGATCTGATGCTCCCACAATCCGCGGGCAAACCGCCGGCACGCCTCCGGCGCAAGCTCGAACGAACGATCCCACAGCACCCACGGGCGGTAGAACTCATGGTTGAGATGGCGCGATTCCACCGCCTCCGTCCGGAAGCCCCACCCGATGTGCTCGCCCCAGGCGAACAGCCCGGTAGTCGGGCTCTGACTGTGTTCGAAGAACCATTTGAGGGCCTCGTCGGCGGCCTTGGAGTAGCAAGCATCGCCGGTGACCTTCGTCAGGGCGTACAGCACCTGGTACAGGTTCTCGTCGTGCATCGGGTTCGCCCCGCCCAGCGTGCGGTCGCCAGCCCGGATCCCTGGAATCGCCGGCGGCTCCTTCTCCGGCAGCATGAGTGTTTTGCGATCCAGTGCCGCCGCGAACAGGGGCGAATGCACCGTCCCGTAGACGTCCCGCCCATGTTCGATCATCGCATCAGCGTACGACCGCACGATTCTCAGATAGTCCGAAGGGTCGGATTCCGCCCCGAGCGAGGAGAGTACCATTCCCAGCGTCAGAACCACCGCGCACTGAACAGACAGAACCATGCGTCAGGTCCTCCCGTGTTGTGGTTGCGTCACAGCTTAACCGAACCCAGTCTATGGCAGAATACACCGCGCGCCCCGTCAGCTCATGCAGGCTCAACGCATGCCCGCCCATGCCAACGGTTGACGGGGCTCGAGGATCGGCGAAGATGGAACGATCGGGCGACGCGCACGGATGAGCAGTGGCCGGCGCTGTGCCGTCGGCGGCCGGTTTGCAGACTTGCATGCTCAAGGGGTTAAAAAATGGTCAAGAAACACGTCCTGAGGGTCGGTGTGCTTTCGGTACTGTCTCTGGTGTCGCTGGAGGCCCTCACGGGTTGTGCGGCGCCGAGGCCGCCTGCGGCTGCGGCTGTGATCGCACCGGAAGAGGTCGCATGGCAGAACCTCCCGAACGGGGCGAGGCGGAAGGCATGGTTCAACGACCACCTGACCGTCGCCCTGATCGAGGTAACGGATGGCGACCGCCGACCGGCACCACCGGCCCACCAGCACCCGCACGAGCAGATCGGCTACATTCTCGAAGGCCGAGCCATCGTCACACTCGGCGGAAGGATCGCAAACATAGCGCCTGGAGGCGTTTATGTGATTCCACCCAACGTGCCGCATACCCTCAAGGCGCTCACCGGGCGGCTCGTGATGCTGGAGTCCTTCACGCCGGCCCGGGACGACTTCCGCCCGGCTGTGAAGTAGCCACTGGCGATACAACCCTTGCGGCGGCGAGGGGTTCCTCATCCCCTTCGGTGCCGCGAGGCGGGCCACCGGCGGTTCCTGTGGGCTGAAGGGGGGTGGACAGGGGCTTCCGGAGGTGGCGGGCCGGAACGGGGGCATCTGGGGTGCACAATGTTAAAATCGGGCATCGCAGAAAAAAACATCTTGTTGACACGCAGAGACGACTGCTTTATACTGCTTCAATCCGATCAGAAACGCTCCAAGCCCTTCAGGGTCCGGTCCTTCTCATCGGCGCTATACCTCGTCGCTCAGTATTGGATAGGCTGCGGTAACGGATCGCGGCAACCGGGCGACGGCGGTTACCCCGGAAGTTGTTGTCAGTCCAAAGGAGTTAGCATTGAAGAAGATCTATGTAGGCAATCTGTCCCGCCAGACGACGGAGAGCGAACTCGAGCAGGCGTTCGCCCAGTTTGGTGCGATTCGCAGCGTCGCGATCATCACCGATCGCATGACGGGCGAGTCTCGCGGGTTTGGCTTCGTCGAGATGGAAAACGACGCTGAAGCCCAAACCGCCATCAACGGGATGAACGGTAAGGAGTTCGGCGGTCGCACGTTGACGGTCAACGAAGCCCGTCCGCAGGAGCGGCGCGGTGGTGGCGGCGGTGGCGGCGGCGGTCGCGGTGGTGATCGCGGCGGTCGTGGCGGATTCGGTGGCGGCGGCGGCGGTGGTCGGGGTGGACGCGGCGGTTACCGCTAATCGACCCTGGAACCGATCCACGGTTCTCAAATCGTCTTTGCGGATGGGAACGGATCGATCTGCGATTCGCTCTCTCGCCAGAATGTAGTAGGGACAGGCTGCCCCTTAAAGGGAAAGCCTGTCCCTGTTACTTTATTCGGGGGCAATACATCGTGCTCATACAGGGTGAACGCGGGGAAGAAGGGGTCGACAAAGATCGGTTCAACCCACAACAGCGTGTCATCCAGGTCTGACCTCTGACGCCAGGCAGGGGAATTGAATTGAACCAGGTACCTGACCAAGTCCCATCCAACTCCGCGAACCGCCACTTCCTGGCGTGGGCCATGCGAATCGCCCTGGTGCTTTCCGTCCTGGCCCTGATCGGCGTGTGTCTGACCGCCTCATCGAGGCGATCTCGCCGGCTGACGGCCACTCCTCCAGTCGAGTCCGCCCCGGGAGCCCTGGCCGGCTGGAACGTCCTGCTCGTCAGCCTCGATACGGTTCGCGCCGACCATCTGGGCTGCTATGGCTATGCGGCCGGTTCCACCCCCAACTTTGATACCCTGGCCGCCGGGGGCGTTCTCTGCCGGCAAGCCGTCGCCCCGGCCCCTCTGACACTGCCTTCTCACGCCACGCTCCTGACGGGATTGGACCCGCACCATCATGGGGCGCGGAGCAACGGTGTGTTTCGCGTTCGGCAAGACGCGGGCACACTGGCCGAACGGCTCAAGGCGAGCGGCTATCGCACGGGCGCCGTCATCTCCGCCTATGTCCTCGATCGGCAATACGGCCTGAACCGCGGGTTTGATGACTACCTCGACGATCTCACCGAGGGCAGCCAGCCCAGCCGGTTCGGCTTCCGCGAACGCCGCGCCGATCAGACCAACGTGGCGGCCTCTCGCTGGCTGCGAGAGCACAAGGCCGAGCGATTCTTCCTCTGGGTCCACTACTTCGATCCCCATGCCCCTTATGACCCGCCGGAACCCTACCGCACGCGGTTCGCCGGGCGATCCTATGACGGGGAGATCGCATTCGTCGACGAGCAGTTCGGCCGGCTGCTCGGCGTTCTGGATGAGATCGGGGTCCGCCGGCGCACGCTGATCGTCGTCGTGGCCGATCACGGCGAGTCCCTCGGCGAACACCGTGAACTCACCCATGGCATCATGATCTACGACGCGACCGTCCGTGTGCCCATGATCTGGAATGCTCCAGGTGTCCTCCCGAGTCGTTTCGTTGTCGGCGCGCAGGTCGGGTTGGTCGATGTCGCCCCAACGATTCTGGACCTTCTGGGCCTGACCATTCCGTCGGGCACCGACGGTGTGAGCCTTGTCCGCCCATACGTCGAGTCGCGGCGGGTGTACATCGAGAGCCTCGGTCCGATGTTCCAATACGGATGGTCGCCGCTGGTGGGGTTGCGTTCCGACGCACACAAGTTCATCTGGGCACCGTCGCCCGAACTCTATGACCTCGTCGCCGACCCCAACGAACTCGACAACCGGATCGCCCAGCGCCGAGGGCAGGCCGAGGAGATGCTCGCTTCGATCCGAAGCCGCCTGGGCGGCGATCCGGCCCTGGTCAGGGCGGTGTCGTCCAATCTGCCGATGGACGACGCCTCTCGCCGCAAGCTCGAAGGACTCGGCTATGTCTTTCGAACCGGGACAACCCAGGCCACGCAGCCGGCCCTGCCCGATCCGAAGGACATGATGGACGACTGGATGCTCCTTCAGCAGGCCGAGACGCTCGCCAACCGGGGAGAGTATGCCCGGGCGATTGCACTGCTTGAGCCGCACCTCCAAGCGCGCCCCGGAGACCTGCGATCGTGGGAGGTCCTCAGCGAATGCTACCAATCCCTGGGGCAGCTCGATCGGGCGCTGGCGGCCTATCGGCGCGAAGTCGAGTTGGCCCATCGCAAGGTTGAAGCCCACGTCGGCGTGGGCAGCATTCTCATGGAGATGGGCAAGGTGGCCGAGGCGGAGGCGGCGTTTCAACAGGCCCTCACCGAGGATCCCCAGTCGTCGCGGGCGTTGTTCGGGCTCGGAACCGTCCGCCTGCGCCAGAATCGCGCCGACGAGGCGATGCGGCTCTTCGAGCAGGCCGTCGGACTCGGTCGAGGCAGCAACACCAGCATGTGCTGGTTCAACATCGGGGCGATTCATCACGGGGCCGGGCGGATCGAACAGGCGCGAGCCGCCTTCGAGCAGTCGCTCAAGGTCGATCCGGCGAACCCCCGATCGGCCAGGGCCTTGGCCGAGCTTCTGAGGCAAGCGGGGCAGGAGCAACAGGCCATCGCCCTGCTGAAGAGCGTGGTCGACCAGCGCCCCGACGCCGAGGCCTGTGCCGCTCTCGGTCAGATGTATGTCCAGGGCGGACAGGTGGAGCCTGCACGAAAGGCGTTCCAGAAGGCCATCGAGCTTCGGTCGGATCTGCCGACCGCCCACCTCTATCTGGGCGTCTTGGAAGCAGGGGCCGGCAATGCCGCCGAGGCGGAGAGGCACCTCAAGCGAGCCATTGAGCTGGCGCCCGGCTGGGCCGAGGCCCATTTCAACTGGGGAGTTCTTCTGGCGATCAACAAGCGGTTGCCCGAGGCCGCCGAGGCCTTTCGCAAGGCCGTCGAGCTCCAGCCGAACCATGCCGCCGCCCACAATGCCCTGGGGCAGGCGCTGCTGACGCTCAACCGGACCGAGGCCGCCGAAGGGCACTTTCGAAAGGCCCTCCAGATCGACCCGAACCTCACCGCCGCACGCGAGAACCTCAATCGCTGCACCACAAAACCTCGGTAGGGACAGAACGCAGTTCCGGCCGCAGGCCACAATCCTTCTGGCAGTATGGCGCAATGATACATCCGGCCCCTGGTGCCCCAGGTGACGGTCAACGACTGGGAGAGGACCTTTTCGCCGTCGGCATCTGTCGAATCGGACGGAGGACCATTCGCCGCAGGATCTTCTTGGCGGTGTTGGTGGTCTCGCCCTGAACAGCCTCGATACTCGTACCCACGCCGAAGTCACCCTCACGCGCTGTGACGACAATAGGTTGTGGTGGAGTCGGCTGAGGACGACGACCGGAGATGGCCTGGGCCAGTAGCTCGCGGCTGATGGTTCCGCTGAGGTCTGCTGTTTGAATCTGGGTGGTACGCGCTCCGGCAGCCCCTTCCTCGACCGGGTTGCCCGCCGGGTCCAGACCGGTTCGTCCGGTGTTGGACCGGGCATAGACGGTCATTTCTTCGAGGGTCTGGCTGAAGACATCGGTCAGCACGACCTGGCGGTCGAACTTGGCGGTGTCGGCCCAGAACATCATCGCCTGGGTGACGAACTGGTTGGGTCGGATCTGAGCGGTCTGCCCTGTGTGCTTGTTAAGGATCTCCACAAGGCCGCGATCGCTCAACCGCACGTCGAATCGCCCCGTGCCCCGTTCGACCCACATGGCGAAGTCCCACGTGCCGCGTTTGCTCAGCGTAGCCACCGGAGAGTCGATGGCGAAATCGCTTCGCAGTCCGCCTTCGGCCACGCCGGCCCGTACCGCACCATAGTCCAGTCCGATCCGCGTCTTTTTGACACTCGCCGTCTTGTGAAATTCGCTGATGGCCGCCAGCGTCGAGCGGTCGACCAGCACGACCGTATCGTCACCGAACTTGAACAGTGCCGACGAACGGATGCCTGTGCGGATCTGAACTCCCTGCCCGTACTCGTGTCCGATTTCCACCGCCTTCCAGACGTCGGCGTCGGTGCTCTTGGCGGATATCGGGGCGTACTGAACCGTGCCCTTCAGGCGGATGCAGGTTGCCTTTAGCGCCTCGGTTGGCTCTGCGGGTTGACTGGCCGGAGCGAGAGTCGGGGGTTGTTCAATGGCGGTTGCCGCATTGTTGGACATCAGCACTGACAGCAGTGCCAACAATACACAGCCTCGAAATATGCGCATCATGAGCCCACTCCTCCTCAAAGCGAGGATCGAGCTGCTGCGAGCATTAGACATTATAGCGCAGTTCCAGGGCAAATCCATCTTCCTTATCCGCGAAACCTTTCCCCAACCGCTTGGGGCCGGCCTGTAACCACCCATGGGCCTCGGCGTTACTGCTTGTCCAGTTTCGGCTGCTCGCCCAGGTTGATCGGTTCGCTTTGGTACAGCCCCTTCTTCTCCATCAGGGCGTCGGCCTTGCCCAGCAGCGAGACCATTTGCCCGCCGGTCAGATAACCCCATTCCGTCCCCGTTGGCATCATCTCGCGAGAGACCAGTTCGCGATAGGCGTACCGGCGGTCTCCGGGCCCCCAACTCCCTAGAAGCAGGCGGTTTACGCCGCCATGGACGCGGCAGACCTCACACAACATATAGGCTACCGTGCCACGGTTGGCGATATGATCGGGCGACAGGTTCCACTCGCGTCGGATCCACCCTCGTTTCAGGAGTTCGGCCTGTCGCTCGTCCCAATTTGTGGTTGCGTCCTTGCCGTCGGCCAGAATCAGGATGGCGCGGCACGCCTCATCGACAGTAACTACCGGTGCATCCGCCAGATACGCCTGAAAACCCGCATCGTCCAGCTTAGCGGTATCCACGGGCGGAGGTGTGGTCCGCGGCCGAGTGCAGCCGCTCGAACCCAGACCGATCAGCACCAGGGAGATTCCCAGTGCCCCGAGGGCTCGCGAACATCGAGGCAGTCTGTGATCTGTCGGCCTCAGAAGCTCCATGTCAGCCCCGTCAGGAAGAAGTAGCGTGCCGTTTCGTCGGTATAGGCACTGCCCGGGAAGAAATTGCCGTAACGGAACGTCAGCGTCAGGTCCGACGTCAAACGCCAGTTGGCGAACCAGTCGACTTCCCAGCCCAGCCAGCCTTCCGGCAGATCCGCCAGCGAGTCCGAGACCGCGGCCATGGAATGGTGCTTGGCGTACAGGAACCAGTCGGTACCGAGTTCAAGCTGTTTGAGGACCTCGATCTTCTCGAACGGCAGGAACGAACCGCCGAGCCTCCAGATATGGATATTGCTCAGGTTCGGTGCGAAGGCCAGCCCCGTATCGCGGAAGCCGAAACCGATGAAGCTCGTGTCCTGCCGGTCGCGGCGGTTGCCGCCGAAGGAGTTCGTCGGGCTTTCCAACCGGTCGCGATCGCCGCTGCCGAACATGTATTCGATCTGGAACTTGGGCTTCATCGGTGCCGGCATGAGGTATTCGACCATCATGTCCCAGCCCCAGGCCCTGATTTCATCCCTGGGAACGATCCTGCCGTTGCCGATACTGCGCCCGCCCTCAAAGACCCACTCGGTGCTGTATCGCAGATCGTTGCTGATCAGCGGGCCCGTCGAGCCGAACCCGATGTAGTGCGAATCGTATTCGTAGTTCTGGAAGGGGTCCAGGGGGGTCTCGTTGTTCTGGTCGTCCTGCCACAAGGCATACACAAACGGCTCGTGGCCTCCCAGCCGCTTGTAGCGGGCCTCGACTCCGTAGAAGGCCCGATCCATGCTGTGCCAGCCCGGACGACTCTGATCGAAGTCATCCCAACTGCCGATGCTCTTGCCCAGCAGCCCCGTCACCTGCAACCCCGCCAGATCAGCCGTTATGACCGCGGCATCCATCGGCATCGACAGTGCGTAGCCGGTTCCGAACTCGACGTATTGCCGGCCAACCCGTGGGCGGAAGTCAAAATCGACTTTCTGATGGCCGTAAGCCTTCAGGGCGTTCTTCAGGCTGAACTGGTAGTAACCGCGTTCGAGGTTTGGGCCTTCCCAATCGTCGTCTCGCCCGTTTTCGCTGTCGCCGGCGTTGAAGTCGATAAACGACAAGCGACCTCTGGCATAGGCCTCGTGGGTGCCCTCATCGAGACTGACCCGCGTCCAGAGACGGCCATCGTGCCGGCGCATGGTTCGCGAGCTGTTGATCCCATCGTCGTTCAAGGTCAGGAAGAAGCTGTAGGATCCGCCCCAATCCACCAGCGCTCGCTGCTCCGCACCAATCTCGCGGTCGAGCTGCTGACGGATCTGCTCTTCCAGCACCCGCTGCTGGTTGACGAAGGCGTCTGTGGTCTGGGACATGCACCAGGGCGCAACGCCCAGGATCATTCCGGCAAAGAGCCAGACACCGGCCTGTCCAGACCGTCGAACCATCGTCTATCGGATTCCTTGCTCTCTGTACGAAAGGCCACTCTTGTGGGGCAGAGCATCTCTCAGGGGACCGCGCAAACCCCAAGCCTCTTGCCAACCAAACCGCTATGCTCCCATCTTCCATCGGCGTTTTCAAGAGAAAAGACTTACGGAAAGAAGGTTCTGGACACGTCCGGAGCCTTGCCGCCCGCCCGGCCGTCGGCGGGTTGCCACCCAGCGGGCATCGGCTCACCGTCTGCGGATGCCCGCCGCATGCAGGACTTCTGCCCGTTGTGGAAGGGGGTCGGCGGGCTGTGATGGTTTCGGTGGCGGGGGCTGATCGAGGGAGGGCTGGGCAAGGGTGGACCTGGGATGGGACACGGGGAGTACGTTCGCTGGGTCGGGGTGCAAGATTGCCGCGGACCGGGCAGGGGCCTCGTGTCGAGGGAAGGGGGGGAGATATTCGGATTCGCCGTATCGAGAAATGTCACACTTTCGACGCATTCTTCATACGTTTTCGGGGGAGGGGCTTGGCGGGGCGGGGAGGTAGAAGCTAGAAGTTGGGAGTTAGAAGTCAGGAGTTGGAAGCTAGAAGCCGGTGGGTGGGCGGGTGTATTCGGATTGGGCGATTCGGCGGGTGTCTCGCTTTCGACACATATTTCACGCTTTTCGGGCGTGGTGGGCGGTGCGGGGTCGGGGATTCTGTGGTTCGGGCGGTCGTTAGCATCTGCCAATGTCTCGCTTTGTCTCGGTCTGTCACGCCTGTTGAGGCGTGACTGGGGTTTCGGGTCGACCGGTGTCGGCCACGGAGGCGTCTGGGAGCGTGGCGTTGACGGCTGAGTTCGGGCAGGTGACGGCGGGCGTGAAGTCGGGGCGATGTTGTGAACTCGGAGGGGCGGGTCGGCGGCTGTCTCGTTTTGTCCTGAAATGTCACGCGTGTGAGACTGATGGAGAGGGGCGGCGTTGTACCGAGGGGGACAGGCACCGTTTCCGATCGCTTCGGTCTTTCGACCTTCGCGGTCGGCAACGGAGCCAGTCCCCTTGGAGCTGGATGGCCGGGGTGCGAGGGTTTGGGGGGCGTTGGTTGGGGTGGTTGATTCTGCTGGTTTGTGGGATGACATTGTGCGGCTCCGTTCGCAGAGGGCTTCTGTGGGTCCCTGCGCGAGAAGGGGGCGGGCAACTGGTGTTGACGTTGCACCAAGCGTGCATGACGAGGGTCGTCACGCGTCGGGCGGGGCGTTCGAATTCGCTCTTCAGAGTGGTGTCGATTCGGACGACGATCCAAATTTGACGGAAGAACTGACCAGGGAGTCATGAGTCAAGATCTGACCGCATACTGCCTGCGTGGCAAATAGGGCTGCCGTGGGCGGGCGTGGTTCGCGTCCCCTGAAACTAGCTGCGTCCCCGTTTCCGTCCGTCCCCGTTTCCGTCCCCTGAAACTAGCTGCGTCCCCGTTTCCGTCGCCTAGCTGCGTCCCCGTTTCCCCGTTTCCGTCCCGTTTCCGTCGGGCGGGGCCGCCCAGCTCGTGATCACCTCGCGGTTCAGAAGGAATCTGATCTAATGGGAGAGAGGGCACCGGCGGAGGTGCCGGCAGTGGCGCGCGGCGGGGGACCGGTCGGGGATGACCCGGTTCGGGATGGGGACGAATACCGAGGGGGACCGGCTTTGTTTCCGACGGCCGAGACCGTCAGGCCGTAGCGCTGGAAACGGTGTCTGCACCTCCGTGCCGCCACCTATTTGCTGTGCGGAGGTCCCTTCCAGACATCCATCTTGCGCCCATCGTGAGCGATCTGTCCCCCGTCGCACACTATTGCCTGCCCCGTGATGAACGAGGCATCATTGCTGGCCAGAAAGGCAAAAACTCCGGAGACATCCTCCGGAGACCCCAGACGGTTCATCGGGATGCACCGCTTGGCGTAGAACTTCATGAACTCCGGCGGATCCAGCTCGTGGGCCATCGGCGTCACAATGTAGCCCGGGCACACACAGTTGACGCGAATACCGTGCTCCGCCAGTTCAACCGCCATCGTTTGGGTCAGGAGGACCACGCCGCCCTTACTGGCGTTATAGGCCGAGTAGCCCACCTCGGCTCGCAGTCCGTTCTTGCTGGCCATGTTGATGATCACGCCGCTGCCTCGCGGCACCATGTGCCGGGCAACGGCCTGGGCCACCAGGAACAGACCCCGCAAGTTCACATTCAGGATATGGTCAAGCTGTTCCTGGGTGGTGTCCAGAAACGATTCCAGCACGGCCACCCCGGCGATATTCGCCAGGATGTCGATCTGACCGAAGTGGTCCACCGCCTGCGTCACCGCCTCCTGGATCTCGCGGGGGTTGCGAACGTCGGCCACGATGTCGTGCAGCCGATCGTCAGCCGCGGGGAAACTCGCCCACGTGCCGGCCAGGTTGTCTTCGTTGAGGTCCACACGGATGATCCGAGCCCCCTCCTCGTAAAAGCGTCGGGCCACTGCCAGACCCAAACCACGCGCCCCACCCGTCACCAGAAGAACCTTGTCGGAGAATCGCTTCATAGATAATGCACCTCTCGGTTTGACATGCCCCAACACCGAATATCATGGGCGAAGCCGGCTCATCCGACAAGAGGCTCAATCGTTTGGCATGATGCGGCCGATATCGAATTGTTGAGCGAGGGGGTCAATCCCTACCCCCACCACAAGGAGGTTGCCATGCTTTACGCGGCAATGACGTTTTGGCTCCTCATCGTCGTTTTGTCGGCCTGGGGCGTTCATCAGCTCTGGTCCGGGCTGATCAAGCCACGCGTGGTCAATTCAATCCTGCTGCCGGGCACCCTGCTGGCCCAGATCGGCCGCGTCGTGGGCACGCTCGTCTCGGGCGGAACCGTCAACAACACGACGTTGATGAAAGATGATGAGGCCGGCGAGCCCGCGGCCGACGACAAGGTCCAACCCAAGGTACCCGTCATCGGGCCGATTCTGATCGCCCTTCTGCCGCTGATCGCCTGCGGAGCCGGTGTCTATCTGGTGACCAAGCACCTGGGTCCGGAGGTGGTCAGCCGCGTATCTCAACAGGCTGTTGCCCAACAACTTCCGGCAACACAGGCCGCCTTCTGGGCACTCCTCCGAGAGACGATCACCGTCACCGAACGCACCGCCGAGGCGATGCTCCAGAGCAAGCAGGTCTACTGGAAGGCCATCCTGTTCCTCTACCTGGTCATCTGTCTGACGGTGCGAATGGCCCCCATGCCCGGAAACGTTCGCGGCTCACTGGGCGCGATCCTCCTGATGGGTCTCCTCGCCGCAGCCATCGGCACGTTCATCCCAGGCGCCACCACGTGGATTCGCGACACTTGGCCATTGCTGAGCTTCTCGGTGGCCGTCCTGATCTTGCTGCTGATGATCAGTCTGTTGGTCAGAGGCGCTGTCGGCCTGATCAACATCCTGGCTCGCAAGGGCTGAGGAACCAACAGGCCAGCCACCGAAGCCGAACCGCGCCCCACATCGCAGGGTCAAGCGTACTAAGTGCTGTTCGCACAAGACCTGATGCTCCCGCAGGTGCTTCCAGGCTACAGTGCCTCTACAGTCTGACTCTTGAACTTCCCGATCCCTATTCCAGAAGTGGCTCCCCACGCACGCCACGATCCCCCGGCAACAATACACATCATTACACCTTATTATAAGCACTTCAACCTCCACTGTATCCACATCTCTGATGTCTGTGACCAAAGCCTCCATGGCCCGCCGGACGGGGGCCTTAAAGCCTCCAAAACGCCCCCGGCCTTGACTTGGGTCTAGAAAAGTATACACTCTCATAAGAGTGTAACACTCTTTGGGGAGTGTTCGGTGGCGACGACGGGCTGTACAGTGGCCGGAGACAGCAGCATGATCGAATCGAGAGTCTCGACGAACCAGGTGTTCAGCCACCCCCCAAGCGAATGCGCCACCATGCCCACCATGGCTCATGCAGGCAACGGGCGCCGCATGTCACCAGGGACCGAGGGTCCGTCCGTCGACTACGGTTGGCGCTTTCAGGGCAGGACGGTGGGTGTCCTGCTCGATCAGTCGCTGAATCTCTCCTCACCGGCCGGTTCGAACCAGAGGACTTCAAGCACGTGCCTGGACAAACTGACGGCGTTGCAGTCGTGCTTGCAGTGTGGGGCCTGCACCGCGAATTGCGGCCTGGCTGGCGAAGAAGGCCTCTTCCCACGCCGGCAGATGAACCTCTTCCAGATGGGGCAACACGAGCGGCTACTCACCGACCCGTCGGTCTGGCACTGCTACAATTGCGGCGACTGTTCGAGTCGCTGTCCGGTGGGGGCCAAGCCGGGCAAGCTCATGGGAACGCTTCGGCAGTTGGCGGTCGAACGGTTCGCCTTTCCGGGATTCCTGGCCGGTCTGGTCGGTCGTCCTTGGCACTGGGCGTGGGTGGTTGCGGCGACGGCCATGCTTCTGCTGGGCGCCATCTTCTTTGGCGGCTCGTTCTCTCCGGCCACCGACCGAGTACGTTACGCCAGCATGCTGCCACATGCCACGCTGAACGTCTTCTTCCTGACTTTCACCGGATTGTCGCTCGTGAGCCTGTTTGCGGGTGCGGTTCGGGCATGGAACACGTATCAAGGCGAGCCACTCCGGAAGGCGAAACCAGGGATCCTGCTTCGCGCGTTTCAGGAAGCCATCATCGAGATCATGGCGCATCGCCGCCTTGCCGATTGTGCCGAAAGCCGACCCCGAGCCTATGCCCATCTGGCGGTGTTCTACGGATTCGTCGGGCTGGCGGGGCTGGCAGGCGTGGTGGCCCTGCTGCTCGCCACCGGCACCTCATATCCCTTCCCGGCGGTTCATCCCCTGAAGGTTCTGGGCAACATCGCCGCCGGCCTGCTGATTCTGGGTACGGCCTACTTCATCTGCCATCGCTGGAAGGAAGCGGTTCATGGTGATGCCAGCACGTTCTTCGATTGGATGCTCCTGGTGAATCTGCTGGTGGCCGGAGTCACTGGTGTGTTGTGCGAGGTCTTTCGGTATCAGAACCTTGCCATGGTGGCCTATCCCGTCTACTTCTTGCATCTGATGTCGGTCTTCGTGTTGTTGGTTTTCCTGCCGTATTCCAAGCTGGCCCATGTGGGCTACCGGACGGTGGCGTCCACAAGCCGTCAGTATACGGCCCTGCTCGCAGCCGAGCCCACCGGCAATGGAGTCCCGAGAGGGTTGGGATGGATTGCGCCGGTGCGAGGTCGACTCGTACTCTCCGCATCGGAGTCGGCGTGACGGTCTCAGATGCCGACCCCTTCATTCAGGCCAGATACGGCATGGAGGACAACCCAGATGTCAACACATCCCTACCTTGGGCAGGGCCACGAAGAGCTGAGACAGGTTTCGGACGCCGAGATCACTTCCGTTTACCGTGCCCTGCGGGACGAGTGTCAGGCCACGGGGGCCGGCACCTGCTACCCCAATCTTCAGCGGCTCTGCGGAACTGCCTTCGAGCGTGAGAAAGACCGCCGCGAGGTCCGCAGCCTGATGAACCAGAGCCCGCTGCCGGAGATGCAGGCCTGGTATGAGGAGGCCCGCCGGAAGAGTTGTGTGTGGTGGATCGATAATCATCTGCTCGCCCGACACTCTCTCAAGAGTTGCCTTTACTGCGGCGTCTGTACGTCGCAGTGCCCGGCCGCTCACTACTACGAGGACTACAACCCTCGCACGATTGTCGACGTGGCCCTTTCTCGCGATGAGCCGCGGCTGATCGAACTGCTGAAGTCGGACATCCTCTGGTACTGCGGGCAGTGTGCATCCTGCAAGACCCGATGCCCGCGAGAGAACGACGTAATGCGTCTGGTCTCGTCATTGCGAGTGCTGAGCCAGCTCAAGGGCTACCATCAGGCGAGTGTCCGCGGCCGACAGCAATACGCCGCCAGATATCTGTGGGGCGCCAATCTCTGGAATCGGGCCATGTCACTCTACTTCCGAAACGCCGGCGCAGCAGGACATCCCGATTTTGGACCGCGGTACGCACGCTACTGGTCGGCCGTCGAAGAACAGATGCGGCGCGTCGGGGCCACACCGGATGCCGACGGCGATTTCGGCGGCAAGAAGATCCGGCCAGAAACGCTTGCCGAGCTCCGCCGCTGCCTTCAGTGGGGTGGGACCCTCTCGCTCTGGCAGCAGCTCGAAGAGCATGCAACAACCCAGGCCGCCGAAATGGGCCTCACCCTGGACAAATACCATGACAAGGTTCGCTCGGAGGGATGAGCCGATGAGTCAATTTCCGATTGCCGCGACCTTCGAGAGCACCCGGCCGGTCAAGACCGTCAAGGACATCCCGGCCAATGATCTCTATATGACGATGAGCTGCATCCTCGGCGCGATCAATCCGTCGACAGAGGTCCTGCTTTCGCGGCTCTACGACCTGCTTGGGTTGCGGTGGCGGATGGCCGCCGGTTCTTCCTCGTGCTCTCAGGGAACCTGCTGCACGGGCATATCCTCTCACGGTGACATCGTCACCATCGAAAGCACCCTGCTGGTCATCGCACGCCTCTGGTCGGTCGCGGCGGAACTGGGCTTCGAGAACATCACCACCGCATGCGTCACGTCGTTCTGCATTCATTCCGAGTGTCTGGAGATGTACCACCTGGAGCCGGGTCTCGACCAGAAGGTCGACCGCTGGCTCTACGAGGCCTGCGGGCGAAGGCTGAGAATTCCCAAGTATGTCGTGCATGGCAGCGACATCATCTACCGCTATCGCCGGACGCTGGCCGACTCGTTTCTGAAGTATCGGCTCGCGGATCACCTGACCGGGCGCCCCTTGCGCATCGTCGATCATGTGGGCTGCCATTATGCCAAGGTGTTCCCTGAGAAGGCGGTCGGCGGCGCCGACTATTGCGATGTCCTGACCGGGATGATTCGCGACTGGGGCGGGCAGACCGTCGACTATCCCGAGCGGCGGCATTGTTGCGGCATGGGGTTCCGACAGTGCATGATCCAGCCCAATCGCGGGTACACGATGGCCTGCGTGCTCAAGAAGATGGACAGCATGGAACCCTACCAGCCTGATGCGATCCTCACGAACTGCCCGGGCTGCAACGTGTTTCTCGACAAGGAACAGTGGGCGATCAAGGAACTGACGGGCAGGGACTTTCAGATCCCCGTCCTGTCCTACACGGAACTGGCCGGACTGCTTCTGGGCTGGGATCCCTATGAGGTCGTCGGCATCCAGGCCCACACGGTTCCGGTGGAACCCTTCCTGGACAAGATCGGCATCCCGTATGACGACTCCAAGGCATGGCTGGCCGACGACCCCCGAAGGGCAGGGTGAGGTGTCACAATGACCAAGAAGGTACTGATTGTGGGCGGAGGCATCACCGGCATGCAGGCGGCCACGGTGCTGGGGCAGATGGGGATCCCATCACTCCTGGTCGAGAAGAGCGAGAGGCTGGGCGGTCGCGTGCAGCGATTGTCCCGCACCTTCCCCTTCTTCAACGACGACGGCTTCACCGATGGAGCCGACTTCGTCGCGGAGATCGAGCGAGAGTTGCGGGCCTGCCACCTGGCCGAGGTCCGGCTCAAGACGACGGTTGCCGGTCTGTATGGGGACTCCCCCGATTTCACTGTCACCCTGAGCGACGGCCGCCGCGAGCCCATCGGCGCGATCGCCCTGACCACCGGCTTTGAACCCTTCGATCCGACATCGCTCGAAGAGTACGGCTACGGGCGCTACCCTAACGTCGTCACCGCCTCCGAATTGGAATGGATGCTCAACCCGCGCGGTCCGACCGGCGGCCGGCTCCTGCGCCCCGGCGATCGCAAGCCGGTCGATCGCCTGGCGATCGTCTTCTGCGTCGGGTCCCGCAATCGCCGGATCGGCGCACCTTTCTGCTCGCGGATCTGTTGTTCCTATAGCACAAAACAGGCCCTGACGGTTCGGGAACGAAATCCCAACAGCCTCGTGGCGTGTTTCTACATCGACATTCGGACGTACGATCGGGGCTTCGAGGAAATGTACTCACTGGCTCAGGATCGCGGCGTGAAGTACATTCGCGGTCGCGTCTCGGCCTGTAAGGAGTTGCCGGACGGCGGCATCGGTATCAAGGCGGAGAATACCCTCATCCAGAGGCCGTTCTCCGGTGAGTTCGATATGGTTTCGCTTTCCACCGGAATGCGACCGTGCGCCGATGCGGAACACCTGTCGCAGACCCTGGGCATCAGCCGAGGTCCCGATGGTTTCTTTATGTGTCACTCCTGGTTCCGATATCCCCACGATACGACCCGAGCGGGGATCTTCGTCGCGGGGTGTGCCACGGGCATCAAGCCGATTCGCAACTGCATGATCGATGCGGGGGCCGTCGCCGCCCGCATCGCCGTGGTTCTGGGCCAGAGGCCGGAGGCATAACGATGCGATACGGTTTTGTCATCGACCAGCGCAAGTGCATCGGCTGCCACGCGTGTTCGGTGGCCTGCAAGTCGGAGCACAACGTCCCGCTGGGCGTCCACCGCACGTGGGTGAAATACGTGGAGAAGGGCCGCTTCCCCAACACGCGGCGGTTCTTTCAGGTCACGCGGTGCAATCACTGCGACCACCCGCCGTGCGTGGCGATCTGCCCGGTCGGGGCCATGTTTCAGCGGAAGGACGGCATCGTGGACTTCAACCCGTCCCTCTGCATCGGATGCAAGGGCTGCATGCAGGCCTGCCCCTACGACGCTGTCTACACCGATCCGAACGGCCACACGGCCGCCAAGTGCAACTACTGCGTCCATCGCGTCGAACGCGGGATGGAACCGGCCTGTGTAGCCACATGCCCGGAGCGGGCCATCGTCGCCGGCGATCTGGATCAGCCCGATGCAGAGATCACCCGGCTGCTCGCCCGAGAACAGGTCCGCGTTCGCAAGCCCGAGCAGAGCACGTCCCCCAAGGTGTTCTACATCGGTGCCGAAGAGGCAGCCATCTCGCCCACCGTCGCGAGTTACGAAAGCACGTACATGTGGGCCGACCGGAACAGGCGAATCGCCGGCGGTGGTGCGATTCGCATGGCGCCTCGCGAGGCCATGCCCGTGCCCGCTCGAACCGTCTACGACGTGGAACACGAGCGCCCCTGGGGATGGCAGGTGCCGGTCTACTTCTGGACGAAATCGCTGAGCACCGGCGTCCTGGCCGTACCGGCAGTCGCCATCGCCGCCGGCTGGCTTCATGCGAACCGGGCGCTCAATGTCCTTCTGGCACTCTTTGCCCTGGTGTTCATGGGCATCACGGTCGGGCTGCTCATCTCCGACCTGTCCCGACGCGAGCGGTTCATCGACGTTCTGCGACGACCGCAAAGGAACTCGTGGGTGGCGCGAGGGGCCTACCTGCTCGTGCTCTACACCGGCCTCTGTGCCCTATATGCCCTCGGAGAACTGATCGGCATTGCATCCATGAGCGCGTTCTTACGCTGGTTGGCGGTGGCCGGCGGCGGTTTGGCCGCGGTCTATACGGCATTTCTCTTCGGCCAGTGCGAGGGGCGCGACCTCTGGCAGACGCCCTTGATGCCCCTGCACCTGCTGGTTCAGGGCTGGCTGGCCAGTGGTGCCGTCCTGGCGTTCCTCGCCCCCCTGATAGGCAGTCCGCCACTGTCCGGCCCCGCGATCGGCGTGGCCGCCAAGGCCCTGGTCGGCGGCCTGGCGATCCACCTGCTGATTATCGCCGTCGAGTTCCTGATGCGTCACCCCACCGACACGGCCGAGTACGCCGCCGTC
This sequence comes from uncultured Planctomycetales bacterium, assembly GCA_964446835.1. GTDB lineage: Bacteria > Planctomycetota > Phycisphaerae > UBA1845 > JAFGLZ01 > CAYUQT01. The sequence goes on along the minus strand of CAYUQT010000096.1, from coordinate 3,173 downwards.
CTGGCGATTCGCGGCCCCTTCCGCTTCGTCTTTTGGGGTGGGGCCGTCGCGTTGGGCACGCTGCTGCCCGTAGTGATCCTGGCGATCGGATGGGGGCATGCCGCCCCGGTGCAATGGGCCGGTCTTCTCGTGCTGGCCGGTCTGCTGGCCTATGAATGGTGCTTTGTCATGGCCGCACAGGGAGTGCCCAACAGTTGATTCTGCCCCAACGAGCCGCGGCCGGTCTCGATGTCATCGCAACCTTGGAGGTTTGCTCGTGAATAGCCCTTCTCCTGCCAATGGTCCCCTGGCCTCGCATCCGCCGATCGAACAGTGGAACGACTGGACAGAGTATGATCCGGCGGCCTGGCCGCAACGGGTCGAGAAACACTACCAGCTCATCCCAACCATCTGCTTCAACTGCGAGTCCGCCTGCGGACTGCTGGCCTATGTCGATAAGGAAACCGGACGCATCAAGAAGTTCGAGGGCAACCCCGTGCACCCCGGCAGCCGGGGACGGCTCTGCGCCAAGGGCCCGGCCGTCATCAATCAGATCGACGACCCCGACCGCATCCTCTACCCCCTCAAACGAGTCGGCAAACGGGGAGAAGGCAAGTGGCAGCGCGTCGGTTGGGACGAGGTGCTCGGCACCTTTGCCCGCCGAGTCCGACAGGCCCTGATCGAGGGCCGGGGCGAAGAGGTGATGTATCACGTCGGCCGCCCGGGCCACGACGGCTATATGGAACGGGTCCTCCAGGCCTGGGGCATCGACGGGCATAACTCGCATACCAACATCTGCTCCGCCTCCGCACGACTCGGCTATGTGCTCTGGACGGGGGCCGATCGCCCCTCGCCCGATCACGCCAACGCACGGTTCATCCTCCTCCTCAGTTCGCACCTTGAAACCGGGCACTACTTCAACCCCCACGCCCAGCGGATTATGGAAGGCAAGATGAAAGGGGCCAAGCTGGCGGTTATGGACCCGCGTCTGTCGAACACGGCCAGTATGGCCGACTACTGGCTGCCGACCCATCCGGGCACCGAGGCCGCTGCCCTCCTGGCAATGGCCAAGGTCATCCTGGACGAGGATCTGTTCGACGCCCGTTTCATGCGCGATTGGGTGAACTGGGAAGACTTCGAGTGCGACGGCTTCGCGGCGCGCGGGCATTCCTTCGAGGCGTTCATCGAGGCCCTGCGTCGGCACTATGCCCAGTACACGCCGGAGTTCGCCGAGCGGGAGAGCGGAGTTCCCGCCTCGCTCATCGTCCAGATCGCCCGAGAGATCGCCACGGCCGGCAGCCGCTTCGCCTCGCATGCCTGGCGCGGCGCCGCCTCGGGCAACAGCGGCGGCTGGCAGGTGGTGCGAGCCCTGGTCCTGCTCCACGCCCTGACGGGTTCCGTCGGCACGCCCGGCGGCTACAGCCCCAATGCGTGGAACAAGTTCGTCCCCAAGCCGTTCAAACAGCCGCCCCCGCAGAAGCGGTGGAACGAGCTGCTCTATCCGCCCGAATGGCCCCTGTCGCATCACGAGCTGTCCGAGCTGCTCCCGCACCTGATCAAAGAAGGGCGGGGCCGAATCGATGCCTATTTCACCCGCGTGTTCAATCCCGTCTGGACCTATCCCGACGGCCTGTCCTGGATCGAGATGCTCCGCGATGAGAAATCCGTTGGCCTGCACGCCGCCCTCACGCCGGTGTGGAGCGAAACCGCCTGGTACGCCGACTACGTCCTGCCGATGGGTATGAGCTGCGAGCGCCACGACCTGATGAGCCAGGAAACGCACGCTTCACGTTGGATCGGGTTCCGCCAGCCGGTCCTCCGCGTCTTCCAGGAATCGCAGGGCCGCCCCGTGGAATTCACCTATCAGGCCAATCCCGGCGAGGTTTGGGAGGAGGACGAGTTCTGGATCAACCTTTCCTGGGCCATCGATCCCGACGGCTCCCTCGGCGTGCGGCAATACTTCGAATCGCCCTATCGTCCCGGCCAGCGCATCACGGTCGATGAGTACTACCGGCACATCTTCGAGAACTCCGTGCCCGGACTGCCGGAAGCCGCCGCAAAGGAAGGATTGAACCCGCTGGCCTATATGCGCAAGCATGCGTGCTTCGAAGTGGCCCATGATGTCTACCGCGTGAACGAGGCCCCGCTGCCCGAGTCGGAGCAGGCAGGAGCCACGCCGACCCCCGGCGGCACTCTCATGCGCGAAGGAAAGGCCGTGGGGGTCCAGGTGGGTAACGAGCGATCCGTGGGCTACAACACGCCTTCACGCAAGCTCGAACTCTTCTCTCGAACCCTGGCCGATTGGAAATGGCCCGAGCAGGCAATGCCCAACTACCTCGGCAGCCACGTCGGTCCGGGCGCCCTGGCGACCGCCGCCGGCGCCACACCAGGCACCCTGTTCGATCCCGCCACCACCCCGACCGTCGACTGGCCGGAGCATGCCCGCGGAGATGTCATGCTCCTGCTGCCGATCTTCCGCCTGCCGACGCTGATCCATACCCGCACGAACAACGCCAAGTGGTTGTTCGAGATCTCCCACAAGAACCCGCTCTGGGTCTCGCCGCAGGATGCCGAGCGCTGGGGCGGCGCGGTCACCGAGGACCTCGTGAAGGTCCACACGGAAATCGGCTACTTCGTGCTTCGCATCTGGGTCACCGAAGGCCTGAAGCCGGGCATCGTGGCCTGCTCTCATCACCTGGGTCGATGGCGAACGCGGGAGAACACGGGGATCGAGCGCTACAGCAGCGCCCTGGTCGACCTGAGAGAGATCGAACCGGGCCGCTGGCGGCTTCGGCAGATTCACGGGGTCACGCCCCACGGGTCCGACGATCCCGACAGCCAACGGGTCTGGTGGAGCAGCGCCGGCGTCAATCAGAACCTGACCTTCCCGGTGCATCCCGATCCGGTCAGCGGCATGCAGTGCTGGCATCAGGCGGTTCGCGTCGAGAAGGCCGGCCCGGACGATCGCGAGGGCGATGTCTACGTCGACACCCATCGCGCCCACGCCGTCTACCTGAAATGGAAGGGCTTCGCCCGGCCCGCACCGGGCCCCGGTGGTCTGCGCCGCCCCCTGTGGTTCCCGCGTATCGCCCGGCCCACAGCGGAGGCGTACTACATGAAGACACCAGACGCCAAAGCGTAGAGCGGTTGCCAAAAGTTTTTTCCAAAGAATCCATATTTAGGACTTGCGCGGT
>CAYUQT010000095.1:0-24778 GCA_964446835.1 uncultured Planctomycetales bacterium | reverse complement strand
CGACGCATTGATCACCGCCAACTCCGACCGAACCCGCTTCAACGCCGCCTTGGCCCATGCCCTTCCCTCATCCCTCTTGCTCTTCTCCTCGATTCGCACGATAGTCTTCATGTGACGGCTCCTTGTTTGATGGTTCCTTTGTCCACCCATCATTCATGGAGCCGCTCGCTTCTGATTTCAACTGAGAATAGGACGCCCCTATGCGCCACGCTGCGGATGCCGTCGCCGATTTTCTTATCACCATCGTCAAGATCGACAAGATCGGGCGCGCTGCGCGCGACGCGGCGGCGAAGGACTGCCAGTGCAGTCGCTTCGGAACCGGGAACCAATTCGAATGAAGGCAAGAGTCATCAGTTTAGTCTTCTCCGTTTCATGCCTTGTGCTGGCGGTCCTATTCGGACGACGCCTGCAGCAGATGTCTCTTGAGCGTTGCGGCGACGGAGCCACTCCAGACTACGCGTTTTCCCTTGGACGATCTGCCGGCGTGATGCTGACGTGTGGCATCTGGTTCGTGACGATGTCGGTACGGTCGCTTGTCCCTCAGTTGAGGGGACGCCGGAAGACCGGAGAGGGGTAACTGTCCGGAACGGGCCTCGTGATTCCATCAACAGCCGGACGAAGTAGGGGACAGTTTCTGATGAGTTTTTGGCTCTGCCGGCCGAGGGGGACAGGCACCGATTCCGGTCGCTTCGGTCTTGTGATCGGCGCGGTCGGAATCGGAGCCGGTCCCCTGCGGCTCGCGAGTACGCTCGCCCTCCCGCAAGAGTCGCTGCTGGCAACCGCGGACTGCCTTAACGGCAGACATGCGCGGCCCCCCGGCGCATCAGCCCGATCATATATCAGATGGAAGAAACGATCGCCCGAAATCGGCAGGTCCTTCACCTCGCGCGAGCCCTCTTGAGGCTGGCGGCCGGGTCCATCCTCCGCAGCATCTCGTCATCCGGACCGCCGCCGAACTGCTTCCAGTAAAGCTCCTTGAGTGGATTCACCTTCGGCCCGATGGCGTTCTCGTTGACAAGCTGCGGCTGCACCGAAGCCCACCACGCATCGTAGGCGGCATCGAGTTGCCCGACGACGTCGGGGTGCTGCGAGGCCACATCCTGCTTTTCGCCAGGATCGACCTTGACGTCGAAGAGCTGCCACTGTTTCTGACCCGTTGGCGACGTGCACACCATATGCCAACGCGTGTTGCGCACGCTGCAATTGCGGTACTTCCATTCGGCAACCCTGCCCCGGTCCCAGCGGCCGACGTGCGTGAAGAGGACGCGATCGGGCCACGCGGCGCCGGGGTCTTTCAGCAGGGAAGCCAGGCTGCGGCCCTCGACCTGCTGCCGGACGTCATCGCTCAGCGTGGCACCGGCCACCTCCGCCAGCGTCGGGAAGAAATCGATATGGGCCGCCAGCCGGTCCACGTCGGCGGGCCTCAATTCGCCGGGCCACCGCCAGAACGAGGCCGCCCGTGTACCGCCCATCCACGGCGAACACTTCGCACCGCGCATGCCCGCGTTGAACACCTGCGTTCCACCGGTGCCGCCGTTGTCGTTCATGAAGATCACCAGCGTCTTGCGATCGACACCCCAATCGCCGAGTTGCTTCAGCAGGCGCCCGACGTTGTCGTCGATGTTGGCGATCATGCCGAAATACTTCGCCACGTCCGGTGGCACCTTACCGGCATAGCGAGCTTCGTCCTCAGAGCGAACCTGAAGCGGCGTGTGCGGCGCATTACACGCGATGTACGCGAAGAACGGCTTCCGATTCTTCACCGTGTCCATCCATCGCAGAGCCTGGGCGAAGAAGACGTCGGTGCAATATCCATGGGTCTTCTCGAACCGGCCATTGTGAAGAATCGCCGGATCGAAGTAGGTATTGCCCGGCGCATCGCCGCAACTGCCCGGAAAGGTCTGTCCGATCCCGCCGGCGCCGTGTACGAACACCTCGTCAAACCCGCGGCGATCGGGCTGATACGCCGCCTCGTCGCCCAGATGCCATTTGCCGAAGATGCCCGTCGTATACCCGGCCGTCTTGAGAACCTGGGCAATTGTGGTGGCCCTCAGTGTCAGCCGCTCCCGCTCGAAGATCGTGTGTGTGACCCCATTGCGGAACTCGTGCCGCCCGGTCATCAACGCCGATCGTGTCGGCGAGCACGTCGGACTGACCTGAAAGTCGAGGAACCGCACCCCCTCGTCGTGCAGCCGGTCGAGGTTCGGCGTCTTGAGCACCGGATTGCCGTGGCATGACATGTCGCCATAGCCCTGATCGTCGGTCAGGACAAACACGATGTTCGGACGCGATGACTCGGCCCGCGCGGCGGCAGCCGGCGTCAGAACGCTCACGCAGGCGACGATCGCGCAAAGGATGGCGCACCCGACCTCCAGGCCGCCCCTCATTGTCCCTTCCCCCTCAGGGCCTTGCCGGCCTGCTTGACCGCCTTTCGCTCGCCCTTCTTGTCCTTGCTCTTGCCGGGCCACGGCGCGTTGGTGTCCGGCAGCGACTTGGCCAGCTCCGCCTTCACCGAATCGTAATGCGACTGCCTGGCAAGGTTGGTCCATTCATAGGGGTCCTTCACCTCGTCATAGAGTTCCTCGTCGCCATTGGCGTATCGGATATATCGCCAGCCTTCGCTGCGAATGGCGTGATTGTTGAGTGTATAGGTAATCAGCGCGGGCGTGGCCCACGGAGCCTTGGGGTCCTTCAGAAGCGGGCGGATGCTCTGCCCCTGAACATGCGAGGGCGTGGCCAGGCCGCACAGATCGCACAGCGTCGGGTAGATGTGCATGAAATCCACGCTCCGATCGCACACCGTCCCCGCCTTCGTCAGCCCCGGCACCACCCAGATCAGCGGCGACCGCGTCGCCTCCTCCCACAACGCGAACTTCCGCCAGTGCTCCTTCTCGCCGAGGTGCCAGCCGTGGTCGCTCCAGAGACAGATGATGGTGTTGTCCTTATACGGAGACTTGTCGAAACCGTCGATCAACCGGCCGACCATCGCATCGGCGAACGTGATCGTCGCAAGATACGCCTGCACCGCCTCCTTCCATCGGCCGGACTTCAGAATGTCGGTGTGGTCACCCTGCCGCTTGGCCATCGCCACGCCGGCCGACGGAACGTCGTCCAGATCGTTCTCAAGCACCTTCGGAAGGACGATTTTGTCCAAAGGATACATGGCGTAGTACTTCTTCGGCACGCTCCACGGCATATGAGGCTTGTGCAATCCGCAGGCGAGGAAGAAAGGTCTGTCATGGGGCTGGTTCAGCCTCTTCAGCACGTAGCTGACCGACTGGTAGTCGTCCATGTCCGCGTCATTGCAGTTGAGCGGTTTAAATCTGATGCCGCCGACGCCGTCGTTCGGGGCATCGCTGGTGATGTTCTTCCGGCGGCTTCGGGTCTGGCCTTTGCCGGACTCGAAGAGCGTGTCCTCTTCGACACCATGGGCGGGCAGATACTCATTCCAATCACTTTCGCGGCGGTATGCTTCGTGATAGATCTTGCCGGCACCGGCGACGTAGTAGCCGTTGTTCTTGAAATGCAGCGGCAGTGTCGTCTTGTCGGCAGGAATCACATGTCGCCAGTCCACGCTGTTCTCGTACACCCCCGTGAGGTTGGGCCGCAAGCCTGACAGCAACGCCGCCCGCGATGCATTACAGACCGGCGCCGCGCAGTAGCTGTGCGTGAAGTGAAGCCCGCGAGCGGCGAGCCTGTCGAGATTGGGCGTCTTCACCTGCGTGTTCTTGCCCAGATACCCCACCCAATCTCGCAGGTCGTCGATGGCAATGAACAGAACGTTCGGCCTGCGGACGTCGGATGACGTCGGCCCCTCGGCCCGCACGCCAACCGCCAAACTGGCAAACATCCCCGCAGCGAGATACCGTGTCGTCGCGTTCATATGACATTCTCCACAGCTCACAACGAAGACCCGAGTGTATCAGCGAGCCTGCCCGCCAATGGGAGGGCGAGCGTACCCGCGAGTCGAAACGCCTCCATAGACGGCCCGCACCCAATCGGTTCTATGCCCCCTTCCCCAGCTCCCGTGCATACCGGGTATTGGCACCGACCTCGTCGAAGAACCACGGGAACATACCCACGATCACCCCGTCGATCGGCTTGATGTTCTCAAAGGCAAACTTGAACGCCGCCTTCACCGACTCCTGGTTCGAACACAACCGACCGGAACCAAGGATCTTGAAGCCCAGGCAAGGTTGCTTCACCTGCCGGATCACCTGCGTCATCACCTTCGGATCGTCCTTGAAGAACGGCAGGCCGAAATCCAGCGTCGGAATCTCCACGTCGCTCTTCACCATCTTGCGGGTCAGGAAGTAGAAGCAGGTCATGAAGAAGTCGACCTCCCACCCCTCATCAGCGATGCGTTTGATGCAGTCCGGGTTATGTGCCGAGACGCCCGCCAGCACGCCGCAGTCGTGAACCGCCTTCACATAATCGCGCACGACGCTCGCCTTGCCCTCCGCGAAGAGCCGGTCCGTCACTCCGCCATGGTGAACCACCGCGATGGGCTGCGTCTGGTCCACTGCCTCTCGAACCTTCTCTCGCTGCGCGTGCAGGCAGATGTACTGAAGCTTGCTCCCCTTCTCGCGCAGTGGACGGATATAAGGCAGCGCCTGCTGAGGATCGGCGAACTGGTGCGTCGTGATGCCGGCCCGCTCGCAGTTGCCCAGAAACTCGATGCACCGCTCGGGCGTGAAGTACTCCTTCAGATGGCGATCGGTGTGCGGGCCCATGTACGAGTAGCCGAGCAGCGGGTTCGACCCCACCACCAGCCGGCTGATCCGATGTTTGCCGAGCGAGATCGAAGGCAAGGCGCCTGTCGATGGAGCCGCCTCCGCCGCCAACGCCCGCCGCCCCGCGTCCAGCGACGTCGCCGCCGCCAGGCCCGCCAGTTGTGCCAGGAAATGGCGACGCACGGTCCCCGTGCCGTACACCCCTCGATCGTTCCCGTTAAACGGCCTCTTCGTTTCCATTGCTCTGCTGTCCTCGTTTCACTCTCGTCGTGTCCCCGAAGGGCCCGCGGCTCGTTTCAAATGCCGTCGCCGGGGCGAGCGCCCTCTACTTCTTCGCCCCCGCCTCCGTCCACATCGAGTTGATCAGTTCCATCGTCCTGTCCACCAGAACCTGCCCGCCCTCCGGACCCACCCGATTGCTTTGAACCACCGCGCTGTACCCTCCGCCGGCAACCGCCCTCGACGTCGGCAGGTAGCCGCCCGAACCGCTCGTGAGCTGCAACACAAACGTCTGCAGGGCCGGACTCCGGGCCTTCATCTGCACGCCATAGTCCAGAAACAGCTCGAACGGATTCGTCGCGATGGCCACATCACCGATCCGCAAGACGTGAATCTCATGACAGACCGTAGGCTGCACACCCTGTTTGTTGTAGCGATCGACCACCTCCTGGTGCCACAGCTTCCGCCGCTGTTCGGCCACACCGGCCGCCGCTTTCTTCTCGATGGCCGCAATCTCCTTCTGGGCCTCCGCCAGTTCCTTCTCCGTCACCTTGCGCATCGGCAGCGTCAGGTCCACCACCGTGTGCTTAAAGGCAACGTCGGTGCGAATGTCCTTCTGGACCAGCGTACACACATCGACAACCTCGCGATCGACGCGGCGGGCGATCTCCTGGGTGAACGTCAGCCCCCGCAACTTCACCATCCGCTCCTCGATCGCCTTGCGATACATGCGATGGGGCGAAAGGTCACCCGCCGCACTCGGCCAGCCAAGGACCAGAACGCCCTTCAGAGGCCCCGCCTGCAACTGCTGCCGAATGTCGTGCCAGAAGTCCGCGTTGACGGTCGAAAGCCCTTCGATCTCCTGAGATGTGCAGGTTATGTTGATCCCGACGGCAATCGGCTTGCCGGCCTGATCCCAGAAGAACAACAGCTCCAGCCCCTGGTCTTCTCCACCCTCCAGGTTGCGGAACGTGGGCTTCTGGGTATCGCCATACATCTGGGCTGTCCCGTCGGCAAACACCGCCCGCCTGTTGTGTCCCACCACCGCCTGCCCCAGGCCCCAACTGACGCCTCCCGGCCTTCGCTGTTGCCACGCCCTGATGATGACCTCCTCCAACCGATCCACCAGGAAGGCAACGTACTCGCTCGGCTGCATCACGCCCTCTTTCGGAACCGCATACTTGCCCTCCTGGGTCACCGGTGCCGTGTGCGTGTGCGTGGCGGTCAGAACCACCTTCCTCGAGTCGACTTCGGGCAGCTTCGTGCGCAGACGTTCCCGCAACGGCTGGGGAACCTCCGTGTGTATCGCCACAAGGTCACATGAGACCAGCACCGCCTGATCCACGGCCTGACCGTTCGACCAGGCCTCGATCGCCACCGCCGTCGCCGTGAGCGGGTTGTCCACCCCGCGCGATACCCGCAGGCCGAACTGGCCGTCCAGCGCCACCGGCTTGTCCGGGGTGATGCTTATTGTGGCCGCCCCGACCCGAAGCTCGGCTGCCGAAGCCGCCCCGGAAATCACTCCAATCGTCATGATCCCAATCACAATCCTCTTGACAGAAACACAACTGAAGATGCCACTCATGGTCTGACTCCTTGTCGCCGTCCCGCTCGGCGATCCTGTGAATTCCCCTTGCCCGGCGCCGACGACGTAACCTTCGGCTCCGGTACCCGGCCTTGGTCCTGAGTCTGTTCGATCCACTTCTCCAGCACGGCCCGCAACCGCTGAAGCGCCGCCTGGTGCTCGGGCCTTCCCGATGCGGCCACGTTCTGAATCTCATACGGGTCGGTCTGAAGGTCGTACAGCTCCTCAGGCGGCATTTGCGGCCGGCACAGAAACGACTGCGGGGGCGTCAGCCGGCCCTGAGCATTAAGCTCCTTCAACAGGTTCCACACCGGATACTGTCTCTCTTTATAGGCATTCGGCGCCAGCAGTGGCACCTCCGGCGTGAAGTTGCGGATATAGCGGTAGCGATCGTCTCGAACGGTGCGAATCCGCATGACCGTTTCGTCACAGCGATCGCGGGCCCCAAAAGTGTATTCCCGATCGGGCTCACAACGATCGCCCAGGAAGATGCGACCCTGCATCTTCGGCGGCTTCGCCGCGCCCGCGATTTCGAGCATGGTGGGGGCCAGATCGATGCTCTGGAGCAGCCGCGTATCGACCGTACCCGCCCGGAGATGGGTCGGCGTGGGAAACTGCTTCGGCCATCGGATGATCAGCGGAACGTTGAGCCCCTCCTCATAGCAGAACTGCTTCCCACGAACGTGAGACTGTCCGTTGTCGCCGAAGAACACGATGACCGTGTTGTCCGCCAGGCCATCCTTTTCCAATTGCCCCAGAATCAGGCCGATCTTGCGGTCCAGTTCGCTGACGGCATCGAGATAGGCGGCCCAGTCCGCTCGGGTCACCGGATGGTCGGGGTAATACGGCGGAAAGTCCACCCTGTTCGGATCGGCTTTTCTCGGCGCATGGTAGGTTCGGTGCGTCTCCTGGAAATTGACCTGGGCATAGAACGGCTGATGGGCCTTCAGGTCGGACCAGCGGGCCGAATCGAAGGGCCGGCCCTCGTATGCGAAGTTCCAGTCCGTCTTGCCCGTGCCTCGGAAGCCGAACTCGGAGGGCAGGTTCACGACATTCGCCGTGAAATAGCCGGCATCGCGCATCCAGTCCGTCAACACGCGAACCCCCTCGGGCAGGCGGTAGCCGTCATCGCGATGTGACCGATGGTTGTGTGCCCCGATCGTCGTGGCGTACATGCCAGTCATGAATGACGACCGGCTCGGCGAGCAGACGTTGCCCGAATAGAATCGCGTGTACCGCGTTCCTTGAGCAGCCAGGGCGTCCAGATGAGGCGTCCACACCTGCTTCGTGCCCCAACACCCAAGCTGAGGACCCAGGTCCTCGGCGATCAACCACAGGATGTTCGGTCGCCGGGGGGCCACTCCCTCGGCTGCCGAGAGCCGATCGCACAGACAGACCAGCCCCACAAGCCCGACACACAAGCGCGAACCGAGGAACCCGAATCCATGCGACGTGATCACATCTCGTCCTCCGGCCGATCAGCTACCGGAACGAAACACTCGAGGCAGCAACGTCCGCTGGACTCCTGCCCTGCCCCATTCAGAAAAGAGAGTGTCAGCATAACCGTTCGCAGGGTGCCTTTGAATCGTGTTGCCGAAACAACACGATCGCCCTTCCGGTTCGTTATCTGATCCCTGCCGGGTTCACAGTGGCAAGCCCCTCAGCGTGCGCGGCCCTGAGGAGGTCGGAATCGGAAGACCAAAGCGTGAGGGTGTCACCCGCCTCAGCGGCCGATTCCGCCAATTCCGCAGCACATGCGAGCTGGATGGCATCGTATCCGCGAAGGCCATGGCGCCTGGCAAGCTGCATGGCGAGGCCAAGCACTGTCTCATCCACGGCGACGACGACGAACTGTGATTCCCACATTTCGACGAATTGTTGAATCGCAGCCTCGGCCTGATCCGTGGTCAACGAGGCCGTCCGCTCCGCGCGTTTCAGAGCAGCAACAACTTCGGCACCTGTCACCATCGCGACGTACACACGATCGGCCGCCGTGCTCAGAAGGAGTTTCTCGACGGCGGCACTGCCGGGTTCCTGAACGTAGTACTTCACCAAAGCGTTGCTGTCGAGGAACAGACGTTCCATCAGATGCGATCCTGGACGATTGACTCGGATAGGAGTGACCCGTCTTTCGTCCGGATTCGGCAGAATGGCTTCGACTGACAGGGTCCCGGACGGGGCCTGCTCTTGGTCCGCCCCTGGGCGCGGAGGACATCATTCAGATCGGGCTTCTGGAGGCGATCCAGCGATTCTCGAACCAACTCCGCGGGCTCTATCTGCCGGGCATGGGCCTCCCGCTGTATCCTCTCCCAAACATCATCCGGCAATTCAAGGGCCTTTCCCATTAGACACCTCAATGATCATTATACGGAATACCCTTCTACCGGCAAATCGCTCTCCTCATTCAAACGACGCCTCGGGGGAAAGCTGGATCCATGCAAACGTGCCGCAAATCGCTGTATCCAGGCGGCGCTTCACTCTGACTGGTCCACCGCCCTCTTCTTCCCGCCGCGTTTGGCCTTCTTGCCCCCTCCGTCGCCGGCAGCCGACGAAGCCTTGCCCGCACCCTTGTTCGGCGTCGGCATCGGGGCCTTGATCTCCTGCCGCCAACCGGCCAATGCCGCGTGCAGTGCCTTCACACGCTCCGGCTCGGCCGAGGCGAGGTTCTTCTTCTCCCCGATGTCCTCCGCAAGGTTGTACAGCTCGAGCCGGCCGTCCTCAAAGAACTCCATCAGTTTCCAGTTGCCGGAACGAACCACGCCGACCGGCAGCGTCCGCCACGTGTCCCCACCGCCGCCAAGATAACCGGGGAAATGCCAGAAGAGCGGCCGGCGCTTCTCGTCCGCCGTACCGCCCACAAGAAAACGCGCGTAGCTCGCCCCGTCCAGCGTATGGCCCGATCCCGGCTTCACACCGGCCAGCTCCAGAAGCGTCGGATACAGATCCACACTGTTGATGGGCACATCGCAGACCTTGCCCGCCGAAATCGTGCCGGACCAGCGGAAGATGTACGGCACCCGAATGCCACCCTCATAGAGCATCCCCTTGCCGCCCCTCAACGGGACATTGTCCGTTTGCTTGCCGCCCTGAATCCCCTCTCGCTCGTAGCCGCCCACGCCACCGTTGTCGCTCGAGAAAATCACCAGCGTGTTCGACGCCAGCTTCAACTCGTCCAACACCGCCAGCACACGCCGGACGCTCTCGTCGACACTGGCGATCATCGCGGCATACACCGGATCATGATGGCCGCCGACAGGACTCTTGCCTTTGAACCGCTCGATCAGATCCTTCTTCGCCTGCAGTGGTACATGCACGGCAAAGTGCGGCAGATAGAGGAAGAACGGCCCCTCCTTGTGCCGCCGAATGAAATCAACCGCCTTGTCCGTCAGGAAGTCGGCCAGGTATGCACCCGACGGATAGCTCACTTTCGGCGTCGTCACGAAATCAAAGTGCAGCCCCGCCGAAACAATGGCCTCATCAAAACCCTGCGCCAGCGGGTGGTGCTTCGCGTCCTGACCCAGATGCCACTTGCCAAACATACCCGTGGTGTAGCCACCCTTCTTGAGGGCCTCGGCAATCGTGATCTTCTCCGGCGCCAGGTCTTCGATATTGTCCACCGGCCGCAACGACCGGCTTCGCCAGTTGAACCGCTCGATGCTGCCGACGGTGTAGATCCCCGTTCGAGGTCCATACTGCCCGCTCATCAGCGCCGCACGCGTCGGAGCACAGTTCGGCCCGCACGTGTAGCCGGATGTAAAGCGCATCCCCTGGGCGGCCAGCCGATCGATATTCGGGGTCTCGTAGTATCGGCTGCCGTAACAGGCGAGGTCGGTATAGCCCAGGTCGTCGGCCAGGATGAAGATGATATTCGGCCGGGATGCCTTCGCCGATTCCTGCCCCTCCGCGGTGCGAACGCCTTCACCGCATCCATGCCACACCGCGACCGCAGCCATCACCCCCAAGAAACCTGTTCGCATGGCGACACCTCCGACGTGCGAGCCGTACCGATCCGGCCATCCTACCACACCCCATCAGAGGCCCGCCAATCCCGCCCTCGCCGCGAGCCGCGGGATCCTGTGCCGCGAAGAGGAGTCGGTTCGGCGATTCGGAGGCTGTCGTTCTTGGGTGAGTCTCCCCGCGGCCTCCTGCGATGTCGCCGTCTCATGCGTCCTGCCCGTCGCTCCCATGATCGCAGACCGGTCAGGACCGCGCCCTTCTCCTGGTCTTAACCTCTTCGCCCAGGTGCGGAGGCTTGACCCTCTTATACTGGTCCAGTGCCCCCTGAAGCACCTTGGCAGCGGCAGCGGCCTCACCCTCCAGCGAATCCACCTTCAGCGGCTTCTGTTCCTCGGGGTCCTTGCTGAGATCGTAGAACGCGCCCGTGCGATACAGCTTGTATCGCTGATTCGCCGCGAACTCGCCCCTGACCGTGCCCTGGTGCCAGAACCAGCAGTAGTACCATTCGCGCGGCGTCCCCTTCTGGCCGCGAAGCTGCTGCAGGAAGCTTCGCCCGTCGATCTTCGGCTCGGCCGGCACCTTCACCCCGGCGGCCTCGCAGATCGTCGGCAGAAGATCCGTACTGTCCACCAGGTCCGGACACACCTTGCCCGATGCGATCCCGGCCGGCCAACTGACGATAAGCGGCACGTGCGTACCGGCGATCGTGGTCTTGCTCTTGCCGCCGATGACCACCTTGTCGCCCATCATCGATCGCGTGCCGACACCCGTTCCGTTGTCGCCCAGGAACAGAATCAGCGTTTTGCCGCGCAGGCCGAGTTCGTCGAGAGACGCCACAAGCTTGCCGATCAGCTTGTCCATGTACTCGACCATCCCGGCAAATCGCGGATTGACCCCGGAAGCCCGGTTCGGCTTGGGTCCCTCGCCCCCCTTGTATTCGGGACTGTCGGGTGTCGGATCGTAAGGAGCGTGCGTAAGCATCAACGGGTAATATAGGAAGAATGGCTTGTCCTTGCTGCGCCGAATGAAGTCGATGGCATAGTCGTTGACGATATCCGGTCCGTACTCGCCGTTCCTGTAATCCACCGGCTTGCCGTTGATCTCCAGGCCGGGATTCTTGTACCGCTCGGGACGACGCGTGTGCTGCCACAGGCAATGCTCGTCGAAGCCGAACTTCCTGGGCAGGTCGAGATCATGCCCCAGTTGCCACTTACCCGTGATGCACGTGGCATAACCGGCATTCTTGAACAGGTTGCCGAATGTCGTCGCCTCCGGGTCCATGTACCCGAACTGAATGTAGTTCCTGACGTTGTAGATGCCGGTCATAAGCTGCACACGCGTGGGCGTACACAGCGGCTGCACATGGCACTGAGAGAACCGAACCCCGCCCGAGGCGAGCCCGTCCAGCGCAGGCGTCTTGTACGACGTGCCGCCGTTGGCGCCGATGCACTCATAGCCCAGATCGTCGGCCAGAATGATGATGACGTTGGGCCGCTCGGCGGCAGCCACGCGGAATCCGCATCCACAGAGGACACACACAACCAGCAAGGACTGTAGAAGTCTCACTTGTGTTCTCCCTTCTTGCCCGCGCGTTTCGCCGGCGCCGTCTGTGCAGCGGGATTCGGGTTGCGCGTCGGCATGACGGCCTTCACCTCGCTGCGCCAGGCAACCAGTTTGGCGTGAAGTCCCCTGACCTTGTCCGGGTTCTCAGCGGCCACGTTCCTGGCCTCAGCCATGTCCGTGCTGAGGTTGAACAGTTCGAGACGGCCGTCCTCATACCACTCGATGAGTTTCCAGTCGCCGTCGCGCACCGCTCCGCTCGGCGCGCCGCCCTGGTTGCCATAGTGCGGATAATGCCAGAACAGAGGGCCCCGCTTCAGGTCGCCGCCCTTCAGCAGCGGCACAAGACTCATTCCGTCTCGATGTTGCTGCGGGGCCGGAGACAGACCGGCGAGTTCAAGAATCGTCGGGTAGAAGTCCGTGCTGACAACCGGCGTGTCGCATACGCTCCCAGGCTTCGTCACGCCGGGTGCCAGGATGATCCAGGGCTCGCGTATCCCCCCCTCATACAGCCAGCCCTTGCCGGCGCGAAGGGGGAGGTTCGACGTCGGATGGCCCTCCGACGTAGACAGGCCCCCGTTGTCGGATGTGAAGATGACGACGGTGTGCTCGACAAGACCACGTCGGTCGACGGCGGCCAGCACGCGACCGATAGCCGAGTCCATCTGCTCCACCATCGCAGCGTAGACCGCATGATTCTGCACGAGTCGCACCTGACGCTCACGCTCGCGTCCCCAGGCGTCGGGCGGCGCGTTGGCCTTCTTCCGTTCGTACTTCTCGATGAGGTCCGGACGCGCCTGGATGGGCGTGTGCACCGCCAGGAACGGCAAGTAGGCGAAAAACGGCTTGCCCTGGTGCGCCTCGATGAAACGCGCCGCCTCATCGGCGATGCGGTCCGTCGTCTTGGGATCATTCTTCCTGTCGGGCGGAGGCAGGTCGCTGGGCGGATAGCAGAACTGCCCGGAACCGGTCAACCCAGGCCCGAATCCCTGGGCGTTCGGCGAATAGGCACCCGTACCCAGATGCCACTTGCCCGCGAAGAACGTAACGTACCCCTCGTCCCGCAATCGTTCGGCAAGCGTGACCTCCTCCAGCGCGAGGTGGTCCTGATTGGCAGCCGGCAGCAGCAGGCCGGGCCTGTTGCCCCCGATGTAGTCGGTCACGCCGGTGCGCGGTGGATACTTGCCGGTCATGATGCTCGCACGCGTGGGCGAACACACCGGGCAGGCCGCATAACCGGCCGTAAACCGCATGCCTCGCCCGGCCAGTCGGTCGATGTGGGGTGTCTCATAGAACGTCTTGGGATTGTTCGCACCGATGTCCATATAGCCGAAATCATCGGCCAGGATGAAGAGGATGTTGGGCCTTCGCGTCCCCGATGCATCCTGATCACCTGCTGTACACAGCGAGGCAGCAAGGACCTGCCAACCCACAGCCATCGCCACTACTGCAGGACATCCTCTTGGCATTGTCGTACCTCCAACCGGGCCGCGCCGCCCCCTCGGAACCTCACGAGCCGGACGAACGGGTCGCCCCTGAGGCCTGCCACCACGCCCGCCATTGCGCAGGGTCCTTTCCGAACCGCTGGCCGGTCATCCCTCTCAAAAGCCTCTGGGCACAGTCACGAACAAGCGACTGATCGGTTCCGAGACACTCTATCAGCGTGGGCACACCGGACAGATCGCCACTTGCGCAAGTACCCCCGATCTCGGCCTATCAATGCGCGAGGTTCGAGACATCAACAACCTCGGTCAGATTACGGGCTGGGGGGTGACCTCCGACTCCGAATTCTTTGGGTTCATCCTCACTCCCGTACCCGAACCATCGAGTCTCCTGCTGACGGCGGCAAGCCTGATCGTACCGACACTCATGCGACGCCGGCATTGCGCAGCAGTTATGCACCTGCGCTAACGTCCTGTCGACCCGCGAAGGTGTCCGCCCCCGCCCCACAAACCTCGTGGCGGCCTGCCCCCCCACCAGCAAGAACGACGGACCCATTCTACTTGTTGCACGACCGGCCGCCGCAATCATGGTAAAAGGCAAAACAGAACAGCGGCGGGAATCGGCCATCCAATCGCCAGACCAGCCCGACTGCCGGAGACACGGCTCAAGTGCGAATCGCCGGAAGCCATTCTGGTGCTAAGGCTCCAGCTCCCTCTGGTGTCTGCGGCACAGCTCTGCGAGACCTTGGTTGTCACGAAACGGCGCATAGACCATCCGCATGGCAAATCCATAGGGCTTGTTCAGTTCATAGTCCGAGATGAACCACTGAAAATCCCAGGCCGGATTGCCGTCGCCGCCGCCGGACGGCGATTGGCTGAACCGAATCAGATCGCTGTTGCGAAAGACCAAGGCATAGGCCATCCCGTGGCTCAGGCCGTAATAAAACGGCTCGGCGTATCTGTAGTTCGAGTAACTGAAGATGAGCATGTCCTTGGGAAAGCCCGGCCCCGCCTTGAACTCGCGATGATCCGATCGGCTCAAGTGGGTTGAGAGCACCCCGTGCTTCGGCGTGATCGCCTCGACCCATTCTGCCGCCGAATCAGGCTTGTCGTTGGGGCAGCCGAGGAAATGGATCGCCTTGGATTCCGGCTTCTCAATGTAGCTCGCCCAGAACAGACCGATATACCTCTGCTGGTACGTGTCCTTGCGTGGGATGCACTCAAAGGTCATCTCCACGGCGCCATCGGGCAACAGGGTGAATCGGGTGCAGCTTTCCAGTGCCCACGTATACGTGGGCGGCTGGTGAAGTTCGACCGTGTGCTCGTCGATCCGGCGAAGACGCATTGGCGCCTTGCGCGGCTCGAACAGCCGGTCCCGAGGCACGTTCGTACCGTCGTGGATGTGCTCGATATTGAGGCCGGCATAGGCCGGCACAAACAGGTTTTCCTTGCGCGAAAAATGCGTCAGCGAGGCCAGGCCGTTGTAGCCGGCCCGATGGTGAGGCGGCACAGCGGCATTATCGGCAACCGAGATCGTCACCGGACCGCGGGTCATCGTCAGTGCATGCTCCGACGGCTCGGTGAAGCGTACGCTGGGACTCGTCAGCGATGTCACACCGGGGGGGCGATGCGGTTCCGCCGCCCAAACGCAAGCCGCAGCCATCAACCACGAGCACACAACCCTCAGCAGGTCCCTGGCGATCATCGTATGGCCTCCCAGAAAGACTGCGGGGACAACGAGAACCCAAAGAGTCTCACGTGATCCCCGCCCCTACGGCCCGTCCTGCCCCACAAACGTCGCCGCGGCCATGTCCCATGCCTCGCCGCCGACGACCTTGACCGCCCCGCCCTGGGCACACACCTTGATGCCCAACGCCTCGCGACTGTCGGGGAAGATCTGCTGCGTCACACATTGCCGATCGTTGGCGAACACCTCCAGCATCGACTTGTCCAGAAAGACCCGCAGCTTCAGCGTCTCGCCCTTAGGCAACTCGAAGGGGGCCTCCACCGTCGTTCGCGGATTCTTGCGATCAAAGTAGAACTGGAGCGGCTCGTTGAAATATGCCACGTCCTTCCGCAACGTCGAGCGCGCCATGTCGATGATCAGCTTCCTGGCCCCACGGTCCAGCCAGATGGCCGTCTCTTCCTTGCCGTCCGGCCGGCAGCGAACCTTCAGCCCCACCTTCGAGGCCTGACCGGGATCGATCTCGATCCCCAGTTCCAAACTGTCGCCGCTGACATTGCCCAGCACCATCTCGGAATCGGCCGCCACCGTCGCGGCCTCGACCTTCCGCGGGTTTCGCCTCAGTGCCTCCAGCTCCTTCACCGGCGCAAGCCGCACCGTTCCGTCCTTATCCAGCGACAGCACGCGGGGCAGGCTCTGCGTGCCCGAACCCGTCGCCCGCTGCGTCGGCTTGGCCCGCGGGTCCATCACCCAGGCCCAGAAGATCCGCCGGCCCTGGTTGTCTTCGAGGCTCTCCGGCGCGAAGAACGTTCCGCCCGGCCAGTTCATCCGCACATGCTGCTCGGGATGGAATTTCTCGTTCTCATACCGCCCGATATAGCACCGCGCGCCGACCTTGTGGCTGATGCACAGCAGAACCCGCTTGCCGCCCAGCTTGAAGAAATCGGGACAGGAGCAGTCCTCGCCCGCGATCGTCCACGACGGGTCGGGCTGCTCATAGAACGGGTGCAGCGGCGTCCAGCGGATCATGTCCGGCGACTTGCAGAGGTAGAGCGTATCCTTCCCGTTCGGCAATGTGTTGCCGCCCAGCAGACAGTAATACGTGTCCCCCTCGAGCCAGAGATAGGGGTCCCACACCTTGTACACGCCGTGCCCCGGCTGACCCTGCTTGGGAATCGGGATGATCGGATTCTTCGGGTGCTTCTTCCACCGGATCAGATCGTCGTCCTCGGCGGTGGCCACGCAGACACCGGCGTCGATGCCGAACCAGCAGAGCATCGGCACGCCCTCTTTGTTCACAAAGGCGTTGCCGCTGAAGATGCCCGTGTCCGGATCGCCGGGATTCGGCACCACCGACGGGGCGTGGAAGGTCCAATTGACCAGATCGGTGCTCGACAGGTGCCCCCACGAATGCCCGCCGTTCGGCCGCTTGGGGTCCTGATAGATGTACATCAGGTGGTATCGACCCTTCCAGTAGATGCACCCGTTGGCGTCATAGGGCAGACAGATGCCCTCCTTCGGCCGGGCGGTCACGTGCCAGATCGGCCAGTCTTCGGTCGCACGGGTCCGGGGCGGCTCGCAGCCGGCCAGCATGTACGACTCGCCGCCGGGAAGGACCAGCCGCCCATCGGCGATCTTGGCCCCGCCCACGAGCTTGGCCGCGGGAAACGTCTTCATCCGATCGTTCAGGCCGCCGTCGGCAAACGACCACCAGGCCAGCGGCTTGGGGTCCGAAGGCTCGTTGGGTTTGAGCCCGGCCAGGGTGGCGGCATCCAGCGCACGGTCGTAGAGGCGTGCGTCGGCGATGCTCCCGACGAAGCACGCGCGATCGCCCGCCTCAAGATGCCGCAGGCCGATCACCACCGCACTGTCCGGCCCGAACGTCTGCGGCTGGCCGATGCGGTGCTGGGAATACAACTGGCCGTTGCGATACAGCCGGATCTCTTTGCCCTGATAGACGATCGCGATCTGAACCAGGGTGTCCGCACCGGCCGTCTCGGCGGGGCTGGAGCTTTGATCGCGGAGGGTTCGGCGGTGGAAGTCGCTGCCGGCCATCCACCGCCCGGGGTTGATCTCACCGAAGACGATTCCGTCGAAGGCGGTGGCCTGGTTGTCGATCGTCAGCACGCTGCCGCCCCGCTGCGTCAGATTCGCCGGTGCCGCCCACGCGACCAGCGTCTTGTCCGTGATCGGTTTGAGCTCGGCCTGAGCGATCGACCCGATGGCCGTGGCGAGCACGACCCCACCCAGGGCCCACGCCCGTGCGACCCGATCCGACGTGTGACAAGCGGATGTGCAATACCGGTTCATGCGTCATCTCCTGAGGATCTTTCCAGCGGAAACCCAACCCGCGCCCCGCGGCGCGCTACATCCCTATACCGACGCCCCGCAGAAGGCAACCCCGATCCTCGCGAAATGTGCCGCCCCCCCCACGCCCGAGGGGGGCGGAGGAGCGTCTGCCCGCGACACACCACGACACGTGGGCGCGATGCCTCCAGGTGGTGTTCGGGACGAGCGGGGTGTGCTTGTGTCCCTCTGTGATGGAGATGGGGGAGGGGGGGAGGAAGAAGTTAGAAGTTAGGAGTTAGGAGTTGGAAGTCAGAAGCCGGTAGGTGGGCGGGCGAGGCGGCGAATGTCTCGGTTTGTCCCACATTGTCACACCTATCGAGGGACGGGCGGGGGAATACCTGAGCGTGTGGCTCTGGTGTGTCTGTGAATGTCTCACTTTCGGCACGTGGGCGCCTCCTTGGAGACTGGGGCTCTATCGGTCCCTGTATGAGAAGGGGGATGGGGACCGGCACGGCGGTGGGCTGAGCGGAAGAGCCTTGTCTGATTGTTGTCTGCCGTGAATGATCGGAACTCGCCCGAACCTGGCTTTCTCTGAAGGCCGGACAACAACGGAAGCAACACCGACGACCGTCCTGGCTGCTTCGAACAACCGGATGCTCAGGCCGCTTGTCGCCCGAGTGAGAAATGCCTATTGGATTCGGACGTTTACCGAGTATAATGACGGGTCATGCACTCGCGAGCCTCCAGAGTGATCTGTCGGTGTCTGCTAGCCAGCCTTGCGCTCATCGCGGCCAGCTACCACCTTACAGACTTGGCCCATCGCGAGGCCGAGCGGGCACGTCAGCGGTACCAGAAGACCCAGAAGCCGGTTTCCGGTTTGCCGCAGGACAAGTCCAAGGGGTCGCCCAAACCGAATCCGGTCATGGTCTGGCTCATGCCGGACATGCTCGACCGCGGTACCGTTCGAGCCGTGGGTACGATTCAGGTCGTTTCCTGCACCATCGATGGGGCGCTCGCGTCGCACGCATCAGCCTGGACCGTCCGACCCGCAAAGGCGAACTTCATCGGCTTGGTGGAATCGTTGGACCATGCCAGGCCGTCTGTCTGGACCCACCTGAGCGACCGATCCGTCCATGGTCCACCGTTCGTGGGCTAAATCTTTCTGCTCGTCGATCCAGTGGATCGTACTTTTCTTGGCATCTATCGGTATTCCGCGCTGTCGCCTCAGCCAGGCGACAGCAATCTCACGTTGAGACAGTATTCTCCAACACGAGGGAGCTAATCACATGATGGACAAAGGTTATTGGTGGAAGATACTTCTTATTGCAGGCTTGGTAGGTTTGTCGTGCCTGCAGATCTACCCTCCCGGACAGAAGCTCAAGGGCGGTATTGACCTCATGGGCGGTCACAGCCTTTTGTACGAAATCGATGACACCGGCATCAGTGCGGATCGCCGGCGCGACCTCTCGCAGCGCGTCATGACGATCCTGAAGGAACGCGTGGACCCCAAGGGCCAGCGGAACCTGGTCTGGCGCCCTGTGGGCACCAATCGACTCGAGATTCAGATCCCCAAGCCGCCGGCAGAGACGGTCAAGGCTCGCGATGCCTACAAGGCCGCTCGCGCCAAACTGGCCGCCACCGAGCTCACTCGCAACCAGGTGCGTGTCGTAATGGCCCAGTCGGTGACGAACCCTGCCGCCCTCCAGCAGCTTGTCCGCGAAGACACCTCCCGGCAGGAGATCCTCGGTAAGGTTCTGGATGCCTACAAGACCTGGCAGGAGAAGCAGGCCAAGGCCCCGGGCACGGACGACACCGAGAACGCCTATGAGTCGTACAAGAAGATGGAGGAGACACTCCTCAAGACGAACATCGGCATCGAGGGTATCGAGGACAAGCTCGCGATGGGCGCCGGTCCCGAACGCGACAAGGTCCTCGCCGAGGTCTACAGGAATCACCCTTCGCTCAAGGGGATGATCGAGAACCTGGTCGTCGCCTATGAGCCGTGGAGCAAGCAGCGTGGCTCGCTCGACGACCCCGCAGACCTGAAGCGATTGCTGCTGGGGGCCGGCGTGCTCGAGTTCCGTATCCTCCCGACACCCGATCCGCAGCGCCCGACCAAGTATGACACCTACATCAGCGAGCTCCAGAAGCGCGGTCCGCGGGCCCGCGAAGAAGACACCTACGGCTGGTACGAGATCAAGAATCCCGCGGGCTTCCTCCACATGGAGGAGTCCAAGAACTTCGAAGAGGACTTCGAGGCTCGCAAGAAGGCCGGCGGTCTGGGCTATGTGGTCGAGAAGTACGCCGACAAGTACTATGTACTGGCCGCCCGGAAAGACCCCGAGATCCTGCTGCACAGCGGCAAGGCGGGTCAGGCCCGCTGGGCACTTGAAAGCGCCATCGCCTCACGCGATCCGGACACCAACCAGCCCTGCGTGATGTTCTACCTCGACGAACGCGGCGGCATCCTGTTTGAAGCCCTGACCCGCGCCAACCTCCACCGTCCCCTCTGTATTCTCCTGGACGACGTGGCGTATTCGGCGCCCTCGATCCGATCGGCCATCCGCCGCAGCGGCCAGATTACCGGCGACTTCACCGTCGCCGACGTCATGTACCTGGTCAACACCCTCGAGGCCGGTTCGCTCCCGGCCCGGCTCAAGCCGACGCCGATCATGGAGAAGTCCATCGGCCCAAGCCTCGGCATGACCAATCGGTCGCAAGGCATGAAGTCGGCCATCGTGGGTATCTGCCTGACGATGACCTTCATGCTCGTGTACTACCTCTACGGCGGCTTCATCGCGAACGTCGCCGTCGCGCTCAACCTCGTCATGACTCTGGCGATCATGGCCGTCCTGCAGGCCACGTTTACCATGGCCGGTATCGCCGGTCTGATCCTTTCACTCGCCATGGCCGTTGATGCCAACGTTCTGATCTACGAGCGCATGCGAGAAGAGTTCCAGCGGGGCGCCAGCCTCCGAGCCGCGGTGAAAGCCGGCTACGAGAAAGCTCTTTCGGCCATCGTTGACTCGAACGTCACCACCGTGATCACGTGCGTGATCCTCGGCTACGTCGGCACGGAAGAGGTCAAGGGCTTCGCCTATACACTCGGGTTCGGTATCGCCACCAGCATGTTCACCGCTCTGTTCGTCACGCGTCAGTTCTTCGCCCTGATGATCCCCGAGCGGCTCGACAAGTCGATGGCGATCTATCCGTTGTACGGCGTCGGCGGGCTCCTGGGCATCGGCCTGGCCTTCAAGGCCCTGTCGCTGCTGTTCAAATCCTCCAAGTCGTTGCCCGCGATCATGGGCAATCTGTTTCTGCTGTGCGCGGTGTCGGGCCTGGCGCTGCTCGCCCTGATGTGGCTCTGCCGTATCCTGATGCGTTTCACAAGGCAGTGGCACCCGAACACCCTGCCCATGATGAGACTGATGGCCAAGCCGTCCATCGATTGGATGGGCTTGCGACGCGTGTTCTGGCCCGCCTCGGCCGTGGTGGTGTTCGGGGGCCTGGCGTTCTTCGCCTATCAGAACCAGTACCATGCCGGCGATCTCTATGACATCGAGTTCCTCGGCGGCACGGCGGCCCAGATCGAGTTGAAGGCCGACGCTTCCATCATCAAGGGCAAGAAGGAACATGACGAGATCATCCGCGATCGCATCACCGGCGAAGGGTCCGACACGGCGGCTGGCTGGCTGCTCGTCGCCGGACGCGCCGTGGAGAGCGCCGACGTCAAACCGGGTGCGACCGCCACAGACTTCCTGGTAACCACCAAGGACATCAACGCGCGTCAAGCCCTGAGCCTCCTCCAGGCGGTCTTCGAAGACAAGATGGAGCAGGAAGAGGCCCAGGTGGCATCGGGCAACACCCTGACCCTCCGGACGAAGCCCGACGCCAAGGTCACTTTGGATGACGTCAAGGCGGCGCTACAGAAAGCAGCGGCCTACGCCCGCGCGTCCCAGCAACGGTTGCGGCATGCCTCGATCCAAGTGGTCGAAATGCAGCAACGGCCTGGTGAGGCCCCCACGGGACCCACCTTCGAAGTCGTTACCACCGAGACAAACACCCGCATCATGCGAGAGGCAATCATCGCCTCTCTGGGCGATCAGCTCGTGATCCAGCCCGCCGTTTCCCTCCAGGTGCTGGTCGATCCCAATGCCGCCACCGCCGATCCGGCCAAGGCGGGCGTCTTCCCGATCGACAAGCCGACCCTGGGACAGGTGCTTCGCGGTGCCCCCATCGTCGGTTCCAAGGCCGCCACGGACATCAGCGTCTACAGCGGCGGCGTGGCCTTCGTTCTGAAGGACCTGAGTCCACCCGTCACTGAGGCGTCCATCGAACAACGCCTTCAGCAGATGCGGCTCCAGCCCGACTTCGAAGCCTATGCCTGGCGGGACTTCCGGGTCATTCCGCTGGTTCAGGCGGACTCGGCGAACCCAAAGTCGCCGTGTACCGCCGCGGCCGTCGTCGTTGCCGATGAGCACAACCGCTACGACGAGAGCCCCAAGAACTGGCGACAGAATCTGGCCGACCCCGAAGTCCGGTTGGCTCGGGCGGCCCTGGAGACCGGAAAGTCGCTTCAGAAGATCACACGGTTCAGCCCCTCCGTTGCTGAACAGGGCAAGACCAGGGCGCTCATGGCCATCATCCTCGCCCTCGTCGTGACGATCGGATACATCTGGTTCCGGTTTGGATCGATGGTCTTCGGTCTGTGCAACATCGCCTCGCTGATCCACGACATCGCCGTGGCGGTGGGATTGGTGGCGCTCAGCCACTTCTTCTATACCACCTTTGTGGGCAAGGCACTGGGCATCGATGATTTCCGAATCGATCTGACGATGGTCGCGGCGTTCCTCACGATCATCGGTTACTCCCAGAACGACACGATCGTCATCATGGACCGTATCCGTGAGGTGCGGGGCAAGCTGGCAACCGTTGACGCCCGCATGGTCACCGAAAGCGTGAACCAGACCCTGAGCCGGACCATCCTGACCGGTCTGACGACCATCATGGTCTTGATCGTCATGTACGTCTGGGGCGGTCCCGGTATCCACGGGTTTAACTACGCGATGCTCATTGGTGTCCTGACGGGAACCTACTCCTCGATCGCCGTGGCAGGTGCCCTGGCTGTTACGCCCAGCGCCCTCCGCGTGTTCTACTACGTCTTCGGTTGGGGTGTCATGGCCATCATCATGACCGCCGTCGGTGTCCGCTGGGACGGCACCGCCACCACGATCGGCGGGGCGGTCCTCCTGGCCTCCCTCATCTACGCCGATCTGACGGCCTGGAAGAACATCGAGGCCCCCAGCGACACACTGCTGGCCTCCTTCGGCTGGATACTGGTTGTCCTGGTGATCTGGGTCCTGGCCTCCGTTGTCAGTACGCTGGCACCATCGACCGCCGCGACCATGCTGGCGATTCGCGGAATCGTCTCGCTCGCAGCCGGGGTGGCGGCGGGCGCCTGGGTCCTGAAGGTCGCCGGCCAGGCCAAGGCCGCGATCCCAGGTCGTGCAACGGCCTGATGCTGCGGCATCAGGTTCGGTGGGTGTAAATCCTGGGGCATGTCCTCGTGTGAGTCCTCGGCGGATCGAGGCCTCGCACGGGGGCGTGCCCCATACTGAGTTATGAAGTGTCGTTGTGGATGGGGGGGACTTGGCGAGGAGACTTCGCATGGTCCGCGTCTTCCTGATCGCGATGGCGGTCGTCCCGATGTGTGCCTCGTATGCCGGCGCGGCCGAAGCGTCCTCCTCGCGTCAACCCCTGAAGGTGATCACTTACAACGTCCAGTTCCTGCCCGGAGCGGCCAGCATCGTCAACGCCCGAAAGGACCCCCAATACCGCGCTCGAACCCTCGGGCACCGACTCGCCGCCTACGACATCATCTGCCTGAACGAAGTCTTCCACCTCCAGCATCGCGAGATCCTCTTCAGCGAACTCCGCAAGACCATCGGCGAGGGCTGCCAGATGGTCGTCAGCCCCCAGCCTGCCGACGGACGGTTCAACGGCGGACTCGCCATCGTCAGCCGCTTGCCCTTCGTGGAGACACACGACCTGACCTACTCCGTCGGCAGCAGCCCCAAACAGTACGGTATCCTCGCCGACGGATTTGCCGCCAAGGGCGCCCTCCACGCGAGAATCGACTGCAGTACGGGCTCGACAAGCAAGCGATGCGTGGACGTCTTCGTTACACACCTCGACAGCAGAGACCAGCAGGTCCGCAAGACGCAGTACGCTGAGCTGGCCGACTTCGTCAAAGCCCATGGCGATCGCTCGAATCCCACCCTCATCATGGGCGACATGAATACCGGAGGCATGTCCGGTGACAGGAAGAATCCCCGCTCGCTCTACAACATCATGATCGCCACATACGCCGCCGCACGCCCCGGCCTGCCGCTGGTCGACCTGTGGCCCTCGCTCAACGAGGGCGAGGGAGGCACCTCGGCCCCCGACAACCCCAAGGGCGGCCACCGCATCGACTACATGTTCCTGTCGAACCCCAAGGGCCCATGGCAACTGAAACCCCTCTCGGCCAAGGTCAACCCATTCCCCGACGCCAAGGTCGGCACGCTGTCCGATCACTCCGCGGTTGAGGCCGAATTCGCCTGCCCCCGTCGATAGCCCCCGTTGCCTGACACGAGAGGCAGGCCTATATTCATCCCGTGAGCCGCTTGACGCCCTCCAACTCGCAGGCCGTCCCTCGGGCATTCTCAAGACTCGTGCACCCCGTTCCTCTCCTGCCCGTCGCGATCGGAATAACGGCCGGCATCCTCCTCGACCGAGGCATCGGCGTCCCGGCACGCCTGATGGTGTGTGCCATGGTGGTCGCCGGCATCGCCCTGTATCTGGGCCGCCGGCGGGCGGAGATCCGAATCGCCGCGGTTGTCGTCGCCGCCGCGGCACTCGGGGCGCTGCTGCACGACCTGTCGGATCGTCGCGTGCCGGTGCATCACATTGCACGCTACGCACACGACACGCCCCGACCGGTCCGTCTGACCGGAACCCTCGTCTCCGATCCCGTGACTCGCAAGACAGACAGCGGCCACTTCGCTCGCTGGATGCGCACCCAAGAGCGAACCCGCCTCCTGGTCGACGCCAGCGAGCTGGACGGCAATACCGGCCCCATCACCGTAACCGGCCTGGTGCAGGTTGTGGTTCTTCAACCGGTGCTTCACCTCAAAGCGGGTGACAGAGTCCGGATCGTCGGCATGCTCTATCGCCCGGCACCGCCCGCAAATCCGGGACAGGTCGATTGGTCGGCATTCTTCAGGCGCCAGGGCATTCGAGCCAGCATGAGCGTCAAGGAGGCCGGCGC
>CAYUQT010000094.1:0-25085 GCA_964446835.1 uncultured Planctomycetales bacterium | reverse complement strand
GGCTTCTGACGTCCAACTCCTAACTTCTAACTCCCAACTCCTAGCTTCTACCTCCCCACCCCGCACCCCCCCCTGTTTCCCGTCATCCCCGAGCATCGCAATCAGGAGCGGGCAACTCGTCGTTGCCGTCCTCCTCCTGCATGCGGTATTCTGCGAGCACCGTTTCCGCACCCGAAAGGCTCGGAAATGCGGTCGTTCGTCGTCCCAGGTTCGAAAACAGACTTCGTCACACCCAAGCGGGAGCACACTCGCATGCGCAGGGACGTCATGACAACGGGATTGATCGTTGCCGCCTCTTTCTTCTCCGGCACCGTTCCGGCCGCCCGGGCCGCCGGTGACCCCAACGCGATCGAGTCGCCCCGGATCCGCATAGACCCGGGACATCCCTGGCGACCGCCGTTCGGCCTTGACCGTATCGGCAGGCCGCTCGTCGTTCTCGTGGAGGTCACATCGCAGCACAAGCCCGCGCAGGAATTCAGCCTCGTGGGCCGCGTCAGCGGAAGGGAAATCGCCCGCCACGTCGTCCGCCTGCCGGACAAGCCCCCCTATGCCGACAGAATCACCTTTGAGGCCGCACCGGATGAACTGGTGCTTCTGGCCAGGGACGGGGCCGAAGGCGCATACAAGGAAGTGGCGCGACAGGCCGTGCAGCAACCGGAGTTCGAGGCGGAAGCCGTCGCCCGACCCGACAGGGTTATCAATCCGGTTGACCTGGGAACCATCCTCGTGCCCTACGATTGGCTCCTGCTGGCCGGCGGCCAGGGGGCCACGGTGGAGGTGGCCGCCATCTGCCACACGCGCGACATCCCCGCCGCCCGCGTGACCGCATGGTTTGAATCCGCGCCGGGAAGGAAGTTCGTCTGCATGCTCGATCTGGCCAAGGGACGTCGCGCGCATGTTGCCCTGCGGTTGCCGGCGGGGCCCGCAAATCTGGATCGCGACGTGCTGCGCGTGACCGTCTCAGGGTCAGACGGCAAGGAACTCTGGCGCAAGGGCATCCGCACGATGCTCGTGCAGAAGCCTCCGCAGAACCCCTCGTTCGGCGTCACCGAGACCACGTTGCGCTATGACGCGCCCATCTCCGTTCGCCACGCCGAAACCAATACACGATCGTCGATTTCCTACGAGGGCGCCTGGGATGCTCGCCTGAAGGACGTGGTGGTCTGGCTGCCCAACGGCTCGCGTTTCGTCTTCTGGCGTGGTTCGAGCTATGTCCCGTTCTGGGCGGGCCGCCACAATACCGGCCTGAGCTACGAATGGGCCGAAACCGGCCCCTTGCCCGACGGCTTTGTCGATTCCGTCGAGCCGCTGATGGACAAGGAGCTGCGCTACGGCCGCGTGGAGGTCGTCCAGTCGACGCCGGCCGTCGTACACGTTCGCTGGACCTATCAGTCCACCGACTTCAACTACAAGGTCTGGGGCGATTCGGCGGCCGAGGACTTCTACTTCTATCCCGACGGTTTCGGAACGCGGGTGCTCACGCTCAACAGCGCCCCCGGCTCCGACTATGAACTGAGCGAGTTCATCATCCTCAGCCCGCAGGAGGCCTATCCCTTCCAGATACTGCCGCCGAATCTCGTGGATGCCATCTTCCTTGACGGGCAGAAGCGGGAATTCACAGCCCCCTTCCTCAAGGATGAGAAGGCGGCCATCCGGCAATCTCGCGACATGGCGGCGATCTATCGCGTCCGCCTGAACAAGGACGAGCCCCTCTCGGCTGTCTACTTCAACCCCAATGACCGCCACCTGCCTCCGGCCTTCTTCGGCCCCTTCTTCGATCAGGGATACATGGTCACGCCGGTTTACTGGGGCAGTCGTTGGCCCCTGGCACGCGGCAAGTCAACAGGCTGGGCCATCGACGACCGCATCCACCTCTCCCCCGCCCACAACAGCATCATGAGTTGGGCTCGCAGCCGGCCGACCCCGATCCGGACGGCGACGATCGAGACGCTCGATACCCTGGGCCGATCCAGAACGATGACCGTCCAGCGATGGGTGTGGATGATCGGCATGACAGACGCGCCCGACGCGCGCCTGCTCGAGTGGGCTCACAGCTTCGCAAAGCCGCCCTCGCTGGAAGTCAAAGGCGGGCGATACGACTTCGATTCGTATGCCCCCGAACGCAGGGCCCTTCGCCTGGTCGTGGAAGACAAGGCCGTCACGATCACGATGAAGCCTGCCGTCCGATGTGTGAACCCCGTGTTCGAGCTTGTCGGCGCCCCGAAGACGCCGATCCGCGTGATGCTGGCCGGCCGCCCACTGGAGGCCGGGCAGTACGCCTGGGACGGTCAGGTCCTCTGGCTGAACGCCAACATCGACGGCCCGACGCCGCTGCGGCTCGAATTCTGATCGGAGTGCCCGGAGAATCGTAAATGCTTGCTTATTGGAGACCCTGCATGTTCCTATCGAGAACTCGGCGTGTCGCCAAGCCTGCCACGTGGGCGACGCTGGTTGCGTTGGCCATGTCTTATCCGGGTATCCCCACGTCGTCGCGTCTCCTAGCCGGTGAGTCTGAGGCCAAGACACCGGCGAGCGAGAAACGGGGCATCCAGCACATCGACCTGATCCATTTCTCGCATACCGATTTCGGCTTCACCGACCATCCGGCCGTTTGCCGGGAGCTGCAAAAGCGCTACCTGGACATCGCCGTCGACGCGGCGCTGGCCACGCGCGACAAGCCGGAGTCGACCCGATTCTATTGGACGGCGGAGGGCACGGTCGCGGTCAACGATTGGTGGCAATCGGCGACACCCGCCCGTCGTGAGGAGTTCCTCAAAGCCGTCGATTCGGCCCAGATTGACGTCGCCGCGGCCGCGATGAACAACACGCCGTTCATGAACGGACCTCAGTGGCACAAGATGTTCCACTGGCTGCCGGAAGACCTCTGGCAGCGCGTCCGGCCACAGGTGGTGCTCCAGGACGACGTGAATGGCTTCCCTCGCGCCGGGGCGATGGAAGCCCTCAATCGCGGGATTCACCGGCTCTTCATGGGGATAAATGAAGACAGCGGTGGTGCGCCATTTCAGCGTCCGTCGGCCTTCTGGTGGAAGATGCCGGATGGCCGGCGGATGTTCGTCTGCCTGAGTTACTCCTATCCGACGGGCTACTACTTCTTCGAGCCGGCGGAATGGCGTCGCGGACCGGTGGTCGAGGCAGGCGACACCCGCTATCGCCCACCGCGGGCGGGCGACATCTTCCGCAGCGACGAGGCCTCCGTGCGGAAGGCCCACGGTCACCTCCTCGAACGGCTCCGCAGCCTCGAGACCGAAGGCTACCGCTGGCCCGTGCTCCTGCTGTCGACGACCAATCAATGGCGGATCGACAACGACCCACCCCTCCTCCTGCTGGTCGATTTTGTGGCCGCGTGGAACCGATTGGGCCTGAAACCCACGCTGCGGCTGACCACGGCCTCCGTGGCGATGAAGCGATTGGAGGACACCATCGGTGCGGCCATTCCGGAATACCAGGGGGAATGGACCGACTGGTGGGCCAACGGGACGGCTTCGGCACCACGCGAGGTGGCGGCCAGCCGGATCGCCAAGCGACTCCTCGATGCCTGCGAATCGCCCCTGTGGGGTACGATGAGCGCCGGCGGCCGTCGTACGGCGGATGAATTGCTGGAGAACCTCTGCCTGTTCGATGAGCACACATGGGGGCCGTCGCAGAGCGTAGCCTTCCCCTACGCCCTCGACTCCCAGGCACAACTGGCCGAGAAGGCCGTGCTGGCCTACCGCTCCATGAGCAGGGCCGGATGGCTCCTGGGCCAGCGAGTTCGCCACCGGCTGGCGACGGAGGCCGAGGGGCTGTACGTGGCGAACAGCTCGCCGCTGCCTTGGAGCGGCTGGGTTCGAATGCCGGCCAGTGCGCTTCGGGACGACTACCGTTCGCTGGAGGACCCGGCCTCGACCGGCAAGTCAAAGATGTACTTCGAGAACGGGCCGCGGCCGTTCACCCCACCGGCAAACCCGAGCGAACTGACTGCCGAGAACACGGCCGCCACCTTCCCCGACAACTGCCCGCGGCAGGTCGCCAAGTTCTGGGTGCAAGGGCTGGCGGGGCACAGCATCCGGAAGCTGCGGATGAGCACCAGGGATGCCGAGGACGATCGCCCGCCGTCCACTGCGGCGCCTCAGGTGTTGGTGGACGGACAGGGCTGGCCAACCGCCGTCACGTGGCCTGGCATGACCAAGCCTCTGTTCCTGCCGGGAACCGGCGATTTCGTCGCCGTGCGGGTGAAGGGATTCGCACCTCGCTGGGTGGCCAGGAGGATCCACGAAACCAACCCTGCCGAGCGAGAGAAGCTCCGCCGAGAGGCCTTGGAGGAAACCACCGCACAGGCCCCGCACAAGACAACCGTTCAGGACGATCTGCACACGGTGGTGTACACCCAACCGATCGACCACCCCCGGCTGCTCCGGGCCACGCGGCGGCTTGAAGTGTGGAAGGGCGAACCGCGGGCCACACTCACGCTGCGGTTCAACCGGATCTCGTCCGAAGATCCGGAGGTGTTCTTCGCAGTGTTTCCACTGCCTTGCGAATCGGCCCAGCCGCAGACCTCGTGTGGTGGAGTGCCGTTCGTCCCGTTCCACGACCAACTGCCCGGCACGTGCCGCGACTACTTCACGATCGATGACTGGATTCACTACGCCACGCCCGCAGGGCATTGGTTGTGGGTAAGCCGCGACGCGCCGATGGTCACGTTCGGCGCCCCGCAGGTGAGGGCCATGCGGAAGGAGCCGCCCCAGGAGATGCACCGCGTGCTGGCCATGATCTTCGACAACTTCTGGTACACCAACTTCGTTGGCGACAGTCACGGGGTGATGGAGTTTCGTTTTGACCTGGCCTGGCGCAGCACGCTGGCGGATCCCGCCGCCGTGGCGAACCTGGCTCGCACGCTGGCATCGGAACCCCAGGTGCTCATCAACCCCGGATTCAAGGAAGACCCGATCGTGTACCAGCGGCTCTACGGAGAGTAGCGGGACGGAAACCGGCTCCGCATGCAGGTTTCAGAGCCGTGGTGCGCGAACACCGGGACCTCGACGTAACAGTGCTGTTTTGCCCGGGGTAACGACATGATCGATCCTTGTGACAAGGACCGATCATCCTGGCAGGGTCCGGTCGCGCGCGACACGGCTCTGTGCACGTACGGAGGCGGTCGGAGGGGGCGTCGTGCCCGGAATTGACGCGAAACGCGTTTGCCGCGGCCGCGATTGGGCAATATATAGACGTTCTGCCCGGACGAGGGCTCGATGGCTTGTAAGCCACCGTGACACTCTGCCGTTTCGAAACCAGGAGGAGTATCACCATGAGGAAGACATCCGCAGTCGTAGCAGGCGTCGTCTTGACCGTCATTGGCCAACCTCTTGCCGTTTCGCCCGCCGCACACGCCGAGTCGGCTCAGGCATGGCCTCAGCTCGTATTGCCGAATCCTCGTGACGTCGAAATGGGCGGGGTGCCAGGAAATGCCCTGCGACGCGGTGTCGAGCGGATGGGCGTAGCCCCCTATACGGTGGCGTGGGTTCTGGCGGACCTGTCGTTCGAGGTGAAGCGCCGATACACGGACTTCAGCGGCGACGTCTCGGGGCGATTCATCGAACTGACCGCAGTGACCAGCCCGGCCGGAAAGAAGTCGCCGGCCATACTGGAGCCCGTACTGGCCGCCATAACCAACACTCAGAATGCCCGCTTTCAGAAACCGGACGGGCATTTCGGCGTGGACGTCGATCTGACGGCAAAAGGTTTGGCGGCGGACTCGCCGACCATCAATCTGCTTTGGGGCAACGCCCGGCTGCTGGTCGGCCTGGTCGCCTGCGCACGCGAGTATAACGATCCCCATACGCTCGCGGCGGCCAAACGGCTGGGCGACTTCTATGTCGAAACGTCCTCGCAACTCTGCGATCCGAAGCGAGTGGCAGAGTATCGCTCCAGCGGCACCTGGGGCCACAGCTACACGTGCAATTACTTCCCGGCGATCGAAGGCCTGGCCATGCTCTATGGCACGACCAAGGACGAGCGATACCTGAAGCAGGCGCAACAGATGGCCGAGTTCTTCTTGAAGTTCGACATGCTGCCGATCGACCACAGCCACGGCAACCTGTCGGCCTATCGGGGAATCGTGCAGCTCTACGAGATCACCAGCGATCGCAAGTATCTGGACCGCACCCGGGCGAAATGGGACATGGTCGTCAAGGGCGGTTATGTCTGGCCGATCGGTGGCATCGGCGAACGTTGGGATGTCTTCTATCGGGCCGGCGAGGGGTGCAGCGAGGCCGACTGGCTGCGGTGCTGTCTCGACCTGTGGCGATTCACCGGCGAGGCCCGTTATCTCCACATCGCCGACCGCCTGCTTTACAACCAGTATCCCGTCACCCAGTGCGATAACGGCGGCTATGGCGACCTGTACTTCGATGGCGACCCGGCCGCCGGACCGCATGCCGCCGTCGGAGCCCTCGAGGCCGACTACTGTTGCTGCTTTGCCGGCCCGCTGGCGCTCCACTTCCTCAAGTCCTATCTGGCGGTTGGCTCCGAACGCGGGATCTACGTCAACTTTGCATTCGATTTCACGGCAACCGTGAAGGCGAGCGGATGCAACTGGCGGGTGGGCGTGCGCACTGTTTCGGACGGCATCAAAACGGATGCCAAGGTGGACGTGACACTCGAGCCGCAAAACGGTGGCGCCGGCGATCGGAAGACGACGCTCTGGTTCCGCGTGCCCGAATGGGCGTTGGGTATAAAACAGGCCAGCCTCGGCGGCAAGGACATCACACCGGTGGTTGAGAACGGCTACCTCCGCGTCGACGGAGATTTCAGCGCCCGCCAGACCCTGTCACTCGTTCTGCCGGTCGGCCTGACGCTCGAGGGTCGCCGCTTCCAGAAGATCGATACGCCGAAGGCCGGTGAGATCACCCGCTTCCGCGATGTCTCCGTCTTTGCCGGACCGCAGATCCTCTGCACGACCATGCCCGGGTCGTCATCGGGTCGGGTGAACATCATCGCAACGGTGGACGCAACGGGGCAGCTCCGCTTCCCCGGCCAATCCCCCACGGAGTACATTACGGTTGCGTTGAGCAATTCTTACACTCAGGACTACCAGCTTGGCGGCCCGATTGGATCAGCACCGGTGATCTCTCTGCATCCGTGGACCCAGATCCTGCCGGGACGTCGGGAGGTGTTCGCCTTCGACGTGATCATAGTACCCCCTGATATGATTCCCGCGGCCACCCTAGGCCGGCTCAAGGAGACGGCTCCGGCGGCTCGGACACAGCCATAGGTGGAGGGAGTCACTCATTGCCGGGCGATTCTGACGACCGGCACCGCACTCATGAGGGACAGCGAGGAGAGACGGTGTGTCCGCAGAATGAGACCCGTACTATGATGCGCCCGGCTGCTTCACTCCATCACGAGCAGAAACCGTCCGACGCCACCGTCGAATTTCACGTCCTTGGGATTCGAATCGTGCTCCACGTTGGTTCCTGTATAGAAGAACCACCACGTGTTCGGTTCATCGCCGGGCGTGGCGAGCGGCGCGACGTAGGCGCCCTTGGTTCCAAACGTCGTGCCAAGATCAACAACAGGCCCACGGCCATATCGCGTGAAATGGACGCCGTCCCGGCTCCAGGCCAGATGACTTCGGACGGTCTGGTTCTTGGTGTAGAACGCAGCAGGAAACATGACGTAGAGTCCTTCCCCCAGCTTCGAGGCCGCATTCGAGTAGAACTGCATTCCCTCCGGATCCTGCCTATCGTGGGCGAAGATCTCGACCGGATCGGGGAAATCGCCGAAATGGTCCGACTCGGTATAACCCACTGCCCGCGCCCCCTTGAAGTCGCCTCCTTGCCAGACTCGTGTGTACAGGCGGTACTTGCCCTTGTCCGGTATGCAGGGCGTCGTCGTGTCGGAGTTCTTGGGACTGAGAGGCTTCGGAAGCAGCGTCCAGTGCATGCCGTCGGACGATACGCCGCCGAAGACCCACCATGCATTGTGCGGCTTGAAACGGTGCCAGATCATCTTGTACTTCTCGCGAGGGTCCTTTCCCTCGTCCACGAACACGGACGAGAACGCGAATCCACCGATCTGCGGCCCGGAAATGAGAATATTGTTGTGTTTGTTGCCCTGGTATTCGACCAGCCCGAGGTCCGGCTTGGTCCAATGACTGCCATCGGACGATTCCGCGTAGCAGAGACAGGCATCATCATCCCGCTTGTAGTTGCGATCATAGGCGCTGTACCACATTCGCCAGCGATTGCCCTCTCGAATCACTGTGCCCACGCCGATGGACAGACTCTCCCAGGCCTTGTCCGCCCGCAGGAGCGGCTCAGTCGTGCGGCTCCGAATGTGAAAGACGGGGGCGCCTTCCGATTTGGCGCTCTCTGTCGAACGAACGGCATTGGCCGCCGTGCTGCCCTGGGCAGCGCACAACGGCAGAACTCCCATCTGCGAGCATCCGAATGCGTGGACCACCAGCGTCCAGAAGGGGAAGGCGCGATGCGTTTGCCTTCCGTGCCCATGCCGGCACATGCGACATGAAAGCAGGGGTTTCAGGTTTGTGGTCATTGAGGTCGTCTCCGGTTAAGCGGGAAAGAGTGCAGCGATGAAGACCTCTGCGACGGTCGCCACGTCGAGCGACGCGTCCGTGTCCATCATCAGAAGGCCAAATATCGCCTGTCCGATTCCGCGTCAAGGCACGGTTGGGGCGAACCCAGCACCATATGTCCTCGTACAATGAGGAGTATCTTGAGGAAAGCCACATGAGGAAAGACACGTGCTCGCGAGCCCTCACGCTCACTGACACCGCTGTCGCACCGTTCGTCAGAAGACGCTGAGATACCTGTGACCTGACATAGGCGACAAGGAAGCCATGTCTCACAACACATCGCCGGACGGTCCAGATCAAACAACGCCTTCGATCCTGTCCGTGAGGCAGCGTCCTCCGATCATCGTATCCGGTCCCAGATCAGGATCGCGGTAGCCTTGGCCGGAATTTCTACGAAGTACTGTACCCCCTTCTTGATCACGGCAACTTCGCCGCACTCCTTGCCGTCGCTGACCAGAATGTGCGGCGGACGGGTGTAGCAGTCCAGATGAGCCTCGTGCGGCCGGACAGCGACGGTGGTCTTCTCCTGGTGATTCATCAGCATGAGGACGTATGCGCGATCGTTGCGATAGCCCGCCCAGTTGACGTCAAAGTGGTCGATTCCGGTCACGTCGCAGCGTTCTTCCGGCATCTTCACGCGGCCGGGCTCACCGAGCACCGTCCCGCGCATCGTCACCGGATCGATCTTCACATAGTGAGGCGCCCGCATGTTCCCCTCGCGGATCAGCCAGTCCAACGCGAGCCAGGCGTATTGGGCCGTCTGCCACTCGTTCCAGACCCCCCGGCCAAGCCCGCCAGGACGGCTGATCACTTTGACGTTGTCGATCGGCGGGCAAATGGTCCCCGTCAGACACTCGTCCCAACCCGCGATGGCCACCATGCCGTACGCCTGATCCGGATCGGCGCAGAAATGAATCGCCTTCACCGCCCCCGACAAGTCGTTCCAGAACCTATCGCCGCTGAGCTCGTACATCCGCTGCATCGCGACGCCTACCATCGGACTCTGTGCCTGCGAGGGGCCGCCACTGCCCTGCTCGATCGTCTGGCCATAGGCGGTCTCATACTGGCGAGTGGATGTCACACGCGTCCACAAGCTCACGGCCGAATCCTTGGCCACCTCCAGTGCAAGCTTCGGATCGCCCATCTCGGCGAAGGCCTGGCAGGCAATCGCCGCCTCATAGGTCTCGGAACTCCGGGTCACGTTTCCGCCGCCGCCCGAAACGTCCTCCCAATAGCCCTGGTAAAGGTGATTGTTGAAAAATGTCTTGACGAAGAAGTCCTTCGATTTCAGCGCCGCCGCCCGATACTTCGGCTCGCCGGAGGACTCGTGCATCTTCCACAAAGCCCAGGCACACCAGATCTGACCGGCATCGGCCTGTTCGCTGACGGCCTTGCCCTGAAGGTCAAAGGCGTAGGGCCAGCCCCCGTCCGGACGTTGGCGGGCGACCAGAAAATCGCATCCCTTCCTGGCGGCCGCGAAGGCCTTCTCATCCTTCTTGCCGCTGGCATACCAATACCACAGGAGCGTCTTGACGGAGCTGCCCGTCGAATGCGGAAGCAGCCATCGGTTGCCGGCCTGGTCAGTCCCCTCGAGAGAGAAGCTCGGCGGATTGCCTTTCACGAGATACTGCGAGAACCAGGCGCCCTGCAGCGGACCGGCCTGTTCCTGATAGGTGATCAGCCAGTTCTTGACCGCCTCGGCCTTGATGCGAGCGGTCTCGTCATCCGTGGCAAGGTAGTACGAGTAGAAGGCCGGAAGCGTGTAGGTTGTGCCGTAGAAGTTGTAGTGGAAGTCGACGTTCGGATAAGAGCGCATCGTGTTGAAGATCGTGCTCCAGTTTTCCTGTCGCTCCATCTGCCGCACGCTGAGCATCTGCATCTGAGTGAGCGGCATCACCCACTGGCGCGCCTGCTCGAACTTGAAGATGTCTTTGACCACGTAGCGGTAGGCATCCCACCAGTCGCCCTTTCGCATCGGCAGTGTGATCGTGAACTGCTTCGGTCCCTTCCAGATGGGTTGCCATATCCCCTGGCCGAGCGGATCGGCGTCTGCCAGATCGATATCGAGAAACGCGTTCAGGCTGAAGTCCTGAACGAATCCCCAGTTCATATTATCCGTATCCGGGACCATCGAGACCGTACCGCTGGCGGTCTGAACGGTCAGCATCCTCGTCGGGGCATAATGGGTGTGGTTTCCGTAGCCGTGATTGGGCCCGTGCTCCTTCGTGAACAGGTCCTGATGGGGACGGAACAGAACCTTGGGATCGGCCACGGAGAAACGTACGGAGAACTTCGTGCTGACCGTCCCTGCGGTCGGATGGGGATCGTCCGGAATCACCTGAAAGCGAAACTCTGGGTCCTCGCCACCGTCCCGCCGCACGCCCAGCGTGATTCGCAGCATGGCGCCACCCAGATCGCCGACGAGTACAGGCTCTTTGCCTTCCTGACCGACGGACTTCAATTGGATGGGGGCACCCAGTCCAGTGAAGACCATCAGCCAGCCGGAGAATGTGCCGCCTCCGGCCAGTTGGGTGTCCATCTTGGCTTCGATGCCGTTGTTGTTCCATTGAGTAGTCAGACTCTTGGTCCGGACCGCAAACGAGGTCACCGTCGGACAGATCACCGCGCGACGGATCAACGTCCTTGTCAGCCCATCCGCCGAGGCCTCCAACGCACCTTCGCTATAACCCAATGGCGCAGTCGCCTCGATCGAGAAGGCTGCGGATTGACCCGGTGCCAGATCGCCCACACCCGCGCTGCCCCCCATCCACGCAGCCCGAACTCCGACCGCCGCCGTGGTTCCCTCATTCGTGATGCGTCCCCGCACCTTCACACCCTGCCCCGCCTGGGCAGGCGTCGAGCCGACCGGCGTGACGTCCGACAGAACCAGCTTCGGCTTGACTCGAATGGTGTAAGGCCGCCTGTCGATCAAGAACTTGCCGACGTGCAGTTCGACGAGGATCGGTACGGCACCACTGTGCAGCGGAGTAACCACGACATCAGCGCATGCATCACTGCCTTTCGGCACGCTGGGCAGTCTGCACTCCTGTGAGTCATTGAGACTGTCTTTCGGAGCGATGATTCGAAGGACGGCGCCGTTCATCGCGGCGTCCGGGCTTACGACACGTACTGCGAGTCTGTGTGGTTCGGATTGGATAGCGACGGGACGTTCCGGCGATACGTTCCCAATCGTCGCATCACAGTACGTCTCGATCTCATAGGTGTGCAGCTTGGGCACCTTATCGGTGAGGGACTTGACGACGATCTTGTAGTAGCGAGCCGACGTGGGGCGATCGATCCCCAATACCTGGGGATAGTCGCGCCCGAGGTTCGCGAACGTCTGCCGCAACGTCCACTCGGCCCCGTTGTCGCTGGCATGAATCTCCACGTCCTTCCAGGCCTTCCACGTATCGACACGATCGAAGTAGTGCACATAGCGGGTGACGGCAACGGGACACTTGTAGTCGATGATGACGTAGGCAGAAACCTGAGCAGTGGGTGCGTCGCAATTCCAGAACACCCGGATGGTCGGATGCGTCACGCTCGCTGGAAAACCGTCGAACGCCGGCGCCGTGCCGAAGACTGCGCCGCCGTCGCCGCTGCCCTTGGTCTCGACGGGGTGCTCGAAGTAGTCCCACTTCAGACACCGGACAGGTGCGACATCACCCAGACCGGGAATGCAAGGAATCGCCGTCGAATTCGGCGGCCCCGGCGTGCAACCTCCACTCGGAACCTCCGCCCCGAACAGAGAGCCCGCCCAAAGCAGACCGCACGCGACGAACAATGTCGCCAGAAGCCGACTTCGCAGCGCCCGGAGATGCGCGAGCCCGCGTTTGCGGAGGATCGGCATCGCCAGACGTGTGGTCAGAGGGTGGAGATCCATCAACCTGGCAAACCGTCCTCGGATGGCAGGCATGTAGGCCTCCAGCGGCCTGCGCCTGAGCACGCGACCCAGAATGACCCGCGTGACCTTCTCCAAGGTCAGCGGCCTGGGATTCGAGAAGATGACTGCCGACGCGTCATGATCCACCTGCTCTTCGAGCATCCGCGTCTCTACGGCATCGGGACACACCACGGTGACATAGACACCCCGGGGTCTGAGTTCCTGTGCGGCCGCCAGAGAGAAACCCCGCACGGCGTACTTCGACGCGCAGTATACCGCGACACCCGGAATCGGGGCCAGACCACAGAGCGAGGAGACATTGATGATGTGCCCACCTCCCTGCCGGATCATGATCCTCGCGGCCGCTTGCGTGCCGAAGATGACGCCCTTGACGTTGACGTCGATCTGCTCGTGAACGTGCTCGGGCGGAAGGTCCTGAACCGCACCCGGACGGATCGATCCGGCAACGTTCATCAAGACGTCCAGGCGACCGAACCGGGCGATCATCTCTTGAAGAGCCTTGTCCCAGGCCTGTGGGTCACAGACATCCAGAGCCAGAAGCAGTGTCCGATCGGCCGGCCAGTGTTTCGCACCGGCGTATTCCGTCAGCAGCCCCAGATTCCTCGCCGTGGCCACGACGCACTCGCCCCGAGCAATCAGGACATCGGCCAGATGTCGGCCTATGCCGCTGGTACAACCGGTCAGCATGAAGATCGATGGTTCTCTGCTCACGTCCGACATCCTCTGCCCCCGCGTAGCTTCCCCAGATTCGACCCAGGCCGTCCAGTCCGCCGCACGCCTCCGGCCCAAGTACTTCGGCCGGCGAGTCTACCACATTTCAACAACCGGCGAGGCGTTGGGGATGGACAAGGCGCACATCTCCCTGACGGCGACCTCCCGAGTGTGTGCTGGAGAACTCGGCCCGTGGAGGCTACAGTACGTGTCGCGGGTGTGATTGGAGACAAGCATGAGCAAGAACCCTGACAAACTGAACAGACGGGTATTCCTGAAGCTTTCGGCGGCGAGCGCCGTGGGCGGACCGAGACTGCTGGCCGAGGCGGCGGAGGCAACAGCCTCCTCGTCGCCTCAGTCAACACCATGCAGAAACAGACGCTCCTCCATGACATATCAGAAGCTCGGCCGGACGGACATCGTGTCGAGCCGCCTCGTGTTCGGTTGCGGAGCGGCCCTGGCGGGGGGGAAAGGCGTGCGTCTGCTCGATCGCGCCTTTGAGGCCGGCATCAACCTCTACGACGTCGGGTCGAATATCTATTACAAGGGCAGCGAGCAGAGCCTCGCCCCGTTTTTCAAGGCGCATCGTAATGACATCTGGGTCGTGTCCAAGGCGCCTGCCCGGTCATTGATCAAGGCCGACGAAACGATCACCCCGGAACAGGCCAGGTCGGCGGCGGCAACGTGGACCAAGCTCATGGAAGGCAGTCTGAAAGACCTCCAGA
The DNA here is from genome assembly GCA_964446835.1 of uncultured Planctomycetales bacterium. GTDB lineage: Bacteria > Planctomycetota > Phycisphaerae > UBA1845 > JAFGLZ01 > CAYUQT01. The sequence goes on along the minus strand of CAYUQT010000094.1, from coordinate 11,152 downwards.
CCGACCACGTGGACGCCTACTACCTGATGGCCGTCAACAACGCGTCGCTGGTTCGAAGCGACGAACTCTACAAGGCCTTCCAGAAGGCCAAGGCCGCGGGCAAGGTGACCTACTTCGGGCTCAGCACGCACAACAACACTGGGAACGTCCTCTCGGCCGCCATCGAAACCGGATGGTACGACCTGGCCATGATCGGGATCACCCCCGGTGGCTGGTACGACTGGGACACAAAGGACCTTGCCAAGGGCACGCCCCCGCTAACCGAGCTTCAGGGCCTGCTGACAAAGGCTCGCCAAAGCGGCATCGGCCTGGTCGGCATGAAGGCGGCCAGACACCTGGCGCCACACAGCTCGCTGGGCAAGGGTGATGCCACGGCCTTCGACCGCTATTACGACAAGGATTTCCTGGCGTCCGGGCTGAACGCCTTTCAGCGGTCCTACGTATACGTGCTCCAGCGTGGGCTGGATGTCGTCAACGCCGACATGCAGAACTTCAAGCACCTGGAAGAGAACATCATCGCGGCCGCCCGTGCGGCGGATCAGCCCGCGCCAAAGGGCAACTGATCCGCAAGGACTCCGAAGCACCACTGGCGCTGCGGCCCGTGTCTGCCCCCTTACGGCCGAGCGGCGACCAGGCTATCCCAGGCCGCCTTCGAAGCGGTCAGGATCTCTTTGGGATCACCCTTGAGGCCGTAACACTGAAGGCCGATCGGCCCCTTGAACCCCACCTCTGCCAGCAGCTTGAGCAGTTGCCGAACGTCGTACCCCCCCTGCCCCAGAGGCTGGATCCAGTTGCCCTTGCCCGCCCGTATCTGTTCGGGCGTGTCGGAACCACTGAGGCTGACGGCCATCAGCCACGGCTTGGCCAGCGTCAGCACCTCGCGAAGATCGCGGTTGGGATCGGCCTTCATCCAATGACAGAGGTTGAACATGACACCCACTTCGCCAGGACGGTTGATCCTTTGGGCCAGACGGACACAGTCCGACGTCTTCTCCAGCCAGTCGTTCGAGTGCGGATACAGAACGATGCTCACCCCATATGGCTTCGCTCGGTCTGCCAGGCGCGTCAGAATCGCAATTGCCCGATCGTCCAGCGAGGGATCAGACGGCTTGCCCCCCGTCATCAGCATCGCCAATTGCGTCCGATGAGGCTTGAGCGCGGGCAGAACCTTCTCGATTGCCGCTTCGTCGATGGGATGAGCCTGAGACAGATCGGCGCGGAGGTAGACCTGGAAGAGCCGAAGCCCGTCCCGCCGGAGCGACTCGGCGCGCTGTTCAACCCCTGGCAGCCAGAGATGACCGTAGCCCGCATAATGCAGGTCCTTCAGAACCCCGGCAGGCGGCTCGATGCAAAACGGGAACAGCGGCCAGTTCCAGCCTTGCTGCTCCTCTGCCCGCACAGCCGGCAGACCAACGGCAAGCGACAGAACACTCACGCACAGTAGTCTCAGAGTCATCACACGCAGCCCTCGCATCCCCCATACCTCTGCCGCAGACAGACTCTTCGGCGTATCGACGGGACGCCCCAAGCTGTCGCCCACGGCCCTCTTCCGATTGCTCCACCCCGTCCCGGACACCCTTCCACACCCTCCCCAACAGCCCAATCTACCCCCCCTGCTGCACAGATCAACACCGCCTCGAAGACAACACAGACCTGCGGGGGAAGCACCGGAAAGGACCTGGGTGCTCTTCAATTACGGGCGGGAATACGTTACAACACCCCCTTCTATGCGTGGAAACGTTGCTGTCATCCTCATTGCCGCCGTCCTGGTCGGCCTTTCCGTGGGCGTATACGACGTCGTCTTGCCGCACTGGCTGCAGGCCAACGGTATCAGCTACGCCCAGATGGGCTGGATCTTCGCCTTGAGCAATCTGGTGATGATGCCCCTGCCGATCCTCACTGGGCGGTTGGCCGACCTGTTCGGACGCAAACGCGTCTTCGCCTCCGGCCTGGCCTGCTGCACGGTCGCCTGCGGAACCACCCCGGCCACCGCAACCGTCTTCGGCCAGATGTTTCTGCGTCTCATCCAGCAGGCGGGAACGAGCATCTACTCCTCCCTTCAGGGTGTCCTGGTCTTCGAAAGCAGCCGCTCGACGTTCCTTCGGCTCATCGCCCGTACGCAGGGCGGCGAGGCGGTGTTTACCGCTCTGGGTTCGGCCAGCGTGCTCATTCTCCTGCACCGCGAGGCCACCGTTACCGATCTGAGCCGCCCCTTCTATCTGGCGGGCGGCCTGCTGGCACTGGCGCTGATCCTCGTACTACTCAAGCTCCGCGAACCTCAGAAGGCCCCAGCGCCCGAGCTGACCCGCCGCCGGTTCAATCCGCTGGCCCTGCCGTCGGTGCTGATCCTGCTGACAGCCTACAACTTCATCTTCCAGGTCGGGCTGTCGATGAGCCACTCGCAGATGGCCCTCCTGTTCTTCTACGACAAGTTTCACCTGGTACGGCGGGACACGGCCTGGATCAACGTGGTCCACCGTATCAGTTTTGGTCTGCCCATGGTGCTTTCCACCTTCCTGATCCGGCGATCGAACAAGTGGGTCTTCGCCGGCACCGTCGTGCTGGAGGGCATCTTCATCTCGGCGACGGCGCTGCCCCGCAGCGTCACGTCGGCGGTTGCACTCTGGTTCTTCCACGACGCCCTGGGGGCGTCTATCTGGGCCCCGATGAATCAGTGGTACATGCAACACTACGCCCGACCGGAACACCGGGCCTCGAACGTCGCCACCGTGATCGCGATCAGCGCCCTGGGCAATACGGTCGGCCCCATCGTCGCTGGTTGGATGGCCCACTCGACGCTTCCGGTACCCTATCCGCTGAGCGGGACGATCGATCTACCCTTCTTCTTCAGTGGCGCGGTGGTCATCCTGTCGGTGATCCCCCTGCTGTTCCTGCCACAGGCCAAGACAGAGCCCGCCGTCCAGTGATTCATCCGACGCGTGCGAGTGTCTTACCTCCGACCGATCTCATCCCACGTCTGAAAGACCGCTCGGACGTTAGCCGGTTTGGCCCCCGCGCCGAACTCGCACTGTGCGATGACGCCGCCGTGTCCGTCGTAGAGCGACCGGGCAACACGAAGCACGCCGGCGCGAACTTCCTCGACGGTGGCGCGGCTGAGCAGATACTGGCGGTCGATCTCACCCCAGAACGTGATTCGCCCCTTGAAACGACGGCCGATCTCTTCGATATCCATGCAGAAGAGCTGCGAGTTGATGGCATCGACGCCGATCTCAATCAGGTCCTCATAGATGTCGAAGATGTGCCCGTCGGAGTGCATGAATGCGAGCTTGCCAGCCTTGTGGATCGCATCCACGTACTCCTTGTAGCACGGCCGGAAAAACTCACGCCATTGACGGGGTGATATTAGAAGCCCCCGCTGCGAACCCCAGTCGTCGTTCCAGCACATCGCGTCCACATCGGTCTTGAGCCAATGCCCGAGCATCTTCAGGTTGAACTCGTGCACCCGGTCGCGCAGCTTGAAGAGGCCCGCGGGCAGTTCCGCCAGGTCGAGGTAGAGGTTCTCCGAACCTCGGATGAACTGCATCCGCTCGAACAGGGTACCGAAGCCGGCGGTGGTGAAGCGATCGGTGCCGGCGATGCTCGCGTTGGTCTCCTCGAAGCCCTTGCCCAGGAGTCCGACGGGCGGGCGGACCTTGTCGAGGTCCGACGCGTAGTCGTTGATGATGGGGTGTTTGACCTCGCCGATTACGCCATCCTGCAGGTTGTCGAAGACGCAGTGCCATTCATCGATGTAGGTGCCGGCGCGATCCCACGCCCCGCGCACCCAGTCGAGCTTCGGCGGTGTATAGGTGGGGGCGGCAAAGTCGGAAGGAAAGTCCCGTTGAATGGCTTCCAGCTCCTCCGGATGGTGAATGCCGGCCCAGGCCAGCGTCCACAATTGCCGGGGCAGGCGGGGAGTCGGCTGAAAACGCAACGTTGCCTTCACAAGGTCACGCGAATTCATAGAAGAGGCTCCAGGAGTCTTTGGGCATTCCGATGTAGAATCCGGTGGCGGTCGTCATCGGTGATGTGGGCCGACAGCAACGCACCGATCCCATGGTGCGGGTCGAACCAGGGCAAATCGGTGCCGAAGAGCATACGGTCGGAACCGACCTCCGAGACAAACTTCTCGATCACGCCGCGATCGTCGAGGACCGCCGTCAATTCGAGGTAGATGTTGGGAAAGTCGTGGGCCAGCCTCACCGCCTCGTCCCACGCTCCACTGCACGAATGACCCATCAGCAGCGTCAGTCGGTGGTATCGCTCGGCCACCGCCCGCACCTGCGCCGGGCCGTTGTACTTACTGTCGCCCCAGGTGTGGGCCAAGACGAGCAACTGATGCTCGTCGGCGTACTCCCATGCCGGCCGATACCGATCGTCCGTCAGTGTATTCTGAAAGTAGTCGCAAAGGAACTTGACCCCGATGAACACGTCCGGGTGCTGCTCGATGAGCTTCAGATCGGCCTTGAGTTGATCGGGATAGCAGGCATTCACGGGCAGATAGGCCCGCATCCGATCGGGAAACTGCCTGACAGCGTCGATGGCCACCTGATGTCCCAACTCCGGCGACAGCAGCGAACCGTGGTGCGAGAAGACCAGCGTCCGAACACCAGCGCTGTCCATCGTGCGGACCATGTCGGCCGCGTCGGGGCGGGGAAAGTAGATGGCGTTGATGACACCCATGTGTCCATGCATGTCATACACGGGGCAGTCGTCACATCGCCCGTCGCGCCAGAACGCCTCGGCCAGTGGGGAGATCGTCTTCACAATTGCACCTCCCCCAGAAGGCGATCCAGATTGCCGCCCGCGATGGCCTGCTTGTCGGCTTCGGCGATCTCAGCATGACGAATCGCCATCATCATGCCGCCCTGATACTGAAGCGGGAAATTGCTCCCATAAAGCAGCCGAGACGCACCGTAGTCCCGCACCAGCGCCTCGATGCCATAGTCCAGCAGATAGTCGGCCAGGTCGACATATATGTGCTGATAGCGATCCAGCAGCGGCCGGAACCAGCGATCGGCCCCCCAGCAGCCCGCATCTGAGACGATGACCACCAGATCGGGAAGGTCGGCCAGCAGATCGTACGTCGCCTGCCAGCTTGTTCCCCGGGCATTGGAGAGTATCAGTGGAATCCGCCGTTCGATCATCATCTCGAACAGCCGGCCGAACACCTCGCGCCTCAGCAGATAGCGATGAGGCTCGGGAAAGACCCGCAGGGCCCGGATTCGGGCATCCTTCATCTGAGCCACCAGTTCGGCCGGTCGAGGGAACTCCGGAAGGCAGTCGGGCAGGACCGTCCAGCACCCCACCAGACGTTCGTACCGTGCAATCGCCTCACTCAGCAGACGGTTGCCCACCACGGGGGCGCAGTCAAACTGGGCGATATGCCATACCAATGCCCGGGCGATTCCGTGCCGATCCATCTCCTCCAACAAGTCTCCGGCCGTCGGCGCGGGCATGAGTGCCCCGGTCACCGGCCTGCCGATGAAGGCGTTGCAGTCGAAGAATTGCAGGTCGATCGCCAATGGAATCCCTCGGAGGCCATGGACAGGACCCCGTAGCCCTATGAGCCAATACGCCCTCTCCTCATCCGAAACCCGTGCAACCAGCAGCCTGTCGCCACCCCGAGGATCTTTCCCCCTGGAAATCTCGCACAGGCAGGCACTTAAAGCTACCATAGGACCCGGTTTCTTGTCGATAAGATACAAATCGCGGTCAGTCCGACAGGCAAGGGAATCCCTGCACGGGTCGGCGGGTTCCCGGATGTCTCTCAAATCCGTTTGTGTGTTGAGGGTGTACTCCAGAGCAAGGAGGTCCAGACGATGGCCCATATCGATCCGACAATGGTGCGTGAATACGACATTCGCGGTTACGCGATGCCGGGCGGCGGCGGCGCGGTTAATCTGGACACAACCGTGGCGCGACATATGGGCATGGCCTTGGGTTCGAGGCTGCCCGCGGGATCGAACGTCGTCGTAACCGGCGATGCCAGACTGACCAGCGGCGATCTTCGACGGGCCGTCGCAGAGGGATATGCCGCCACGGGCGTGAATGTCGTCACCGACACGCAACCGGTCCCGACGGGCGTGTTGAGCTGGTATGCCGGGCGGCACAAGTTCGACGGATCCACGCAGGTCACCGGATCGCACAACCCCCACTACTTCAACGGCCTGAAGGTGGGCGAAAAGGGCAACGCCCTGTTCGGCTCGCAACTGGCCACCATCGTCGGCGTCATCAAGGGCGAGAAGTACCGAAAGACCGACAAGGCCGGAACGATCTCGCAGACCGACGTGGTCAAACCCTACGTCGATATGCTCATGAACAGTTTCCCTGCCAGGCTCAAGGCCCGGCACCGCATCATGCTCGACGCGGGCAACGGGCTGGGCGGGTTGCTCGTCGACGTGCTGAAGGCCAAGGGCGCAGAGGTCATCGGTCTGTTGACCGACCCCGACGGACGGTTCCCCGTTCACCTGGCCGATCCGTCGAGCGCCGAGGGACAGTCGTTTATCGTTCCCCTGATCAAACGGACGAATCGCGGCGTCTCCGACCCGCACGAACTCTGGTACGGCCTCCTGACCGACGGCGATGCCGATCGCAGCGGCTTCGTCGATGAGTTGGGCGTGCCGGCACCGGGCGAACTGCTTGGGCTGGTGTTCTATCAGAATTACCTCCGGGCACTTCCGGCCGCCGAGCGGTCGCAGCATATCCTGGCCCTCGATGTCCGCGGATCGGGCGGATCGCGGCAGATCCTCGAAGCCACCGGCGGCAAGGGTGTATTCATCGCGTGCGGCTATCCGAGCCACCGTGCCTTTGCCCCGCTCGTGTGCCGCGAAATCGCCAAGAACCGACCGGTCTACGTCAGCGCCGAGGCCTCGGGCCACTACTTCTATCCAACCCCCGGCTACGACGAACAGGGCCGATTCGATGAGTCGCGCGCGGCCGGGCTGGTCGACGACGGTCTGTACAGCGCGATGAAGTTCGTCTTCATGCTCGACGAATTCGCCCAGACGAAATCCGGGGCCCTGAGTAAAGGCCTCGTCGCCGACTTCCTGGGTGAGGCCGCCCGGGCACAGAAGCCCAGCAGCATCAGTCCCGAGCTGCGGATCAAGGCGTCCGATCAGACGAAGTTCCAGGTCGTCGCCGAGGTCGGACAGCGGCTCGGCAAACAGTCGACCGATCTGAAGCCGACCAAGGGCCTGATCACCGTGGGCGACGTCCGGGTTCAGGACCCCGACGACGGCCTGATCACGGTCGACGGACTACGGGCCCAGTTCACCGACGGAAGCTGGATACTCATCCGGGCCTCGAACACCACGCCGATGCTCGTCTGCCGCGTGGAGGGCACGACGCCCGAACGATGCAACCAGCTCCTGAAGCTGCTCAGGGACCTGTTGAAAGACTACCCCGACGTCGACGTCGACCCCATCAACAAGCTGTTATGAACCTGTTGACCTTCGATCTCGAAGACTGGTATCAGCTCAGCGGCGAGCGGCTCGGCGCCCCCGGTGAGCCTCAGCCGGCCCGCCTGGAGCGACAGCTCGGTCGCCTGCTTGAGCTGCTGACCCGGCACGGTGTCCATGCCACGTTCTTCTGCCTGGGGCGATCGCTGGTCGCCAGCCCCCACCTGGTACGCCGTGTCATGGAGGCCGGACATGAGATCAGCACGCACGGCTGGGGGCACGGCCTGATTCATCAGATCGGCCTCGAAGCGTTTCGCGAGGACCTGAAGCGGGCTATCGCCTGGCTGTCCGATCTGACGGGAAGGGCGATTCTCGGCTATCGGGCACCGGCGTTCAGCGTCTCGGCCGAGCAGCTCGAAGGCTTCTACGATATCTGTGTCGAGTGTGGCTTGCGATACGATTCCAGCGTCTTTCCCTTCCGGGGGGGACGATACGGGATCGAGGGTGCCCCGCGGAGACCGCACGTGGTCCGCGATACCGCCGGACATACGCTCACGGAGTTTCCGCTGGCCACCGTCGAATGGTTCGGGCGGCGATGGGCGATCGCCGGCGGCGGATGGTGGCGGATGATGCCGGCGGCGGTGATCCGGGCGGCAGTGGCAAAAGTGAACCATGAGGGCCTGCCCTTCACCACGTACTTCCATCCCTACGAGTTCGACTCCGAACGTCTGGACGCATTTGTGGCCTCCTCCCCATCGCTGGCCGCGTTAAAATGGGGCATCAAGCAAAACCTGGGGCGGTCGTCCGTGTACGAAAAGCTGGATCGGGTCCTGACGGAGTTTCCGTTTGGATCGGTCGAGGAGTTTCTCCATGGCTCGGGATCATTCTGAACACACGCAACGAGTTCACGGGTTCTTTGACGCTCGGGCATCGTTCTACGACGCGTTCTACGAGCCCGGCACCGCGTTCCAACAATGGTTCAATCGAGTCTTCCGCAAGGCGGTGTACCTGCGCCGCGACCAGGTCGCCACGCTGGCCTACGCCTACGGATGCAAGACCGTCCTCGACGTCGGCTGCGGCAGCGGACGCAATACGATCTGGTGGGCACACCAGGGTATCGAACGGCTGCACGGGGTCGACGTCTCGGGTGAAATGATTGAGAAGGCCAAGGCGTTCGCCCAGCAGGCCGGCGTCGCCGACCGCTGCACCTTCGAACAGATCGATTTCATGAACTGGAAGTCCGACCAGAAGTATGACATGGTGGTCGCCTGCGGCGTCTTCGACTATGCGCCGGATGCCGAGGCGCTGCTGTCGAAGATGGCGAGCCACGCCAATCGGATGATCTACGGCAGCTTCCCCGGCTGGACCATGATCCGCAGCCCCCTGCGGAAGATCCGTTACGCCCTGCGAGGCTGTCCCACCCACTTCTATCGCCGATCGCGGATCAAACAACTCTTCGACCGCGTCGGTTTCGGCCCCCCGTTGATCAAGTTTGTCCCCAGCGGACATCTTGCATGGGCGGCACGCCTGCCCCACCACCAGCCCGGACCGAACGGGTAATCTGCCCGTCGGCGAAAGGTCGCAGTTCCGGCCCCCTACAGGTTCCGACAACCTCCTACAGCCGTTCTGTTGACACAGAACCGCCCGCGGAGGAGATTCGAGTTTCGTCAACAAGCGGAATGTACCGCAAGGAGCTGCTGCATGAACAGACGAGGACTCGCACTGGTGATCTGCCCCCTGCTGGCCATTGTGGCGGCCTGTGCGCAAACCAAGCCCCCGGCCCAACCGTGCCAAGGGAGCAAGCCGGCCACCGCGGCGTGCTCCGTTCAGAGCCCCTGGGTCATGGCAGCGAATCCCCGGTTCGTGGCCGCCGCGGAACACGGACGGCTCGAGATGATCGGTGAGGGCGACGAGCAGATCCGCCTGCTGTTCGTCTGGGGCGATCCGGAGGATCGGGGAGAGGCCCACGGCGAACTGCTGCACGAAGAGGTCTCGAACCACACCGGGCGGCTGATCCGTTTGATGACCCAGGACATGAAGGTCCCCGTGGAGGAGTTGGACAAGGTATTCGAGGCCACCCGACGGCACACCCCCCAGTACTTCATGGAGGAGCTTGAGGGTCTGGCCAACGGCGCGGGGCTGCCGCTTCAGGAAGTGGTGCGAGCCAACCTGATCGGCGAACGGAGCGAATGGCATTGCAGTCTGTTCGGTGCCTGGGGTAAGGCCACCGCCGCCGACGGGCACGTGTATCAGCTTCGTGCCCTGGACTATGCCGTACGGGCCGAGATTCAGCAGTATCCGACCATCGTCGTCCATGTTCCCGACAAGGGGCACCCCTTCGCCAACATCGGCTGGGCGGGCATCGTGGGGGCCGTGTCGGGCATCAGTTCGGCCCGGATCGCTCTGAGCGAAATCGGCGACGACTACGATGAGAAGAACGACACGTTCGACGGCATGCCCTTTGTCTACATGCTGCGGGACATCCTGCAATTCGACGAGAGCCTCGACGCGGCGATCGAACGGGTCCGCCGCACGCCGCGAACGAGTTCGCTCATGTACGGTATCGGCGATGGGGAATATGGGCAGGTACGGGCCCTGCAGACGTCGCGTACGCTGTGCAATGTCTATAATCCAGACAACCTTGAACCCCTCCTGCCGACGCACCCGCGGATCCCCGACATCGTCTACTGGGGCATGAGCTGGAACGTCCCGCAGTTTGACAAGCCGCTGCACGACAAGCTCAAGGAGCACTACGGGAAGATCAACGCCAAGGTTACGATCGAGGACATCCTGCCCTCGGTCAAGACCGGCAACCTCCAGGCCGTCGTGTACGACCTGACGGACATGCGGATCTGGGTGGCCAACGCCCGCGCGAAGGGCGAGGCCGGCCCGCTGAACGCCTATAGCAGACCCTTCGTCGAGATCGACATGAAAGAGGTCTTCGACCGGGCGGTGAAGCTGAGCAAGGCGGCCAAACCCTAGACTCGTCGCCTGACGCCGGGAATCGTTTGAGGATCCTTTCGGGGAGGTCGCTCGGGGTCTCTTCTCCGGCAGATTCACACTCCTTTCGAATTGTCACACACCTGTGTCCTTGAGGACGGGCGTTGAGGCCTCGTCCTCATAGGTTTCTGCTTGCTCCTATGTCATTCCGTTGTTCGGCGCTTCTGTCCGTCCTTGAGGAGATGGGGGCCGCAAGGCTGAAGACAGGGATCGGGGACAGGGAATAGGGTTGAGGGGGCGCACATCGGCGGCGTCTCGTGGTTCGTGGTTGAGATTGCGACACGAAACGTCGATAAATGTCTCACTTTCGACACATATTTCATGCGTTTCGCTGGGCAGGGTATTGGGGATGAGGCGCAGGGACGCTGGAGTGGAGACAATGTGCGTATTCGGAGTACGCGAGTCGGCGAATGTCTCACATTGTCCCGGAATGTCACGTGTTCGGCGGGGCGGGGAGTTAGAAGTCAGGAGTTGGGAGTTGGAAGCCGGGGGTTGGAAGTCAGAAGCCGGTCGGTGGGCGGGCGAGGCGGCGGATGTCTCACTTTGTCCCGTATTGTGACATGTTCGGCGGGGTGGGGGGGTAGAAGCTAGGAGTTGGGAGTTAGAAGTCAGGAGTTGGGAGTCAGAGGCCGGTAGGTGGGCGGGCGTATTCGGAGCGGGCGAGTCGGCGAATGTCTCACTTTCGACACATATTCCATGCGTTTCGGGGGTGACGCGAGCGGCGGGGCCGGGAGCGGTCTGTTGGGGCCCGG
>CAYUQT010000093.1:0-25416 GCA_964446835.1 uncultured Planctomycetales bacterium | reverse complement strand
AGGGTGGTTTCAACATTGCGGGTATCGCTACAGTCAATCGTGAAATGCTCTAGCGGCGACTTCGTTTGTTGGCATGCTATTTCACCTCAGGTCCCCCCGTTTCACTATCGCCGACGTAACCAGACCGAACAAGCCGGACTTCCACCCTGTCTCTGTCGGTCCCGGTACCGACGAGTGGACCGACGGGAATCTCCCTGAGCATTCCGAGCACGGCCTCGACCCGGAGAACAAGAAGACCCTCGGTTCTTGCCGAACCAGGACAGTTGTGTGAGTCAGATCCACTAGCATGTTCAACGTCCGGACCCGCTACTCATTGCCGATTTCGTTTCCGCATCCGGTATCGAAAGATCTGGAATGAGCCCGACCTGGCAGCACAGTTCTGGATGGGTACACCGAGCAGTACTGCGTGATGTATGCGGAGGCCTGTCGGCGCCCATAAGCCGGTTCCGTGAAGCGCGGCAGAGTCGGCAAGCGGCCTAGCCAGCGTTGAGCCGTGCCCAATGACGTTCTCGGTATGGACAGGCCACGTTGAAATGGACGACACGACGTCGGTCATGTCGAAGAACGATGAGGCAGTACAGCAATCGGAATCTCACCGTCGCCACAACGAAGAAGTCGATCGCGGCGATCTCCGGCACGTGATTCCCGATGAACGTTCGCCAGGTCTGAGAAGGTGGCTTGCGATGCCGGTCCATGTACTTGGCTACCGTTGACTCCGCGACCTGGTAGCCGAGCAGCAGCAACTCCGACTGGATCCGCGATGCTCCCCAAGTTGGATTCTCGCGGGACATCCGCCGAATCAACCTGCGGATGTCTGCGTTGATCTTGGGACGACCCGCGGGCTCGTTGCGTGACTTCCATCGCCAGTAAAGCCGGAAGCCCTCGCGGTGCCAGCGGACGATGGTATCCGGCTTGACGATGAGCAGACAGCACGCCCAGCCCTTCCACAGCATGGACAACCACACCCAGAAGAGCCGGTCACGCTTCTGCAATCGTGGGCGCTTCACTGATCGTTGGAGAACGATCAACTGCTGGCGGAGGGCCAGGTTTTCCGCCGCAAGGGTCGCACGGCTCAACGCCAATGCTCGCAGGAGGTACAAGATCATCTTGGCGGCGCCCATTTTGCCCTCCAGGTTCGTACGTAGTGCCGCTGGATGGTAGCCGAGACACCCTCAGACCGGGAGTCACGTAAGTTCTGTACCGTCTACGAGAACGGAGTTTTCGGGAGGGACAGGGGCAACCCAACGTCGCGGACGTGATCCGGTTCGCATCCTTCGGCAACCCATCAATTCCTGTGGGCTGGTGACGACCAAGGACGGACCCGATGCCGACCCCTTCGACCCGCTCTGTCATCTCGCCTACAATGCTCCGTTGCGAACCTGCCGGAAAGGCGGCGTCTGGGATTGCCCCCGTGGACAGCAGAACCCGGAGACGACGGACAGCCCGAATCTTGACTCCTAGAGTGAACCGAAAAGCGAGTCAGGCGCTCAACGAACGGTTCTACTAAGCGATCGACCGGACGCGTTTCAGCGGGGCAGGTCGGCGTCCAAGGGAAGGATTCTGGCGATGCATGGAAATCGTAGCGTGTGGGTGATGTTGACCACGGTGATCGCGGGGGCAGTTCTGTCTGTGTGCGCACAGGCGGCGCCGCCCGACGTGTCGTATCAGAATTTGGCTGACAGCGACTGGAAACCGTTGTCGTGGTGCGGGTATCGGTTTGTTTTCCAGCCGTATGCGCATAATTGGGGTCCAGGAACGGGTAGCGAACGGCTTGCGCATGAGGCTGAGGCGCAGCAACTGCTGACCCCCGTATGGAACGATCCGGATTTCAAGAACACCCACCAGATCCCCGGCTTGCATGAGTGGGCGTGGTCAGGAATGGATGAGAGATGGAAGGGACGGGATAAGCGAGAATGCTACGAGTTGGCCAAGAGGTGGTATGTTCGCGAGCGCGATAAGCGCATCCGCGAGCCGCACTGGAAGAATCGGTATCCCAAGGATGAGAAGATTCCCTTCACGTCGATGACCGGCCACGGTTGGCTGGTACACGGCCCTGCGGAGTGGGGAATGGATTGGCTGGGCATTGAGATTGGCGAGAACATCGACGCCACGCAACTGCACATCGCCTTCCAACGCGGCGCCGCCCGCATGTTCAACCTGCCGACCCACGCCGATGTTTCGCAATGGTACGGCGGCACCGTGCCGCTGTACGAATCGGGCGTCGACGAGTTCACGCAATTACCATTTGACCGGGACGAGATCATGGCGAAGATCCGCACCGGCGGTACGGGCCTGCACAACGGCGGACACAGTTCCTCCAGCCATTCAAGGATGTGGTATGTGTGTTGGCTGTCAGGCATCACCGTGCTCTGCCCTGAAGCGTGCCAATCCACCTTCTTCGCCCCCACGCCCGGTTATCGCCTGCAATGCCAACAGAAGGGGGTCAGCTACGAATCGCTCGTGGGCATTGATAAGAACGTCCGGGTGGAACTATCGCCATACGGTCAGCGGGCGAAGAAGTTTTACGCCATCACACAGAAGCACCCGGAAATCGGCATTCCTTACACACCAACCGCAGTGTTGCTGGACAAGTACAGCGGTTTTTTTGGTTTCCACTTCAATACCGGCATGCCGTGGGGCGTATTGCAGCCCACTGATGGCGACCGCCGGGCGTTCGACTTCCTGAATACCGCCTTCCCCGACACGATGCGCCAAGGCGGCACGCCGGAGCATCAACGCCTGGTGGCCACGGAGTGTGGCGACACCTTCGACGTCCTGGTCACCGGCGTGAAACATGATCTGCTGAAGATGTATGGGGCGCTGATCGTTCTGGGCGATCATGAGTTTCTGCCCAAGACGGTCGACACGCTGAAGTCCTACGTAGCCGACGGCGGCGAGCTATGCTTGACGCAGTTCCACGCCGATCAGCTCGGGGCTACCTTCACCGAACTGCAAAGGGTCGGCACCGTCCAGCTGTTCGACAACACCAGCAATGCTGGCCGACTGAGACTGCTGAAGCACCTGCGAGACACCTATGTGCCGGTGGATGTCAGCGGCAGGATGGAATACCTGATCAACCGCACGCCGAGAGGTTGGGTGGTTGGCCTGGTGAATAACGAAGGCGTCACGAAGGGCAATCTTACGGCGACGAAGGTGGACCATAGCAAAGCTCAGACCGTCACGGTCAGGCTTCGTGTTGGAACGGTCAAGTCGGCGGAGGAATGGTACACCGAGATGCCGCTGAAGGTGGCCGACAATGCCGTAAAGGTGTTCGTCCCGGCCGGTGAGGTGCGGATCGTCGAGTTTGTCCAGTAGCTGTCAGGTCACGTGGCGCCACGATAGCCCGCACACAGCAAGACAGCACCGGAGGGGCTGCCCCAATGGGCCATAGGACCATCCTTGAAACTCGATGGGCCGGTCGGGTCGAACATTGGAGACAAATCTATGATAGCACTTGGAGTACTGATGACCTGCGCCGCCCTGCAAACGGCGGCGGCAAAGCACACGGAGATCAACATGGTTGTCGAGATCTCTTTCCAAAGCCAGAAGCACTCTAACAATCCCTTCGTAGACGTGGAGCTGGATGTCCTATTCACGAAGCCCGATGGTGCACAAATGAAAGTGCCGGCGTTCTGGGCGGGTGGTGAAACGTGGAAGGTGCGCTACGCATCGCCAGTAGTGGGCGTCCACCGCTACCACACGGAATGTAGCGACACCGATGACGATGGCTTACACGGTATTGAAGGCCAGATCGAGATCAAACCCTACACGGGCGAGAACCCGCTGTACCGCCACGGCCCCATCCAGATTGCGGCGGACCGTCGGCACTTCGCGCATGTAGACGGCACGCCCTTCTTCTGGCTGGGTGATACGTGGTGGAAAGGCCTCTGCAAGCGGATGACCTGGAAAGGCTTCCAGGAGCTGACCGCCGACCGAAAGGCTAAAGGGTTTACCGTGGTACAGATTGTGTGCGGTCCGTATCCCGACGAGGACGCCTTTGAGAAAATGTGGGAGAACGAAGGCGGGAAGCCGTATCTGGACTTGCCTTTCACGCAGGTCAACCCCACCTACTTCGAATACGCGGACCGCCGCTTCAAGCATCTCGTGGATGAAGGCATAGTCCCCGCCATCGTGGGCAGTTGGGCTCGCCGCGATTGCGACAGCATGAAGTTCGTCGGGGTCGAGGGGCTGAAGCGGCACTGGCGGCATCTGGTGGCGCGATACGGCGCCTACCCCGTGGTGTGGATCGTCGCAGGAGAGGTCACAGAGGATCTGCGATACGGGCGCGGGCCCTGGGGCGAGGTCGCCAAGTACCTACGAAGCACCGACCCTTACCGCCGCCCGGCCACGAGCCATGCCGGCCACGGACATGAAGCGCCGTTGGTGGTTGATTTCGACATGGTGGGCGGCAGTCACGACGCCTCCGTGGCCGTTCAACGCGCGGTCCTCGGCTCCTTCAACGCTGCCTATGCCGGTGAACCCCCAGTGCCCGTGCTCTGCGGCGAGACCGCGTATGAAGGCCACATGCAGCAGGCCTGGCAAGATGTACAGCGCCAGATGTTCTGGATGTTCATGCTGAGCGGCGCTGCAGGGCACACTTACGGCGCCGCCGGTATCTGGCACGCGAGCGTGGAAGGCGATCCCGGTTGTGCATCCAGCGCGTTCGGAGGCCGTAAGGTGTACGACTGGACCACCTGGCGCGAGGGAATGAACTACCCGGGCGCCCTTCAGCTTGGTCTGGGAAAGAAACTTCTGGAAGAATACCCCTGGCCTCGTTTCGAGCCCCATCCCGAGTGGGCAGAGAAAGACTGTTACGCTGCGGGGATCCCCGGCCAGGTACGCTTCGTCTACCAGCCCAAACGGGGCATCTACAACTGGAAAGGGACGGTCGTCAAGAAGGTCGAAACCAACGTCCCTTATTCCGCGTTCTATTTCGACCCCGCCACCGGGCGGCGCTTTGACCAGGGCAAGGTGAAGCTCATATCCAGTGACCTTGGGACTTTCGAAGGACATACGCAACCCCTGCTGTATGCAGACGATTTTGACCGAAGCGCAGTTGGATTCACCTCGAAGGGCGATGCCGCTGCCTGGAAAGACTACGGTACGGCAACGCAACGCAAGGACGGTTTTCTGACAGGCGGCAAGGGCGTGCTGAGCATCGTGAAGACCGTGGACGCCAAGAATGTGATGGTCAGTTGCGCCAGCGCCCGCAGCAACGCTGAGGCGGGCCTGGTTCTCCGGTTCCAGGATCCCGACAACTACATCGTCGCCCTCTACAGTCCGCACTTCAAAAGCATCTTCATTCATGACCGCCGGGATGGAAACTGGGGCGCTATGCTGGGCAAGGTGGACGCACCCGAGGTCGGCGCTGAGATCCGGCTCAGCGCGGCGGCGGTCGATGAATACGCGGCATTGGTGGTTTCCGATGGCAAGCAGACCTGGCGGACGCCACCCGTCAAGGTCACCAATACCGCCTCTGGAAAGACCGGCCTTTGGTTCTACCAGATTGGCGAGCAGCAAGCCTTCGGGAAGTTCGAGGTGTCACCCGTGGCCATAGATTCCGGCCAAGCCGCATCGACCGGCGAGTATCTGGCCCCTGACTTGCCTTCGCCCCAGGATTGGGTACTCGTGCTGGAGAGAAAGGAACCATGATGAAGCTATCAACCATACGCCCATTTCTTGCCGGCCCACTCGCCTCGGCACTTCTGGCCGTGCTGCTTAGCCCCGCCCAGGCAGCGACATACTCGTTGGCCGGCGATTTCTCCTACACACAGAACTGCGCCGACAGCACTTGGTCTTACCGACTGGACGACCGTGCCAATGATCCTCCGGCTTTCCCCCTGCTGACTCTGAACAGCCGCAACGCAAACGAAATCTGGGGTTCGGATTTTCCGACCGCACCCAGGATGTGGAGTGCGGAATCCGGCTACTGGGGCATCGGCAAGAATCTCACCGGCAAGGAGCAGTTTTCAAGTCGAAACAATGCCCGCTGGTCCTCGGGTGAAGTGTTGTTGCACCCCAAGGCCGGCGCCTCTCCCTCCGGCCTCGTTGTCTGTTGGACCGCTCCCGATGACATGGTGATAGACGTCCATTACACGTTCGGCTCCGCATCGCCCCAAAGCAACGGGATAGGCTACGAGATCATCAAACGAAGGAGCGCGGTCGATACGAAAATGGTGACCCTCGAGAACATCGGCAAAAGCCTCGCCAACGATCTGAACGGGATAGCAGTCGGCAAAGGTGACCAACTGTTCTTTCGGTTCAATACCTTCGGGGACCCCGGTGGTGACATTGCGCGGGCGGAAATACGTATCAACGGTAGAGAATCCGCGGCGACCTCCGCGCCGGCCCTCCAACCGTCCGGCTGCGTTGTCACGGAAGGAAGCGACTTCACCTTCACCGCCGCGCGGGCTGGCTCGGGCCCCCTCCAATGGCACAAGGACGGCCGCCCCATTCCAGGTGCAACCAGCGCCCATTACCGAATCCGAAACGTGAAGAAGACCGATGCTGGCCGCTACTCCATGCGGCTCGCTTCTCGATCCAGCGAGATCGCCATCCTGAAGGTCAGCCCCCGGCCGGAACCGTATGCGTCTCCTGTGCCGAGACAAGTGTTCTCTGAAACCCTCGCGGAACAAGAAGAGGAATTGAAAACCAATGAACTGATGCTGCGCTTCGCTGCTTCACGTCTGCGGCACGCTGCGGATCCTTATCGACCGACCTATCACTTCGTCAGCCCGGAGAGCCGGTTGAACGACGGCAACGGGCTGTGCTTCTGGCAGGGGCGCTGGCATCTGTTCTACCAGGCCTATCCGCCCGACGAGTTCCCCGACGTCAAGGACACCTACAAGCGCCGCCAGCACTGGGGGCATGCGGTGAGCGATGACCTCGTGCATTGGCGCGACCTGCCCTACGCGATCTATCCAGGCATCGAGCGAATGTGCTTCTCTGGCGGCACGCTGGTCGAGCCGGATCGGGTGGTGGCCTACTACCCGGGGATCGGGGCAACCCAAATGCTGGCCACTTCCAGTGACCCATTGCTGCTCAACTGGCGGCAGGTTCGCATTGCAACATCCCATATGGGAGACGGCGACATATGGAAACAGGGCGATCGCTATATCGGTCTGATTTCCGGGATGTGACTCAGTTCCTCGCGTGACCTACTTACCTGGACACGACTTGGGAGATTGGTGGATCACAACGCCCCCTTCGCCCGTGAATGTGATGATGCCGCCTGCCCCAATTTCCACGCCATCGGCGACAAGCACATTCTGCTGTGCTTTAGCCATCAGCGGGGCGGTCAGTACCTGCTCGGCGATTACGACCCGGCGAACCTCAAGTTCACCCCGTATGCCCACGAACGCTTCAATCGCGGTTGGGTAATGCCCGGCGGTGTGCATGCGCCCTCCTCCGCCTCCGACGGCAAGGGCGGCGTGGTCAACATCTTCAACATCAATGCAGGCAAGGGCGCGGCCGACGATTGGGATCACCTCATGTCGGTGCCACAGCGCCTGAGCTTGGACAAGCATAGGCAGTTGAGGATTGAGCCGGTCAAGGGACTCGAATCTCTGCGCGGCGAGCACCGACGGGTCGGCAGGACTGTTCTTCCGGCCAACAAGGAGATCGTGCTGGACGCCGTCAAGGGCAATGCGATGGAACTCGCTGTAGAACTCGCGCCGCAGGACGCGCGCTGGGTTCAACTGAACGTGCTGTGGTCTCCCAATGCCGAGGAGAGAACCTCGATCACGTTCTACAACCACGACTGTAACCTGGGCAACTGGTACGCTACCCCCAGCGTCATCGTCCTCGACGGATCACGGTCCTCAACCAGGCCGGATGTTGATATCCGCCCGCCGGAGCGCGCGACGCTCGGGAAGGGCCGAGACGAGCCGTTGAGGCTCCAGATCTTCATCGATCGCAGCGTGGTGGAGGTCTTCGCCAACAGCAAGCAATACCTCGCGATGCGCGTCTATCCTGGACGCGAGGACAGCCTCGGCGTATCGCTGCGCAGCCAAGGTCGGGACGCAATACTCAATTGCCTCGACGCTTGGCAGATGAAAACGATATGGCCCGTGGAGCCTATCAGCAGAGAGACGAAGGCGCGCGAACGTGAACCTTGAATAGCGACGTGCCGTAACGAGCCCCCGATCGACAGACTGGTACTGGTGATATGCTCTGAACGAACTGGAGATGGCCCGTGGAGCGCTTCCTGTGACCTGCGACCTTGTCCTGCTCGTGATGGTCTAGGCTCGCCTCGGCCTAGATGCCTTTCACTTGGGCGTTCCTACTTCGCCAGCGAGAATGGCGAGTCGGTCGCAGGCGTGAACGTGGCCAACCCGATGTAACGGTCGGCGGCTCCGTAGTAGAGCAGCCACCTGCCTTTGAACGGCACTAAGGCGTTGGCCACTGTCGTGTGGCCGGTCATGCCTTCCTTCTCCCACGGATGCTCGGGATAGAGAAACGGCTTCTTCTGTTCTTCGAGCACTTTCGTCAGGTCGTTGCGGTCAACCAGTGTTTGGCGCAGCACCCAGGCGCCGAGCGTAGGATGCGATCCCTGCGTCATCAGCAGAATGCCGTTGTCGCGCAGCAGGGCGATCGCCCCGGCTTCGCGGCCTCCTGCCGGCCAAACCGCCGTGCCGGTCGGGGTCCAATCAATGAGGTTGCCGCTCCATGCGAGTGCGCAGGGGTGGGTGTAGTACATCCAATATCTGCCTTCAATCTTCGCCGCCACGAGGCGGTCACCGATCCGCCGCGACACGACTAGGCCGGAGCGTCCGCCGACCTTGCCGACCTTGCGGAAAGCCGGCCCGTGCTTGGTCCAGTGCAGAAGATCATGAGAACTGGCCACGGACACGGTGTCAGATCCGCCGTTCCATGTCGTGTAGTTCATGTAGTAGGTGCCGTTTTCGCCCTCCACGATGTGGAGGTCTTCGCAGCCGCCTTCCCACTCGTACTTCTTCCACTCGTCGTCGTCAGGATACAGAACCGGTGTCGGGTGACGCGTGAAGTGGATTCCGTCTTCGCTCCAAGCCATGCCGATCCGGCAGGTTCGCCCCCACCTCAGGGCCGGATTCTTGTCATCTGCCCGGTAGAACAGATAGACTTTGCCATCCCGCACGACGGCAGCCGGGTTGTAGACGTTCTGCTCCTCCCAACGGACTTCCTTGCCCAGAATGGGGCAGCGAAATCTCGAATCCCGCCTGGGCGAGAGGATCGGACTGCGCTGTTTCACGAACGGCCCCATCTCCCAACCCTCCAGCGTTTCTGCGCCGGGCACACCGCCTTGCTTGATGAGGCCGGGTGTCTTTGGATCAGTTGGATGTGCCTTCTCGCGATTCACATGACCGTCGTGCTCCTCCTTCGGCCTTGCGCTACCGAGCCCCGGCAAGCTCATCAGCAACACTCCCGCCAGACAAAAGACCCCTATCTTCACGACTTCCCCTTTCGGAATGCGCCACGAACCGGCAGGCTATCAGAACCGTCGGAAACCTCAACTGCTGCCTCGGAAGTACGTACTAACGTCTGATTTGCTCCTCAGGGAACCTATGTGCCGAAGGGGGTGGCTCGACTCGCAGGCAATCAGCTTCACAGCGCTGTTCCATGCACAGGTCACGCCCACGGGCACGTGTTGCATTCAGAATATGAATCAGGGATCACTTCATGGTATGCAGGGAGATCCTTTGCAGGTTGGCGTCGCCCTTCTGAGCGTGAAGACTCAGCTTGCCCTCTTGGTGGTCAAAAACACGAAGGGTGAAGGCGTATTTGTTGTCGACGAAGCATTCGGCGGCCGTGCCTACCACGAAGAGACGTAGCGAAATTCGTTTGCCGGATTCCAAGGGACAAGTGCGACGGTAGGTTTCATGACCATTGCTGATGCTGATTTCTCCGGAGTCAGGATTCATGCTGAGGGTATAGCCTGAGTCAGGCTCACCGGGTGTTTGGCGGAAGCGGATCTGCGCAGGCCCGGTGGCCTTGAGGTCGGCCTGCAACATGTAGTCGGGAGGTGTGTCGATGCTTTCTCCCGGTGCAACGCTCGGGGGCGTGTTGGGAACAGGCTGGTTAAAGGCGTTGATCACTTCACGCGGCGGACGCTGGAAGAGGCGGCCATCGGTGTCGGCATAAAGCTCGCGAGGCATAGACATGATACCGCCCCAGCCGGTTTCTCCGGCATCGACATGCCCCGAGCGGGTGCGAATCCACCCCACGACAATGCGTCGTCTGCCATCGAACATGGTCTTGGGCACGCGGAGATCGCCGCAATCGTAGGGGAGCATTTCCTTACCATAAGGGCCGCCTGGTGTGGTGGCCGAAGTGTAATGATAATCGGCGGCAATGATGTACCAGCGTCCATTCATCTCGAAGATGTTGGGGCAGTCGCCCGACACGGAGAGAGGGTAGGTGTAGACGGGTTCGCGGACTTTCCACTGGATCAAATTGGTAGATGTGTAGCAGGCGAAGGCGCCCATAGATCCATCGGGCAAGGCGGCATGGAGGAGCATCCACCATGCCTTGGCATCTTTGTTCCAGAAGACCTCCGGATCGCGGAATGCGGTGTGGTGTGCGTTGAGTTTGGCTTTGTCGTTGCCATTGATGGGCATGCTCCAATAGTACTTGCCGTCGGCGTAGAAGGTGTGTTCGGGGTGCTTGGTCCAGGTATCAAGATCGGTGCTGGTGGCATGCATGACCTTTTGATCGCCCAGGGGATCATTGCTGTTCTTGCCCGTGTAGAAGAGGTGGAACACGCCTTCATGGTGTACGATGCTTCCGGTCCAGCAGTCCTGGCCATCGGGGGCTTTCCTATTGCGCGACGGGGCCAGGGCATGGGGGTGCTCGTCCCAATGAAGGAGGTTACGGCTGGCAATGTGACCCCAGCCTGGCGCGCGCAAGTAGAAGACATGGTAGACACCGTCCCAATAGAAGGGGATAGCATCGCCGAAGATGGTACCATTGGGTGCAAAACGCAGTCCATCGGTGAAATCTACGCTGGTGGGAGTCGCCATAAAGTCATTCCTTCCGTCGAGGTGGAGGGCGCCTCGGGCCACGCGAGCGCCGCCGAATAGCTTACCCGGCGGGAAATTGCCCATGACGTCGCGGGTGCTGCCATCCTCAAAGGTCCACAGACCAAGGGGCGGCGTATCGCTCTTGACGTTTGGACGCAAGGCGGCGATCTGCCCGCCACTCAGAGGCACGTTGTAGAGCCGCGCCTCCTCCACACGGCCGTCAAAGTAGGCGTTGTCCCAGCTTCGGGCGGCCATGTGACGTAGGCCGATGAGAATCAGGCTTCCGCTGGTGAAGGTGGCAGGTTTCTTAATGGCATATTGGTGCAGAAGTTGGCCATTCCGGTAGAGTCTCACCGTGGTGCCGCTGTAAACGGCGGCCAATTGAAGGAGGGTATCGGCAGATGCGGACTCTCGCGCGACCGCCGATTGATCGTGGGGGGTGCGTGCCAGGAGGTCGCTGCCGGCCATCCAGGTGCGCGGGGCCACCTCGCCGAAGACCAGCCCATCGAAACAGTCGCCCTTCTCCAAAGTAAGAACGCTGCCACCGCGCTGATTGAGATTGTCGAGACTGCACCAAACCACAAGGGTCTTGTCGGTGATCGGCGGTAAGGTTGGAGTGAGCTCGAACGCGTTGGCCGTAACAGCCGCGGCAAGGCATACTGCCAGCAAGGACCAAGTTCTTCCTCTCATGGCGTCATCTTCATCATTGAAAAGCCCTTTGTCCATACCCAAAAGTCCATCCGGCGGCTGAATGCTGTCGCTTCAGCCCCTGAAGTTGAAGCCGTTCAGCTGGACGCTTGGTAGACATCGACGACGACCGCCATCGCCACCTTCCGGATGCTCGGATTCTGTAGCAAGGCGCAAGGGTTCTCGAATTGAAATCAGCTCGATGTCGGGTCGCCCAGACGGTTCAGGCCGCCCGGGTGTATCGGTGATGCAGCCCCCCTGCCTGTGGAATGGCAATCACCCTCCCCTTCTCAACAGGCTCGACTTAACGTGGGTCAGGAGCATTGCGGTTGAGCGAGAGATGCGTCCGTGACTTGTGGTAGTAGCCGAAGTAGCTGGTCAGGATACGGATTAGGTGGGCTTCATTGAGTACGATGACATGGTCCAGACACTCGCGACGGATGGAGCCGATCAGCCGCTCGACAAACGGGCTCTGCCAGGGTGACCGAGAGGCAATGACAACCTCCTCGATGCCCATTCCTTTGATGCGTTCCCGGAAACACGTGCTGTAGATGTCATCACGGTCAGGAATCAGGAATCGAGGTGCCTCGTCGTACGGAAACGCTTCGACAACCTGCTGAGCTGTCCATCGAGGCGTTGGATGCGGCGTCACGTTGAAATGGACCACACGTCGTCGGTCATGTCGAAGGACGACAAAGCAGTATAGCAGTCGGAGCCTCACCGTCGCGACGACGAAGAAATCAACCGCAGCGATCTCACCGATGTGGTTCTCGATGAATGTCCGCGAAGTCTGAGAGGGTGGCTTACGACGACGACACATGTATCTGGCTACCGTTGACTCCGCGACCGTGTAGACAAGCAGCCGCAACTCGGACTGGATCCGCGGTGCCCCCCAGGTCGGGTTTTCGCGGGACATCCGCCGGACCAAGTTGCAGATTTCTACATCGATCTTGGGACGGCCCGTGGGCTCGTTGCGTGATTTCCATCGCCAGTACAGCCGGAAGCCTTCGCGGTGCCAGCGGACGATGGTGTCCGGGTTGACGATGAGCAGACAGCACGCCCAGTCCTTCCACAGCTTGGACAACCACACCCAGAAGAGCCGGTCACGCCTCCGGACACGAGCACGCTTCGTTGAACGTTGGAGAACAACCAACTGCTGGCAGAGAGCCAAGTTCTCCGCCGTAAGCGTCGCACGGCTCAGTACCCACCCTCGGAGCAAGCACAAGATGATCTCGACGGCGCCCATTGCGTCCTCCCGGTTAGGGCGGATGGTACCGGATACACCTTCAAACCGGGAGACACGTCAGTCATTTACTATCAACGAGGACGGAGTTTTCGGGAGTGACAGCCTGCCGGCGCGACCACTTCCTCATCGCTCCAGCCCTGTGCCACTCTCTACGGAACCACTTGTCCCAGCCAGAACGCTTCACGTTCTTGATCGCCCGCTCAATCTCGTCCCGTTGCTGCTCCAACCACAGTGCCTTCGCGTGCGCCGAAATCGCATCATCAAATTGCGTCATGTTCGTTCACCTCGGAAGAACAAGGCGGCTCTCTGAAAAACGAGAGCCGCACTTGTTCCGCCGCGACTATCTTTCCAGCCTGACGAAACAAATCGCTGTCTGTCTGGGACGGGCCCCTTCGGGCTCTTGTTCCTCAACCGAGCCGCGGCTCTCGTCCCTGGGGCCGCACGAGTGAGATTGGCGCGATGCGGCGAGCACACCCGCATCAGGGAGACCGTGATAGGCCATTCGCTTGACCCCTGGACCCGCTTCGGTAAGCTTGTTTGCGGACTACCGCAAAGCCGGGCAGGCTGTGATTTCGTATGCGTGATGCGTACCAGCAGACGTTTCAGCTACGTCCGACACGGCAAGTAGATGGATCGCTATCCCAGCGGCAACCGTACATGATAAGATCCGAACTCGAGGGACATTCAATGAAACGGCGAAGCGATAGTGAAACCATCACACGGCGGGGGTTTGTCATCGCTGCAGCGGCAGCGGGGGTGAGTGTCGTGACAAAGCGAGCAAGAGCGAAGTCGATGGATGGCGAGATTAGCGTGGCGCAGGTCGGCGTCCAGGGACACTGCGACGACGTGCTGCGAGGCATCCCCGAGATCAGCAAGTGCAAGCTGGTGGCGGCGGTCAAATCGTTTCCTGATGAGGATCTCGGCCGGATCAAGCGCTCGCTGGCCTGGTCGAAGGACGTGCGGGTCTATGACGACTATCGCAAGATGCTCGACGAGGCCAAGCCCGACATCGTCGCGACGTTCGCGCCCTACGCCAAGAACGGCAAGATCAACATCGAGGCCGTCAATCGCGGCTGCCACGTCTTTAGCGAGAAACCGGTGGCCGCGTCGGTGGCGGACCTCGACGCGCTTCGGGCGGCGCGCGACCAGCAGAAGGTTCAAGTGACGGCCATGCTTCCGATGCGGACTGCACCCGCTTTCGTCGCGGCGCGCGAAGCGGTCAAGCAGGGAAAGATCGGCGAACCTGTACTACTCTCGGCACAGAAGTCCTACAAGTTCGGAACGAGCCGACCGGACTACTACAAGAAGCGTGAGACGTACGGCGGTTCGTTCCCGTGGGTATCCATTCACGGTATCGACTTCATGCGATTCGTGTCCGGGCTCGACTTCGCGAGCGTGACGGCCTTGCACGCGGTTAAGGGCCATCCAGGCTATCCGGAGTGCGAGGACTGCGGCGCGGCGTTGTTCGGGATGACCAACGGCGGGCAGGGCACGCTGACGTTCGACTACTTCCGGCCCAAGAAGGCCCTGAGCCACGGCGACGATCGACTCCGCGTGGTTGGCACGAAGGGGTTCGTTGAGGTGCGGCTGACGGAGAAGCCATTCTGCGAGCTGATGACCGACGACGACGAGCCGAAGCAACTGCCGCTGGCCGAGTCGCAGGTCAATATGTTCGTCAGATTCGTCGAGTCGCTGCGGACCGGCAAGCCGCACGTCCTGACGTCGGACGACGCACTCCGCGCGACCGAGGTGGCGATCAAGGCGCGGGACTCGGCCGACGCCAAGAAGACGATCTCGCTTATGTAGCATTGGTCTGCCAGCACTCCTGCCGATCTCCGATGCGGGCGGGCCGGAGCCCCACTCCCTCAGCCGTTGCAGCATGGTCCCGTCAGCCCTATCGTGCGAGCTACCGGACAATGTGTGCGAACCAATTCGAACGAGAAAGGGCAAGGCTCATGCAATGTCTGTCTGCTGCGATCGTTTGTGGTGTGGTGCTAACGGGTTCTGCCCAAACGCCGACGCAATCGCAACATCGCCACGGTGTGCTGACAGTTGCCCTTCTCCAGATGACGCCGGCCGGTAACGATCAGGCCGCCAACCGAGCCAAGGCCGATGCGTTTTGCCGTGCGGCGGCCCGGCAGGGCGCCGACATAGCCCTGATGCCGGAAATGTGGAACATCGGCTACACGCGTTT
The DNA here is from genome assembly GCA_964446835.1 of uncultured Planctomycetales bacterium. Lineage (GTDB taxonomy): Bacteria > Planctomycetota > Phycisphaerae > UBA1845 > JAFGLZ01 > CAYUQT01. Next base: position 10,292 of record CAYUQT010000093.1, on the reverse strand, counting down.
CGATCCGAACAAGCTGAATGCCCAGGAGGAGTTCCACAAGCAGGCGGTGCGAACGGACGGCGAGTGGGTACAGCACTTCGGCAAGCTCGCCACTGAGCTCGGCATGGCAATCGCGGTGACATACCTCCAGACATGGGACGGCCCGCCTCGAAACGCCGTTACACTGCTGGACCGCCGCGGCAAGGAAGTATTCACCTACGCCAAGGTGCATACGAGCGATTTCAAGCCGATGGAGGCGTCGATGACGCCGGGTGCGGAGTTTCATGTCGGCGAACTGGACATAGCGGCCGGCCCTGTGAAGATCGGCGCCATGATCTGTTTCGACCGCGAACAACCGGAGAGCGCCCGCATCCTCATGCTCAAGGGGGCAGAGATCATCCTGACGCCGAACTCCTGCGGCCTCGACGACCTCCGCATCGATCAGTTCAAGATCCGCGCCTACGAAAACGTCGTTGGCGTGGCCATGGCGAACTACCCGTCACCCAAGAACAACGGCCGGTCGGTGGCGTTCAGCCCGGCCGGGAAGTGCCTTGTCCAAGCTGGCCCCGACGAAGGCCTCTTTCTCGCCAGGTTCGATCTGGGGGAGCTGCGCAAGCGGCGCGGCACGACGATCTGGGGCAACGCCTACCGCCGCCCCCACCGATATGGGCTGCTCGGGTCGACAGACAAGGAACCCGTCTGGAAGCGCGCCGACGGCAACGGTCAACCGTACGACGCGACAAAAAGATGATCAGACGCCCATTCGCGCAATGGGTTTGGAGGCACAACTGAAGACTCCAGATATTTTCATTTCAGAGTCCCGCCGTTCATTCAGACGACCTTGTTGAGTCGCTTGATTGGGCCTCGTGCCCCTCTCGACTAGCGCTTTCGTTGTAAGCCTCCAGGCTCGCATCAAACCTCAGTTCATCCAGCCATTCCTTACGCTTTTCCTTGTTCACCTTCTCAACCTCCGCGGCTCCGTGCCGCTCGTCGCGTAGCGGGACGGAGCCCCACACCCTCGGCCGCTGCTCCCAAGAGCCTGGCCCTGTCCGTACCCACCCAGCCAGCTCGCTCTGGACCTCGCGGCGCGGGGCACCGGGATCAGCGGGAGACCTCGGAGCTCCGCCGATCATTCAAACCACCTTCTTGCCTGCCGGTGCTGCTACTTTCTCATCGCACCAGCTCTGTGCCATTGCTTGCGGAACCATTTGTCCCAGGCAGTCCGCTTAACGTTCTTGATAGCTCACTCAATCTCGTCGCGTCGCGTGACGCCTGTGCGCTGTTCCAAGGTTTGGTACAGACGGCTACGACCCCACTTCCAGCACGACGATCGTGTCTACCTCATCGCGTGCGTCGTCGGGGATCTCCAGGATGATGCCGTCGGGACGCTGCTGAACTTTAACGGGCTTGTCGCCGGCGTACGTCCGGGCGTTGGTGATTCTTGTCCTGACCGCCGGCAGCTTGAGCTCGGTGCCGGGCCACTTCAGGATGTGGACGTAGATCCGATTGCCCTTGTTGACGCTGGCGCCCCAATCACCAACCGGAAACGGCCCGCCGCGTGTACCGTAGATCGTCTCGCCATTCTTGGCCATCCACTTGCCGATGCCTTCGAGCCGTTCGACGAACTCCGCCTGGATTGTGCCGTCAGGCTTGGGGCCGACGTTCAACAGGAAGTTGGCGTTGTGGCCGGCCGCTCGGATGAGGTAGTGGGTGAGCTCGGCCGTGCTCTTGTAACTCCCATCGTTCTTGTTGTAGCCCCATGCGCGGTTGACCGTGTCGCACGTCTCCAGGGGCAGGCCGCCGATCTTGGCCTCCTTGTTAAAGCCCGCCGTGTTCTTGCCGGGCAGGTCCTTCTCGAACATCTGGAAATCCTCGCCCGGGAACGGCAAGACGTGATGGTTGTTCCCGATCAGCGCCTGCGGCTGGAGGTCGTGGATCAGCTTGTACGTTTTGCCCAACCGCCAGTCGGCGTCGCGCTTGTCCCACCAGCCGTCGAACCAGATCCCCCCGATCGGGCCGTAGTTCGTGCACAGCTCCTTGATCTGCCCATCCATGTAGTCAAGGTACTTGTACCACTCGCCCGCGTCGGACCGACCCGAGTGCTGGCCCGTCCGGCCGCGGGGATAGTAGTCCGGGTGATGCCAATCGAGGTGCGAGTGATAGAAGAACAGCTTGATACCCTGGCGCTTACAGGCGTCGGCCAGCATCTTGAGCACGTCCTTCTTGTACGGCGTGTGATCGACGACGTCGTAGTCAGACACCATGCTGTCGAACATCGCGAAGCCGTCGTGGTGCTTGCTGGTGATGGTGATGTACTTCATGCCGGCCCGCTTCGCGAGTGCGACCCAGGCGTCGGCGTCGAACTTGACGGGGTTGAACTTGGGCGGCAGCTTCTCGTAGGCCTCGATCGTCATCTTCTTGTGGTGCATGACCCACTCGCCGTTGCCCAACACGCTGTAGACGCCCCAATGGATGAACATCCCGAATTGGGCGTCCTGGAACCACTCTCGGGCGGCCAGGTTCTCGGCTGTGGGGGTGTAGGTTTGCTTGCGCTCCTCAGCCGCATAGTCCGTCCCGAAGACGGCAGGGGCGGAAAGGAGGGCGCCAAGCAGTAGACCTGTCACGATGGTCCGAATGCGGATCATGACACTGTTCCTCCAATAGCATTAGCGCGAGAGGGTGACCTATTATCCGACATTTCCCATTTGGCTTCCGTCAAGGAACCAGCTTACCGAAGTGGGTCCTCACATCAAGGGGAAACGGCCTATCACGCCGTCGTTCACGCATGTTCCCTCGGTCCATCGTGCCCATCTTGCTCCTACCGCCTCGGGGACGAGGGCCCCCGCCCGTTTCCGCGCAACGCAAACCGCGCGCATCGTCACGAGTTCCATCCGATGGCAGCGGTCAGCCCCGTTCCACCAGCGGCGGCGGCACACCCAACCTCTGAATCCGCTCAAGAATCCCGGCGATTAACGCACGCAGGACCTACCTCTACCGAAAACTTCACCCCCAGCACCACAATGCTGGCAGAATCGCCGGTCGACACCGCCGGACGTGACGCAACCGGCTGCCCCACTCCCTCACCCTCCGCTCCCAATACCCAGGCCCAACCTGCGCCCACTCAGCCAACTCGGTCTGCACCCCGCCGTGCCTTCTGATCGTGCTCGCGTCGCCCATCTGTACCACCTCGATGGCCCCGCGTAGGGGCGTGTCGTTCCCATATCTTTGCTATCCGCCACGTGCCTCGATACCACTCCCGTCTGAACCACTTGTCCCAGTTGGAGCGTTTGACGTTGGCAATCGCCCGCTCAATCTCGGCCCGCTGCTCCTCCAGCCACAGCGCCTTGGCGTGCGCCGTGATTGCATCATCGAGTGGATTCATCTTCCTTCACCTTCGGAGAACAAGGCGGCTCTCCGAAAAACGAGAGCCGCTGAACTCGTCGACGCGGCAAGCACGTTCCTTCACCAGCTTCTCCAGCCGTGCCCGCACGCAGCGGTAGAAGTCCTCGACGGCGTTGCGGTCATCCTAAGGGCGCAGCGAAACGAAAGCGGTCCAAACGCTGTCGAGATAACATTCGAGGTGGTACCATAGTTGGGGCAGGTCAACACCATCGTCGGCCGATCCGCCATCCAAACCGGGGGACAACCTCATTTGTCTACCTTTGAATCGAACTGCTGAAAGAGGAAAACCCATCATGAAGAGACGTGATTTCTTGAAGGACGCCGGGGCCCGCATCCTGGGGACGTCTGCCTTGTTGCGCGCGTCCTATAGCTGTGCCCAGGTTGGCCAGAAGGACATCGACGCAGTCCGGAAGTTTTTTGAATCGGACAACCAGGCCGTAATGGAACTGTTGGAAAAGGTCTATGACAAGTGCGTGCTCGGGAAGATATTTCCCCCGGAAGCGACGATGAAGCATAACTGGGTCGCGCCGGGCGGCGGCTATCGCGGGCAGTGGATATGGGACACCATGTTCGTGGTGGACCTGCTGAGCATCCTGCCCGGCAAAGAACAGGTCATCCGGGACGTGTTTCAGAACTACTGGGACTTCCAGCCGCGATGGAACGCCAGGATGCCCGACTACGCGCATGACATGATCCCGTGCATGATCGAACCCGGGAAAAAGGACTGGGACAGGTTTCCCGCCTATTCGCAGATCCCCATACTCGGCTGGGGGCTCGAGCGGGTGTACCGGCGGAACGGCGACAGGCAACTGCTCCAACAGGCCCTGGAACCGCTTGAGCGGTTCCACGAGTGGTACTGGCGAGAACGGGACGTGACCCACATCGGACTGGTGGCTGTGGGCTCCTATAGCGGCGACATCCAGCACGCGCGGTTCGAGACATTCGACTTTGAATGCAACCTGGACGACCTGAAGCTGACGCTACACCCCACGCGAAAGGGCGGGAACGAAGGCGCCTGGTACGGCGACATCTGCGCCGCGGGCAACACCGCGTACCTGGTCATGGGAGAAAAGAGCCTCGTCACGCTCGCGGAGGTCGTGGGCGATGCGGCGATGGTGGCCCGGCGCAAGGCCCGAATCGAAAAGGCCGTCGCGGCGATGCGCAAGCACATGTGGGACGAGGCAGCGGGCACGTTCCTCTCGGTGAAGCGCGACACGCTGGAGAAGGTGCCCGTGGCCACAATCGGCTGTTGGATCCCGCTCGCGGCCGGTGTCCCTACGCCCGCCATGGCCAGGCGTATGGCCGAGGTGCTCGCCGGACCCAACTGGCAGACGCCGCTTCCCGTGGCCACCGTCGATCGCAGCGACAAGCGATGGAAGTCCGACGGCTTCTGGCGAGGCGACGTGTGGCCCGCAACAAACTACCAGGTCGCAAGCGGCCTCGCCGCCTATGGGCACAAGGAACTGGCCGCCACCATCGCCGACAAGACGGTGGCGAACGCCATGAAGAACGGCATCAGCGAACGCTACGACTCCTTGTCCGGCAAGAAACTCGGCGTAGAGTACCTCGGTATGACCTGCACCACCGTCACCATGATGCTCGACGAGCTCTGCCGGGACCATCGGCTGAAGGTGAAGGACGGCAAGGGTCATATCCGCGTACCCAAGACGTGATGCCGACCGTGATACAGGTCTCTCACAGGATCATAGGGCGTCCGCAGCAGGTGACGGAGCAATGATGATGTCACTGGAAATGAACCGTCGTGAGGCCATCGCACTGGGGATAACGTCGGTCGCCTCTCTACCGTTTGCAGCCCAGGCCCAAACCAGCGGAGACGTGGCTACTTCGACGCTCGTGCACGCGCATGACGAGAGACTGGGAAACCTGCTGCATGCCCAGATCATTGACCCGCAGAGCCGATGGTGCGGCGGGATTCCGGACCCGTGGGGAATACACACCTGTAGCGCCGCCGCCGGACTGTTGAGGGATGGGGCCGCGGCGTACTTCCACCCCCAATCCGGGTTTCACGCGAGCAAGGAACTCTTCGAGCGGATGAAACTGGCGGCGGGTTTCCTGGTTCGCTCTCAGAACAGCGAGGGATACGTCGATCTGCCTGTGACGAACTTCAACTCACCGCCGGACACTGGCTTCGTGGTCCACAGCGTCGCCGCCGCCGCGAAGCTTGCCGGCATGAGGCAAGACAGGAACGTGCTCTCTCTGATGGAGGAGTTCCTCCGCCGAGCCGGACGGGGGTTGTCCAAGGGGGGGATTCACACGCCCAACCATCGATGGGTCGTGTGTGCGGCCCTTGCGCAGATCAATGACCTCTTTCCGGACAGGCGCCATGTAGAGCGGATTGACCAATGGCTGGCCGAAGGCATCGACATTGACGAAGAAGGGCAGTTCACCGAACGGAGCACCGCGGGCTACAACGCCGTGGTGGACAACGCCCTCGTCGTCATGGCCTGCAGACTGAACCGACCCGGCCTGCTTGAACCCGTCCGGAAGAATCTGGATGCCATGGCGTATCTGCTGCATCCCGATGGCGAGGTGGTCACGGAGATCTCAACGCGCCAGGATCTGAACACGCGGGGGACGATGAGAGGCTACTGGTTCTCCCTTCGCTACATGGCCATTCACGACCGCAACGGCCTGTATGCCTCGATGCTGAAGCCCCTGGAGCCGCAACACATCGAACTGGCCAAGCTCATGGAGTATCCGGAGCTACAGACGAACCTCCCTGCAGCCACACCCATACCGGAGAACTACGAACGGGAGTACGCACGGTCCGGCATCACCCGAATCCGGCACGGCAGGACCAGCGTCACCATCATGCACAGGAATAATAACCGATGGATATCCCTGCGGCGCGGCGAAGCGGTCATCAATGCCGTTCGTTTCGCCAGCGCCTTCTTCGGCAGGGGGCAGTTCGTTCCCTCGGCCTGTGAGAAACGTGAGGATGGATTCCATTTCATGCAGCACCTGCAAGGACGCTATCTGCAACCCATCACGGATGCGACGTTGCTGCCCGTGCTTCCCGATACGTGGTCCCGCCTTGTTGCGAAGCGCAAGATGAGCGAAATCTGCCGCCTGGTGTATGAGGCGCACATCCGGGAAACCAAGCAGGGCTTCGAGGTTTCCATTCACGCCCATGGAACCGACAATGTCCCCCTGGCCGTTGAGATCAACCTACGAGAAGGTGGCCGGCTTTCGGGTGTGACAGCGGTTCCCGATTCGAGCGAGGCATTCCTGGCCAAAGAGGGGTACGTCGAATACCGCATGGGGTCCGATGTCATCCGCTTTGGCCCTGGAAAGTGCGAACATGCCTACGTGCAGATGCGTGGCGCCGACGCCAAACTGCCAGGCCCAAGCGTCTACCTGACCGGTTACACACCCTTTCAACATACGCTGACGTTTCAAGCGATGTAGTTCGGTCCGCCGACGGGATCGTGACGTCGTACTCATCGAGGACTTCCTCGAACTCCATCAGGATGGCAGACGCCAGCTCCCGTGCTTCTTCTTCATCCATCTACATCACCCCCTTTCGATATGCCTCGATTTCCTTGTCAGTAGCCCCCTCGAAGAAAGCCTCGACGCCGCCATCGAACGCCAGCTTCTCCAGGAGCCCCTCCCGTTGTTCTCCATTCATCTTCTTCACCTCTGCGGCTCCGTACCGCACGTCGTCGGGCGGCACGTAGCCCCACTCCCTCACCCTCCGCTCCCAGCATCCCGGTCCCACCTGAGTCCACTCAGCCAGCTCGGTTTGGACCCCGCCGTTCCTCTTGATTGTGCTACCGTCGCTCATCCGTACCACCCCAATCGCGCCGCGTCCGGGCGCTGCGTTCATTCATCCTTCCGATTCGCCAGGTACCCCGGTACCACTCCCGCCTGAACCGCTTGTCCCAGGCGGACCGTTTCACATTCTTGACGGCTCGTTCGATCTCAGCTCGCTGCTGTTCGAGCCACAGCGCCTTGGCGTGCGCCGAAATAGCATCATCAAACTGCTTCATCTTCATCCCCTCCGGCAAACGCTTGCGTCGGCGGTTCGCCTACTGATGAGCGAACCGCCGAGAACCCTTCTGAGCACAGCCTCGATCAGCGCAACAAAAAGGGCCCTTGGCTCGCGCAGAACCGAAGGCCCTGATGAACCGTCTGCCTGGGATCATCGCCGTTTGGCGCGGAAGCAGTCGCGGCAGTAGACGGGGCGGCCTTGGACGGGCTTGAACGGGACCGTCGTGGTCCTACCGCATTCAGCGCAGACGGCCTCGTAGGACTCACTCCGAGGGCCACCTTCGGCGTAGCCGCGCCCACCAGGTCGGTCGCGCCGGCCGGGGGCGGCTCCGGACCTGGCTGGACCTCGGCGTGCTCTGGCCTTGCGCTTATCGCGGCACGTCCGACAGCGTTTCGGCACGTTGGTAAAACCGCGCTCGGTGTAGTAGGCCTGGTCCTTGGCCGAATGGATGAACTCCTGTCCGCACTCCTCGCACACCAGCGTCTTCGCGTCGCCCTGCGGTTCTTGCGCCTTGCGCTCCTCGCGGCACGGCCGGCAACGCTTCGGGGCATTGGTAAAACCGCGATCGGCATAGCGTGCCTGGTCCTCGGCTGAATGGACGAACTCCTTGCCGCACTCTTCGCACACGATGACCTGGTCTTCATAGGACATGGGTGAATGACTCCGTGTCTCAGATGAACCTCGTCATGATCTCGCCGATGATCCGGTCGGCGTTGTCCGGCGTGATGCCGAGCTCATGGCAGGCCCGTTCCGCCCGGGCCGCCTTGCGAGGATCGTCCATATCGCCGATTCGCGAGAACAGGCCAAGCCATCTTCCCACCTGATACAGTGTTTGACGCTCCCTGTCCATCTCGATAAACGCGCGCAACAGGGCCGTCATGCATTCTTTGTCGTCTGGGAGCGCACCCTACAGATCCTCGAAGAAGTTGAGAATGTGGTCGCTCTTGACGACGCTGGTGATTCCGTCCAGCCGCTCGATGAACGTCAGCGTCTCGGTGGCCACGTCGAGGTCGGTGCACCTGTCGAATCGCCCCGACCGGTGCTCTTCGGCCAGCGGCACGGCGCCCGGGATCGCCAACGTGCGATAACCCCCCACCTGTGGCTACCGATAAGGTCATCCGCGGCGCTTCAATGGTTTGGGAGCCGCTGGTTGACCTCGGCGCACGCATCCCAATCGCTGCTCACGGGCGCGAACAGCATGATCAAGGTCGCAGTTTGCACGCAGTTCGCGCGGAAGTCCAGGGAGAACGGTCAGTACGGTCCAGTACCAACGCTCGGAACAAGCACAAGATGCTCTTGTTGACGGCGTCCCTTTCCTCCTCCAGGTTTGGACTTGGTGGATGGTAGCCGATACACCCTCGCACCGGGAGTCACGTAGGTCTTATACTATCATCGAGGACGGAGTTTTCTGGAGGGACGGGCACGCTTGCGAAACAGCGCCCCCGTGGCCACAATCGCGCAATCTCTTGTGCAAGGAGTCAAGCGATGGAGGGAAGGTACCAGCTTTCGATCGGCATCGTCCTGCTAGCGCTGTCCGTGGCCTGCATTGCTGCCGAGCCTCCTGCAACGCCCAGCGGCACCTCTGCCCAGAAGCATCGCGCCGAGTGGATGAGCCGGGGCAGCTTTGGGCTGATGGTCCACTATCTCGTTTCCCCTGCCGGGAACGCGCCCCAGGAGAGGACCGCCGACTTCAACCGTACCGTGGACGGGTTCGACGTGTCCGGTTTTCTGCGACAGTTTCGGTCCACGGGCGCCGACTGGCTGATCTTCACGGTGGGGCAGAACACCCGCTACTACAGCAGCCCCAATCGCTTCCTCGATAACAAGAAGCCGGGCCACACCTCGCGCCGAGACCTGGTCTTGGAGATTGCCAAGGGCGTGAAGGCAACCGGGAGACGCTTCATTGCGTACCTGCCCGCCGAGCTGTCCGCCCCGGAGGAATTGCACGAGGCGTTCGGCTGGCGCAAGGACGATCCGACGCAGGCGGCGTTCCAGCCGAACTACTGTGCCTTCATTCGTGCGTACTCCCTGCAGTACGGCAAGAACTGCGATGGCTGGTGGTTCGACGGTTGCTACGAGTGGCCGGTGTTCCCCAATCGGAACCTGGATTTCGCGGAATACATTGCCGCGGCGCGGGCTGGAAACCCGGACGCAATCACGGCCTTCAATGACGGTGCCTTCTGCGTGGGCAAGATCAAGCCGGTGACGCCGTTGGAGGACTACCACCCGGGCGAAATCCACACCCTGGTCGACGGCAAAATCGCGCTTGGCTGGTGGAAGAACAACCCCAGGCCGTACCTGCCGGACAACCGATTCGTCGAGCGCGTCCAGTGGCACGGGCTCATGCCGGTCGATTCGACATTCTGCGGGCCGGAGTTGCCCGACCAGCACTATGACGACGCCACGCTCGTCAACCTGCTGAAGGCCGTCAAGGCCGTTGGAGGCGCACTGACCTTCAACTTGCCGATATCGGCCACTGGCAAGATCCCGGACAACAGCATTGCCCAGATGCAGCGAGTGGGCCGGGCCGTCGAGGGGAAGGCGGATCGCCGCCAAGAGAAGAGTCTTGGTCGGGACATGGAGGTACAACCATCGGTTGGCAGTTGCCGAGCGTTCGATGGGACCTAGTGATCGGGATCGTGTCCGTGGCGATGCAGACGGTCGGCACCGCCGCCGACGGGGCAGCGCGACTGGCCTCGCAGTTCCGCGGTCGGATCGACAACGTGGTGGTCGTCGCTGCCCCACCGTCGCCGCAGCCCGACGACGTGGATAACCCTCCACACCCGGCGCCAGGCTCTCGCGCCCCCGCGGAATCAAATCTCCTATCAGTGAGTGTTCGTCAGACTAGAGCGGTTCACGAAAAGATGTAGCGTTAGCCGATAAGAGTAGTCATGGAAAC
>CAYUQT010000092.1:0-26500 GCA_964446835.1 uncultured Planctomycetales bacterium | reverse complement strand
TTCGGCCCCGACGTCCGAAAGGAACCTGGACTTGTGTAGAACAACGAGCCGTCCCCGGCCCGGTCAACCGGCTCGGAGCCGAGCCGGTTCGGACAGGGTCCTGCTGGTGCAGCGATTCTCCGAGAAGGACTATCACTGTGCCTCCGCGGTGGCCGGCCGGATTCTGGGCGGAGACATGCGATGCGAAGCCGTCGGCGACCGCGCCCGAACGATGGTTGCACCGGCCCGGAAGGGCAAGACCACCGTGCTCCTGTCGAGCGCGGCCTCCTGGATGCCGCAGGCCGACGTCGGCGCAGTGGCCCTGAAGGTTCTGAACCAGGCCGCCGGCAGGCCGTATGACACGATTCGCGAGGCACACGGGCAGTGGTGGTCCGACTTCTGGTCGCGAACGTTCGTGCATATCACGAGCCCGGGGGGTGTCGGCGACTTCTTCGCTCGGCTGCGAACGCTGCACCTGTACATGATGGCGGCCACGTCGCGCGGGGCGCTGCCGCCCAAGTGGAACGGCTCGCTCTTCTCCACCGACGGCGACGCTCGGGCCTGGGGCTCACAGTATTGGGTCTGGACGACGGAGATGCTCTACTTCCCGCTGCTGGCCGCCGACGCCATCGACCTCACCGACCCCTATTTCAATATGTACGTGAGGCAACTGCCCGACTGCGCCAAGGCCGCCCGGCAGCGGTGGGGGGTCGACGGCACGTTCTTCCCCGAGACCACGCCGTTCGACGGGCCCACCATCCTGCCGGACGACCTCGCGCGTGATTTTCAGGACCTCTACCTGGGGCGGAAGGCGATGAGCCGGCTTGACCCGCGGACGCGAGCGGCGTGCCAGTTCGACAGCAGCCTTCGCGTGGTCGTCGAGCCCGAGAAGACCGCCGCCGGGCGATACTCGTGGATCAGCCATCTCGTCTCATCCGGCAGCGAGTTGGCGGCTCAGGCCTGGTGGCGATACCGCTGCTCGGGCGACGAGGCGTGGCTCCGCAGTCACGGCTACCCGCTGCTGCGCGGGACGGTCGAGTTCTACCGTCACATGGTCCGAAAGGGCACCGATGGGCGGTATCACCTGTCGGGCACAAACGTTCACGAGGACTTCTGGGGCGTCAAGGACAGCATCATGGACCTGGCCGCGATTCGAGGGACCGCTCCGCTGGCGATCCGCGCGGCCGAGAGGCTCGGCGTGGATGCCGAACTCCGCACGAAATGGCAGGACCTGCTCGACAACCTCGCCCCCTATCCGATGGGCAGCGACCCGGACGCCAAGCGGCTGACGGGTGGCGTGCTGGCCGACGACGTCTGGGCGGCGGGCCTCCTGGGCGATGTGAACGGCAGCCATAACTCGGAAGACGTATGGCTCAACCCGGTCTTTCCGTTCGAGGATTGGACGCTGGAGACCCGCGATCCGGCCACGGACAAGGTCGTCAACAAGCTGCTGGATATGGCGAGCAAGTTTCGGTCCGTGCTCGACGGCGGCAGTCTGGGCACGGCCATTCGCACGCCGATCGCTTGGGTCCGGGCGGGTCGGGGCAGCACACTGCCCCAGGTTCTGGGCGGCTACTATTCGGCATTCAGCCCGCTGCCGAACGGACTGAGCCTGTTCGAAGGTCCGCACGCCCATTCCATCGAGCATCTCGGCGCCGTCAGCATGACGCTTCAGGAGGCCCTGATGCAGAGTGTCTCTCCGCGTCCGGGCGAACCGGAGGTCATCCGTGTCTTTCCGGCCTGGCCGAAGGAATGGGAGGCAGCGTTCCGGCTATTGGCGCGGGGCGGGTTCCTCGTGACGTCTTCGATTCGAGCAGGGGGGGTGGAGTTTGTCGAGATCGAGTCGCGGCTGGGCGGACGGTGCCAGTTGCGCAACCCGTGGGGGGCATCGTGTCTCGTGGTCGACGCGGCGGGCGCCGCGCGAGAGGTCGGCGGCGACATCATCCGATTCGATACGACACGCGGCGGACACTACCGGATCCTGCCCAAGGGCAAGACCGAGCCGATGCCGCGGCGAATCTCGGCCGAGCCTCAGACCGGACCGGCAGCCTGCTCGCTGAAGCTCCCTGACGGCAAAGCAGTTCGGATCATGCTCGGCCGAGGTGAATAGTCCGTCGAGACTCCGCAAGAGAACATCGGCCGTCCTTACCGGCGGCAAGGCAAGACTATGCGTAGACTAAACATCCATATGACCAAAGTCGATATCCCTGACGAGGCCGGTGTATCGCTGCTCGTCATCTGGCGCGGTCTGGGAGAGCGAGTCTGTCCGCAAGCCGCGATTGCGAAGAGTGTCGTCGCAACGGTCCGCAACGACTTGCCAGGACACTCACCCTCCCCTGCGTGCCGTCAGGTCGCGCGTCGCGCGGCATAGCGTCCGGACTGGGCGTTCCTCTTTCAGGCAAGGAGTCTTCCCGTGCACCGTACCATCTTGATCCTATGTGCCTCGCTGCTTCTGTCGTGGGGGTGCATTCCCCAGTTCATCATCTCCGATGACGCCACGATCACACCCGTCGGCGTAATGTCCGACGAACCCAACGTCACGCCCGAGGTCTACGCGGGCAAGGCATATCTCATTGGAACCGTGTACGGCCCCCTCGCCGATGAGTTGAAAGCCTCGATCTCGTTCACGCCCTACGGCGGCACCGAGACCGATGGTCCAATCTTCATCGCGGGCAACGTGGTCGACAACCTCACCGACGCACAGAAGGCTGGACTGATCGCCGCCCTTAATGCGCGGATGCCCATCGTTCTGGTTCACGCGGCGGTCGATACGGTCAACCTGCTGATCGACCTTCTCTACGGCGAGTATGAAGACTATACGCTGCCCGCCGGCGTGGACTATGTGGAGCTTTTTGCCGCCGACATCGAGCCGAATGGAGAGCTGTACCAATGGACGATGTATCCCCCGGCCGACTCGGACACGAAGGTGGATGGCACGGGCGATCGGCAAGGCCGCGTCAATATTCTGGTGGGCTGGCTCAGGGAGAACGAGGCTCGCATGAACGACGAAACCGGCGCCACGGCCAAGGCGGCTCTGAAGCTCGCCGCGGCCGAGGCCAGCCAGCAGCTCACCGACCTCGCATCGGCGTTCGTGAGACAGGACAACTTCACGGATTGCGATGGTCGCAACTATCAGGTCTCCCACTACATCTACAGTTGTCACTCGATGACCACCAACGAGGATTGGATCTACGTCAAACAGCAAAGCATACTCAACACCAGCATCGGTTATTCCAGAGTGAATGTCACCGACCTGGGGGGCGGTATGGTCATTCGTCAGCGTTTGGGCCCGTACCTGAGCGACGTTCTCTTCGACAATACCCTCCAAGGCTACGCAAACAACCCGACGGCGGTCGGACTCCAGCTTTCCAGCCCGGAAACGGCGAACAACGTCGCACAACTGACGAGCGGCGTCAGTTGGAACATTGGCGGCCAGATTGCCTTCGGAGTGCAGGGGGAGGATCCTACGGCGTCCGCCACCGTGTCGGGCGGAGTGACCATCAGCAATCAGACCACCGTCAATGTGCAGGATTGCGAGACGCTCAACACAAGCAATTCGAAGGGGAACAATGCCGCGTGGCACTACCAGTTCAAGAAGCCGGATGCGATCGGCTATTTCGGGGCGGTCGGCATCGCCGAGGCACCCTCTCTGGCCAGGACCACCTTCCAGCCCGTCAACCAATGGATCTGGCGGATGGCGCCCACCGTGCGTGCCAGCAAGCCCTCTCTGTCGGTGTCGTTTTCCGTGATTCTGGGACAGACCGACGCTGTCTGGGACTTCTTCTGGGTGGCTCGCGCCGAGCGGAGGGAGTATCCCGCCACATGGGACTACAGTGTGCCCTTCAACTTCCCACCCGTGCGGTGAACAGGGGGCGTTGCAGGACGGGTTACCGGCGTCGGCCGTGGGCCGTTGCCGAGAAAACAGTATGAGGCATGAAGAAAGGTTACCCAATGAAACGTGCAGCGTGCATCGCGACAGCAGTTGCCGCGTTGTCGACAGTCGGCTGCGGCACCGGAGTGCCCTTACAGGATTTCATCGGCTACTTCTGGTTTCAGCAGGCCACCGACCGATCGTCCGAGTTGAAGGGATTCATCGACGGTGTGGTTCAGCCCTACCTCGATCGAGGCGAGGGCGTGGGGTATGTCGTCGGCGTTGTGGAGGGCGACAAGACCTACACATTCGGATATGGCAGCGTGTCTCGCGAATCGGCGGTCGTGCCGGATGCCAACACGTTGTATGAGCTCGGTTCGGTCACCAAGACCTTCACCGGGATCCTCCTGGCCGACCTGATTCAGCAACGGAAGATCGGCCTTGAAGACCCGATCAAGATGTACCTGCCGGAATCGGTCACAGTGCCCTCGAAGGACGGCCGGCAGATCACCATACGCGACCTGGCCACGCAGACCTCCGGCCTGCCCCACGACGTCTCGAACTATGATCCCAATTGCGGGTATGCCAACTACACGCCGGAAATGCTCTATGAGTACCTGGCGAGCATCGAGCTGACCCGCTTGCCGGGCCAGGAGTATCAGTACAGCAACGTCGGTGCAGGGCTCATAGGACACGCCATCTCCCGGCTGGAAGGCAAGGATTTCGAGACCCTGGTCACCGAGAGGCTGTGCAAGCCGCTCGGCATGCACGACACGCTCATCCACCTGTCGTCCGAGCAGCAGTCGCGCAGTGCGCAGGGGTATGCATACGACCTGACGCCGGTTCCGCCTTTGGAGATCAGTACGCTGGAGTCGGCGGGGGCACTTCGTTCGACAATGAACGACATGCTCAAATATCTGAAGGCCAACATGCGTGTGATCGAATGCCCGCTTTCGTGGGCGATGGTTCTGAGCCATGTTCCGCTGTTCAACATCAACGAGACGAGGCGCATCGGCCTTCTGTGGCAGATTCAGGCGGAACAGATGGTGGTACACGACGGAGCGACCAACGGGTTCCGGAGTTCGGTGGCCATGGACCCCAAGGGGCGATTCGGTGTCGTCGTGCTGAGCAACTGCCAGACCAACGCGGCGGTTTCGATCGGCCACGATGTGCTGCAGTATGTGGCGGGTGTGTCCCTGTCACCGATCGGTGTGCCCTGATTCGCGTGAGTCTGGCAGCATGTCTCAGGCTCGTCGCATCGATCCAAACCTCAGGGCGAGGACGGGCAACAGCAGCAGGTTCAGCAGTGTCGAGGTTGCCAATCCGCCCAGGATGACGGCGGCCATGGGACCTTCGATCTCCCGGCCGGGCTGTCCGGACCCCAGGGCGATCGGTAGCAGGCCCAGCCCGGTCACCAGTGCGGTCATCAGGATGGGGACAATTCGTTCGGACGCCCCCCGCAGCGCCGTCTCAATTCCCCACGAGGCGCCCTCTGCCCAGACGAGATGCTCGTAGTGTGACACCATCATCACCGAGTTTCGCATCGTAATGCCGAAGAGGGTGACGAACCCGACGAGCGATCCGATGGACACCATGCCACCGGTCAGATAGACCGCCGCCACACCGCCGACGAGGGCAAACGGGACGTTGGTCAGGACGAGCAGCAGGTTCCTGCGGCTGACAAACACCGAGGTCAGCAGAAGCAGGATCCCCACGCCGGCGATGCTGGAATGGACGAGGACCTCCCGCTGTGCCGCGGCGCGCGCCTCGGCGGCGCCGGTGAACACGCAGTAGGTTCCCGCGGGAAACAAGACGTCGGCGGCGACCTTCTTGCGGGCCTCGGCGACGAACGACGCGATGTCCCGATGCTCGACGTTGCAGGTGACGGTCTGGCGCCGTCGCGCCCCGTCGTGAAGCAGCATGTAGCGGCCGGTCGTCAGCGAGATGTCGGCCAGTTCGCGGAGTCGGGTGCAGGTTCCCTGCGCGTTTCTGACGAGCAGCGCACCGACCTCGTCGGGTTCGCGCCGCAACCGTTCATCGAGAATCACGACGACATCGAACACACGGCTGCCCTGGTAGATCTGGGAGGCGGTCAGCCCCTGGTAAGCGGTCTCGACAACCTCCAGGACATCGGAGGCCTGGAAGCCCATCTGCTTCAGGCGGTCGGGGCGGAGCTGAATGACCATCTCCGGTGCCCCCGGCGGCGATGACACCCGGAGGTCTTCGACCCCCTTGACTCCTGCGAGGGCTTCGGAGACTTCACGGGCTTTTTCGTCAAGGACGTCCAGATCGTCTCCGTAGATGCTGACGACCACCGAGGCGGTCTCGCCGGAAATCGTCTCGCTGATCCGGTCGCCGAGGAACGTCAGGACCTCGGAATTGATGCCGGGATAGCCCTCCAGGACGGTTCGGATGTCCTGCTGGACCTTCTCCTGGTCGATGTTCGGGTCGTCCTTCAGTTCAACATGGAACTCGCTGCGATGAGGTCCCCACGGGTCTTCGCCCAGAACAGATCGCCCCACCTGGTGCTCGACCGTGGCGATGGCGGGATTCAGCAGGAGTTCTTCGGTCATCTTCTGGCCGATCGTGACCATCTGCGGCAGCGACGTGCCGGGGGCGGCGGTGACCTGGAGCACAAAATGCCCCTCGCGAAACTCCGGCAGGAACTCGCCGCCGAAGCCTCGCATTACGCCGATCGCTCCGGCCAGGAGAACGAGGCTGAAGGCGATGAGCATCTTGGGACGCTCGATCACGAGGCCGATGATCCGGCGGTAGGCGCCCTTGAAGGCCCTCAGGACCATTGGCTCGCCGCTTCGGGCCGCCGCCTTCGGAAGCAACAGTGCCGACAGGGCGGGCGTCACAGTGAGGGCCACCACGAGGGATGTCAGTACGGCCAGGATGTACGACACGCCCAGCGGGCCGAACATCCGACCCTGGAGGCCGGACATGGTGACCACCGGAATGAACACCATCACGACGACGAGCGTCGCATAGACCACGGCACTGCGGACCTCGATCGAGGCGTCGAGGATGACCTGCATCACGGGTCTGGCGGCGCCGGATTCCCGATTCTCACGGAGCCGGCGGAAGATGTTTTCGACATCGATGATGGCATCGTCGACGACCTCGCCGATCGCGATGGCCAGGCCGCCCAGCGTGATCGTATTCAGCGTCTGGCCGAAGCGGTCGAGCAGGATGACGGCGCTGAGCAGCGACAGCGGGATGGCCGTGATGGAGATGAACGCCGTTCGGAGATTCAGCAGAAACAAAAAGAGGACGACCGTGACCAGAATGCCGCCCACGAGCAGCGAGGCGCGGATATTGGTGACGGCCACCTCGATGAACGTGGCCGGGCGGTGGAGGCGGGGAAATACGGTGATGCCCTCGGCCTCAAACACGGACTTCATGTCGGCAAGGGCCACTTCCACGGCCTGTGTCACTTCCATCGTGTTCGAGCCGTATTGACTGAGCATCTTCACGAGAACGCCGGGCTTCCCCATGATGGTGGCGTCGCCGATCTTCGGGGCCATTCCGTCTACGACGCGCGCGACATCCTTGAGGCGAATGCTCACGCCGTCGCGATGGGCCACCACCGCCTCGCCCAGCTCGTCGGCGGTGACGGACTGCCCCACGGTGCGCAAGACGACGCGCTGTGCATCGGTTTCGACGTAGCCCGCACCCCGGACGCCCGTGGCCTTGCGGGCCGCCGCAACGATGTCGTCGACGGCGAGATTCAGCGACATCAGTTTTTCCGGCACGAGCTGGATCTGGAACTGCCGGACCTCCCCTCCGAAGGCGCTCACGTCGGAGATGCCCGGAACCGCCAGCATCCGCGGGCGAAGGGTCCAGTCGGCAAAGGTTCGCAGCTCGGTGAGCGACTTCTTCTCGGAGACCAGACCGATCTTCAGCAGGTCCATGGTCGACGACGTGAGCGGCGTCATCTTCGGCGATTTGACACCCGAGGGCAGTTCGCCGCTGATTTGGGTCAGCCGTTCGCTGACCATCTGGCGGGCGCTGAGGAGTTCCGTGCCCTCGATAAACACGACGGTGACAATGGACAGCCCCTGGATCGATTGAGATCGAAGCGATTCGAGATTGCCGATGCCGCTGACGGCGTTCTCCACGGGGCGAGTGACGAGTTCCTCGACCTGTTCGGGCGAGAGGCCGGGGGCCTCGGTTTGGATGGTGGCCTGTGGAGGGACGAAGTCCGGGAAGACGTCGAGCTTGGCGTGGAAGGCCGTGTAGACCCCATAGGCCATCACCAGGCAGGCCAACGCAATGACCACGCCTCGGCGACGGATCGAAAGGTCCACGATGGCCTTGAGCATCTTACATCCCCTTGCTCGCACCGGCGGGGGCGACATGCCGCGGGACGGGCCCGACGGCCGAGTCGCTCACTCGCCTTCTTCGCCGGCCTGCGTGCGGAGTTCTTCCGAGAGAATCATTTGCGGCGCCTGATCGACGATGCGGTCGTCGGCCTTCAGTCCGCTATCGATCAGCCAACCTTCTGGCGTCGCATGTTTCAGGATCACCTGCCGACGCGTGAAGGCTACGGCGGAGGTCTGGACATAGACCCATGTCTGTCCGCCGAAGCGGACGACGGCCGATCGAGGCAGTATGACTCCCTTCAGCGGGGCACCGGGCAGATCGAGAAACGCGGTGACCGGCGCTCCGGGGCGCAGCAGATGCTTGTCGATTGGGAGGGCGTACAGGTAGCACTCACCCCGGGTCATCTGTCCCACGGTTGGGGCGGGTGCGACGTAGTCGCCCTTGAGGGCGCCACCCTGTCCGCCGAGCGGCTCGATCATGGCCGTCTTGGGGGGGGCGGCCAGATGTTCACCGGCCGGCAGCTCCACCTGTGCCAGGAGACGGTCGAACCGGGCGATCTGGACGACGCACTGGTTGGCCTCGACGTATTCACCCGGTTGGGCCAGCACGTCGGTCACCTGTCCGGTGGCCTCAACGGTCAGCGGGAGCCGGCCCTCCGGTGAGGCGATCGACTGAATCGCCGCATCGAGCAGGCGAACGCTCTCCTGGGCCGCCTTGAGCTTCGCCTCCATGCCCAGGAGTTTGGCTTCGGCCTCCTGGACCGCCAGTTCCGACACGACACGGTTGCCGGTGCTCAGGCCCCTCTTGGTGTTGAAGGATGTCTTGGCCGCCGCGATGCCGGCGGAGATCTCCTGAACGTCGCCTTTGGCCGCAACCAGCTTGACACTCAGGTCGATGCGCTCGGCGGGTGTGAACTTGGGGCAGATTGCGCCGAGGGTCAGACGGCCCTGGATGCTGTCTCCGATGCGGGGCCACGGCTGCTTCTCGTGAGCGGCCAGGATTCCGGGCACCGGTGCCCGCAAGGCGAACGAAGCCGACGGGTCGGCCAGGAGCACGCCATACGCCGTCGTTTGGGGTTGACGACTCTCGGTCTTCAGGACGCGGCTGTTCAACCCGATTCGTTTCTGACTGGCGGCGTCGAGGGTCACGACGACCTCACCGTGGGGCCCCTTTGAGATTCGGGAGGGCTTCTTCTCCTCCTTGTGTTCTCCGTGTTCCTCGGATTCCTCGGCCCATAGGGGCGAGGGGCACGCCATTGCCAGGCCTGATGTCAGTGCGATAGCTATGACAGCCGAAGTCCGGCGGTATCTTCCGTACACGCGTCACCTCCTCATAACATCGAGGATGCGAAGTCGTTCCTCGAAGGTCAGAACAAGAACGCCGCAATGAACTGCCGGGCGAAGTCAAAGAGGAACGTCTGAATCATCTGAAAGAAGGCCGCCGGGTCGAGTGGCGAGGCAGCGGTGGTTGCATCTGTTGTGCAGCCCGCAAGCCCGGCAATCAGAACCCACATGAGTGGCCGCATCGACCGAGAGAATGATTTCCGGGGAAGACCCATGATTCTTTCACTCCTTAGGAAGGGGCATCCGGCCACTGCCGTGCCCCCCCAACAATCGCCATCTTGGCTTGTCCGAGGCCTTGAAGCCGTCTTCGTGCCTCCGCGGCCATCTCTGGCCCACACGACGGATCGGGGCCTGCCCGGAGTCGGGCTAGGGTATCGGGCCCACCAGTTCCTCGTCCTCGATCGGATGAGCGGCGATGGGCTGCGATGTCGCCGGGCGGCTCTGCACCGGCATCACCACCAGCCGTCCGCCCACCATCTGTTCCAGCTCAGCCAAAGCCACTCCGTAGTCCCGACACGCGTCTTCATACAGACGTCGCTGCTTGATGAACATCTCCTGGGATTCGATGAGGATCAGGATTCCCTGTTCCCCCGCCTGGTAGAGTCGCCGGGCCGCGTCGATATTGGATAGCGCCTGCGGCAGCACCTCTTGCTCGTAGGATTGCACCTGAGTCTGAGCGGTTCGGACCGTTTCGGCCGCCCGCTGCACCTGGTCGGCGATCGTGTCCAGGAGGTCTTCGTATTCCTTGCGCTTCTGCGATGCCTTGAACCCCGCCTTGGCGATCTGCGCCTGGTTCTGATCCCACAGCGGCACGGTAATCTGGATCGACGGGCCCAGTATCGAATCGACGATCTGACGCCGTTCCAGGTCTCGCTCCGCCTTCGACTGGATCTTCGGTGCCGTCAGTTGCCCCTGGGCAATCGAATCCCGAGCAGTGTCGGCCATGATCTTCCGGCCGGGCAGCGCCCGCCGATCGGGACGCTCCAGTTCGGCACCCACTATCACGCTCGGCATCACCTTCAGATACTCCAGACGGAGCGACTGCTCGGCTGCCGCCACCTGAGCCTGTACCATGCGGGCGTCGATGCGCTGGGTCATCGCCGTCTTGATCAGCTCGGTGTCGTCGGGAATTGCTGCCGGCTGCGGCAGACTGCCCTTGAGCGTCCATGAGAGTGTGCTGCGGGACAGCCCCATGACCCTGGCCAACAAGGCCTCCGCCAGCCGACGGTCGCGCTGGAGCGACAGAAGCTCGATCTTCGCTTCGAGCAGGGAGCTGCGGCTCAGGTTGACGTCCAGCGGACTGGTCTCGCCGACCTTGAATCGTTCCTCGGCGAGTCGGACGGACTGGCTCAGGAGCTCGATCGTCTTGCCGGCCGTCTTCTCGGCCTGGAGGGCTGCCAGGAGGCGGTAGTATTTGGTCTTGACCTCGGCCACCAGGGCCACGGCGCGGTCGGTGACGTCCAGAACGGTCTCGTCGAGTTGGGCAGCGGCGATCTTCTTGCGGATCGGGATCTGCCACAGGTCGACCAGTTCCTGACCAAACCCGACATTGAGCTTGGCTCGGCCTCCGCCTTCGGGCAGTTGCCCCATCAATGAGAACGAGGGATTCGTCAGCAACCCCGACTGCACCACATCGGCCCGCGAGGCGCCGACCTTCTGGAAGAGGGATTGGAACGAGCGGTTGTTGAGCAGGGCAACCCGGACCGCTTCGTCCACGGTCAACCCGTCTGCCAGGAGGGCGGTCACCTTCGATTCAACGGTGTCCTCCAGGGAAGGATCGTAAACCTCGTCGGCGCCGGTTTGTTCTCCGATCTGGTGGACGGTTCGTTCGAAGTCCGGTTGCGGGTTAACCGTTGCGCACCCCACGATTCCCTGGGCAAGGAGGATGCCACACGCAACCATCATCCAATGGATTCGCGGCATAGGTCGACATTCCCCCATGCAGGGTTCTCTCGGGGAAACCCGGCTGTGCTTCCGCCCGTCGGGTGCTGCGGGACGCTGCGTCTCAGGTTTTCGGCTTGCTGTGAGTGCGCCGGCTTCCATCGGCCGCGAGCTTCACTTCCCTCTTGATGTACATCTTGGAGTACTCGACTTCGTAGTACACCTCGGGTGCGTCCAGGCTTACGGCCTTGTTGCCCTTGAGGGTCCCCTTCCGCTCGATCTTCTCGACCTCGACACCCTTGGCGCCCTGAGTCAGTTTGGCAACCGCATCCGCCACGGGCTTGGGCAGGTCGCCGATGTTCACCTCGGTCTCGATCTTCAGGATGACACCGTCGCTTGACAGCGTGACCTCCGTCTCCTTGCCGCCTTCCTTCAGCTTCGCCTCATACACCTTGGTCAGGTGCTTGAGCTTGCTCTTGGTCGAGACGATGTCGGCGTTGGGGAATGCTTTCTTGATGTGCGCGTCGACCGGTGACGCGGCGGGTTTCGTTGTGGGCTGACACCCGGCGGCCAGAACGATGATGGCCGCCACGCTGATCCCTCGAACCACTGTCCATATGTTCACGGTTTGTTCTCCCTACTTCATCACGAAGATGTATTTGACCCCGACACCGAAGCCGGGGGTCTCATCGGAATCATTCGGTTCCACTCGGATGCCGGAACCGGGTGTCTGTCCGGCGACTTGATGCTTCCGCTGCCCGTGAGATCACGGTTGTCACAATTGATGGAGATTTGCAGTGGAATCTCAGGGCTCAGGAACAGACAATACATGATTTCGTGGATGCTGTATAGCGCAGAACTGTTCATGGTGCCGGCGCGCCCGAGGGCTCCGACGTGGGAGGCGTGTGTTCGAGACAACATCGACGCATCTTCCACTCGCACCAACCTCCTTTCTCTCGGGTGATTCACAGGGCAGCGCCTTGACCGGCCCTGCGTCCGTGCCGCGCGCCAGCATACACGACCTCTATAGGATAGGTGGTCAGCCTAATCTCTCGATTACATAAAGATGACAAAACTGTAATGCAATTCGGCGGGCTTTCGGGGGACGTGGCCTGGATTTACGATAGTTGCATGCGTGTGCTTGTGATTGAGGATGATCCGGCCATTCGCGGCCTGCTCAAGAAAGGGCTGAAGGAGGCATCCTTTGCCGTCGACGAGGCCGCCAATGGCGCCGTGGGTTTTGAGTTGGCCAGGGTTGAACGGTACGACGTGATCATTCTCGATCTGATGTTGCCGGGCAGGGATGGCCTGGGCATTCTCAAGGAGCTGCGCCAGTTGGAGATCGATACGCCGGTGCTCTGTCTGACGGCGCGAGATCGCGTGGAAGATCGCGTCCAGGGGCTGGACGCCGGTGCCGACGATTATCTCTCCAAGCCGTTCAGTTTCACCGAGCTTCTGGCCCGGATCCGCGCGTTGCTTCGACGGGGGCGGTCCACGGTCAATGCGGTGATACGGGTGGCGGACCTGGAGGTAGATCTCCTGACGCGTTCGGTCCGTCGCGCCGGGCGTCGCATTGATTTGAGTCCTCGGGAATTTGCCCTGCTGGAGTACCTTGTCAGGCACGTTGGTGAAGTCCTGACGCGGACGATGATACTGGAGCACGTGTGGGACATGAATCAGGATCCGCTCACGAACGTGATCGACGTTCATGTCAACCGTCTGCGGAAGAAGGTAGATCATGGGTTCGATAAGCCCCTGATTCACACGATCAGGGGGGTGGGCTATGTCTTCCGAGACGACGAAACCTAAGCGGTGGATCACGACCATCCGCCTGCGCCTGACGTTGTGGGGAATGGTCACGACGCTGGCGGTGTGCCTGTCCTTGTGCGCGGTTTTGTATCTGGGTGTGTACTACTCGCTGCTGAGGGAGGTCGATGCCTTCTTGCAGGAGGAGGTGCGCGAGCTCGGCGCCAAGGTCAGAGAGCACCGCGAGGACCTGAAGGCGGCCGAGGCGGCCGTGCGTCTCGAGCTGGGCAACCGGACTCGGGGAGACCTGAGCTTTCGACTCTATGCGTCCGATGGCACCGTGCTGTTGACGAGCGTGCCTTCGTCGGTGGTCGTTGATGCTCCCGGTTTGCCGCGAGGCCAGAGCGATTCATCCTCAGAGCCGTACTTTGAGACGGTCCGTATCCCGGCGGTTCGGCATCGCGTTCGAACCTGTACGGCGCCGCTGAAGATGGAGGGTGAGAGGGTGTACATGGCTCAGGCGGCCTATTCGATGCAGCGGACCGAGCATTCGATGGCGATGCTTCGAAGGATCATCGCGGGGGTGTTGTCCTGCGGGGCGGTTCTGGCGTTGGGTGCGGGCTGGATCCAGACGCAGCGGAGCCTTCGTCCGGTGGGCATGATGGCCGCAATGGCCAGACATATCGGGACGAGCCGGCTGGGAGAGCGGCTGCCTCGGTCCGGAACGGGAGATGAACTGGACCAACTGGCCGAAACGCTCAACGGCATGCTCGATCGGATCGAAGGCCACGTCAATCAGATGAGGCAATTCACCGCGGATGCTTCCCATGAATTGCGTTCGCCGCTGGCTGCCTTGAGAGGGCTTGCGGAAGTGACGCTGAGCCAGCCGCGAACCGAGGCAGAACTCCGGCAGGTCATCGAATCATGCAACGAACAATATGAACGGCTGCAACGGCTCGTCGAGGGCTTGCTGCTGTTGGCACAGGCGGATGCCGGGCGGGTCAGCCTGAAGGTCGCTCCGGTCTCGTTGAACGACGTCGTCAGTGACGTTGCCGATCTGTACCGCGTGCTGGCAGAAGAGGCCGGTGTGGCCATGGACGTTGAAACTCTGCCAACGGTTGAGGTGGTGGGGGATGGTGGGCGGCTGCGGGAGATGATCGGTAATCTCGTTCACAACGCCATCAAATACACCTCAAGTCCCGGCAGGGTGGACGTTTCCATGAAGGTTCTGGACGGTCGGGCGGAGATATCGATTGTCGATACGGGGATCGGCATCTCGGCCGAGGACCTGCCGCGCGTCTTCGATCGCTTCTATCGAGCGGACAAGGCGAGGGCGTCGGCCGGGACCGGCCTGGGGCTGGCGATCAGTCGATGGATCGCCCGGGCCCACGGGGGGGATGTACGGCTGAGCAGTGCAGTGAGCAAGGGCACAACGGTCACGGTGATCCTTCCGGTTTCGTCGGTGTCAGCCGCCTGAAAGACGCCTGTGGCGGATCGTCGTGGTCGTCGCCCAACGTTATCCGATTTTTCCTCTGATACAACCAGAGACAGAACCCGCCGGTCAGATGCACGGGAGTGGGATCATGATTTCCTGCCCTTGGCAAACAGGGCGGGATCCGGCAGACTCCCTGCGGCGGCGCCGAATCATGACGGTGCTTGAAGCGTCGCCTTATGGCGTCTGATCTGTGTGACCGTCGGGAGAGTGTGCGTGATGGCAATCCGTCGAGGCATGGTGTGGACGATCGTGTTCTGGGCCTGCACGCCGGTGGGCGCCTCGTGGGGCGCCGACGCGGTTTCCTACGGTGTGGCCGAGAAACCCTGGCCAGAGAATCTGGGTAATCACCGCGCAAGGGTTCGGGTAGACGTCGTAACAGACGCGGTGCGCGTTCGAGTCCCATGGCGTCGGCGCGATGCCAACCCGCAAGACAAGGACATCCGGGTGGTGTCGCTCGCCACGGGCAACTCGGTCAAGAACGTCGTTCGAATCGAGGTGAATGGCGAGTTCGGCGAACTGGTCTTCCAGCCGGAGAGCGGCTCGGGCGAGTATGCGATCTACTACATGCCGTTCAACGTCCGGCAGGGGTCGGGAATCGACTACGGTGCCTATGCTCCGAAGCGGGACACGGCGGACGACGAATGGGTCCGCAAGATCGGTCTGAAAGACGGTCCCACCTCGCGGGAGGCTTCCCTGAAACTGCCCGAGGCCAGGGTACTCGACCTCCAGGCCCGAACGTCGTTCGACCGGCTCGATCCGATGGAGATCGTCGCGACCGGCGACGAGGTGGGGCGATTGCTGGCCCGGCACACCGAGGCCGCGTACCTCTGCTTTCCCGAAGATCGTGAGCATCCGATCCGAATGACCGATCGGCTTCCGCTTCGATGGGCGGATCGCGGACCGCAGACTCGCCTTGCCGGCGAGGCGGCGCGGAACGAAGTGCTTGCCTTCCAGGTCGGTCTCTTCGCGGCGAGACAGCCGATCGACGGCCTGGCCGCTGAGTTCACCGACCTGCGCCGGTCGGGTCAGGCCGAGACGATCCCGGCCTCTGCGTGTCGTTGCTACAACCTGGGCGGCATCGACTGGCTGGGCAGGCCATTTCGCAAGCCTTTCTCAGTTGCCCAGGGGCGTGTGGCTGTGTTGTGGTTCAGTGTGGATGTCCCCGAGAAGGCCGTGCCGGGGACCTATGAGGGTACGCTGACCCTCCGGCCCGGCAACGCGCCGCCGACGCCGATTGCTTTGTCGTTGAAGGTCGGCGAGTCGTTCCTGGCGGATCGCGGCGACAGCGAGCCATGGCGGCACTCGCGTCTGCGGTGGCTCGATTCGACCCTGGCGCTCGACGATGAACCGGTGGCTCCCTACACACCGCTGCGTGTGGAGGCGTCCTCAGTGCACTGCCTGGATCGCACCCTGCGATTCGCCGCCAACGGTCTGCCCGAGGGTATCAGCAGCCGCGGGCGTGAACTCCTGACCGGCCCGGTGACGTTCGTTGTCGAAACCGACGCGGGGGCCATTACGCTGACCGGCGGCCAGGCGAAGGTCACGACACAGACGCCCGGTCGCGTCGTATGGGAGAGCACGGCGAGCCAGGGTTCCTTTACCCTTGTCTGCAAAGCCACAATGGAGTTCGACGGTCACATCGCCTTTCGGGCGGCGATCCGGGCCGACCTCGCCACGTCGGTCAAGGACATCCGGCTGGAGATTCCGTTCCGGCGAGAGGCCGTGCCCTTCATGATGGGCATGGGCCGCAAAGGGGGCTATCGCCCGGCGGAATGGAAGTGGAAGTGGGACGTCAAGCGACATCAGGACAGCGTGTGGCTCGGCGGCGTCGACGCGGGCCTGCAGTGCAAGCTGAAGGGGTCGAACTACTCGCGGCCGTTCGTCAACATCTACTACCATCGCAAGCCGCTCAACATGCCGCCCTCATGGGACAACGGTGGTCGGGGCGGATGCGAGATCGTCGAGGTGGGTGCCGACCGCGTGCTGCTTCGTGCGTACAGCGGTTCGCGAGCCATGGCCGCCGGCGAGGAACAGCGGTTCGATTTCGATCTGCTGATCACCCCGTTTCACCCTCTCAACACCGTTGCGCAGTTTCGCGATCGGTACTACCATTCCTACGGGCCGATCGACAAGGCGGCGGCCACCGGCGCCAACGTGGTGAACATCCACCATGCGACGGACATCAACCCGTATATCAACTATCCCTTCCTGACGACGGACACGCTGGCCGGCTACGTCAAGGCGGCCCATGAGAAGAACCTCAAGCTGAAGATCTATTACACCGTGCGCGAGATCAGCAACCACACCGCCGAGTTGTGGGCCCTGCGCAGCCTGGGCAACGAGGTTCTGGCCGACGGGGCGGGCGGCGGCTATTCGTGGCTGCAGGAGCATCTGGGCGGCCGCTACATTCCGGCCTGGTACCACCGATTCTCCGATCGCGACGTGGACGCTGCCATCGTAACGAGCGGCATGTCGCGATGGCACAATTACTATCTGGAGGGGCTCGCCTGGCTGTGCCGAAACACGGCGATCGACGGGCTGTACATCGACGACGTGGCTTACGACCGCGACATCATGAAGCGGGTCCGGAAGGTTCTCGACCGGCAGAGACCCGGATCGCTGATCGATCTGCACTCGTGGAACCACTTCAACGACTGGGCCGGCTTCGCCAACTGCGCGAACCTCTACATTGAGAACATGCCGTATATCGACCGCATCTGGTTCGGCGAGGGGTTCGACTACAAGGAATCGCCCGACTACTGGCTGGTGGAGATCTCGGGTATTTGCTTCGGCCTGATGAGCGAGATGCTCGAAGGCGGCGGCAACGCCTGGCGGGGCATGGTCTACGGCATGACCAGCCGGCTCCCGTGGTCCGGCGATCCGCGCCCCCTGTGGCGAGTGTGGGACGCGTTCGGCATGGATCGGGCCAGGATGATCGGCTACTGGGACGGCTCGTGCCCCGTTCGCACCGATCACAAGGATGTGTTGGCCACCGCGTATCTCCGCCCGGGCAAGACGCTCATCGCCGTGGCGAGTTGGGCGAAGGAGGCGGTGACCTGCCGGCTGCAATGTGACTTCGCGGCGTTGGGGCTCGATCCGGCCAAGGTCGGTCTGCACGCGCCGCCGATCGACACGTTCCAGCCGGAGAGCCGATTCTCGCCCTCCGACGGTATCCCTGTTCAGCCCGGTCGCGGATGGCTGCTGATTCTGGGTCCGCAGACGCCATAGGGCGGCCGGCTGCGGGAGCGGCCGCCGGTCCGTCGCGGCCTACTTCGACGCCGGCTGCCCTTGCGCCATCGCGCCGATCTCCTCGGGCCTCAGCGCCCGGGCATAGAAGGCAAAGTCGTCGATGCGCCCGCGATAGGACTCGTTGCCGGTGTAGTTCGGATTACCTCCCAGTGCGAAATCCTGTGCGGCCGAGATGACACTCGTCGGAACGCCGGCCACCGCATCGAACGGCTTACCGTCGACGAAAAGGGTCAGCCGATCGCCCTTCTTGACGGCCGCCACGTGCATCCACTTCCCGTAGGTGATCGGAGCGCCCTTGGTGCCCCAACCGGCGCCGGCCTCGATGCGAGCATGAACCTTGTTGTCCTGGATCGAGATTCGCAGGGGATCGTCCATGCCCCGGCTCCAGGCGCTGAACACCTGGCCCAGGCCGCTGGGCGGTGCTTTCTCCGGGCAGATCCAGGCGACGACGCTGTATTCCTCTTCGGGGAAGGATGCGATGCGATAGCGGAGCAGGCCGTCTTCAGTGAACGCGATGGCGCCGGTCTTGTTGCCCTGACGATCTTCCGCGGGGCTCACGTGGCGGCTTTCGCCAACGCAGCCGTAGGTCGGCTTGCCGTCGCCGTCGAGCGGCGAGCCGGAGACCAGCGAGTCGCTCCGCCATTCCAGGAGGGCCGGCTGATCCTTGAACGGGTTGGGAAGCGAAGGGTCGATTCGGAACATCGCCGGCGTCTCTTCGGACCGCCGCTCGCCCTGGGGGCTCTTTACGATGACCTGCCAATGATACGGGCCCGGCGCCTCGGGCAGTTCCCGGAGGACATGCCACGGCGTCTTGATGTTCTCCTGACGGACGACGGGGTCCTTCATTGAGGCATCCTTGGCGATCAGCAGGGTGTAGGTGCGATCGGTGGCCTTGCGGGCACCGGTCCACTCAAATCGGTTCGGCCCCTGCGGGAGGCTCGTCCCGCGGGCGGGCTGGCGGAGATAGAAGGGCGGCGGCGGCGTCTGGGTGGCCGGCAGCCATGATACGTACTCGGTCCCGTAGGCCCCGGCGGTCGCGAAGTCGCAGAGGTCCATGTTCCGACCGTCACTGCCCTTGAATCGCAGCAGGAGCATCGGCTTGAACTGCCCGGCCGGCTCAAGCGGCGTGCAGGAGAGGTTCTTGCAGTCGAGCATCGGCAGCTTGTTGGTGTCGTAGGTGTTGAAGTGCTGGTCGAACGCCAGCAGGATGGGGCCGCGATAGATCGATATCTTGTTAGCGCATGCCTCGTCGCCGACCCAGGTGCGGATGCTCATGTCGAGATCGAGTTCGATTCGATCACCGGCCTGCCATTTGCGGCGGACGGCCAGGTATTTGCCCGGCTGTACGCCGTCGAGGGGCTGCCCGTTCAGCGACGCGCGGGTCGTGGCTGACCATGCGGGGATACGGAAACGGATCGTCAACTCCGCCGGCGAACTGGGGGCGATGGCGATCTCAACATGCCCTTGGAGCGGATAGGCGGTCTTCTGGGTGATGCCGATCTTCGATCCGCCGGCCGCCGGCACAGTGGCCTGCATCGGACCGTAGAAGTTGACGAAGAGACCGTCGGCGTCGGCCATGACGGCCCATTCGGACAGCACGCCCAATCCGCGCGGGGCGTTGACGGAGCAGCAGTTCAGCTCCGGGGTTCCGGCCCGGGCCTGGAACACGATGGTGTGTGCCGAGGCCTCTCGCCTGCCGTCCATCGGCGTGTTGTAGGTCCACCAGCGTCCGGAGGGATGCTGCGAACCCATCATGCTGTTCCACGTCGACAGCTCCAGTTCATCGGCGGCGACGGGGTCGGCGGTCAGGCGGAGCATGTCGACCGTCAGCGCCATCCAGGCCGTCGTGCAGCAGGTCTCGATGGCCCCCGGTGTGTACGGGTTTCCGATCGCCTGTTCGTTGGTCGAGAACGCACCGCTGTTGTGGCGGTCGTATCGGGCGATGGTCCGCCAGAGATGGACGAAGGCCGTCCGATAGTCGGCGTTGCCCGTGATGCGATACAACTCGACCAGACCCTCGACATCGTGCAGGCTCTCCCAACGCGGCTTGGGAGTACGGTAGTAGTCGACCCCGCGAAGTCCCTGGCGGAAGTAGTCGCCGGCCCGTTCCCAGTCCTTCTCGATCTCGCGCATCATGCGGAGGTATCGCTCGTTCTTCGTGTCGCGATACATCCAGCCGAGGGCGTGGATGACGGCCAGGTTCATCTCCTGCGAGCCGGCGTCGAAGGCCCGCTTGCCGGTGTTGAGGAAGGTTTTGCAGATGAGGTCGGCACAGCGGATGGCGCACTGTCGGGCGGCGTCATCGCCGGTGTCCTGGTGCCACATCATAAGGGCGAGCATGCAGTGGTAGTGCCCCCAGAGGTCCCAGTTGCCCAGGAGACGCTCGTTCTTCTTGAACGGTCCCAGATAGCCGTCCTCGGCCTGTGTGGCGATCAGCTCACCGATCACCCGGCGGATCAGGGCATCCAGCGCGGGGTCGTCGACCATCCGCCGGGACTGGATGGCCGAGATCAGATACTTGCCGACGAATTCCCCGGCCCAGGGCACCAGATTGGGCACCGGAAAACGATCCCGCACGCGGAACATCTCGATGAGTCCCGGGTTGGCGTCCGGTGCACGGAGCAGCCAGTTGCCCAGGTTGGCGGCGACGCGTTCGCCGAGGGGGCCCTCAAGACCCATGTGGATGCCCACGATGGCGTCACTGGACAGGGCGCCTTCGGCCCGGACAGGAGTCTGGGCTGAGGTCAGTATGGCCGTGCTCAGGGCGAGGACGTGCCAGACGATCAGGGGGGTTCGAGGGTTGCGCATAACCATGCCTCCGTATGTCGAACTGAATACTGCGGCCTCTTCTTTGAAGGCCGCAGTCCACACACCGACACGCCCCGCGGCAATCAAAGTCCCGTGAGGGCCCTGCGGTGCGGAATCACCGGGCCTGCAATTCCGCCTTGTCGATGCCGAACCACGGACGGCTGCCGACGCCGCCCGATGATTCGAGGCTGTCGATTCGGAGCGTGTTGGCGCCTTCTTTCAAAGCCTCCGCCCGTATCGTGAACGATCGCTCGGTCAGCTTGCCTTCGGGGCATTCCGACGGCCCGGCGAACACCTGCGTGTCGTTCAGTCGAATCTTGATGGCCGTATCCGCCTGTCCCTCGACGGGCGCCGACATCGCCCAGAGCTTCAGCGTCACGCCGTTGGGCGGGACCTTCGGCAGACGGAAGGCAACCGTCACATAGCAGAATCCGGGGGTCGGATTGGCATAGATGTAGTTGCCCTTGGGGCAGTCGATCTTTCGGCCGGCCCCGCCGACCTTCAGGCCGAAGCCCTTGTTGAACTTGGTGCGTCCGCCGCCCTGGAAATCGCTGCCCCAGAGGGTCAGCGGCTTGCCGGGTGCCAGGTCGTGTACCTTCGCGGGCGGCGGGGGTTCCAGTTCGTTGAGCAGACGCTTGTACGCGCCTTTGACGTAGCTGGCCTCCAGCGCATCCGGCGAACTGGCGTGCGAACTG
The DNA here is from genome assembly GCA_964446835.1 of uncultured Planctomycetales bacterium. GTDB lineage: Bacteria > Planctomycetota > Phycisphaerae > UBA1845 > JAFGLZ01 > CAYUQT01. The sequence continues at coordinate 5,104 of CAYUQT010000092.1, read as the reverse complement.
GACCACTGAGTGCTCGTGGTGTCGTCCTCAAGCGCTTTGGCGAGCCGCTTCATTTCGGGAAGAAGCTTGAGGGCGTCGGTCTTCTTGCCGGCCTGGAGGTCCTGGGTGATCTGCGACAGGACGACATAAAAGCGGATCGTGTTGGTCCCATAGGCCAGGGGACCGGCATCCTCGGCGAGCCGGGCCCGGATCGCCTTGTCGGAGCACGACGCCTGGGCCTTCTTCAGCAGTTCCTGACACTCGCCGATGGCCGTAACCATCTCGGTCAGGCTGGGGCCGTTGTTGTTCTCAAAATGCGCCTTCTCCTTCTTCATGTGCTTGCGGGGGAAGAGTTCCTTCGCATTGGCGTTGAGTCGCCCGCTCAGCCCGTACTTGAGTTCGGTGACGTTGCCCAGGGCGGTATCGAGCCTCTCGTAGAGCTGCCGCATCTGCGGGGCCACGGCGCCGTAGCGTTTGCCGAGGTAATCGTCGAGCAGCGCCTTGGCGTCGAGTTGGGGGTTCCACATCATGCGGGCGAATTGATAGTTGGTCAGCGCCTTGGTGCCCCAGTTCTTCGTCGTGCAGTGCATGTAGTGCATGTGCCGTGCGCTGATCTTGTAGTAGTAGGGCATGTCCGTCGTCATCGTTCGCCAGTACATCACGGGCAGGCAGCGGTAGCCGCTGACGTTGTAGTACTCGCCGATGAAGATCTGCCCCTTGTAGTAGCGGTTCGGGTCGAGCGCCCAGCCGTAGAGGTTCTTCTCGTAGCGGGTGTTGTATTCGGTGCAGTTCGGATCGTTCAGCGTGTGGACGTAGCACCGGGCGATGGGGAAGTAGGTGGCAATGCAGTGGTCGTAGTCGAAGTCCTGCGGCAGGGGCTTGGTCGGCGGTGTCAGGACATCGTAGTAGGCCAGGAAGTAGATCATGATGTCCCGCTTGAGGCGCCCCTCGGCCATCGCCTTCTTCATCTCCTGGCGGCAGCGATAGACCAGGGCGAGGTTGCGGTCGGTCGGGATGCCGAGGGCCTTGCACGGCTCGCACTCGCACCACCGCCCGCCGTCGAGCGTCCAGAAATTCAGGCTGTCGGCGTCTTTCCACACACCGCTGATCAGGTCCTGCACGAGGTTCTTCATGAATTCGTCGACGGCATCCTTGTTGGCCGTGCAGAAGTTGTCGCCGCTGTCGCCTTCGATGTGATTGCTGCGTTTGCCGCCTTTCAGGCCGTACCACTCCGGATGGGCTTCGAAGTAGGTCAGCTTGCCGTCATTGTTGACGTCGCCCTTGAAGTCGGGGCTCACGGCGTAGGGATCGGGCGGCAGGTTGTCCTTGTCGTCGCCTTCGAACTTGGAATGGTTGTAGGGGTACTTATCGGTGGGGCCCAGGAACCGCGGGATCAGAACGTGGTTGCCGCAGTTCATCTGGATGCCGCGTTTCTTGAGCCCGGCGCGGTTCTTCTCCTCGACGCACCAGTAGTTCATGTGGTTGCGGACCATCCAGTCGAAGAAGTCGGCGTCGCCACGATACTCCCATGCGTGGAAGCCGCGCGTAAAGAACTGGGGCTTGTCGGTCACCGTCATCTGGGGCAGTTCATCGAGGTTTCGGGTGGGCACGACCTGCCCGGTCTGGCCCGGGGCGAACCATCGGACGCCCAGGCGATCGAGGAATCCGTAGACGCCGTACAGGGTCCCGATGCGCGTGGCGCCGCCGATGACCATGAGTTGCCGTCCGGTGTTCAGCGCACCGGTTCGGATCAGGTAGCCCTCTTTGCCGCAGGCCTCGAAGTCGGCGTCCTTGACGTCGAGTTTCATGAGGCCGCCGGTCAGCAGCTTATTGCTCTTGGGGTTGCCCAGGATAATCAGGGCACCGTCGTTGGGGACCTTGTCGTCGTCGACGATGTCGAAGCGGCCCGTGTCGCCGGTCATCAGACGGAGGAACTTCTGGAGTTCGACGGCGGCGAAGCTCTCGGTGCAGATGATGTCGTCGGCGTCTCGCCCGTCGTTCCAGCCGATGTTGGCCTCGTCGTCTGAGGCCTTCTGCGCCGAGGGATAATCGCCAATGTTGACCACGATGTGGGTCGGACCGCCCAGACAGGGTGCGATCATCGCCCACACGAGAACCACGGAACCCGCTACCGGCCATGACCTCATGATGAATCCTCCTTTGTGAGAGAACGGTCGCCCATTACAGACGAAAAGCAGGTCGCGGGCAACCGGCCAAGGGGCCAAAAGCAGACGGGACGCGTGTGAATGCAGATCGGTGCGATTACGGCTTGCTCGGATCGGGTGAGTGCGAGGGCCTCTGGTGGGATTCGGACGACTCGATGATGGCTGTCTGGGCGTATCGGCACAGATCGACCACCTGGCGTACGGCTTCGGTCAGGTAGTCCAGATGATTCGTCGTGTCGGCGAGACGTTCGAGGTCGGCCACGGCCTGGGCCAGCGATGGGAGCCCCTGCCTTGCGGCGGCGTCTTGAAGCTGACGGGCCAGCGGTGTGAGTGCCTCGATGTCCTCGCGAGTACAGGCCTGTTCGAGGGCGTGGAGGCACGCGGGCAATGTGCGGGTCAACTCCTCCGAGCTCTCCGACAGACTTGCATCATCGGCAGAACCGCCGCCTGGAGCGAGATCGCCGGACTCCGGAGGAGTCGCGAGGGCTTCCGCCCTCTGGGTGTGCCGCTGGATCGTTTCCAGGAGCTGCGGACGGTCGATGGGTTTGGCGAGGAAGTCATCGCATCCGGCATCCAGACACCTCTGGCGTTCCTGGACCATCGCATGGGCCGTCAAGGCGATGATCGGGTAGGCGTAGCCCTCTCGGCGTAGAGTACGCGCGGCCTCGTAACCGTCCATGACGGGCATTTGCATGTCCATCAGGATGATATCGAAGGGATGGCCGCTCTGACGGGCAGCCAGTGCGGCCTCCACGGCCAGCTTGCCGTTATCGACGACGGTGACCTGGGCGCCGGCCCTGCGCAGGATGTGGGCGATCAATCGTTGATTGTCGGGGCCGTCTTCGGCCAGAAGGATTCGATTCTCGATCAGAGACACACTTCGCGCCGGTTCGCGTGGTGTCTCGGTTCGGGCGCTGTGCCGGACGCACACGGCCTCATCGTTGCACTCGCCCTCGATCATTCGGACGCCTTCCAGCGATTCCGTGGCGACCGTAGCGCGGAATCGAGTTCCGGTGCCGGATCGCGTCTCCACAATTCGGATGTCACCGCCCAGCAATTGTGCGAGCCGCTTGCTGATCGTCAGTCCCAGCCCCGTTCCCCCGTATCGTCGAGTCGTCGAGGTGTCCGCCTGGCTGAAAGGCTGGAACAACCTGGCCGTCTGCTCCTCGGTTATGCCGATTCCGGTGTCGACTATATCGAACTGAATCCGGGGCTCATCGCCGTCTTGAGCCAGACTCACGATCAACCGTACACCGCCGGCTTCCGTGAATTTGATGGCATTGGCCAGGAGGTTGACGAGGATCTGCCGCAGACGCAAGGGATCTGTCTGAATGACCTCGGGAATCGGACCTTCGAACTCTATCCGGAATTGCAGCCCCTTGGTCTGAGCCCGGGACCGCACGACCGAGGCCACCTCTGCCGCGATCTGGTGAGGTGAGCAGGGGATTCGTTCCGTCGTCATCTTCCCGGTTTCGATTTTTGACAGGTCGAGGATGTCATTGATGATCGAGAGCAGATGTTCCCCGCTCCGGCGAACCGCCTGGATGTGCTGGCGGTTCTCTCGTCGGGTTGTGCAGTCCGGATGGGCGGGGCAGGTTGTGCAGCAGTCCAGGGACTCGGCGACGAGTTCGGAACACCCCAGAATCGACGTCATCGGCGTGCGAATCTCATGGCTCATGTTCGCCAGGAACTCGCTCTTGGCGACATCCGCCGCCTGGGCGGCCACCGCCATTCGGTTCACTTCATCCAGCGTGCCCTGGAGCTGTCTATTGCTCTTCTCCAGTGCTGATTTGGACTGTCGCAAGACCTGCTCGGATCGCTGTCTTTGGCGGGTGTCCCTTCGGATAAGGAACACAATGGTGCTCAGGAATGCCAGGCACACGACGAATGCCAGCAGCAAATGACGCCAGATCTGAGTCCGTGCTATCGCATAGGCTTTGTTGACCGGTATCGCCGCAAGGTCTGCCGACACGTCTCCGACCGATCGACCGAAGCCCGCGGTCGTGCCGTAGCGCTTCAACAGCGAGGCCGGTGCGTCCTCCGGCCGACCGTGGCAACGAAGGCAGTCGGTCTCGAACCGCCGCGGCACCGCTCGAGCGAAATAGGATTCGCCCTCCAGCGTCAGTGTGCCCGACCATGATTCGGCCTTGGGATGGTCCTGGAAGTACCGGATGATCTGTTCTTCGGAGGGTGTCGCTTTGTTTGCCGGATTCCGGGGGTTGGTGGAAGGAAACCGAAGGATGTACTCCGGAAAAGCCTCGCGAACTTTCTGGAAGACGCTTCGCGCCACAAAGGACGTGGACATGGCTTCGGGGATGAATTGGTTGGGTTCGACGCGCTTCTCCATTTCCGGCCGGATGTGCTTGCCCACATAACTTCGAAGGGCATTGTCGAATTCCACGGCAAGCCTGGCCTGGCTGTCGGCGGTTTCATCAATGTGATTCCGCGTCCAACACCAGGTCTGCAATAGCACCAGGCCCAAAAAGGCAATACCGGCCGTCGCCAGTCCGATCAGGAGCCGGGTATTGGTGTGTGGGCTCAGGGAGGGGGTCGCTGAGGTGTCTGTGGCCTCGGATTCTCTCGGGCGGTTACATCTCATCATACATCTCAACCGGCCTCAGATGCCTGGGAGATATGGACATCGCGCTGGCATCCGGGTCCCCTGCGGAACACTCCAAACGTCGTTCGCTTCTTCCACGATGGATCATACATCGGGCACGGCACCTTGCGCCTGAGGCCTTACTCCTTCCATCGGCTCACCATACGGTCGACGCGAGCCGGGGGAGGCGCCCTGTCTCAGACGGACGGACGGTGCTCTGCCTCGCCTTCTCGTTTCGGCTGCACGGTCACCGTTGAGCCTGACGGCTCAGGTGAGATCGGCAATGTCGTATGTGCGATTAATGGCAAAAAAACTAGGTCGGCAAAGTTAGCTTGAGCATTTCTGGCCCTCTAGCCGATAG
>CAYUQT010000091.1:0-26675 GCA_964446835.1 uncultured Planctomycetales bacterium | reverse complement strand
CTGGCCAATGCCCTCAGGCGAGAACTCCTCACGGGAAACTGGGGATGAGTCAGCAGAGAATGGGGTTGACCCCTATAGGAGCAGCAGGTACCCTTGTTGTTGGAGCGAACCTCTCACTGGTCTGCATCTCTGTCCGATCAAGATGGGATTCATATTTGGAGGTGGGCCATGAAGACACGCGCCGGGCAGAAGGCATGGTGGATGGTTGTGTCAATCCTGACAGCAGCATCCGCGCCCATCGGGGCCCAACAATGGATCGTGGAGAACGGCATCGACGGGCCGGACCCGGCGTTTCGGGCGGTCTGGGGTAGCGGACCGGATGGCGTGTTCGCCGTCGGTGAGAGAGGAGCGATCTGGCACTACGACGGGCTGAGCTGGTCTGTGATGGGCAGTGGGACAGCTCAGGCGATTTCGAGCATCTGGGGCACGGGTCCGAACAACATTTTCGCTGTGGGTGTAGGGGGAATCATCCTTCACTACGACGGCTCGACGTGGTCGGCCATGGTCAGTCCAAGCAACCTCCGCCTGTGCTCCGTCTGGGGTACGGGTCCCAACGACATCTTTGCCGTGGGGGATGCAGAGACGATCCTGCACTACGACGGTTCGAGTTGGTCCGTCGTGAGGTACACCTCAAGCTTACCGCTGCTCGGCGTTTCGGGTACCTCTCCGAACGATGTCTTTGTTGTGGGCGACTACGGAGTGATCCTGCATTACGACGGGGCAACGTGGTCCAAGATGACCTCGCCGACGACGGCCTCTCTGAGGAGCATCTGGGTAGCCGATCCGAACAACATCTTCGTCGTGGGCCAGAGTGGCACGATCCTTCGCTACAATGGCTCATCCTGGTCGATGATGACCAGTGGGACTACTGCAACACTTGAGGGCGTCTGGGGTACGGCGCCGAACAACATGTTGGCCGTCGGAGATGGTGGGTGCGTGTATCATTACGACGGGACGAGTTGGTCACCGGTCAGCAGCGGCACGACAGCCACCCTGTATGGAGTTTGGGGCAGCAGCACTGACAACACATATGCGGTGGGTTACGGCGGGGCGATACACCGGTTTGACGGCTCATCCTGGCGGACATTGAATACTCCCCCTGCGCCTCCGGCGACCACCGCCGCATTGGGGGACGTGTGGGGCAGTGGTCCGAACGACGTCTTTGCCGTGGGTGGCGGTGCAATCGTCCACTATGACGGTGACCAGTGGTCGCTCATGGACAAACCGGACAGGACGGTCGTGGCCATCAGCGGCAGCAGCCCGAACGATGTCTATGCCGTCGGCGCGGGGGGCACCGTGCTTCACTACGATGGTTCAACCTGGTCTTTGATAGACAGCGGCGGCACATATAACTTCGTTGATGTCTGGTGTAACGGTCCCAACGACCTGTTCGTCACGGACTTCAGCCGCGTTCTTCGGCGTTACGACGGGTCGAACTGGGTGACCTTCAGTGGGTCATATATGCGAGTGTTCGGCTTCTCCACGAACGAGGTATTCGCGGTGGGCTACACCTATAACGGCTCATCATACCGGGTTACCCTGTATCGTTTCGACGGGTCGGCTTTTGTCCAGGTGGCGTCGATGTCAACCGGCCCGCAATACTCCCTATATGGCGTCGGCGGCAGCTCACCTCAAGACATATACATCTCGTGCTACTTCAAGATCTGGACTATCGGCGGTTCCAAAGTGATTCGTTATGACGGCTCGGTGCTCTCCGACTATACCTACAGTCTCCGCTTGGGTTCCATCTGGGCGAGCTCGCCGAACGACGTCTGGGGGACAGGGACTGGGGGTTGGGGAGTTGTCTTCCACAATGGCGGAGGGGGTTGGTCCACCTTCGACTTCGGAGCATCCAGCCAGCAACTCCAAGGCATGTGGGGTTCGGGTCCGAACGACGTCTTTGCCGTGGGCAACGGAGGTGCGATCGCGCATTACACGCCACGGACTCGATACCGATTGAGGGTCATGGTGCCCGACAAATCATGCGGCGACGTCACGGTGACCCCGAACCGAAACTACTACGAGCCGAACACAGCAGTCACGCTGACGGCGCAGCCCACAAACGGCGGCACCTTCGTGCGGTGGCAGGGGGATGTCCCCACGGGTTACGAGCAGGACAATCCCCTGGCGCTCCAGATGGATAGCGACAAGATGCTGACGGCCATCTTCCGAGGGCCTTCGCTGACGCTCAGTGTGGTGCACGATACGTGGGGCACGGTCTCCGTCGATCCGAATCAGCCCTTCTACCGGCCCGGGCAGTGGGTGACGCTGACGGCCACGCCCATCGAGGGCAAGGCGTTCGGCGGCTGGACGATCTACGACCCATGCTTCCCCGGCGATGCCGAGCACGCGATCATCGACGACAACATGGTGACCTCCGTTCAGTTGAACGCGGATACACAGGTGGAGGCGGCATTCAAGTGCGGCAGCGGTTTGGGAATGCTGCCGGCGCCCGCGGCGCTGGGCCTGTTGGTACTGCTGCTCCTGCGGCGGCGGCGGTAGTTGCGGCACAACTCAACAACAGAATGTCATTCAAAGGGGCCGGCCCTCTTTGTCATGCCCCTTGCTTCGAGGCCCGGCCGCAAGAGAAGCCAGCCGCTGCGCCCGGTTGACTCGGAGGTGTGAGTTTGTAGACTCGATCGTAGGGGAAGCAGGTGCTGTATGACGATCAGGTCGTTGGTGACCCTTCTGTGCGGTGTGATATCGCTGTTGGGTAAGGGGGAGGCGGCCGCCGGGTTGACGTGGACTCTCCTGGACTATCCCGGTGCGAGCGAGACAAAGGCACACGGCATCTCCGGCGGCAACATCGTCGGAGAGTGCCATGACGCCAACGGCATCCACGGTTTTCTCTTTAACGGCACGAACTGGACGCGACTGGATTACCCCGGGGCCTATGTCACCTGGGCCTACGGCATCGATGGAAACAACATCGTCGGCTACAGCTACGACGTCCTCATCGGGATCGGCGGGCACACCTTCTTCTACAATGGAACCGACTGGACCACGCCCTCTTATCCGGGGGTGGGCCAGACCAACCCCTATGACCTGGATGGAAATGATATGGTCGGGGGATGGGTCACGTTTCCCTACGGTGGCCAGTTCGGCTTCCTCTACGACGGCACGAATTGGACCACGTTGAGCTATCCCGGGTCGTTCTACACGGTGGCCTTCGGAATCAGCGGCAGCAACATCGTCGGAAGCTGGGGCACCGGCCAGGTGGATCATGGCTTCGTCTACGATGGAGACAACTGGACTACGCTGGACTTCCCCGGAGCGGGCGGCACCTGGATTCGCGGCATCGACGGTACGCATATCGTCGGCTCCTATCTCACCGCCGATCACGCATGGCGAGGCTGTATCTACGACGGCATGACGTGGACAGCATTGACGGTGCCGCCTCCATTTGAGAACGCCGAGGTCTATCCGAGGAACATCTCGGGCAACCGCATCGTTGGCTATCTCGACGTTGGCGTTTTTGGCATCCATGGCTTCCTGCTGGCGTTCCCGAAGCTGACGCTTTCGGTCGTCAACGGGCAATGGGGGCAGGTGGATGTCGAGCCCAATGTGCCGTTCTTTGTCGATTCCAACACCCCTGTCACCCTGACCGCCACACCCACAGCCGGCCGATCGTTTGGTGAATGGATGATCTGGGCCGATCCCAATCGCTACCCCGATGCGAACTTCGCGGTCACAGACGACAACTCCGTCCTGCACCTGACCATGGACCGCGACTATCAGGTCGAGGCCAGGTTCAAGTGCGGCAGCGGCCTGGGGTCGATGCTCCCGCTGTCGGTCCTGGGCCTGGCGGGTGCATTCTGTCTGCGGCGCCGACCGTAACCCGGTTCCTTTCTTGCCACGCGATTCATCCAGTGGCTTATCACCTGAATCCGCAGCCACTTAGGCCGATGGGCGCCTCTGACCCCGCTTTTCTCGCCCCACCGATCGGAAAGCCGCCCACCACCGGCGTCTTATGGGTAGCATGGTGGCTGCTATGGATTCGATAGAGCCGACGGAACTGAGCCGCTGGTTCGATGCCTTCGGACCCGCCCTGGTTCTCTACGCCAGGCAGTGGCTGCCTGCAGAGGTCGCCGAGGACGTCGTTCAAGACGTCTTCGTGCGGTTGATGGCCCAGCGGGCGGCGCCGGCCAATGTCAAGGCGTGGCTCTTTCGATCCGTACGAAACGCCGCTATCAGCCAGATTCGCTCGCGGCACCGAAGCGAGCGCCACGCGCAACAGGCCTCAGAAGCCCGCCCGCGCTGGTTCGAGGGTCGTCCCGACGACCCGATCGATGCCAAGACGGCGCAGGACGCCCTGCGATCGCTGCCGCATGAACAGCGAGAGGTGATCGTCCTGCGAATCTGGTGCGAGATGACTCTGGAAGAGATCGCCGGCATCGTCGAGCAGCCGGTCTCGACCCTGTTCAGCCGCTACAAGGCCGGCCTTGCGGCGATCCGAAAAAGACTGGAGGCACCATGCCCGACGAAGAAAACCTGACACCTGCCGAGCGTGAGCTCGAATTGGCCCTGGGCGGGCTGCGACCCGCCGGCCCGTCCATCGATCGCGATCGAATGATGTTTCATGCCGGCCAGGCCTCGGCCGGGCGAAGGGACCGTGTGTGGCAGGGCGCGACCGCCGCACTCGCCCTCGCGCTGGGTCTGTCGGTCTTCGCGCGACCGGCACCCCGTCAGGCCGAACGCATCGTGTACCTCACCCGCGAGGTCCCCGCCACATCGGCGGGGCCCTGGGCGAGTGCGGGCACGTGGGGACGTGGATCGGGATCGCCGCAGGTCGAGGGCGGTTACCTCAAGCTGCGGAACGAGGTTCTGGCCCGAGGCGTAGATGCCCTGTCGGAGCCCGGCCTGTCCACCCGTCGGTCAGGCGGACCTTCGGAATCGTTGGAACGATCTCCGGACACGTCGGAAAAGGCGCCGAAATGGCAGACCCATCCGGCGATTCAAACCTTGAAAGAACTGGGAGAGCTTCTATGAAACGCATCCTTCTGTTCACTGCCTTGTTTTCCATAGTGGCCGCACCCATGACGGCCCAAATTGGCGCCGTGGCCGCCAAGGCGCCGACCTCGGCACCCCGGGTGGTCCCAATGACCCTTCACCCGGCTTCGGAACCCAAGCCGGCACTCAAGTATCAACTCTTGCCCGACTTCGTAGACAAGACCCCCGGCAACGCGGTTCTGATGTATATGACAGGCCACCTGCTGCTGCCCACCGATATGAAAGAACCCTCGATGGACGACGTATCAGACTGGATACAACTTCCTGTGAAGGACCTGCCCCTGGACAAGGTCCGCCGCTTGGTGAAGGAAGGCCCGTCGGCTCTGCACCAAGTCGAGCTCGGCGCGTTTCGAGAGACGTGCGACTGGGAGCAACCCATTCGCAGCGAGGGTTTCGACTTGTTACTGCCGTACCTCTCCAAGCAACGGAATCTGGCAAAGTTGCTGGCCCTTCGTGCCCGCCTTGGGATCGCCGAAGGCCGGATCAATGATGTCGTCCACGACATGCAAATCGGATTCGCGATGGCCCGACACACTGCCGACTCGCCGATTCTGATCTCTACACTGGTCGGCGTGGCGATAGGTACCCTGATGACCGACCAGGCCGAGGCGCTGGTCTCGTGCCCCAATTGCCCGAACCTCTACTGGGCGCTCACGCAGTTGTCCAGCCCGTTCATTGACATACGCCGGGGGCTGGAAGGCGAACGGTTCTGGCCCATCGCGGCCTCACCAGAGCTTCGAAACCCCAGAAAGGCCCGGCTCACCCCCCAGCAATGGGACGACCTCTATCTTCAAGGGGCAAAGCTGATGGTGCCCAACGCATCCGACGCCGAGAGGATCCTGCACATCACCGAGACAGTGATTCGTGTCGGGCCGAAGGCCAAGCGCTATCTGTCCGAACAGGGTCTTTCGCCCAAAGAGTTGGAAGCCATGCCGGTCAAGCAGGCGATCCTGATCTACTGGATGGATCACTACGATGCCATGAGAGACCGGGTCTTCAAATGGTTCGCCCTGCCCTACTGGCAGGCGAAGGCGCCCGTGGAGGAAGCCAACCAGGAGTTGGAAAAACTCGCCAAGGAGAAGGATGATTCGGCGTTGCTCGGTGCGACTTTCCTGCCGGCCCTTCACAGAGCCCACTACATTACCACGCGGTTCGATCGAAGGATCGCCGTCCTGCGATGTATCGAGGCGATCCGCCTCTATGCGGCAGCCCACGACCGCAAGCTGCCCGCCCGGCTCGAGGACATCACCGAGGTGCCGATTCCGATCGACCCGATCACGGGCAAGCTCTTCGAATACAAGCTCGACGGCGACAAGGCCATCATCGAGTGGACCACCCCGTCAACCGAGCCGAGGCGGTACGAACTGACGATCGCAAAGTAGGCCGATCCGAATCCCAATCACTGGACCAATCGGGCTCTGGCCATCAAGATGAATTCAAGGGGCCGGCTCCGCACAAGGGCCGGCCCCGTTCTCGCGCCGAACCTCCCGTCGCACGCTTCCTTCGTCACGCCCGGTAGGCTATCCTGACGGAGTTGCAGTTTCTGGCGGGAGAGGAGGCCTCCGCGCATGGCGTATGACCGGTCGGTTCCGATCCTTGGCGTACTGTTGTCGTTTCTCTTTGCCTCCGCCCTTCCGCACTCTCAGGCCTGCTTCGCCCAAAACCGCGATCCCTCGCAGTTCTACACCCGAAAGGCCACCTGGCAGGAAACCCTTCGCCTCTCTCGAGAGGCCGCCATTCGCCAACAGGGCGAGGCGAAACCGATCCGGCCCCTGCCGGACTTCGGCCGATCGGATTACACCCTGACAGCCTGGATCCGAACAACCACCGGCGGCACGGTCTTCTCCATCTCGTCGGCCAATGGGGTCTGGGCAGAGCGCGGCGGCAAGGCCATCTTCGTTCGCAACGGTCTGCTGGGGTTCGACGCCTGCTGCGTCGGTGTCCTCTCCGGCCGGACGAACGTCGCCGATGGCAAATGGCATCACGTGGCCGTCACGTTTGAAGGGGCCGGCAAGAACCGCCTCACACTCTACGTCGACGGCACCCCCGACGGCGGCGGAAATCTCACCCCCGATGCCGACGTGGTCGGGCATATCCTCCGAATCGGCCTGACGGCCCGCGACTTCTGGCCGCCCAACGGCTTCAAGGGCGATCTCGACGAGGTCCGCCTTTACGACAAAGCCCTCACCCCGGTCGAGATAGCGGCTTCCTGCAAAGGACCGACCCCCCCGGCACCCGACCGCCTCGTGGCCTGCTGGACCTTCGATTCCGACGCGACGGATACCTCGGGCAACGGCCGAAATGGCTCCCTTCGAAATGCGCAATGTGTCGACGGAAAGGTCGGCAAAGCCCTCCAATTCAACGGCCAGGGCAGTGTCGAAATCCGACGCGACGAGTTACAACATATCCGTGCCGCCCTCTGGCGCTCTGTCGAACGCGACTTCGCCGACGCCCTGCCCCGAAGGGAGATCGCCTGGGAGCAGCAGGACCGCATCTGGGAGGCCGACTGGAAACCGGGCGACCTGTCGGGGCTGGCCCATCGCTACGCCGAGGCCTGCCGACGTCTTCCGACTCTGGCCGAACGCGCCGCACGGTCGGCCCCCGCCGTCCGAACCGACGCCGATCTCCAGGCCGTCCGCCAGATCTACTATCTCTCACGGCGGTTCGACGCGGCCACCGCAGGCCTGCGGGCCATCAACAGCAAGTCGCTGCGTCTGGCAATTGACGATCTCACGCGCGATTTCCCCGAGGCCTACCCCAAAGGCAGCTACTATGCCCGGCAGATGGCCCACTGCGAAAAGGACACCCCCGCCCTGCTCGAACGACTCGCCGCCGGAGACGAACGCGCCCTGGCCGACGTCGAGGAGCTCGTGAAGGTCTCGCGGGAGGCCCTGCTGTCCAACCCGCTACTGAGCTTCGACCGGCTGCTGGTCATCAAGCGAAACCCTCGACAACTGGGTCTGATGCAGAACTGGGAGAGCAACTCGAGCCTGCCGCATACCGGCTACGACAACGAGATCTCCACACTCTCGCCCGTCCGGCCCGAGGGTGAGCTGACGCCCCTCTTCCGCCCCGACGGCAACGGCTCGAAGTTCGTCGGCGATGTGGACCTCCACCCCGACGCCGATCGGATGCTCTTCTCGATGCCCGGCGCGAACCGCCGATGGCAGGTCTTTGAACTCAAGACCGACGGCACCGGCCTGAGGCAGCTCCCGCTCATCGAGCAGCCCGATGTCGACAACTACGACGCCTGCTACCTGCCCAACGGAAATGTGATCTTCTGCTCGACGGCGCCGTTCGTCGGCGTGCCCTGCGTCACGGGGTCGTCGCACGTCTGCAACCTCTACCTTCTGGACACCCCGTCGGGCCGCATCCGCCGCCTGACCTACGAACAGGATCATGACTGGTGCCCCACCGTTCTGGGCAACGGCCGCGTACTCTACCTGCGGTGGGAATACTCCGACATTCCCCACTATGCCTCACGCATCCTCTTCCACATGAACCCCGACGGCACGGAACAGATGGAATACTACGGCAGCAATTCCTACTGGCCGAACGCCATGTTCTACGCCCGCCCCGTCCCCAACCACCCCACGAAGTTCGTGGCCGTCATAGGCGGACATCACGGCGTGCCGCGAATGGGCGAACTGGTCTTGTTCGACACCGCCCAGGGTCGCCGCGAGGCCGGCGGCGTCATTCAGCGGATTCCGGGATACCAGAAGAAGGTCGAACCGATCATCCGCGATCAACTGGTCGACGGCAGTTGGCCCAAGTTCCTGCATCCGTATCCGCTCAGTGACAAATACTTCCTCGTCTCGGCCAAGCCGACGCCCGACTCAAACTGGAGCATCTACCTCGCCGATGTGTTCGACAACATGACCTTGATCAAAGAGGTCGAAGGCTACGCCCTGCTCGAACCCGTTCCGTTCCGCAAGACCACCACACCGCCGGTCATCCCTTCGAGGGTCCAGCCGGATTGCAGCGACGCCCTGATTCACCTGACCGACATCTACGTCGGCAACGGCCTGAAGGGCGTCCCCCGCGGCACAGTCAAGAAGCTGCGCCTTTTCACGTATCACTTCGCCTATCACGGCATGGGCGGACAGGCCAACCGGATCGGGCTCGACGGTCCGTGGGACATCAAGCGGATCATCGGCACGGTCCCGGTTGAACCCGACGGCTCGGCGAGCTTCCGCGTGCCGGCCAACACGCCGATCTCGATCCAGCCGTTGGACGGCGGCGGCAATGCCCTCCAGCTCATGCGAAGCTGGATGACGGCCATGCCGGGCGAGGTGCTCTCCTGCGTCGGCTGCCACGAATCGCAGAACTCCGGTCCGCCGACGCGATCGAGCCTGGCCTCGCGCCGGGCGCCATCGGAGATCACGCCCTTTCAGGGACCGACGCGCGGCTTCGATTTCTCTCGCGAGGTCCAGCCGGTTCTCGATCAATACTGCGTCGGCTGCCACGGCGGCCAGAAACAGGCCGACGGCAAGGCGATCGTCGATTTCCGCCCGCTCCGCGAGGTTCGGCTTGACGGCGTCGATCTTCGGGCGAAATACGGCTTCCAGTTCACGTCGTCTTACTTCGCCCTCCGCCGATTCGTCCGCGCGCCGCCCATGGAAAGCGACATGCACCTCCTGACGCCGTGTGAGTACCATGCCGACACGACGGAACTCGTTCAGATTCTCCGCAAAGGCCACCATGGCGTCACCCTGCCCCCCGAGGCCTGGGACCGCCTGATCACCTGGATCGATCTTCACACCCCAGCCCACGGCACGTGGCACGAGATCGTCGGCGATCAGAAGGTCAACCACCAGCGCGATCGCCGGCGAGAGATGACGAAACGCTATGCCGGCATCGACGAAGACCCCGAGGCCATGACCGCCCCCACGCCCCTGCCGCCCAGTCCAAAGGCCCCCGTCGAGCAGGCCCGGAAGTCTGCCGAGGATGTCCGCTGCGCCGGCTGGCCCTTCGGCGCCGACGAGGCCAAACGCCGTCAGTCCGCCGCCGGCCCAGCCAAGTTCACCGTTGATCTCGGCCGGGGCGTCGAGCTCAAACTGGTACGAATCCCGGCCGGTGAGTTCATCATGGGCGATCCGCAGGGCGAGGCCGACGAACGCCCCCTGACACGCGTCCATATCCGACAGCCCTTCTGGATGGGCATGTTCGAGGTGACCAACGAACAGTATGCCCTGTTCGATCCCACGCACGACAGCCGAATCGAGTCGGGCGACTTCCTCCACTTCAGTGTCGAAGAACGGGGCTATCCCGCCAATGGGGCGAAGCAGCCGGTGGTGCGGGTTTCGTGGGATCGGGCGAGGGGCTTCTGCCGATGGCTGTCCGACAGGACAGGACGCCCCTTCACACTGCCCACCGAGGCCGAGTGGGAATACGCCTGCCGGGCCGGCGCGAACTCCCCGATGTCCTACGGCGATCCAGAGACTGACTTCTCGCAATTCGCCAATCTCGCCGACGCCGCCTTCAAGCACATCGACACGTATGACCCCTGGAAGCTGCCCTCGGGCGCCATCCCCCAATGGAGACCGGCGGTCGCTCGCGTGAACGATAAGTTCCGTATCTCGGCCCCCGTGGGCACCTATCAACCGAATGCTTGGGGGCTCCACGACATGCACGGCAATGCGTGGGAGTGGACCCGCACGACCTGCAAGGCATACCCCTATGACGCCGCCGACGGGCGCGACGACCCGCGCACTGCGGGCGCAAAGATCGTTCGCGGCGGCTCATGGCACGATCGCCCTCATCGGGCGCGATCGGCCAGTCGGGGTGCGTATGATCCCTGGCGACAGGTCTTCAACGTCGGCTTTCGGGTGATCTGTACCGACGGGGCGGGCACGCCGGGCGCCCTTTCGCGAGCCCCCGATACCGCCCGATAGAGTATTTCGCGTATGGGTATGGCGGCACCGGGTGTGGGAGGGCCAGCGTACTCGCGAGCCGTGGCGGGCCGGGAGGCTTGTTTCCTCCCTTCAGCCCACGTTATATCCAGACATCATTCAAGCGAGACTCGCAATGAACCACCTGTCCTGTCATGCCCTTGTCGCGAGCCTGATGATCTCGGGCCTGTCCGTTGTCCCCACGCAGGGTGAGGCACTACCTCTCAGAGTGCGCCTTACGGTTGCCGATCGACTGGGCATCGCGCGGGTTGAGGAAGCCGTCTGCTCGGGTGTGCCCTTCGCCAAGAGCACCCTTCGACCCGACCAGCCAATGCACGTCGAGACCGAGACAGGCCGCCCACTGCCTACTCAGACCCGAGTCCTCGGCCGATGGCCCGACGGCAGCGTCAAATGGCTGCTGGTCCAGTTCCTGGCCGATGGCCCGCCCCGTGCGCAGCGTGCGTACACACTCGTTCCGGGTAACGGCCCGCAGCCGATGTGCCCGGTCGACGTTCGCCAGGAGGCCGACGAGATCCGGATCGGAACCGGTTGGCTCCGCATCCGGATGCCGAAGAACCGGCTCATCGGCTTCGACGACGTCCTGCTGCACAGCGACGAGGTAGACCTTCGGCTGGCCTCGGGCGGAACGCCGATGCGCTTCGTACTTGCGGACGGTTCTGTCCATTCCTCGTCCAAGGTCAAACCGGACCTCGTCGAGGTCGAAGAGACCGGTCCCGTCCGCGCCACCGTTCGCACCGTCGGCTGGCTCGAAGGACCCCGCGCCGAGCGGCTCTACAAGCTCGACACCCGCTGGCGCTTCTACGCCGGACAACCCTGTATCAAGGCCGAGTACACGTTCATCTGTCTCGGCAAACCCGAGCTGCACGACATCCGCGAGATCGCCGTCGACCTCACGCCGACACTGGGCAATGGCCACCGCTTCGTCCTTCCGGGAGACGCCGGAACCACCGAAGGCATGTTGAGCGCCCAGCAGACCGCCGCCGTGACGGTGGACTCCCAACTCATCTGCCGCGTCGGGATGACGGGCAACCTGTCGAAGGCCGGCCGCTGCCTGGACGGCTGGGCAATCCAGAGCGGCCAGGACGGCTCGGTCGGTGTCGCGATCCGCGACTTTCGGCATCTGGCCCCCAAGGCCATCGAAGTGTCGCCGGATCGCATGACCCTCTCTCTGTGGAGCCCCTGCGGCGGCGACATGCTCAAGCTGGGCCGCACACGGGCCAAGACCCACCACGTCCTCTACGATTTCCGCGGAGGCCAGGACGGCCTTGCCGGGGCCCAGCGCCTCAGGGCGTTCGACGAGCCGCTCATCGCCACGCCCGATGCCCAGTACTTCTGCGCCACCGGCGCGCTCGGGCCGCTCTCGCCCGAAGGGGCCCCCCAGACCCGGGAATACGACAAGAAGGTCCACGCTGCCTTCGAAACGCTCCGCCAACAGCGCCAGACCTGGCCTCGAGAAAACGGAATGCTCCACTATGGCGACTGGTACCACGGCGGCTACGGTAACAAGCTCACGCGCGGCGATCTGGAATACGACACCGGCCATGCCGCCTTCCTGCTCTACGCCCGCAGCGGCCATCGCGACTTCTTCGACTTCGCCGTTGCCTGCAATCAGCACTTCATCGATATCGATGTCGATCACCAGACCGGCGACCAGCGATACCACGGCTATGCCGACCACGCCGAGACCCACGAGGCCGTCACCACCCACATGGAATGGGGTCATGTCTTCACCGACTGCCCCGCCGATGCCTACCTCATGACCGGCGATGAACGAAGCCTGTCGGCCGTTCGCATGATTGCCGATCGTGTGGCCACCATCGCCGACGGGCCGGGCTCCGATCGGATCCGCGACATCCTCGCAGGCGCCGAGCGGCAGCTCGGCTGGCCCCTGCTGGCCCTGTGCCGGGCATACGAGGCCACGGGCGACCCGAGGTACCTGAATGCCGCGACGAAGATCGTGGCCTACATCAAGACCTATGCCAAAGACCCACTGGCCGAGTATGCCCACGGCAAGTGGTGGCGATCGTGGATGATGGACGGCGCCAAGGTCTTCATGACCGGTATCCTGCACGACGGCTTGGCCGCCTACTACGACATCACGCACGACCCGGAACTCCGCCCGATCATCGTCAAGAGCCTCAATTGGCTCATCGATCATATGTGGAACCCGCAAACCGACACGTTCGTCTACGAGTTCAACGCGATGAATCGCCCCCATCGGCTCGTGGGCACCGCTGATCTGAACATGGAGGTGGTTGACGCCTTCCGGTTCGGTTACGAGCTCACCGGCGACCGGCGCTATCTGGCCGTCGCCACCCGGGCGTTCTGGCAAAGGGTCCGCGAGATGAAACCGCAGGTCGATGGCAAGACCTTCTCGATCGACACGAGACGGGCACCCTATACCGCCGCCTGTTTCGTGCGAGAGAACATCTCCCCCGATGCCCTGCCACCGTCACCCCAACCGCTCGTTCAGACCCCGGCACCGGCGTCCACCGGCCCGAGGCCTGAGGTCCTCCTGAAGGCGGCCTTCGACGGCGACCTCAAATGCGACACCCCCGACGGCCCACGGGTCGGAGGCGTCGTCGGCTCCACCGAATTCGTCCCCGGCCTGTCCGGGCAGGCCATCCACGTAGGACGCGGGGGATACGCCTGGCTGCCCGCACCGGCCGATCTGCTGGCCCGGCCGGGATCGATCGAGCTGTGGGTCCGACTTCACTTCAAGAAAGAGCCCACCGCGCCGGGCCAGCGGGCGATCTTCAGCGTCGAAGGAGCGACACCCCTCATCGACGCCCTGGAGGCCTGCACGATCTACCATGAACTCCGCGTCCGGATGAAAGACCACGTCGGCCATCTGCACGGTTCCGCCGAAGGGGCTGTCACCCACTGGGAGCCGAATCAGTGGCATCACGTTGTGGTCACCTGGGATCAGCAGCGGGTGCGGCTGTATCTCGACGGAACCGAACAGCTCCGCCCGGATGAAGGCAAGCGAGCCGGCGATGCCGTCCTCGCCCTGCCCTCCGGTCCGCAAACACGCATCAACCTCGGCTGGCGATTCGGTAACTGGCACTGCGATTGCGACATCGACAACATGCTTGTCTACGGCCGTGCCTTGAGTTCACAAGAGGCCGCCGCTCGCGGAACACGCCCAACCTCGTCGACCGGCAACCCCTGAGCCGCAAACGGAGGGCACGGTTGTTGTGCACGAAACACCACGCAACACACCGGCCTCCGGACTCCCCAATTCCCATCGAAGCCCGTATTATGGAATCGATAGATCATCTCCCATGACGAGCGGACTGTCTCAAATCCGCCGGCCATTGGCGAACGCTCAGGAGATCGTGACATGAGAAGTGTGGGGACTCGTTTCGTCCTGCCCTTCGGACTGCTCGCCATCTTGTTCTCCATATTCCTGCTCTATCGAACCCATGAGACGAGTCAGAGGCATGCCGCCGACCTCGTCAGTCAGCAGGTGGCCTTGGCCCTGGAGTTCAACCTCGCCATCCGCGACTACGCCGCCAACAAGATCCGTCCCGTGATGGAAGAGCTGTTGGGCAAAGACGGCTTCATGCCCGAAACGATGTCCACCTCCTTCATCTCGCGGTCCATCTTTGAAGAGGTCCGCAAGAAGTTCCCCGACTACATCATCCGGTTCGCCTCCGAAGATCCCCGAAATCCCGTCAACAAGGCCAACTCGGACGAACAGCGTATGATGCAGTACTTTCGCACTCATCGTGAGGCTTCGGAATGGACCGGCGAGGTCCAGTTCGACGGCAAGCGTTACCTGGCCCGTTTTGTGCCCAAATGGGTCAAGCCGGATTGCCTCCGATGTCATGGCGACCCGAAGGATGCCCCGGCCACCCTCCTCAAACGCTACGGCAGTACGGCGAGCTTCCACAAAACTGTGGGCGATGTGGCCGGGCTGGATACCGTGGCGATCCCCCTGGACAAGATGCATGCCGCCCTGATGTCCGAGACGCGCAAGCAATCGCTGGTGCTGGTCATGGGGCTGGCGCTGTTGTTCGGATCGGTGATCGGTGTGTTTCGCTTCGTCGTGACGCGGCGGCTGGGGAGCATGGCACACCACTTCCGCACGATGGCTGCCCACCCGGAAAGCTCCTCACTGAAACCCCTGGAGGTGGGCGGGACCGACGAAATCGGCGTCGTGGGAGCGGCCTTCAACGAGCTCGTCGAACAACTGCACGCCATCCAGGCCTCGCTCGAAGAACGAGTCCGCCAGAGGACCGCCGAACTGGCCCACGCCAATGAGGAGCTCCGGCGGAACCGAAGCATGCTGACGCACATCCTGAACTCCGTGCCGCAATCGATCTTCTGGAAGGACCGCGAAGGAGCTTTCCTGGGCTGCAATGAGCCCTTCATAAGGGCCGTGGGAGTGGAACACGCCGACCAGGTCATCGGCAAGACCGATTTTGACCTTCCCTGGCAGTCCGAAGAGGCCGAGGCCTATCGCGCCGACGACCGAGAAGTGATCGAACACCGCCGACCCAAGCGGCACATTCGCGAGCCGCTCCGACGGGCCGATGGAACCCGATCCTGGATCGAAACCACGAAGGTCCCGCTCACCGACGAGACCGGCGAGGTCTACGGCGTTCTCGGCGTACACGAGGACATCACCGAGCGCAAGCAGGCCGAAGAAGCACTGCGACGCAGCGAGGAAAAATTCCAGAAGGCCTTCAATGCCAGTCCCGCATTGATGGCCATCAGCACGATTCAAGAGGGACGCTTCCTCGACATCAACGATCGTTTCGTGGCGGCCCTCGGCTTCCCCCGAGAGGAGGTCATCGGAAAGACCGCCGTCGAGCTCAAGATCTTCTCGGATCCTGAGCAACGCGCCGTCCTCATCCAGAAACTCAAGGAGAATGGGCATCTGCGGAATTACGAAACGGCCGTCCGAACTCGCACGGGTGAATTGCGCTGCGGCCGGTTCTCCGCCGAGGTCATCGAGGTGCAGGGCACTCAGTATCTGCTGACGGTCATGAACGACATCACCGAACAAAGGCAAAACGAAGAACTCCTGCGACACTCCCGCCAGATGCTGGGGCTCGTCCTCGATACGATTCCTGCCGTCGTCTTCTGGAAGGATTGCAATTCCGTCTATCTCGGCTGCAACCGGCGGTGCGCTGCCGATGCCGGTCTGGCCTCTCCCGAGGAGATGGTGGGCAAGACCGATCAGGACTTGCCGTGGAAAGGGCCGCAGGCCGATAGCTTCCAGGCGGACGATCGGGCTGTCATGGAAACCGGACGACCCAAGATGGGCATCGAAGAGCCGGAAACCGTTGTCGGCGGAAGGACCATATGGCTTCGAACCAGCAAGATCCCCCTGAGAGATTCCGACGGTCGAATCATTGGCGTCCTGGGCACGGCCGAGGACATCACCGAGAGCAGACAGGCGGAGGAGCAACTCCGCAAGTACGTCGAGGAGATCGAACACTTCAACCGTCTGGCCACCGGTCGCGAACATCGCATCATCGAGCTGAAGAAGACCATCAACGAACTCTCCGCGGCGGCAGGACAGCCACCACCCTTTGACCTGTCGTACAAGGAATCCACATCGACAGACGACGATAACGCGCCGCCGAGAGACTCGCTGGCCGCCTCGCACCTCGACACGCAGTCCGAAGACCACGATCTGACAGACCTGATCGACCTCGACCAGATGCAGCGTCTGCTCGACCACTTCTGCGACGCCATGGGAATTGCCTCGGCCGTTATCGACCTGAAGGGCCACGTGCTGATCGGTGCGCGGTGGCAGCGCATCTGCACCGATTTCCACCGCCCCAACGAGCGAACCTGCTCGCGTTGTATTGAGAGCGACACCCTCCTGGCCGGTCGACTGAAGCAGGGCGAGCGGTTCTCGATGTATCAATGTCCCAATGGCCTGATCGATGCGGCCTCACCCATCGTGATCGAAGGTCGCCATCGGGCCAACATGTTCATTGGTCAGTTCCTGATCGGGCCCGCCGATGAGACCTTCTTCCGGCGGCAGGCAGCCGAATTCGGCTTCGACGAGAAGAGCTATCTGGAAGCGCTCTCCCGTGTGCCTCACGTGCCGAAGGAGAAACTGCCGGCCATCCTCGGCTTCCTCACAAGCTGCGCCGAACTGATCGGAACCATGGGACTCGAGCGACTCCGCCAGAAGGCCACGGAGGCCGATATCTGGCACCAGGCTCAGGAATTGGACACCCGAAACCGGGAACTGCAACGGCAGAGGAAAGCGGCCGTGAGCCTGGCCGAAGATGCCGAGGACGCGAGAATCGCCGCGGAACACTCCGAGATTGCCCTTCGGGAAAGCGAAGAACGCTATCGGCGGATCACCCAGGCCGTCACCGACTACATCTATACGGTTCGCGTCGAAAACGGGCGCGCCGTCGAGACCATTCATGGACCGGCGTGTGAGGTGGTGACAGGCTACGCATCGGATGAATTGCGCAGCGACCCTTCCCTGTGGATCCGGATGGTTCACGAAGACGATCGGCCGGCTGTCCTTGCGCAGGCCTCTCGTGTGTTGTCTGGCGAAACCCCCGAACCCCTCGAACACCGCATCCGACGCAAGGACGGTGCACTGCGCTGGGTGCAAAGCACCGCCGTTGCTCACCGCGGTTCCAAAGGCCGCATTACCTCGTACGACGGACTGATCCGCGACATCACCGAGCGAAAGGAACTCGCTGACCAGCTCCAGCAGGCCCAGAAGATGGAAGCCGTCGGACAGCTCGCCAGCGGCGTGGCCCACGACTTCAACAACCTCCTCACCGTCATCCTCGGAAACGTCGAACTGATCAAACTGTCTCTCGAACAGAATGAGGACATCTCCACGAGCCTCAATGCCATCGGCGAGGCCGCCCAGCAGGCGGCCGGCGTGACACGATCGCTCCTGACCTTCAGCCGCAAGGTGCCGCCTGAAAAGCGGCGGATGGACCTGTGCGAAACGGTCGAGAAGACCACGCAGATGCTGCGACGCGTGCTGCCGGCCTCGATCGAGCTGATCGTCGAGACACCCCGTCAATCTCCCCTCTGGATCAACGCCGACGCCACGCAGCTCCAGCAGGTGATCATGAATCTGGCCGTCAATGCCCGTGACGCCATGCCCGAAGGCGGAACCCTGTGGGTCACCGCCTCCCTGGCCGCCGCCGGCGAAGGCGGCCTACCGGCCGATTCACCACCATCGGAATACCCATTCACCTGTCTGACCGTCAGTGACACCGGAATCGGGATGTCGCCGGAAGTCCAATCCCGCATCTTCGAACCGTTCTTCACCACCAAGCCGCGAGGTCACGGCACGGGCCTCGGGCTCTCCATCATCGGCAGCATCGTTCGGGAACACGGCGGACGGATCGAGGTCGACTCCAGCGTCGGACGGGGCACCACATTCAAGGTCTTCCTGCCCCGCGTGCAACCCGGCATCGACCGCCCCGCCACACGACGCGCCAGGCCCGAGGCCCGCGGTAAGGGAGAACGAATCCTGCTGGCCGAAGACGATGTGCAGATACTCGAGACCCTTACGACGATGCTTCGATCGGAAGGGTACCGCATTACCGCCGTCGAAACGGGCCCTTCGATCTTGGAGGCATTCAACCAGGACAAAGAGGCGTTCCGCCTGCTGCTGTTTGATGTGGATCTGCCCAAACGCAGCGGTGTCGACTGTCTGTGCGAGATCCGAGCCGGGGGCTGCCGAACGCCGGCCATCGTCATGACCGGACGTCCGGACCCGAGTCTCGACGCGAAACTGCCCGAGAACACACGACTGGTCCGCAAACCGTTCCGGATCGCCGAGCTCAAGAGCCTGATCGCTCGAACGCTCAACCCCGACACGGACGCGGACGCGGGCTCCGAAACGCCATGACCCGTCCATTCGCCGTCTTCACCGGAAAGCTCAGGTCGGCGTGATGCATTGCCGGACAAATGTGGTTCGTCTATAAACCGAGGAATGCGTCCCAACCTCATGCGACATGGCGCCTGGATGGCCGCCCTCATTCTCGTGGGAGCCGCCGCGCCGGCGATGGCCAACGTCGGCAGCGCCATGATGATCGCCACAGCGACGTATCTGTACATCGGCAACGCCATCATCGGCCTGATCGAAGGGCTTCTGATCGCCTGGCTGTTCAAGGCGCCGCGGATGCGGGCCGTGCTCGTCATGATCCTCGGCAACTACGTCTCGGCCTTTGTGGGGTTCTTCCTGATCGGCTTTGCCAGGGAAGCCATCCTGCACAACGGTGTGTCCGTCTACGAACTCGAAGGACTCATCCGGAAGGCCTTCTGGCTCTCGGCCCTGCTGTCGTTCCTGCTGACGCTTCTCCTCGAGTGGCCCTTCTGTTTCTGGGCCATGGGACCCTCGCCACGTCGGCTGCCCAGGTCCGTCCGCGCCGACTTGTTGGTTCAGACGGCCACCTACATCGGCCTCGTCGGCCTCGCAAGCCAAATGGGCAGCTACACGTTGTTCACCGAGGTCACGCTCGATCCCAACGTGGTATCCGAAACCCGGCTGGACGCCACCGTGTTCTATCTCTCCTCCGACCTGGGGAACCTCCATACTACAAAGCTGAACGGTCAAGGTCAGCAGAAGATCAGGGCCGTTGGTCTCCAGGACCATCACTTTGCAGACCTCTTCCTGAGGCAGATTGGCGAAGGCCAGCCTTGGGCGCTGTGCCTCGGATGGAACACACCGAATGAAGTCCTGGTGTCCGATGTCGGACTCT
Source organism: uncultured Planctomycetales bacterium (assembly GCA_964446835.1). GTDB lineage: Bacteria > Planctomycetota > Phycisphaerae > UBA1845 > JAFGLZ01 > CAYUQT01. Next base: position 7,042 of record CAYUQT010000091.1, on the reverse strand, counting down.
CGACGATCCCCGATTTCGTCTACAGAGAAGATCGTCTCCTGGACGGAGTGAAGACGACGACCATTCACACTTGGAAACTGTACGCGCCCCCCATGGACTACAGACCCGCCGATCGGCGTGACTGGAAGGTTCACATGAGATGGTGGGTCGGATTGCAGGCATCCAACCAGAAGACGGGCCTCACCTTAAAAGTCTGTCTCGACACGCCGGTAGGCACTTGGCCGGTTCAGTATGGAACGATTCTTCCCGATGACAAGGTCGTCTTCGAAATGGCGGATCAGATTCTGCTGCTCGATCTGAACACCCGCCGATTGGGCGCCATCGCCCCCGGCCGCTGTCCCGTCGTCGTCCTGCACGCCCCCCCGCCCGCAACCACCGCGTCCAGCACCACCGCGCCACCATGACCCCTGCGGTCCGCTGATAGACTCCGGCAAACCTGTGTTGACAGGGCCGGCGCATTCACCACCGCCCATGAGGCCGGTAGTCCGACCACGAGCCAATGAAGGGATGTCCATGAACGGATCGCGAGGGAAGGTCGTTCGCAGGACAACAGGACCGTACTGCTGCGTGAAGGCAAAGCGTGGATTTGGCGATGTCCTCTGGACTTCTGGTCGATATTCAGTTAGTATCGAATGATCGCCTTCCGGAGAAATCAAGTGCCTCATGCCTCGCCAAAGCTGCTGGGATGGCTCTTTCGTTCCGAGCGGAAGAAGAGGAGGCTGACCCAAACAGAAGCTGCGAATCGGATTGGATCATCGCAAAGTCAGGTGAGTGCCTTCGAGAACGGTGACGAGTCTGTCCTGTCAAAGGACAAGATAGACAAACTGGCCAAGGTACTTGAAATTGACCTCTCCCAACTCCTCGAATCTCCTCTTGAATCTATACCAGAACGAAAGTACTGCACGAACCCAAGTTGTGCTACGAATATGCCTTACGTGATGGGTAAGGAGGTGGTGCTGCGGCCGAAGTTCATCCTCACCGAGGACCATTATTGCGGTATTTGCGGGGAGCTAATGCTTGCGAAATGCCAGGAATGCGGTGCCGAGGTCAAGGAGGGAAATGCCTGCACAAAGTGCGGACACATGCTTTTGGTGCCCTTGCCGTTGGAGAAGCCGCCGTCGAATCTGGAGGAATGGGCAGAGACACAGCGCAAACGCAACAGAGAAATAGTTGACACAAACGGACCGATCGCGGTTGACACAAACAGAAGATGAAGGACGCCCCGTTTCGGTCTTGCCCTGCCAGAGCCGAAGATGCTATCCACGAGGGACAGAGGGCAACTTGGATTGATCCCTTACACCACTAACAGCAAGAAATGCGAGGCTTCGGAAAGCAGTTTCTGAAGAGTCCTCTGATTTTCTCACCAGTCACATCACGTAACGAACTACTAGGGGTTGGGTGTAAGAACACGGAGAACCGCTACTAATTGGAATAGGTATTTCATCTCTCCATTGTCTCGGTAGATAAATTTGCAATATCTCTTGACTATTTCCAGGATTACGGGGTATACTAAACAGGTTGTGCTTGGGCTCGAAACGAAATCCTTCGATTCTTCCGGACTACCACACATGACCAAGTGTGCGAGCCCTGAAATCCTGCCATGGATGGTTTGTTGAACGGTCTGTCTATCACGATTGCGTGAAGAGTGAAGCGGCCGACGTCCTGTGCCGGCGCGGACATGTGTCCGTGCAGAGCGACCGGTACGCAGACGCGCTGTCACCTGCTGCTTCCCTGGGCATACGTTCTGAGGAGGATTTCAGATGAAACCGGTTGTGCACATGTCGGATCGGTTCGGCGACTTCGTGAACGGCCTGCACTCAAGCTGTCCGCGCGAGCAGGAGTCACTGAACGCCCGGCGCAAGCGCAGTCACCGCCACCATCATCGCGATCGGGCATTCCCCACTAGGAACCGAGAATGCGCGAAGCATCACCCCAACCGCACTTGTGTCTGCCCTGGTAGCTGTCTGACCGAATGCCCCGCGGCATTCTTCGATGAGGTCATCGCTGCGACTCTGGATGCGGTCGCCCGTGCGCTCGATCTGCTGCTGGAGTGTGCGGCTGATTCAGAGAGCATCTTCCAACTCAATGAGTCCCCCGCGAATCCGGACGGTCACGATGACTCCATGATGCATGGGGAGTGCGGACACTGTCACGGCAAATACGCCTGGAGCCCGGACGCAACGCCTACAATCCAGAAAGTGGAAAGTGGACACAGTCTTTGTCATGCATGTCGGAGCATGATAGCGGAGGCAATTGGTTTGGTCGGTGGAACCATATAGACAGCAGGGAATGAAGGGAGATGACCGATTACCCTGCATCCCTTGCTTGACAGGTCGTCGGCCCGAACGATCATGGTCGTTTCGATCAAACGCGCCCCCACAATGAGAGGCTACAACCATGAACCGACCACCACAGGCCCTGCGAACCCTTGTCACTCTGTTCTGTGCCGCCGCGCCCGTTGCCGCCGCTCGGGCCGCCAACGTCGTTTCGCTCGACGGGACATGGCTGCTGGCCACCGACTCAGACAACGTCGGACGCGATCAGGGGTGGACCGGCAAGCCGGCTGCCAACGCCAAATCCGCCCGCGTCCCCTGGATCATCCAGGACACCTTCCCCGACTATCACGGCGTGGCCTGGTATTGGCGCGATGTCACACCACCGGCCCATCCCCACGCGCAAGGCCGCTACCTCCTGCGATTCTGGCAGGTCGACTACTTGGCCGATGTCTGGGTCAACGGTACTCACGTCGGCCGGCACGAAGGGTCCGGAGAGCCCTTCGTCCTCGACGCAACCGACGCCATCAAGCCCCAGGCCGTCAACCGAATCGCCGTCCGCGTGCTGAACCCCACCAACCAGCCCATCGACGGCATCACCCTGGCCGAAACTACCCGCTGGGCCAAGAACATCCCATACACGCCAGGCCTCGTCACCGACTTCGGCGGTATCACCGATTCGGTCGAGCTGATCGTCGCACCGGTCGTCCGCGTCGAAGACGTCTTCGTCTGGCCCAACCCGAAAACCGGACAGATCCGCATTCAGGCCAACCTTCGCAACGCGGGTCAGCAGCCCGCCGCGGGACGGCTCGACTGCACCGTCTCACCCGCCGCCCACGGCGCAACCCTCAACGCCGTACGCCTTACCCGCCAACTGCCGCCCGGCGACACCCTGATCGACACCGAATTGAAGGTCGACGCCCCGCGCCTCTGGGAGCTTAACGATCCATACCTCTACCGCGTCACCGTCCGGGTCACCATCGACTCGACCGGCCACTTCGACGAATACTCGACACGATGCGGCTTTCGCGACTTCCACTTCGCCGACGGCTGCTTCCGCCTCAACGGTCGGCGAATCTTCCTCAAGGGCACCCAGACCGACACGCGCTCGCCGGGCGGCATCGTCGTCGCCCACGACCCCGACCTGCCCCGCCGCGACCTGTTCAACTGCAAGACCATCGGCATGAACATGATCCGTTCGTTCTGCGGACAGGTCACGCGCGCGCAACTCGATCTGTGCGACGAGATCGGCCTGCTGGTCTATCAGGAGAATCCGGCCGCCTGGCGAATGGAACCCTCGCCCAAGCTCGCCGAGCGCTTCACACGTGCCATCCAGGCCATGGTCAAACGCGATCGCAACCACCCCTGCGTTGTGATGTGGGGCATGCTCAACGAAACCTCCAAGGGCCCCGTCTTCGACCAGGCCGTCGCCTCGCTGCCGGTCCTGCGGGCCCTCGACGACACCCGAGTGGTCATGCTCAACAGCGGCAACTGGCATACGCAGGCGGGCAGCACCCCGGCCGGGCTCGAACTGTGGCAGCCCGCCGACCGCGATCTGCCCTCCGTAGCCCGAAACGGCACCCGCCAGCCCATCCGCGCCGGCGGCGAATCGTGGCTCGCAGGCCAGATGTCGTTCCACCCCGGCCCCGAAGGCCAATACGCCGCCGTCCGCTGGACCGCCCCGGCCGACGAAACCGTCGACCTCTCCGCCGTCTTCGCCGCCGTCCACGAACTCGCCACGACCGACGTCCACGTGCTGCACAACGGCAAGGCCCTCTTTGACGGCGCCATCAACGCCCGCATCAAGCAAACCCAGATGCGCTTCCAGCAGTCTGTCAGCGTGCGCAAGGGCGATACCATCGACTCCGCCTGTGGCTACGGAAACAAAGACTACGGAGCCGATGCCACGGCCCTGGCCGTCGTCATCCGATCGCCCGGCGGTAAGGTCTACGACTCTGCGGCCGACTACTCCCCGACGAACAATCCCAACGGCCCCTGGAGCTACGGCCAGCTCGATCCCGGACCAACCCCCAGTTCCCACACCTTCAAACCCTTCACCCGAAACCTGCGAACCCAACCGCAGGGCAGCCTCAGCAACCCCGGAACTCAAACCTGGCAGGACGTCCTCAACGACCTGCACCCCTATCAGCCGCTTCCGCACAACGCCACCGTCATCCGCACCCTGCGAACGATCGACGGCGGACAGCCCGACAAGCCGGTCTTGATCACCGAGTACGGCATCGGCAGCGCCGTCGACCTCGCGCGCGTCACCCGCCACTTCGAACAGTGGGGCAACACCACGTGCGAAGACGCCGTCATCTACCGCAAGATGCTCGACCAGTTCATCGCCGACTGGCAACGATGGAACCTGAGCGAGGCCTTCGCCGACCCCGAAGACTACTTCCGCCAGTGCGTCGCCTGGATGGCCCCGCTGCGAAAGCTCGGCACCAACGCCGTTCGCGCCAACCCCAACGTGATCGGCCAGAACATCACCGGCCTCGTCGATCCCTGCATCACCGGCGAAGGACTCATCGCCAACCAGTTCCGCGAACTCAAACCCGGCGTCATCGATGCCATGTTCGACGCCTTCTCTCCGCTCCGCTGGTGCCTGTTCGTCGAGCCGGTCCAGGTCTACCGCGGCCGCAAGGCCAAACTCGAGGCCATCCTGGCCAACGAAGACAAACTCGCGCCCGGTGACTACCCCGTCCGGCTCCAGGTCGTCGGCCCGCGCAATCGGCTGGTCTTCAACCAGACGATCGTCGCGAAGATCCCCGATCCCAAGGGCAAGCCCGAGCCCCGCTTTGCACTGCCGATCTTCGCCGAGGAGGTGCCTATCGACGGACCCTCGGGCCGCTATCGATTCATGGCCACCTTCTGCAAGGGCGCGGCAGCCGCCGGCGGCGAGGTCGAGTTCTACGTGGCCGATCCTGCCGAAATGCCCAAGCTGGAAACCGAGATTGCCCTCTGGGGCGACGACGCAGGCCTCGCCAAGTGGCTGAACGCGGCCGGCATAAAATCCTGTTCGTTCGCATCGGGCCCACAAGCCTCACGGGAAGTCATCCTCGTCGGCAACCGGCCGGCCTCCGGCGGCCCCGAGGCCTTCGGCGAACTCGCCCGGCACATCGCCCGCGGCTCCAGGGCCGTCTTCCTCTGCCCCGAGGTGCTCAAGAAGGACAAGGACGCCACCGGCTGGCTGCCGCTGGCGAACAAGCCCACACTCATCACGATGAACACATGGCTCTACCACAAGGACGATTGGGCCAAGAACCACCCCATCTTCGACGGCCTGCCCGCCGGCGGCGTCCTCGATCACACGTTCTATCGAGAGGTGATCTCCCACCGCGCCTGGTCCGGCCCAATCCAGCCGGCCGAGGCGGTGGCCGGCGCCATAGACACCTCCCTCGGCTACGCCTCCGGCCTGACCGTCGCGGTGTACAACCTCGGCACCGGGCAGTGCACACTCAACACCCTGCGCATTCGGGAAAACCTCGGCACCGACCCCGTGGCCGAGCGCCTGCTGCGAAACATGCTTCGCCACGCCGCCCGCGACCCCGCCAAGCCTCCAGCCCCGCCGAGATAACAGGCCGCACACTGCTCGACCAGGGGCGGCCTATCGTCGTCAAGGACCAACCGGGCTCCGCGATCATCCTGTACACAAAGAAGTGATCCCCGATCGCACGATCGACGGCCGCGTTTGACCGCGCAACGCCGCCAGTATACAGTACCGCATATCCCCCCGGGGGGGATACGGGAGCCGGCGATGTCTGAGCACAAACAAACGCGGAATGTCCTGTCGCGGCTGGCACGTATCGAAGGACACGTCCGGGCCATCCGGCGAATGGTCGAACAGGACCAGCCCTGTTCCGACGTCCTGGTGCAGATGGCCGCGGTCCGCTCCGCACTGGATCGGGCGGCCAAGCTGCTCCTGGCCGACCACATGGAGCACTGCGTCCTCGATTCGTCCCGCGGTGGCAATCCACGAAAGCTCCTGGCCGAACTGAGAAAAGCCCTCGAGCGATTCATCACGTGAGGAACCCGGATCGTGACGGAATAACCTCTCCTGGCGTTGTCCTCCTTCGGACTGGGCGACTGCACGCCCTCGAGCCCGGCCACTGAAAGACCGTGGATGCCGGGACTTATGTAGAACAACAAGTCGTCTCGATCCGGATACCCGGGCGAAGCCCGGCCACTCGCCCCGACGGGGCGAAGGACTGTAGCCGCGGGCGGAGCGCAGCGGAGCCCGTGGTAAACGATTACTCCTCAACACAACCGCCCCAGCGGGGCGGAGGAGAACGTCCGTCGATCCGCCTCGCCGCGACAATCCGTCCCGCCATGATGGCGACGTGACACCCCTGGGCGTCGATTTCGCACGGCAGGGGCAACCTCTCCGTCGCCGTTCCCTTCGTCCCGTAGGGACGGTCTGAAAATAGCCCAGCGTTTCCAACGCTGGGAAAACGCCCGCACAAGCCTCAGTGCCGTAGGCACGACAGAATCCCTCCGCACCGTTCCAACGCCTCCCAAACGATTCCTGCTCCGCGTCTCCTCGCCGTCCTGACAGAACGAAGCAACGGGAGGACGAGCGTACTCGCGAGCCGCGATCCCTCATACCCCCGAACCCAACCGTTCACCACCTTAGTCCCTGCGATGCTCGGGCGCCGCTGCATCATCTCTGCCCCGTTCACGGGGCTCCCCCGGCCACGCCGGGCTATTAGGTCGGTCCTTTGAGGACCGGTTGCCCGACCCGCCGATTCTTCCTCTCTCTCCGCAAC
>CAYUQT010000090.1:0-27050 GCA_964446835.1 uncultured Planctomycetales bacterium | reverse complement strand
TGCAGCAACTCGAAGAACTTCTACTCAAGTCAACTTTGCCGACCTAGAAAAAAAGGCCATTCTTCGAGGGTCCGGTAAGTGCCGCGATTTCCGGCATCAGACGGCAGGTGGCCGACTTCGCTCTTGTCTTGGCTGAAGAGAGGGGGGCAGAGTCGGCAGGTGCGACCGCGCCTGACTCACGTCTTGGGACGTCGGCCGCGGCGGATCTCCTCGATGCCTTCGCCGAGCTTTCGGGACACCTTCTCGATCTCTTCCTGCGGCTTGTCGAACTCGGCCATTACGCTGCCCAGGGCCTCGCCGGTTGCCGGCGTCTTGATGTCGAGCTGGGCCTCCGTCACCAGGATGTACCACTCCTTGGGTTGCCCGTGTGTCACGTCCACCGATACCCACGGCCAGACCCTCACGCGCGTTCCCGGGACAGGCCTCTTCTCATACCGGGCGGAGAGGGCAAACACGAGCTGCGTGTCGTGTGGGATGAGCCTGGTCACGGCCGCAGGTTTCGCGTCGGCGGGGCACTCCACAACACGGACTGTGTAGCCGCGGAAGTCCAGCTCGCTCTTGACGACGCTGGTGAGCATACGGATTTCCGGATCGGCCAGCAGGACGATCTGCTTCGATTGGGTCAGACGCTGCGGGGTACCCGCCTGGTAGGTCCACCGCACATTCTTGGGTCCGCAGCCGCTGAAGCAGACCAGAGCCGTGAGGCTCAGGAGTGTGATCCGGACAAACCGACCTCGTGACGTGGGGGCGTCCATGGTGTGCTCCCTGTTTCAGAGTCCATTTCAGAACAGCCTCTCCTGAGCCGAGGTGTTCGTGCGTCGCAAGATCACAGGGGACATCGAGGCGACCTCTCGATGTCATCTTCCAGCATCATACCGCCCGCGACTCCTCAACAGGAATCGCTTTCACGGCCGAACGCCACGTTTTTGATTTCGGCCCATCAGATGGCTATGCTCTCGGCCATGCCCATTCGAATACTCAAAACGCCCGTGTTTCTCTCCGTGTGCACTGGTGTGGCGAGTCTGGCGATCATGACGGCCAACGCTTCGGCCCAGACGCCAAGGTCGCTGCCCGCCGAGGTGAATCTCAGACCCCAATTCGACCGTCTGGGATTCTCGGCGCGATCCCAGGGCAAACGTGACACCTGCTCTCTGTTTGCGGTGACGGCATTGGCCGAGTACGAACTGGCCAGGTCGTCAGACTCTTCCGCCGGACGACTGTCCGAGGAATTTCTGATCTGGGCGGCCAATGAGGCCACGGGGCTCCACGGTGACCAGGCCATGTTCTACGAGGCCGTGCAGGGGCTCAATGTCCTGGGCATCTGTTCGGCGAACCTGATGCCGTACGCTGCGGCAAGCGATGCGCATCGTCAGCCGTCGGCTGCCTCCTTGGCAGATGCCAGGACGCGCCGCCTGCGGTGGAAGGTGACCTGGATCAAACGCTGGGACCTCAAGATGCCGCTGACGGATGCGGAACTGCTCGGCATGAAGGAATCGCTGGCCCTGGGGCATCCGGTGGCTTGCGGCTTGCGCTGGCCGAAGAAGCTGCACGGACACAGTCTCCGCGATGTGCCGCCACCCGAGGGCGTGTTTGACGGTCACAGCATCGCCTTCGTGGGCTATCGGGACGATCCGGGGCAGAATGGGGGAGGCATGTTCGTCTTCCGCAACAGTTCCGGTCCGAACTGGGGAGACCATGGTTACGGAACCCTCTCATATGCCTATGCCCGGGCCTATGCGAATGATGCCTTCAGGCTCGAATTCGGTTCGCCGGGCTGCGAGGCGCCGATCGAGCGGTTCGAGGCCGAGGCGATGTCCGTTACGACCGGCGAGCACGGTCGGACCGTTGTGCAGGACATGGGGTCGTGGGGGGCTCCGATGTGGAGCCACGGCAAGCAATTGTTGTGTCAGGCCTCATCGGGCGGCTTCGTCGAGTTAGGATTCGTTGTCCGGCGGGGCGGTCGTTACCGGGTGTGTGTGCTGGCCACCGCCGCCCCGGACTATGGACGTGTCGGTGTGACCATCGACGGCGCGAAGAGGGGATCGGTCTTCGACCTCTATGCCGGGCGGGTCTGTCCGGCCGGCGAGTTGGAATTGGGTGTTCACACGCTCGGTGCGGGGCGGCACACCCTTCGCTTCACGGTGGCAGGTAAGACCTCCGCTTCGTCGAATACCTTCTTCGGCATCGACGCCGTCGACCTGCGATCGGCCGATTGATCCGAGGATGGGTCGGCGGGGCTGGCGTTGGCGCTCTGCCGCGGCCGATCGACCATCCCATCCCGTTGAATCATGGGCGCAGCAAAACGGGCGAGCGGTCTGCAAGACACACTCGCCCGTTCGCAACGTCGGGGCGGTCCGGTCGTGTCGGTGATTCCATACGCGAGTGGCCGGGCCGCTTTGCCTGCTACTGCTTTCCCAGCCAGATCTCAAATCCGTCCACGGCATTGCCCATGCCGACCATGAGACCCCACTGGGTCGAAATCAGTTGTCGGATGCCGTAGTTGTCCCAGTCGCCGAAGCCGTCCAGGCTGACGGGAACCCAGTTGACGCCGTCCTTCGTTCGATAGAGGTCGGCACCGCCGCGGCGGATTCGGTCGGGGCCGAGCCACCGATCCAGGGCGGCCTGCGTGCTGGCGGACCATTGATCCGGTGGGAGTCCCCCGTAGGCCTGCTGGATGTAGTCCAGCACCTGCCCGGCATAGTCGTAGGTTCCGACATAGAGCCATCCGTCATGCACGGCCATGTACCAGGCATAGACGTTGGCCGCGAAGTTGAATCCCTTGCCTATTCCGGACAGCGGGGCCACTTCGTTCGGACCGACCACGCCTGCGGCGCGAGTTCCGCCGACGCAGACCTCGACATGGTCGTCGGCGTCCACCCGGAGGATCTCGCATCCTTCCAGCTTCATGCCCAAAGAAGTCCCTGGCGGGTAGGTCATCGTGCCCAGGTAAAGGTGATCTTCGAATGCACTGAGGCACATGATGCCCAGCGGGTTCGGGTTTCCATATCCGCCACCGAACACGCGCGTCCAGTTGCCGGGGCGGGGATCATCGGACTTCCACAATTCAGGCCCCGCCGGATTGCCGCACGCGGCGTACAGATAGCCGTTGAACGTGGCAATCTGCCACATTCCCGTATTGTCCGGCACGGTGGTGTTGATGATCTCGTAGGTGTCCCCGGCGGCCGGAGTTGGGTCAAAGGGTTGGCCGATTCCGCCGTAGTTCACGTACAGCGTGTTGGCCGTGTTATACCGGATCGTCCGCGTCTGAGTGATGTTCGGATCGGCCGCAGACGTCACCTTGATGTCGTATCCCATCATCGATGTCGGCTGGAGACTCAGCGATGTATCGGTGATCGAATCGGCGTTCGCGCTGGTTGCGGTTCCATTGGAGACCGGGGTGCTGTGCACGCTGCCGCCTTCGGCCACGAAGCCGGTGCTGCAAGCCTTCTCCCAGCTATTGGGGTCTGTCGAGGGGGCGGCCGAGGCGTATATCTCGCAGATGCCGTTATTGGCGACGTAGAGTTTCCCCTTGAACACCGTCGAGCCTCGCAAGCCCCCCGTCACGCCCAGTCCGCCGGTGGCCATTCCCGTCGGAGAGGCCCGGACGAAGTTGCGGCCGTCGGTCGTCTTCCACACCAGGCCTTCGGTCAGGGTCATGCCGAGCATGTACAGGGCATCATTGAATACGCGGGCTCCACGGAACCCCGCGTTCTCAAAGGTGCTGGGTGAGAAGACGCGCTCCCATGCCCAGATGTCGTTCGGCTCGTCGTAGGTGCCGCGATAGACATAGGACGGACTGATGGAGGCCATGAGGTAGGGGCCCCAGTTGAGGGGGTTCCACAGATCGTTGCGACATTGCCATCGCGTGGGCGGTGGCTGACTGTTGGGGCTCGCCCCGATCCAGATCTGAAGGCAGAGGGGATTGCCCACGGTGCCGATGTAGACCTCGGGTATTCCGTCGTGGTCGCCGTCGAACTGCTCCATCCCCCACGGATACCCATTCAGTCGGCTATCTACCCCACCGGCGACGATTCGCGTGAAATCTTCGCGGTTCAGACCGCAACTGCTGATCTGCAACAGGCCCATCATCAGGGGGGCGCCAACCAACAGAACCATCAGGCTGATCAGGGTCATTCGTCTGGTCATCTATTACCTCCTCAGACAGGTATTCCTGGACAGGTCCGCCGATTCCCTCGGAATTTCGGCGGGGGCTGCTCGATGTCCCTCACCGTCTCCGGCGGATCTCACGCAACGCCACCGGTGCCAGTGCCAGCAAAGCCAGTGACGTCGGTTCGGGGATCGTCACGGTGCCGTGGAGCCCGATCTCGACATCATTCAGGGTGGCGTCGAACGACGTGTTGTAGTGCACCGACACGGCGTAGTAGGGAGACTGGCTTCCGGAGTAGCTGTTCACATCAAACGTGCCGCCGGCAGTCCCTGAGATCACGATCTGTGGAATGCTCGCCGCGACGTCCACGTCTTTGACGTACCAGGGGCCGCCCGATGGAGATAGCGTCAATGCCATGTCCACCAGCTTCGAAGACGTCTGGGTATCGCCGGCATGGAACAGATACCCCAGCGGCAGGAAGCCGGCGCTCGCCGTCACATCCACACCGGCACCCGCGGTAACGGCTGCCGAGGGGGACAGCGTCCATGTCGTCGGTCCCCCCGCCCCGGGAGTGTTCCCGCCGTAGACCACGGTCAGTGGGGCGAACCTGGCCGTGCCGCCCAGGTCGATCGATGTCGTTCCACCGGCGTCGAGGTCGATCGTAACCGGCATCGTCTCCAGTGCTGCCTCGGGCATGGCCCCGCCCAGGAGGTTGATGCTCATCGAGGCAAGCGTCAGGCTGCTGAGGGCCTGGTTCTCCACCTCAATCGTCATGGCGGCCGTGGGTGTGGCGCTGATGGCAGCGGTGGTTGGGGAAAGCCCCAGTTGCAGTTGCTGTGGGGCAATGGTGAAGCCCTGGCTCGTCCACTGGCGATTCGTCAGATCGTAGGTGAACAGGGAGCCGGAGCCCCAGACGTCGATGGTTCCTTCGAGTGAGCCGGCGGCGGTGGTTGCGTTTCCGGGCCCTGAGAACGTGATGGGCGCCGTCACTACGGCACCGAGTACCTCCGCGGAAATCCACAGGATGCAAACGATCGCAACAGCGGATGCATGCCCTCTCATTCAGACCTCCTTTCCCTTATCCGATTGACATGCGCACCACACGTGCGGTGAAATCCGAAAGAAGGGTGTCAGCGTGACAGACGAAACGAGACATCCAGAGCAGATAGAGGAACGCTTCCCACCTGCCTCCGGTGCGTTCTCTCGCCTCTGCAGTGGCTCACCCAGAAAGAGGTACACGCAGACCTTTATCCAGTGTGATCATCATGATCCTATAGGCTTACTTCAGGCTTGGGTCAAGCAGAATCCTCCCAAACCCTCAACGCAGAGGAAGCGTGGGGCCCGCAGCGGGTTCTCGGCGTCGTTCGGTCGGAATGCGGATCACTGAGGCGATCACACCTACCGTGGCCCATGGTACGACACTAATTGTCGCGACGAGTGTAATTTGTGGCATTTTCAGCTTGGCTTCAGGTTTTCCAGAGGCCTATATATTCCTGGTCCGATAGGCCATTGCCGTGCAGGAGCCAATCAATCGTAGGACCAACAAGCGTCTGGTTGGATAGGAATAAGCGACGTAAATACACCTAATACGCCTTATAGGGAGGACTTCAATGGTGCGTTTCCATGGTGTGTTGAGCGCTGTAATTGTCGCCGCAGTGTGTGCGTCGACTCTGGCTGTGACGACGTCGAACGGCGTGGAGATGGCGATTCAGAACAGCGCTCCGCGGTCGGCCGACAACCTGATGCCCGCTGCCACGGTCTCTGCAGGTGCGGTGATGCTGAGCGAGGTTCCGACGTCCGAGTGGACGTATGGTTGCTCGGCCACTTCGGCAGGCATGGTTTTCGGGTACTACGACCGGCACGGATACTCCAACATGTACTCGGGACCGGCCAATGGTGGCGTAGCACCCCTGACCGACCTCGGTTCTTCCTGCGGGTTGATCGCAACGGAAAAGGATTTTGACGGGCGAACCACTCGTGGGCACGTGGACGACTATTGGACCGGCTATGGCGACGTGGGTCCCGATCCCTACGAGGGCCACTGGAGCGAGCACGTTTGGGCCGATTGCACGGCCGACTTCCTGGGCACAAATCAGTGGAAGTGGGATTTCTCCTCACCCTATGGTGACGGCAGGACGGCCAACAGCGATGGCTCGACCACCTACTTCTTCTACAGCAACGGAGCGAGATTGAACGACTATGTCCCGTCGTCGAGTTGCGGTATGCCCCAGACCGAAATGTGTCACGGGATGCGTCTGTTTGCCGAGTCTCGCGGCTATACCGTCGAGTTGAACTACACACAGAAGATCAGGGAACAGTCCAGCGATTCCTCGCAGGGCTTCACCTTTGCCGACTACATGAGCGAGATTGATCTGGGCTATCCGGTCATGATCCATGTGACGGGGCATACCATGGTGGGTGTGGGTTACGAGCAGGCCTCTCAGACGATCTACCTTCACGACACGTGGGACAACAGCGTCCATTCGATGTTCTGGAACAGTCAGTACTCCGGCATGCAGCATCAGGCCATGACGGTGATGCATCTGGCCCCGGTGCCCGAACCCGGCGTCATGCTGCTGCTGATCGGCCCCTCGGTGTACGGGCTCCTGCGTCGTCGTTCCCGCACGTAGGCAGCGACACAACGAAGTGGCATTCAGACGGTCCCGGTGTCCATAGGGCACACCGGGACCGTTCTTCGTTGGGGCAGCCTTGTACGCGGCCCAGGCGCTTCGCAGAGGCGGATGGTGCACTCCCGCAACGGCACAGGTGACCGGGCGGACCATGCTGGTCAGACGGGAGAGCAATGTCCTCAAGGCGCCTTTAACCAGAACCTGTCGTCTGAAACACCGACGGGCGCGCAGAAAGCATGCGATCCATCCGCTCCTCTCTTCCGGCGAGCATTGGCTCAACTGTTGAGTAGTCTAGCGGTCCGTCTGAGCAATACGGCTGGAATCCGGTGTCTGAGCTTCCAGACGATACTTACAGGGCGGCTGCCCTCATGAGAGACGTACTCGGCCGGTCCTAGAAAGTGGAATGGACAGGCAAGACTCGCCGCCTTCTTGTGTTCGCGAACGAACAGCAGAATCGTCTGTCCGTGGTGAGCGTGTTCGATGTACCTCTGTCCGGTCGGTGAATCGGAAGCGATCGTGCTTTGCGACTGCCAGTGGAACAGGTCTTCATTTATTGCGTAGTCGTTATACATCGTCGAGGGCGAGAACTCGTGCTCCGTCTTGCTGAGGGTTACAAAGAGGATGTCGGCGCCAATATCAGCCAAGCGGAGCACGCCCTCGCGCATGTCTGGCTGGCGCTCAAGCGTCCAATGTCCAAGAGCGGCCAAGATTTCATCGCGCGTATACTGTGCGTGGACTGCCATCGGACAGACAAATGGAAGGTTGAGGTCTGGCGCGACGGAGGCGATGCATGTCAGCCGATAGTCCAAGACCTCAAGCAGCTCCGTGCAAAGCTGCGGGTTCGTTCGAACCCTCTCCACGCTTTCGGAGATTGAACCAGGCAACCAGTCCCGTCCCCACAGGCAGAAATGCATCATGAGGAGCCAGCGGCGTGGGACTTCCTCAAGGCTTGGTTCGTTATCCAACTCTGTCACCCCAGACAGAACCTTAATCAAGTACTGGATTTGTGGCGAACTGGAAATGTGCTGGATACGCCGGAATCCGCGCGTCAACCGTTGTTCGTCCGGTTCCTCAAACGAGGCCTTCAGACCCGCGTCTGCGCAAAGGCGCGACCAACTGACACCACGTCGGTAGATGTCCTCCAGATCCAGCTTGAAGAAATCCACAAACTCACCTAGCGACGGACATCGACCGAGTCCTTGGGCGAAGCTCGATAGCTCACGTGCGAGAGTGGTCTTTGATTGCCTGACTGCCTGCCGGATGTTCTCGATGATGTATTGCCTCGCCTGCTTCTCAAGGTGGATCGAGCAGCCGGCCGGAAGGTAGGTGAACTCGTTCCGAACTTGCTCGATCAGTGAGGTTGAACCGTTGGTCAAAAGGGCGCAAAGACGGAGGTCGAAACGAAAGCTCCGGTGTGCTTGGCCAATGAAGTCCAGGACGGTGAGGCAGTCCTTGCCCTCGCAGAGGCGAAGGCCGCGGCCGAGCTGTTGCAGGAAGACCGTGAGGCTTTCTGTAGGGCGCAAGAAGAGCACCGTATCGACTTCGGGAATATCTACACCTTCGTTGTAGAGGTCCACGGCGAAGATGAAGTTGATCTCGCGTCGGCGGAGACGATCTTGGACCGTGCGACGCTGTTCGTCCGAAGACTCTGCAGAAAGGGCCTCTGCCGGAATGCCATACCGGCAGAACTGTTCGGCCATGTATTCGGCGTGGGCGATGCTAACACAGAAACCGAGACCCCTGGCCTGCTTCGGGTCG
Organism: uncultured Planctomycetales bacterium; assembly: GCA_964446835.1. GTDB lineage: Bacteria > Planctomycetota > Phycisphaerae > UBA1845 > JAFGLZ01 > CAYUQT01. The sequence continues at coordinate 18,554 of CAYUQT010000090.1, read as the reverse complement.
AGAAGCTGCTCCCTGACCTTGGCGACGATCAAACCCGTTCGAATGTCGTTCCCATTGTACTTGGCTTCGAGGTCCTCGACAGCGTATCCACCCCGACGCCAACGAACATTTGTCAGGTCGACCGCGTCTGTGATGCCAAAGTACTGAAATGGTGATAGGAGCTTTCGGTTAATGGCGTCCGGCAGGCGAATCTCGGCGCTGATGTGATGTCCGAAGAACCGCAGGATGTCTAGGCCGTCGGACCGTTCCGGTGTGGCTGTGAGGCCCAGAAGCACCTTGGGTTGAACGTGCTCCAGCAGCCGTTCGTAGCTTTGTGCAGCGGCATGATGGAATTCGTCGACAACGACGTAGTCATAGAAGTGGGTGGGAAGGTCCGCCAATTGCCGCGAGTTGTAGCTCTGAATCGAGACGAACAAATGATCCAGGCATCGCGTGTCTGAGCCGCCGACGAGCAGCTCCCCGAAGTTGTGGTCGCGCAGCACGGCCCGGAAACTTGATCGGCTCTGCCGAAGGATCTCTTCGCGGTGGGCAACAAACAGCAGACGCGGGAGATCACGGCCGATTCGACCTTGGCTCCGGCACCAGTTGTGGTAGTCGAAAGCCGCGACCATCGTCTTCCCGGTACCGGTGGCCGCAACAACCAAGTGGCGATTCCTCGCCTGAATGGTGCGTTCGGCTTCGAGCCTATCAAGGATTTCCTGCTGAAAGGTATAGGGATGCAACTCGAATATGTACGGATTGTCCTCGCTAGCCCTATCACCTTGTTCTTGCTGAAGGGCGGACCTCAGCCGCTCACGCTGCGAGGCGTCATATGGTGTGAACTCGGGGTCGCACCAGTAAGTCTCGAAGGTTGCGGTCAGTTTCTCCCACAAGTGTTTGGCCTCAGCTTGACTCACCTTGACCGTCCACTCCAACCCTTCCGTCAAGGCTGCGTGGGAGAGGTTCGCTGAACCGATGTAAGCAGAGCCATAACGGCTATCACGGTGGAAGATGTAGGCCTTCGCGTGCAGCCTTGTCCTGTGCGTATCGTACGAAACGCGAATCGTCGTATTCGGCAGTGCGCCCAGGCGATCGATCGCCTTCAGGTCGGTGGCGCCCATATAGCTCGTTGTTATAAGACGCAACGACGTGTGTGGACGACTGGTGAACTGCTGCAATTCATCCTCAATGATGCGCAGCCCGCTCCACTTGATGAATGAACAGAGGATGTCAACGTGGTCGGCAGTGCGCATCTCCTTCCGAATTTGCGACACAAGGCTCGGATCAAGCCGCGTGCCTGTTAGAAGGCAGCCGAACGCCAGCGGAGTATCGGGACGCTCCGGAGGGCTATCGGACACGCCGTGGCGAGGGTAGACGGAAAGCAGCCGAAGCCCTTGCGGCGTAATGCCCTTGGCGTCGAACAACAGACCCTGGTTACTGTCATGAAGCAACTGGATGACTCTATTACACAACTCGATTTGCCGGGCAAGCCGGTCGTCTTCCCCTTGGCAGTCCAGTGCATCGGCGATGACATGCTTGAGGTACTCAGCCAGTGCTACATGACTGTCTCCCCGGTCGAGCGATGATGTCTGAACGCCGGTGTTTGACCGATCAATAGAGGACAAATGGCGCTCTGTAAGGCAGTTCACGATCTCTTCGTAGATGCCGTAAGGCAGAGAACTCATAGAACGCACTCCAGCCGCATTGCGCCGATCATCTCTTCATTGCAGACGGTTCAAAGCCTCAGGAGACACGATCGCTCGCCGAGAATGATGATGCGCCAGTCCACGGGCGGCAATAGTACCCCTGGAGAGACCAGATCATCAACGGGCCGCGTCGAGGAAAGCGAGGCGAAAGCTCGCGACCGATGGGGCTTTCCTGTCCGAACGCCGACAACCGTAAACGGATCGCTATCGGCTTTCCTCCCTTGGCAGATGCACACACAACAGACACACTCATATGTATGAGAACGACGCCGAATATCGATGATGCCCTCCTGGCCCAGGCGCCGTGGATCACCGGCGTTCGTCAAAAGCCCCAACTGATCCACAGGGGCCTCCGGTCCCTTGTCCATCGCGAAGCGGCCCGGCGCCTCGCCGCGCTGGGCGGCACCATGTCCGGTCTGAACGTGTCGCCTCACCGGCGGCCTACCGGCATACGATGAACATCTTCGCCGATACATCTGTCCGGGTGGGATATTTCCGAGGGAGATCGCCCGCCTTTGCCGCCAGACTCCGGTGACGGGATCGCAGCCCATAGCTTCCAGGTGGCGTGCCATGTTCTTCGATTGTTTTCCCATCTCCCTTTCGCCAGGGGAACGCTACAATGATCTTTCAGACAGGCGATAAAGGAGGTCACCAGATGGGGGTCGTGCAAGAGAGATTCGTCGTGGACACCCGAGGTAAGAAGACGGGTATCATTCTTCCGCTCCGCCGCTATCGGCGGTTGATGGAGGACCTGCATGATCTGGCCGTTGTGGCGGAGCGTCGTGAGGAAGCTCCCATCAGTCTTGAAGAAATGAAACGACGGCTGAAGATGAAGAAGCATGCCCTCCTATAGCATCACCTTCAAGCCCTCTGTTGAGAAAGACCTGCGCCGTCTTCCGGGACCGGTGATCACCCGAGTCATGGATCGGATCGACGGTTTGCGAGATGATCCTCTGGGTCGTGCGGCCGTCAAGCTCTCAGGGGCGGAGCGATTGTATCGAATTCGAGTAGGTGATTACCGGGTGATCTATGAGGTGGAGACGGGGGCGAGGCAGGTCACTATCCACTACATCCGGCACCGGCGCGAAGCGTATCGAGACCTTTGAGACGTCTTCTCGCCGATCCGGAGCAAGGCAACACGTGCTCCTGTTACGGCTCATTCCGATGCCGGCGAACAGGGCCGCAGACACACCGGTCCCAGCAGGCCGCGGGGCATTTACGAAGTTGCCCGGAACGAAACGCCTCGGCGGGCCAATTCGTTGCTGACAATGGACCAGACCTGTCTTGCGGTTTGGACTGCCAGATGGGAATCCGCGGACGTTGCCTCCGGCCACTCTCCCGGGTAACGTGCCTCGACCGCCCATTCGCTGAGTGATGTCAGATCAAGACTCTGTGTCCTGATCTCCCAGTCGTTCGGGATGAGCCTGCAAAGGGCTTCAAGGTCGTGGCTCTTCGGGAAGTCGACCTGGAGGTAGACGAGGACGCTCTTTACCGATTTCTCGGCGGACTGCTGGGCGAGCCAGCAGACGTGTCTCGGCGCCATGTCTGTTCGGGCGGAAGACGATTCGGCTCCGATCAGGTCCTCATGAGCGTAACGAAGCCAACGTCGCACGTCCTCCATGTGCTCAGCTTCGTTCATAGAGCACCTTGCCTTCCCTGAGGGCGGGACGCAGAACGCTGCCAACGGAATCACCGCGGCGCCGGATTTCGTCGGGGGTGGATACGATGATGTCTTTCGACACGGGCAGGTCGGCAAGGGCGCGTCGAATTTCGATAGCGGCCTTTCGCTTGTCCTGCACCGAAGGTAGGACAACAAGCAGGTCGATGTCGCTTTGGGCCTTTGCGTCGCCTCTGGCATGCGACCCGAACAGGATGATGCGCAAGGGATCGAACTGCCGGGCGATTCGATCGATGAGGATGGATATGTGGTCTGCGGCGGCCATCTCGACCCACGCTCCTTAACATCACTCATTATCAGCGCGGCATCAGGCGAGGTAAATACCCATTCGCGGACACGACGGAAGGTCGGGCGAAACTCGATGCTATGGTCTCCACGTGCTCTCGATGTCTGCGGGGCAACACGTGCTCCTGTTGCGGCTCATTCCGATGCCGGCGAACAGGGCCGCAGGCACACCGGTCCCAGCAGGCCCGAGGGCATCGGCGGCCAGCCGGACGCGTCGAACGGCTTGTACTCGATGTTAACGAAGAAGAACTTGCGCCAGGGCACCTTGCGGCGGTCCATGTCGGCGATCCGATTGGCCATCAGGTTCCTCACCTCGACTTCGAGCGTGTTAGGACCGTCTCGCAGCGCCTGGCCAATACACAGACGATTTGGCGCGCACCACACGGCGCCAACGTCCTGCCCGTTCACGCGGACGCGGCCGGAATGGCACACCCGGCCGAGATCCAACACCCATTCCCTCGCGGGCACCGGCGGCCTGCTGAACGTGATCGTGTATCGTGCCGTGCCGGAAAAGGTCTTCAGCTCTTCCGGTCCCACGTCGGTCCACGAGCCGAGCGTGTTGGTTTGAAATCCCTTCGGAAGAACCGGGCCGCCGTCGACGAAACTCACGTTCCATGTTCCCTCGATCGGATACGCTCGGTCGGTTGTGGAAAGATACGTCCATCGACGGCCTTCCACCGTTTCTGCGGACGTCCGAAGAATGCACGATTCACCCGGGTCGAGTTGCAGCCGCACCTGCGCACCGGTGCTGCCTTCGGCGCGACACGTTGCCAGTCCGCACGTTCGGCGAAGGGCATCGAAGATCACGACGGACTTCGCTCTCGTGCGGATCGGCACCCAGCCGTCCAGCCGCTGGCCGCCCAGGTTCGTCAGGAAATAGACCGCCTCGTTCGCGCCGGCCCGCCGCAGAAATCCCACCTTCTGATCCACCAGGCGTTCGCGGACCACGCCCCCCGACTCGAGCATCCGTTCGAGGTCGCCGCCCAATAGCAGACGGCCCTGCCCGAGCCGGGCCTCGCGATAGCCCGATGCGTCGGTCACGGATGATGAGACGCGGGTCAGGCCGTCCCTGAGTCGCTTCTGCCGCTCCGCCAGATGGCCCAGGCCGGGCACGTCCGTCGGCAGATCGCCGACGATGATCACCGTGGCGCCGCCCTCGGCCAGCGAGACGACCTTCTCGAACGTCTCCGGCGGCATCCGCCGGCATCCGGCCAGCACGAGCGTGCGATACGTCAGGTCGCCTGCCCGCAGGCCCTTGGCAGAGGCGGACACCCGCTCGGCGAGCAGTGCGTCGGAAACGTAGTCGAACGCGTAGCCGCGGTCCCACATCGTCTTGGCCGCGGCGTGCATCGGCGCCAGGTTCGCCTTGAGCCAGGAATCCGAGTTGTGCACGCGGATGTACTGGAGCAGATTCGATGCCCCCGGTTCCTGCGACCACAGATCGTGGATCGGAAAGTACAGCAGCACGTCCGGGTCCGGCCGGCCTGCCTGCAGGAACGACTGGCACCGGGCGATGTATCCGTTGAGTTCGGCCACCTCCGGCCAGAATGTGTTCGACAGCCCGAAATTCGTCGAGGCATAGAACAGCCAGCCGGGATACGGCGCGTCCGCCGGCGAGAACGTCATGCCGTGGTAGAAGACGTGGTTGATGCCCGACAGAAAGAGGGTGTCGATCTTCGGCTTGACGTCGGCCAGGGTCACGCGGAAGTGCTCGCCGAGCCACGTGCACGATTCCGACGCCACCCGTGCACGCCCCCTCACGTGGGCCGCCGACGACGCCAGCTTGGCCACGAGAACCTCCGCGCCCTCCGGTCCGAACCCCTCCGTCTCGGGGATGTCCGCGGCCGCGTACAGATCCAGCAGATTGCCCGGCGAGCCGTGCGCCTGATTGCGCGTCAGGCAGCCCTTGCCGTGGCTCCACTCGACCCATGGGATGGTGAATCGCTCGAGCAACAGATCGGCCACCGTCTGGCGATAATCGTGTCGCACGCGGGCGGTCTGATCGGCCGGCCCCTCACCCAGCAGGGCGGGCAGCTCTCGGCGAAGGTCGTAACCCCTGCGCGTCTGGAACTCCCGGAATAGCTCGTCGGTCCAGTTGGCGCCATGGACTTCGTAGCTATCGTTGTAGAACGATCGAACGGTGCCGGACGGGATGCCGGTGAAGGCCTCGTCGAACCTCGCCAGATACCTCTTCAGCGACGCTGTCGAGAAGTAGTCGAGCACATTGCCCTCGGCGCCCGGTGCGGCCCGCTTCACCTGCTGTTTCGTCCAGCCCTGGAAGACCGCGTACAGTTTCCAATCACCCGCCGGGGCCACCCAGTCGAGCCGTCCCGACGCATCCGGCTTGCCCGTCAGATCCACGATGTCGCCGGATCGGGAGAAGGCCATCAGTGCCTGCATAGGCGCGTTCGGTTGTTCCTTGGCCCGCAGTGGCCGCTCGATGCGTCCGCCGCTCCCGACCGAATACGTCTCGAAGAGCACCTTCGCGGCCGCATCACCGGGCTCGACCCACGGACCGCCGAACGGCCAGCCCGTTCCGGTGGTCATGTCCACCCCCATGCCGACGCGTGCGGCCTCGTTCGCCGTGTGGCGGAGCATCTCCATCCACTTCGGCGTCAGATAGGGTATGTAACGGTTCTCATAACCGGCCGCCCCGTAAATCGGTATGACATGCACGCCCCCCATGTCGGCAGCGCGATAAGCCTCGATGTGACGCGTGAGTTCCGCGCGATCCACCGCACTGCCCATCCACCACCAATACGTCCACGGCCGGCACTCTTTTGTGATCGCGGGCCAGGCCATGGGTGTGGAGGTGTCCGCCGTCCCTCCCGCTTGTGCCACCTCGGCGGCGTTGAGGAACTGGCCGCCGAGAATGGCGACGAGGGCGATGCCGAAACGACACAGGCCGTGAATGCACTTGGACATGCGGGCGTCCTCCCGGTGGGTGTAGCATCCACCGAACCGGCCGCACGCGTCAATACGATTCGTCGCCGATCTTCCCCGGGCTATTTCAGGAGTTCCTTGACCACGCCACGCTGGGCGTAGAGCTGGTCAGACATAGCCTTCATCAACACCTTGGCGGCGGGCGACGTGAGGGGAATCTCCGCCTTTCCGGGAAGGGGTTCGACCCCCAGTACCACATGTCCGTCATAGAATGAGATATTGCCGCGCCCGACGGGGCCGACGCCGGGGTCGGACCCGGCAGGGCGGGTCGCGGCGCCCCGGCCATGGTACTGGCCGATCTCGCTGCCCAGGGGGTAGAACATGGGATCAGCGGCCATCCACCCTCCTCCAGTGAGCTTGCCGAGCGGCGGGTTAAATTCGTCCACAGGTGCTGCCACGTGGCACCGCCAGCTCTCGTCGATCATCATGTGCAGGTCCTTTGGCGAGAAGACGGAACTCACTTTCATGATCGGTCCGGGCCCGCCCAGAGGGGCCTTGCAGTGGAACGGAGAGCCGGGCTTGAGTTCGGGATCCTCGGAGGTAAACCACTTCCTGCCCAGGAATGTCCGCGTGTAGTTGAACGCATTCTGCGACTTCTTCTCGGCGATGCCCTTCTCGAACTCCGGGCAGAGATACAACGCCTCAAACCGGGTGTATGGATATAGCGACCCGCTGCGGGCCGCTGCGTCCTGGGGCCACTTCGCTTGCGGCAGTGTCCAATAGTCGGGCATGTTGGGTCCCAACAACCAGTTCTCGCAGCGTTTCCACTTACCGACCGTGATGCCGGAACCTGTCGGCCATTCCTGGTCGTTCCCTGTGTCGCAGTCTTCCCAGCCCCGCCCGATGAATGGCGGGGTACCGTCATAGTCATTTGCATAGAGGAGCATAGCCTTGGTCATCAGTGCCATCCGCGACGCACATAGCCTGTTCCTGGCCTGACCGAGGTCTTCGTTCAAGGCGGCGATGAGGACCGTCGTCATCAAGACAACCGACCCTGCGCCGGCAACGGTTTGCACCAGCCCATGCCCCCGGCGAACGACTGAATGCCGCGATCGCTGCACGCCGATTTTCACCATGGGAAGACCCCTTGCTCAAAAGCCATCACCGTTCCAGGCATCATCACGACCATCCTGATGAACTGCAACCCACTGCCTTGTGCCGGTCAGCAGGTCGCAGCCCTTCAGTTCCGTGTTCTGAAATGGCGGGCAACGGCCGCGCCGGCTCGCCTGCGCTCCGCAATCGGTCGCCCGGATGGGGCACGCCTTTGGCAGTCTCATTCTGGATCTGATCGATGCTCTGTCGCCAGAAGCGTCCGACCGCGTTGAATTCGATATCGATGAATACAACTGTTATATAGAACTATAACACCAGAACGGAGCAATGTCAAACCCAATGAACAGGCAGAATGGCTCATCCGCCCCGTTCATTTCATCAGAAGGTGAGTCCGACACCGCTACGGTCGTCCGGACCCTGTGCCTGTTTCCTCTGGCGTCCCGCCGCTTAGGTGCCGCTGTACCGTTCGATCCGTGCCCTCGCCGTCAGGCCGTGCGCCAGCATGTTCTCGCGGTTGCACTGTCGTTCGCACACGGCGGCGATCTCGACGCTCGCCCGTCGAGTGCATCGCTGATACGTGCAGGTCTTCAGGAATTTGCCCACCCACACGCCGCCGGTATATCGCGCGGCCCGGCTCGTCGGCAGGATGTGGTTCGTGCCGATCGTCTTGTCGCCGTACGCGACCGTCGTCTCTTCGCCGATAAAGAGCGAACCATAGTTGGTGAGCCGTTCGAGATAGGCCGCCTCATCGGCCACCTGAAGTTCCAGGTGTTCCGGCGCGTAGTCGTTGCTCAGCTCGACCGCCTCTTCGGGGCCGGCGGCCACATAGACAATCCCGTTGGTCGCCCACGACTGCGAGGCGATCTCGCGAGTCGGCAGTACCGTAAGCTGCCTGGCGACATCCGCCAGGCACCGCCGACCCCACGCCTCGCTCAGGCAGATCAGGCAAACGCCGCTGTTCGGATCGTGCTCGGCCTGGCCCAGCAGGTCGCAGGCCACCAGGGAAGGGTCGGCCTCGTCGTCGGCGATCACCAGGATCTCCGTCGGACCGGCCAGCAGGTCGATCCCGCACCGGCCGAACAACTGTCGCTTGGCCTCGGCCACGAACTTGTTGCCCGCACCGCACAGTACGGCCACCGGCTCGATCCCCGCCAGCCCGAAGGCCATCATCGCCATCGCCGGCACACCGCCCACGATGAAAATGCGGTCGGCCCCGGCCTTGGCCATCGCATGGATGGTGGCCGGGTAGCAGCCCTGCCCCTTCACCGGCGGTGTACAGGCGACGACAGTCCTCACGCCCGCCACCTTGGCCGGGATGATGCTCATCTGCGCCGAGCCGAACATCGGGTATCGCCCGCCGGGGATGTAGCTCCCCACCGAGCGGACGGGGATGTGCTTGTGCCCCAGGATCACGCCGGGGCGGATCTCGACCTCCAGCGGCAGCAGTGTCCTAAGCTGTTCTTCGGCGAAGCGGCGGACGTTCGCCTGGCAATAGTCGGTGTCGGTGATCGCCTGCTCGTCCAGCCGGCCGATGGCCTCTGAGATCTGCTTCGGCGACAGCTCGAACGAGTCCGGATTCCAGTCGTCGAACCGCGTGCTGTACTTCCGCACGGCGTCCATCCCGTTGTTCTCGATATCGCTCAGCATCTCCGAGACAACCCGAGCGGTCTCCCGATCGTGTTCAAACAACCGATGTCCGCCGTCCTTAAGCGTGATCATGTCCGCGTCCTCCCAAGGCCGGTAGCATCCACCGAACCGGCCGCACGCGTCAATACGGTTCGTCGCCGATCCTTCCGGCAGACAGGGCGGCCAAAGCCGGTGCGCAAACGTCCGGAATGCGGTTCAGCGAGATTCGGCAAGTGTCCTCGATGTTCTCTGTGTCCCTGTGGTAGACTGCCCCGCCGACGTTCTGCTCGATGTCCACCATGAACATCCGGAGGAAGCCGCCGTGATGGAGTTCCGCGAGGTCGGGCCCGACAGGCTGGAAGGGCGGTGGGGGTTTGACGCCAAGACGGGTCTCCAACTGGGGGCCTTTGTCGTTGTGTTCCTCGTGGTGTGCTCCTGGGTACCGGTCTTCTTTCGGTTTGCAGCTCACTCGATGGTATTGTTCGTGGTGGCGCTGTATGTCCCCAGTCAGGGGATCAGCCTTGACCGACTGGCGCGGACGGTCACAATCCGTTGGGGCATCCTCGTACCGTTCATCCCTAAGAACCGGTCGCTGGACGGTCTGAAAGAAGTCTTCGTCTGCGAGAAGGATAGACTGCACGGCGTCAAGACCTATCGCGTACGGCTTACCGGTGATTCCAAGTCCGTCCAAATCGCCAAAGTCAACGAGTACCAGGAGGCTCGACGGCTGGCCAACAGGGTTGCCGGTTTCCTGAAGTAGCCCATAGTCGATACCTGCGAAGGACGCTCCGAACGGCTTGATCCTTCGGAGGTCGGCGCATCACTTCGTACACGGCTGCTCATGAGCGGCGCTGAGGCAAACTGGCCCGAGCCGCCGGACAAGATGATCAGCACGTGCGACATTCATCAAGACTCGATTCGCGTCATCATCCCCGCTTCCGGTCTGAACTCTCGGGTCGCATGGCTCATGGTTTCGATGATATCCATGGTGCTTTTCGGCTTTCTATCTCACACCGGCAATCCCGTCTGGACGAAAGAGCGTCTGTTCTACATTATGGTCGGCCTTGTGGGCCTGCTTATGTCGGCTGCATTGATCAACCACGTCATCCATCGCACCACCGTCGATGCATCTCCGGCAGGGCTTCGTGTTACCTTTCGGGGAGTCTGGACCAAGGTTCAGGAGATTGCGGCCGACGAACTCCAGTCGCTCGAGATCGAGAGGTCTGAGACGACCAAGACGACAGAGAAGGAGGAGAAGAAGACGGCCGTCGCCCCTGCGAAGAAGAAGTACAGATGTCTTGTCGCCCGGAGCGACGAGGTCGCCATCCGATTCGCCGAGGCCTTGAAGGATGAAGAAATGGAGTGGCTCCGCGGTGCCATCCTTTATGTGGTGACGGGGGAGGCGTGAATACTGGACGCACCCCATTCATTAGGTTGCCGACCCCGCCCCATAACTCCTTTTCCGCAACCCCCATCTAGCCCGAAGACCTTGCACAGATGTGCGTCGGGTGCCACTGGCGACTTGTCCGCCAGTGCCTGTTTCCTTCCATCCTGCCGGGAGGGCGAGCGTACCTGCGAGCCGCGATCCCTCATGCCCCCGAACCGCCACCTGCCCGAGCCCCGGCGCTCACCCCGGGCGGCCTCTCCATCGGTCTCACAGCCTGGCAGGGTTCTACCAAGGGATTATCAAAAATGAGAATTGCATACCCCATTCATCTTGCCGATTCGATTGTCTCTGCGTATACTTCCCCAACGCTGTAGGAGGGTTACCGAATGTGTCACTCCTGCCAATGCGTTGTACACACCCCCAGATGTAGTGAATGTCTAGTACAGAGGCTACTTCCTCGGGTCGAGAAGGCCCGGCAAAGCCACCACTCTCAACACGGAGCGATCATGATGGCATTATCCAGGCTCATTTCGCTTCTGGCCGTGGCCTGTCTTTGTCCAATGGCCCAGCCGATCCTCGCCCAGCAAAACCAACTGCCTCTCAAATCCGCCGAGGGCGGGGTAGCGGCGTTCTCCGACATCGTCAGCGAGGCCGATCGTCTGGCCGCACAAGGCGACTACGACCAAGCCCTCCGTCGGATCATTCCGGGTCTCGAAGAATACCCCGGCGCCCTGAACCGTGAGGCCTATGACACCCTGCGGCGCCGGACCTACGATTGGTTTGGCAAGGCCACCTCCACCCAGCGCGAGGCCCTCATCGCCGAACTGGAAGACGGCTCGATCCCCGCCGGTGATTCCGGCACGATCCCGCTCAGCCGCCTCACCGAATGGCTCAACCTCCTTCTCCCCACCACGACGCTGCGAACGCCCGACGCACTCCTCGTGGCGGCCGGCTGGCAGCGCCAGATGGGCAACGTGCCGCGGGCGGTCACCTATGCCACCCTGGCGTACCTTCAGGACCCCAACGCCCCCGCTGCCGAACGCGCGATCCCCACGGCTATGGCATGGCAGTATTACGGCTTCCAGCCCGCAGGCATGGCCCAGACCGCACGCATCGCCGTCCAGGCCGCGCCGGACGGCTGGGCCGCTGCCTGGGCCATCTGCCGAATGGGCGTCTTCTACACCTATGCCGGCAAGCCCGATGAGGCCGAACGGTTCTGCCAGGAGATGCAGGCCCAGGCGTCGTCGAACACACTGGCCGGACGGACCGCCTCCGAGATGATCCTCTGGATCCACGACATCCGCACCCATGCCTACGCCTCGGCCCTGGAGCGATTCTGGACACTGCACGATTACCTTCTGACCGATATGCCCGGCGACGACGTCCTCCGGGCGCTCTGCCTGGATATCAACTGGCTGCACGCCCGAACAGACCCGGCTATCAAGGCCCGCGTCGACCAGATCACCTCCTTCTGCAAACTCGATCTGGCAACGGGCAAGGACTCCGTTCGAAAGGCCTGCGTCCTGCTCATTCTGGCGCACTGTTCCCACTCCCAGGGTGACGCCACCTCCGCCGCCGTGTTTCTCGAACGCATGGTCAAACACGGCGTCCCGGTGCTCGAAGAATTCGGTCTCGATCGGCTGGCCGGACTCTACTTCCTGAAGAACCCGTCCCGAGCCGTCGAATGCCTGGAAACCCGCTTCAATCGCTACGGCGCGACCACCGACGGTTCGGAGACTGCCATGAGGACGCTCGGCATGCTCTACCGCAAGCTCGGGCGCTACGACGAGGCCTTACTGTGCCTTCAGGAAGCCCAGCGTCGCTGTGCCGTCGGTCAGGCGGCCATCGACGTACGCGGGCCCGTTCTAACCGCCAACATTGCCGGCTGTCTCCAACGCCTCGGCCGAAGCGCCGAGGCCGAGGCCCTCGCCGCTCCCCTGCTCCAGGGCTATCAACCCGGCATGGCCCTCGACGGCCTGAGCCCCCAGCAGGTCGGCGCATACCTCTCCATGCTCGGTCACATGGGACGCACCGAAGAGGCCGATGTCCTGGCGAAATGGATGGTCGACCGCCCCGACCGCAAGAGACCGTAGCCCCCCGGAAGGACAAGACTTCTCCAAGGCGATGCAACACGAGGTGGAATCGATGCCCCGTCAACAGAAGAGTCGAAAACGGATGGTCCAAACCGTTGTCTGCCCCCTGGCGTGCGCTCTAGCGGTCCTGACTGCCCCTTCGCAGGTGTGGGCCTGCGGTGGCACTTGCAAGATCGAGAGTTGGGTGAGAGCCGGCGACTACGTCATCCCCGTGGGTACTGGAGCGTCCGGCCCATGGGAACCGATTCTTTCACCGGACCCCAACCTGGGCGGGGAGATCACATGGAGCGCCGTGCTCGGTGAGGCCGACCCCACGAGCGGTATAAGTTCCACGTTCCGTGCCGGATTCGAATCTGGGCAGGGCTGCCTCTCGATCTCCTATGTCTGCAATGGCTGCTATAATGGGTGTAGCGAGGCTCACAATATCATCATCGCGAAGGTCGTCGACATCGATCCGAACAAATCGGCTGTGGCAGTGGACTCCAGCCTCAAGCTCTTGGCCGTTACGGAACCGACCGGGTACGGCTGTATGGATTTCATCGAAATGTCCGCCACCGACTGCAACGTCGTCGACCCGAATCTATGCAACTACATAATCACCCGATCGACGCCGGGAACGGCCACGGTCACCGCCCACTGCGGCACGAGTTCCGCCAGTCGATCGGTCAAGTTCGTCGGGCTTGATGGCGCCCCCGATGCAAACGTTGCATTGTCCGTCAGCAGTAACGCGACGGCGTCGAAGTACCAGCCAGGCACCTGGGTCGCCTGCTGGCAGGATTCCAACGATGCCTGGGTCGAGATCACCGCCAACCTCACCCCCGGCTGCTCCGACCAGGAAGCCCGGGAGGTGCTTTCCTGGAACATCCCTCAAAAATCCGCCAGCGATCCCTGGACGAAGCGATACATCTCTCTCAAGAACCCGGCCCGCACGTCAGTGACGGCCTGGTGCGGCAATACCACCGCCTCCCTCGACATCCTTGTGATCTCCGTCGATTCGATTCGCGTCAGCGACGCCGACACCCCTCAGCGATTCCGACGGAACCCACCGGATGCCAACGATCTCTATCTGCCTGAAAGAGAGGTCCCGATCTTTGGCGCGTGCGCCCCAACAACGGTCTCGGTGAGTGTATCGCCGCTGGAGGGCTTGGACTACGTGGTGGGAACCGTCGATGGCGACCAGGCGCTTCCATCAAAGGGCTCTTTCGGCGGTTCGACGGGCAGCGTTCCCGTCATTCTGCGGATTCTGTCGGGGAATCGGGACTTCACCTTCCACGTCGGCGTAGACCTCGACGGCAGTGCCCGCCTCAACCCCACCGACCCCACCCAGTGCCATATCGACTGCTGCGAGCAGCAACTGACCGCCCACGTCGTCGCGGTCCAACAGGTAGAGTGGGTGGGCGTTGACCCCGGTGACGGCCAGACCAATCTCTCCGGGGACAATGGTTCGTGGCATGGTGGGGGGTGGCGACTCTTCCCGGACCAGAATGCCTCCACTGGGCCGCTACATAACTACGTGCGGGCCAAGGCCACCTTGACACACTCCATCCCAGACGGACAGCCCGTACCCTTCCTCGTCTACTTTCGCGTGTTCGATATGGACGATCCCACATACAATTATCCCAGCCAGTACGTTGACCCATATGATGCAGAAAACGTGTACAACGGTGAAGACAACCGCGGAGGTCCAGGCGAGATCGTCGGCGGGTCGGTGGCGGAAGTGAAGGGCCAGAACTTCGGGGAAATCGAGTACACGATCCCAACTAACAAGATGTACGCCGGCAATAACTTCAAGGTCCTGGCGCACACGAGCGACACCTACGTCAGCGACGTGGTCATCGACACCGGACCAACGGCCAAGGGCCTCGACTTGAAACGATCCACCTCCGCTGCCGTCCCGGTGGGCCTGAAGAGTCCCTTCTTGTCAATCTGGCGGCGCTTGAATGTCGAGACGGACTCCATGGATCGCCCCCTTCGCGCTCAAGGGCAGAACATGATACGGGGCTTGACATGGAGCGATCCAACGCCAGAGGGAACAACTCAGTACCGTGTATACGTCGAGCAGGCTGGCTGGATGCGCAACTACCTGATGGACCCCGACAACGAGTTCGCGAGGGGAGTCATCTGCCTCATGAGTCCGAGTTATCCGTCGCTCACATACCTTGTCGACTCCTCCGAAATCCAAGTCGGCATGGACTACGTCATTGTCGGATGCGCCAACTGGACAGGTTCAACTATTGGAACCTATGACATGTGCGACGACGATTGCGACATGGCAACCTTCCAGGCGGGACAATACACCAGCACGGTCGGCTCCGGAAACCACCTGGGAATCGCGGATCTCAGTTGGATGCAGGACCGGTTCGGCGTCGCCTACGTCGAACCGATCCATCTTCCCCAGTATTCGAGTCCCGGTGGAGCCACATTCCTGATGAATACCGTACACCCCGACATGATGGACCTGTGGACGCGATTCACGCCCCTGCGAGCGCTTCCGGTCTCCACCCCGTCCTATTGGACCGTCCAGGTCATCTCGGCCTTTCAACCCGAGCGTGAGGAAGATGGGGACCCAACGCTCGAATTCGACAGTGGAGCGGGCACCACCAAAGGAATCTCCACGCACAGCAGCTCGGGGGCCACATACAGCTATTTGGGCTCGGCATACACTGGTATGGCGGCGGTGTTCCGGGAAGTCGTTCGAGACGGAAGCCTGAGCGAACCACTGACGGTCGTCCACGAGGTCGCGCATACACTCGGCTGCCCTCATACGCCTCAGGGTATTATGAAGTCAACCAATCAGGGTGACTGGTTCACGGAAGATAGCGTGGCTGTACTCCGCACTTTCTTGGGACCGTAGTGGCCCCCGTCTTGCTGTGCTTTAGGAGAATACGCATGCCGGTACATAGGGTTGTCGTAGCCAATGCCATCATCTGCCTGTGCTGCGACGTAACTAGGTCAGTTGCCCAGCAGGTTGATGTTTTGGGGCCTGCGCATGCCCAGGCGGTCATCCCAATACGGATCGTCTTGGTCAGTCCCACCAAACCTAGTCACGCACTGTTAGCGGTCAGCAGGAAGACACCGGATGGTTCCTTTGTCCCGACAAATTCGATCTACGAAGGGCGTAGGCTGCCAACCCACCACATCAGCTCTCTTGATTCCGGGCGGTTCGAACTGCGGATCGCCTTGTTCGCGGACTACGAAGAAACTGGAATTGGTCGGTTCGTATTCCCGGAGGCAGGGGTCTACAGACTCCAATGGCAGTTTGCTGGCACCCCTGGGAGGCGTGAAGAGCGGAATACCCGTCCAACGAGTTCCCCCACCAAGGCGCCGACAACCGCCCCAGACTTCGTGGGCAGCGTGGAGCACGAACTGACTGTCGGCCCAGCGATCCAGCATGACATAGACTTCTTGAATGGCTTGAAGGATCCCGCGATTGAGGGACAGCTCGCTCTCGGAGGTCGACTGGTAGGTGGGAACGAGCGGCTAGACCGTCTTGCCCTATTTGTCTTGCGCACCATTCTTGAAGGACGAGGCATTGGCATCGCTGGAAGAGAACAGCAGGACGCGAACTTGGGCAAGGCCGTCGCGGCACTGGCAACAAGATGCCCGGAATCCACATACGCTCCGTACGCCTGGGCCTTCGTGGCAACCCTCGGTTTGTCGCGGACGAAGCAACGACGAGAACTCTCCCAGGCAACAGTCCAGGGGCGGTCGGGAAGGGAGGTTGTTGGGGAGACGCTCGAGGCTGCAGGGAAAGCCCTTCAACATGCGGACCCCGTGTTGCGACCCCGTGCGTTGGCCATTCTCGGCACAGCTCATGTAGCTGCTGGCAACCTAGCAAGAGCCAGGCGAGTTGCAGACGAGCTCGAACGGGGCGACGGAGTGCTACCACCGTCAAGGGAGAAACCCGTGGCGAGGTTCATTGCGGCCCTGGAGCGAGCAGAACAATCCAGACGAACGTCCCCGGGTGTTGGATCGGACAAGTGAACGCACAGAATCCGGATTCGCTTGCCCCATGCGCTTCGGCCGCACAAAATGCGGTATCTGTCGGCGAGAGCGCGACTGGCTTGGCATGGGACACTAATTCATGCCAAGCCAAAGACAATAGCAGTGCATGATAAGGATCGCCAGGACTTTGAGCACAGACACACACTGCGAACACGTCGAATCGGGAAGTCCCATTGGACAGCCGTCCTCTGAACATCCTGAGGGTGTAGGGGCGGTGGTCACCTGCCTGCTGCTTATCCTGGATGCCTTCCTCAATCTGATCTGGTTTCTGCTGGGTGAACCCCCAAGGTCGCTACAGGGGTTCGTCGACGGGATCGTCTGCCTGTTGCCCTACGGCTTGCTACTGGGGCTGGGGGCCTTTCTCTTCCACAAGTCGAAACTATCCAGACAGATTGTCGGCGCCTATCTCCTGACCTCCTGTGCCATGGTTGTATGGGCGTCTGCATCGGAATCAGGGGAGAGCTACGGCGTCCTCCTGGCACTCGAGCGAGGAATCGTTCGCTGGGGATTCCTCCTTGAAGGCGTCTGCCTGGCCAGAGCACTGGCAATCTCTGTCAAAGGCAGCCGCGGCGGCCATACCTGGATATGGGCCGCGCTGCTCAGTGTTGCCTCGGCGATGGCCGCCGTCGGAGTCAGTTATCTTCTGCAGGCATGGCACTACAATCGGTGGAGGGCAAGCCCCTCAGGCATCTACCAAATCCTGCTACCCAGAGGCGATACGGAATCCCTGCTGCTTGCACATGTTGTCTGGATTCCGGTGCTCGTGCCCCTGGGCGTCGCGATAGCCTGGCTCTGGGGCATGCCGCTCAGCATACCCATCGACATCAGATTCCGCCGACGCAAATGCGATCGAGACCCCAATTCCTCGCGGGGTAATACATGTTCGCCATAGTGGGCGCCGGCTGCCGTGCAAGATAGAGTTGGATGTGATTTCTGACTGTCTGGCACGAGGTTGACTAAGTGTCACGAGAGATCGACGCTGCGATTGCGAGTGCTCGGACCGGAGATCAATTCGGTGTGGCGCGTTTGCAGGGCATCCGAAGAGGGATCGAGCGGGAGCGATTGTCATCGCCCAGGCGGGAGTCGAGATGAAGCGAGGGCGACGATGGCTGAAGCTGGTGCTTGTCCTGATCGGACTGTGGTACACGGGTGTTATCATGTTCCGGTTGGTGTTCATCCGGAGGGAACCAGGTCACCCGTCCAAGATAGCGGTACTTCAGGCTCAGCTCAGGGGAATAGCAATGGGCAAGCCTTCGGCCGGGGAGGTACAGCGGCTGATGCCCGCGTTACGCCTGGGTGGTGGATACAACGGATCCATCCCGCGGCTGGAGATAGAGCCGGACGGGCGATGGGTGCTGACCTGCGAACCGAAACACCGCGTCCTATTTAGCGAACCGTCCATTGGGGTCCGCATTCTCCTGCTCAAATTCGGCAAGACTCGCTATCCGACATTCCGCATTCGCTCAGGTTGTCCGGATGTTGAGGCAGACTATCCGAAGATCGGTCAGTAAGGGCACACAAAGGGGACGCAGCTTCTCGGGTTCCCAATTCTTCTCACTCCCCGCCCGGCCTGCTCTCGCTCCTCAACACGAGGACCTGCGTCCGCTTCGTCTTCCCTTTGTCCTCCGGAATATGGAACGGACCTGTCGGTCGGTGATGTCGTGGCCAGGTACCGGAGAACCTTGACGAGCATGAAGGCACGAGCGAGCAAACAACCCACCTCGCTCAGGGCTCAATAGCCTGGATCTGCCGCGGAGACAGATCCAATTTGGCCCTCGCGGTCTGGCACCATCGGACCC
>CAYUQT010000089.1:0-28359 GCA_964446835.1 uncultured Planctomycetales bacterium | reverse complement strand
TGCTCTTGGGGATTCTGTGCCCAACTACCTCCCCAGGCTACGGCAGTGCCATTCGTAACTGCCCCTGTTTCCCTACTCGCCAAGATCGCTCGATGTCCTCCAGGCTGCGGCCCTTGGTTTCCGGCATGATTCTCCAGACAAAGAAGAACTGGGGAACGAGAATCATCGCGAATACAAAGAACGTCACGTGCTTGCCCCACGTGTCGCGTAATATCGGAAACAATTGGTTCAGGACGGCATCAGCCGTCCACACCGCCAGGGAACTGATCGCTACTGCGCGCCCCCGGATACGCGTCGGGAAGACCTCCGACATGAAAACCCACTTGATTGGACCCATGGAGAAGGCAAAACAGGCCACGAAGGTCGCCGCGGCGGCCACCTTCATGGTGCTCGATGAATCGGGATGGCCCAGGAGCACCCCGAGCACAATCAGCGAAATGAAGCAGCCGAGGTTTCCCCAGAACAACAGCCTGCGGCGCCCGGCATGGTCCATCAGCCAGACGGCTACGAGCGTAAAGATGGACAACGACGAGGCAATCACGACCATGCCGGTCATCTCGCTGGTCAGCTGGATACCCTGGCCCCGGATGATCTCCGGCCCGAAGTTCCAGATGGTGGTGATACCGCTGAATTCCGAAATGACCGCCAGGAACAGCGCCATCAATAGCGCCCGGCGCAAGCCGGGCTTCAGGAGTTCCTTCAGCGAGCCGCTCTCTTCCGCAACAGTCGCAGTGATTTCCGCAAGCTCGGTCGCGGCAACACTTGGACCATTGATGCGTTCGAGAACTCTCAGTGCTTCGGCCTCCCGCCCCCTTTCCGTCAGCCAACGCGGGCTTTCCGCGATGAGGACGCAGGTGATGAAGAAGAACAGCGCCGGCAGTACTTCCATGCCCAGCATGCTTCGCCACACATCTCGCGCCACCATCGAGCCTATCAGCCCGCTTACCGCCTCGCCCTTGAGCTGGTCGTGCCAGGAAAGCAACCCGGTATTGACCACGATTGCCGCAACAATGCCAACGCAAATTGCCAATTGAAACAGCGTCACCATCCGGCCGCGCAATCGCGGCGGGGATATCTCTGAAATGTAGAGCGGGCAGACCATCGAAGCGATGCCCACGCCAACACCGCCGATCCAGCGAAAGAAGATCAACGACGCGGTGGACCACGCCAATCCGCACCCGAGCGAACACGCCAGGAGAAACGCCGAAGCGGTGACCAGCACCTTCTTCCGTCCAAACCGGTCGCTGGTGGTTCCGGCCCCCAGGCAGCCGAGCATGGCGCCCACCATCGCGGAGCTGACGAACCAGCCCTCCATCAGGGTGGACAAGCTGAAGTGCTGGACAATCAAGTCCTTGGCGCCTGAGATCACGAACAGGTCGTAGCCGAACAGCAGGCCACCCAGGGCTGAAGCGAAACAACAGAAGGTCAGGTACAGAAGGCTGCCGTGCGAAGCCTCGCCCGTCGTGACAGACGTGCCTGGAGTGTGGGTCATGGGATTCATTGCATGTCCTCTCCTCACTAGCCACGATCATCCGTGACAGGGAACAGTGACTGTTTCGATTCTCGTTTCCATTGCCCGTTTACCTGACTCCCACGGGTCTCAACGAACGGAAGGCGCCTTCGCAATAACAACTTCGCGTTATCACGGTGTTCGCTTCTTCGATCCGTAAACGTGGATCACCGCCTTGCCCGGCGGCGCGTCCCAGCCCTGGGCATGGACCCAGCGGTCCTGGTATCTGATCATCCCGCCGCCATTGAGCGTTCCGCCACGGTTGAGTGCGACTTGTCGCCTGGGCTCCGTCAATCGGTACAGCGCCTCGGCGCTGCGGGTGACGCCGCTGCCGTCATCGTAGAAGAAGTCCAGTATGAGCGAATCGCCATTCACCACCGCGCTCATCACCTCGTAAAGGCGGCCGAGGGAACTCGCGTCGAGATAGTCCTCCTGGCGGAACTCCCACTTCATGAGGTCGTCCGAATAACCGATGAACTGCTTCCCGCCGCAGCCCTCGCTCACGAACATCATGTACTGCCCACCGATGCGGACGGCTTCGCCGTTGCCGTTGCGCGGAATCACCGCCGCCTTGGCCCAAAGGTGGCTCACTGCCCGCGGGATGATGGCCCCAAGCTTCTTCCACTGAACCAGGTCGTCGGAGACGGCGAGGCAGATCTCCGCACCCACATCACCGACGGGATAGCCCCTATCCCCGTAAAGGGCTTTGTCTTCGGCCGAGGGGCAGAAGATACCCAGGTAGAAGAGGAAATAACGACCGCCCGCGCGGTAGATCTTCGGGTCCTCGCAGCCGAGGGATTCATTCTCCATCGTCGAGTAGATTAGAGGATTCCGCGGTGAATCGACCCAGCCGGTTTGCTCGCGATAGGTTGCCAGACCGATGCGGCCAGAGAGTCCCTCCATCTGGGGGTTGCAGCGGTAGAACATATGGAGCGCATCTCCCGCTTCGAGCAGCGATGCATTGTGAATCGCGCGGCCTTCCCAGCCGATGTCCCACGGGTCCGGCCAGCGAGACGTCTTCTCGAACGTGAGGTGATCGAGCCGTTCAAACGGGCCGATCGCCCAAGGGCACGGGGCATACTCCTTGGAGAGCCTCTCGCAGGAGAGGGTCCTAAAGTAGTCGCTGAGGACCGCCTTCTCCGCCGCCCGCGTCACAGCCCGGAGCGATTCTCGAAACGACTCATGGTTCGCGGGTGCCCTTTCCTCAGAAGATTCATGGCGCTCGGCTTTCCCTACAAGGTCCAGGGCATCCCAGGTGAACCAGCCATTCCCCTTGACGCCCACGGCGAGTGAATTCCTGCCCACATGCAGTTGCGAAGCCGGGATCTCAAATTCAAGTGTCGCAGGGAATGCCAGGTGAGCCGGGTCCCGGCTCTGGATGCCCAAACCTTTAGGCAAGGTGGCTTCCATCTTGCGACCATTCATTTCCACCTCCACCACGGTGATCGGCGATTGGGCCTGATCAGCGGTGTGGAGACGGAGACGTGTGGGTTGGACAGCTTGCCCTGCGGTAGCCTCGAAGTCGAAACGGACCCGCCCCCCGGATCCTAGGCGATAAGGGATGGACTTCGGGTCGGGTCGATGGCCGCTGGACAGCGTTGTCGCATCCGACGTGCACGAGTCTGAGGCGAAATAGCCGGCAAACTCGCGGCACATCTGGTCACGGCGCCCCAGGGCGAGCAGGACATTGTCATTGGGGGCGACGTTGAGGTCGTCCGCATTCCAACAGGAGATTCGCCAACCGGTTTGGGCGAGCGACAAGCCGCATGAGGAACAACGCGCCGCGCGGAGTGTGATCATTCGGCTTTCGCCCGGAGGAATGAAGCAGTTGTTGTTGTCAATGAACAGGTCCGTGCGATACACGAGCAAGGGATGCGGCTCACAATAGAGTGCGGTCATGGGACCGTTGTTGCGCACCTCCAATTCGAGGATTTCCTGGCCCCCGTCCACTCTCTGGCGAGAAGCTTTGACAGCGAGGGTTGTGCGGCGAACAGCGCCAGGGACTGCAGCCCCGGACGTGCTCCCACTGTTCTTGAGTAAGCCGGCCAGAGGGCCGGCCGCGTCCTTATCCCCAAATACTTGCACTCTCTCCGTTAGCAGTCTTCCGTTGGCGTCCTCCAAATACAATTCAAGCAATATCAGGCCCGGCGATGCCTTTCCCGAAGGATTCAATGTGATCTTCCCAAGCGACTTCACTTCCAGCGGATGAATGTCGGCCGTGCCCCGCTGCTGGTCGAAGACTTTGCCAACCCGATCCCGCGCGAGCCATCTCCAGCACAAGCCGGACGCTGCTTCCGCGGCATCGCTCACCAGGAACAGCTCCGCCTCGATTCCATTTCTGGAACTGCAAAAAGGTCCGTTGATCCGCAATGAGAGGCTGATCGGCGCCATCGCCTGTCTGACGAAATCATAGTTCATCAGGGTCCTGCCGTCATAATCAACAAGGTAGCTGCCGGCGAGATTGGGGCATGGTTCGCTGAAGCAATGGTTGGTGATATTGGCAAGTCTCAGGCCTTTGCGCCGGAGTTCGTCGTAGATGTAGCGCAACCCGTCAGCACCGAGATATTGGCCGGCCCGGATAAGGTCCTCAAGGTTGTCCGGTGTACCGAAGACCCTATCGATGCGTTTCTTCACAAGCCAATGTTCGGGGCTGAACACGGCACGGGTGGCATTCTTGCGGATGAGGACGGGGTCATCGACGTTATCGAGCGGCCACTGAGAAGCGAGGGGCGCATCCCGATGCCAGACTTCCAGATGGGAAGGTGAGCAGGAGCCGAACTCGCTGTAAGACATCGTTTCGGTGTTGGGGTCCTTCGTCGATTGCAGAAAGCTGTTGTAATGAGCATAGGAGCCCACATAGCCACCGATGTTGCTGCCCAGGATGTCGAAATCCCAGGGAGAGTGTTTTCCACCCAGATCCGGGCTGGTGGCCCGGAACAGGCGATCCGTTTCTTCGGCGGCCACCTTGCGCATGACCTGCAACGCGGGATGGGTGCTCTTCTCGTCCCACTCCATTTCATTCCCGCCGCCGTATTCGATGATGGAAGGGTGATTGCGGGATTCCTTGATCATGCTCCGGAAACTGATCTCCAGATTCCTGAGAAAGGTTTCATCCCTTTCGGGCAGGCCGCCGGTGGAGTTGCCGATGGGCGCCTCCCACTGAATCATGATGCCAAGCTCGTCGGCAAGATCGTACCAGGCCTCATTGAACAGCGGACCCCCTCCGCCACCGTTGATGCGGAGGGCGTTGAAACCACAGGCCTTGGTTTGATGCAGCAACTGGAGATTGTGTGCATCCGCACGAACCGGAAGCACGCCCGGGAGGATCAGACCGGAACCCATGGTGCGCACCTTGCGGCCATTGATGACCAGTTGATAGCGGTTGACGTACCCGGCCGGTGCGCCCTCGGTAAGGACCCATCGGAGGTCGCGGATGCCGAAGCGGGTCGTGCGAGCATCACTCACAACACCGTCAGCGGACTTCAACTCGGCGCTGAGGGTATACAGCGGCTGGTTGCCGTGACCGTTGGGCCACCAGAGCGCGGGCTGAGCCAGCGGGATATCGGCCTTGATGAAATTGACTCCCGCCTTGAGGGTGGCCTGAACCTTGTGGGAGACTCTTCCGCCAGGGCCGGCCACGGTGAAGACGACTTCGGCGGACGCACCCGAGAGGCTATTCACCTCCAGCGTGGGGCGAATCGTAACCCGGCTGAAGTTGTCGGCAAGCGAGGTTTCCACCCGGGTCCACTCGATGCGGGACGGCCCGGTGGCCTCGAGCCGGACGTCCTTCCAGATGCCCAGCGTCCAGACATTGAAGGCCCAGTCATAGCTGAAGTTGCCGGGCGTCTTGAGGTCCTTGAGGCGCTGCCGGGTCTTGTTGACGCCCGTCATGAAGCCGAACGGGCCGAAGGGGTCCTTTTCGCCCGGGCCGTCGGAATTAACGAGATAGGGAACCAACTCCTCGGGCATGCGGGCTATCCAGACGGCCAGTTGGTTGGTCCGGCCGGGGCGCACCAGGGCCGAAACATCGAACTGGAACCGGCGGAACATGCCGGCGTTGGCGCCGATCCTGTTACCGTTGAGCCAGACCTCGCAGCGCTCATCCACGCCGTCGAAGACCAAGGTGATGCGCTTGCCCGCGTAGCTTTGCGGAACGCTGAAGTCCTTCCGGTACCACCAATCCTTGCGGGCGACCTCGTAGAGTTCGGGGGCCGTCGCGCCGTAAGACATCGGACGAAGTCTGTGAGCATTCTCCAGATCCGACTGAATATTGCCGGGAACCTCCGCGGGAATCCAACCTTCGGCAGGCACGCCGGCCAGAAACAGTCTATTTGCCGCACCGGTCCCGGCAGCGTCTTCGTGTATCCACCACCCGCTTCCGCCCAGTGAGCCGGTGGAATGTTCGGCGAGTTGAGCGGCCAAGGTCCTGCTAATAGAGAGTACCGGCACCAGCAGAAGCAGAAACAGGGCGCAGAACGGACGGGGTTTCTTCGAGAACTCTTTCGATTTCATGGTGTCCTTCCTCAAGAGCGGGACCTGCCAGGGCAGTATGCCGGTGCATCCTTCTGCAATTGTCCCTCCTGCTCCATCAGTTGCGCATGGAGTTCTCTGGCCTTGCAGCCGGCGTCATTTGCCGCTCGGTACCATCCCATCTTCCGGCATTCCCCAGTACTGCGACTTGGTCAGCTCCTGGATGTTCCGGGCTTCCGTCTCCTGCCATGCCTTCCGTTTGGCGGCGTAGCGATTGTAGCGCTCAAGAGCATCTCCGCTCAGCCCCTCTGTGTAGTCGCCGAAACACGGCACCAGCAGATCAATCCAGCAGGCGATCCGGTCCATCTCCTCCGCGGCAAGCTTGACGCCGTAATGGCCCTCCCGGAGCATCGTGATAAGCCGGCTCCTGGCAGCGCCCGCATGGTACGGCGGCAGCATCGCCGGAGATTCCTGGATGTTAATCCAGTCAGCAACACGCCGGTTGGCCAGCGAACGATAGGCCGGACTCCACGAACCGGGCTTGCCTCTGAGACTGAACGCCGGTTTGATCCCACTTGGCGGTCCCGGGACCGGCCCCTTCTCTCTCTGAACATTCAAAGGCCGAGATGGGAATTCCGCGGGGTTCTGTCCCGCCGGATTAACCATGCGTTCCGGCTGAGCAAGGTAGTGACATCGTACGCACGACCGGTCGAGGATGGGTTGGATCTCCCGCTCGAAGCTGAACCCTCGCGGCGGACCGTACCACGGCGTCAGCTCTTGAACCCCCGTCCGCAGCGCCTCCGGCCTCCTTCGCACGGGCGGAGCACTGTTCTTGTTCTCGTGACAACCCACGCAAGCGTAGAACTCGCCGGGCTGAAGTTGGGCCCAACTCCGCATCGTCTGGACCGCATGGTTGTTCTGATCCAGCGCCTGAAAGTACACGGGTGTTCTGGCCGGAACACGGAAAAACGCAGAGCCATCGTCGTGAACCTTGGCCTCGCCCAGGACAACCTTGACGTCCCACGTTCCATCAATCGAGACAGGCGTGCTTGCCAGCGCTCCGCCCGCGGGGCCACGGTTGATGTTGTGGCCGATGCCGGCCGCACGGTACTCCAGCTTCACGACGCGCAGCTTCTTGATAGTTCCCCGTGGGATCCCCTGTAACCCCGGACCTTCATAGATGTCCTGGAGAAGGAACGTTCCGGTGGACTGGTGGTAGTCGCAGAGGCTGGGCCGGACGTGAGCAGTCCGCCTGGCCGCCAGCGGAACGGGCTGATTGCAGGAAATTCTCGGGTCTGCCACCAGCAGCTCCCGCTGCCCTTCCTCGTCCATCCAGTAGATGCCAAACGGAACCCCGGACCCCGCGGGCTTGAATGCCACGACATACTCCGTTTCGCTCAGCGGATAGGGATACTGAAACTGATCGCCCTCCTGTCCGTAGGCATCGATATGAACAGGCAAGGTCCGCCTTCGCGGGGCAACAAGCTGGGCCCCCCGCTCTTCCTGTCGCCCCCTGGCGGGATCCAGGATGCCCAGCCAGCCCTTCTGGATCGTGTGATGCCCGGAGAACACGGCCACAACCTTCTGCGTCCCGGGAATGCTCCGGGCGTGCAGAATGCTCGTCGGAAACCACGAGTTGTTTCCGTAGAACTCGGTCTGGGCCGTCCCGTCGGGGTGCATCTGGAAGAGCCCCTGCGGGAAGATCTGCCCTCGATCGTTGTAGTCCCATCTCGTATAGAGAACGCGACCATCCCAGGTCACCGTCGGGTAGTTCGTATGCACCTGGTCAAAACTCACCTGCCTCAAGAAACGTCCGTCGGGCGCGCACGTGAACAGCGTGCTGACCTCCGTCCACCAGCAATCCACGGTCTGCACGCAGCGCGTGGAGTTAAACAGGAGGTCGCCGTTGGGCAGGTAGGTCCCCTCGTAATCCGCGTACCCAAGCCCGAATGTGATCTGCCGAATCGACCGGTCGGCCAACTTCATCTCATACAGGTGGTAATCATCTTCGTTGAGCGACTTCTTCCACGCGAAGACAATCCGCGTCCCGTCCCACGAGACATCGGGATCCCGGATCACCCCGCCCCGATCATCCTTGAGTATCTCGATGCGACCATAGAGGCCCTCCATCGCAAGAACGCACAGGCTGGCCCCCGGAACGAAATGCCGCTCGTTCTGGGCATCGGATTGTCCTTCCGTATAAGCGTAGTGTGATCCGCCCAGGTCACAGTGTTTTGTGAAGACGAATTTCGGATTCGTAGAGAGAAGTCTGCCCAGTCTCGTCCGCCGACGCCGTTCGCAGGCTTGGACGTAAAGTGCAGCCCACCGTGCGTCCTCAGACGCCACGTCGGTCAGCCGAGTCCTTGCCTTCGAGCGTAGAGCTGCTCCCTTGTCTCCCAGTCTCTCAAGGATGTGGACCACTGCCCTACGGCAGGACAGGGCGTCCTTTACGCCGTCCTGTGCCCGCCAGTCCGCAAGGACTTCCTGTGGCGCTTCCGCCGCGACAGGCCGCATGAACGAGAATACCACCGTACAGCAGACGGCTGAACTCCAATACCGGCCCAAGGTCATAGGGCCACTTCGCTCCACCCCGAATCCTCCATGGGTTCGGCTCTCCCCGACGGCAGGTTCCGACCTTATTCGGTTCGAAAGAATGCTCGGCATTATCTGGTCTGGGCCTCGTACAGCTTCGCATGCATTCCGGCGAGCTTGTCGACGTCGAACTTGATGATGCCCCGATCATAGGTCATCAGGCCGTTGACCTCGCCTTCGACATCGGTCGTCTGGGTATAGACGGCCGCGGCCAGCCCCGCCTCGATGAGCGGGCGAAGCTTCGTGATGAGCCCTTCGTAGGCGGCCTGCAGCTCCTCGCGTGTCTTGAACGTGCGGTAACCCCAGTTCCGCTTATTCCACCAGAGATGCCCCTCGATCGGCAGACCCAGTCCGCCGAACTCGCCCAGGACCACGGCCCGCTTCGGCTCGGGCTGCGGGCTGCCCGGACCGGGATACTTGTGCATATCGTTCATGTCGCCGGTCTTGCGGTCGGCCCACCCGCTGGGTCCGTCGACCAATCGCGTCGGGTCGAGTTGCTTGACCCATGCAAGAATCGCATCGGTCTCGAACTGGCCCCAGCCCTCGTTAAAGGGCACCCATGCCACGATGCACGGATGGTTGCGGTAGGCCTCGATAACGGCCTGGAACTCGCGGCGGAAATTGGCGGCCGATTCCTCCGTCCGAGTAACGTCCGCCTGATTGGGCTTGATGTACTTGTCGCCGCTCGGCATGTCCTGCCAGACCATCAGTCCCAGCCTGTCGCAGTGGTAGTACCAGCGGCGCGGCTCTACTTTGACGTGCTTGCGGGCCATGTTGAAGCCGAGCTTTCGGGTGACGTCGATGTCGTACCGCAGCGCCTCATCGGTCGGGGCCGTGTAAAGGCCGTCGGGCCACCAGCCCTGATCCAGCGGGCCAAGCTGAAACAGCGGCTTGTTGTTCAGCATGAGGCGGTTGACGCCCTGTTCGTCCTTGCCGACGGCGATCTTCCGCATGCCGAAGTAACTGGTGACCTGATCGATCACCTTGTCGCCATCCTGAAGCTCAACCACAAGGTCGTAGAGGAAGGGCGAGTTCGGCGACCAGAGCCTGGCGTTGGGGATCCTCAGCTCGATCAGCTCACCGATCTTCCCCGCGATGGTCGCCACGATGCTGGTCCCGTCCTTGGCGACAGCCTTGACGCCCGCGCCGGCCGCAGTCCCCCGGCCCCTCACGGTAAGCCGCAGCACACTGGCGTCCATGTCAGGGACCATCTCGAGCCGATCGACGGAAG
This sequence comes from uncultured Planctomycetales bacterium, assembly GCA_964446835.1. Classification (GTDB taxonomy): domain Bacteria; phylum Planctomycetota; class Phycisphaerae; order UBA1845; family JAFGLZ01; genus CAYUQT01. The sequence goes on along the minus strand of CAYUQT010000089.1, from coordinate 18,556 downwards.
CGGCCGGTACGGATTCGAGCCAGACCGTTCGCCAGATCCCGGTGACAGCCGTGTACCAGATCCCGTTGGGTCTTGCGACCTGCTTGCCCCGCGGCTGGAAACTCCGATCCGTCGGATCCCAAACCCCCACCTCAAGCCTCTGCCCGGCACCCTGTGACAGGAGTTCAGTGATATCGAACGTGAACGGATCGTACCCGCCCCTGTGCGAACCAATCTCCTTGCCGTTGACCCAGACGGTCGTGTCCCAGTCCACCCCCTCGAAGTGCAGCAGGAGGCGCCTGCCACGCCACGCGGCCGGAACGTCGAACGTCCGTCGGTACCAGAGCCGCTGGTTCTCGTCGACGCTCTTCTTCACGCCCGAAAGAGCCGATTCGACCGGAAACGGCACGAGGATCTTCCCGTCCATGTTTCCGGGACACGATTCGGCCTTTGGCCGAATCGCATAATCCCACAGGCCATTCAGGCTCTGCCAGGTTGGGCGCACCATCTGCGGCCGTGGATGTTCAGGATGAACCTTGGTCGGTGAGACCTGTTCGGACCAACGCGTCATCAGGCCGCCGCCCACAGGTGCCCATTCTGCGTTCGCGGAGTACACCAGAAAACCCGGCGCAGCCGCCGTTGCCAGAACAATCAGCTTCAAATCGATCATCCTATTTGCACTCCCACATGACAGACCCATGGTTTCTCTCACGACCACCTATCCGCTGGCTGAACCCGACGACCGGTGGCTGACCGATTGCCGCACCAGAGTGATCGATCACTTCGCCAGCTCATAGCGCACCGGCGTGGCGTGCCAGCCGGACCACCGCTTCTCCCAGTAGAGGTTGTGGAGTCGAGCCGACAACTCGCCCGGACCGTTACGGCCGCCGACGGGAACGCCGTCCACGCTGCGAACCGGCATGATGCTGCCGGCCGTCGTCGTCATGAAGACCTCCTGTGCAGAACGGACTTCATCGGCGTGAACGCGCCGCAGCTTTGCCGGCAAGTGTAGCTCCTGGCACAGATCGAAGACGCTCTTTCGTGTGATGCCTTCCAGACAGCCGGAGTCAGGGCTCACAACGGTCCCGTCGACGACGGCAAAGATGTTGGCGCCCGCCGCCTCGGTCAGGTACCCGGCCTCGTCGGTGAGAACCGCCCACTCGGCGCCGCGGTCGCCTGCTTCGAACAGGGCCATCTGCATGTCCAGCCAGCAGAAGTTCTTGGCCGTGGGATCCACAGCCCGAGGCGAGATACGGATGCGGTCGCGGCTGACGATCAGGTCGAGGCCCCGAGTCCGCTGTTCGTCGTCGGCCAGGAAGATGAAGTAGACCGCGAAGGCGTAGAAGCGGTTGTCGAACTTCGCGGGGTCGACCATCTCGCTGCGACCCATCGGCGGCTGCCCGCGGGTGACGGTCCACCATACGTAGGCGTCGCGCAGACCGGTCCGGGCGACGAGCTCATGGAGGATCTCCGCCTCCTTCTGGCGATCAAACGGGTTGCGGACGCGTATGGCATCGCACGCCCTGGCGAAACGGGCCTGGTGCTCTTCGAGGCGAAAGAAGGCCCCGCGGCTCACGCTGACGACGTCGTAGACCGCGTCGGCGTGGAAGAGGCCGCAGTCGAAGAGCGGAACTGACGCTTCAAAAATCGGGCAGAAGTGGTCGGCCACATACGCCGCCCCGAGGGCATAGGCCGGGTCGTGGCCCAGCCGTGCGTGCTCGGGATGGCTGGCCATGACTTCTTCGGCGCGGATGATCTCCATGACGGTATCCTCCCATTCGTAATCCTGATGACATGGTCCTGCATGCCGATCCTGGTTCCTGGATGATTCTCACGGCTTGGCCGGATCCTTCAGGAAACCATCCAGAAAGACCTCCTTCAACGTGTTGAATCGCTTCTCGAAAGAGACGTCCTTACCTCCCAGGGAGGCAAATTCCTCTGGAGTCGTGGTGAGTTCCAGCATGACAGCCCCGTGAATGCCCGCCCAGAGCGTTGCCGCAACCAGGGCCGGGTCGGCGTATTTCTCCTTGAGCATCCCTCTTCCGATGGCGGCCTTCACGGCGGCATTCAAGGCGACCAGCGCCTCCTGTTCCAGGGGCGGGTGTTCCTGCTTCTGAAATTCCTGTTCGTGTTCTGCCCAGGCGGGTGGCGGAACGAGCATCAGACGGTAGTGGTTAGGGTGAGTCACACCCCAGATGGCATAGCGACGAGCCATCTCGACGAGTTGCGCTATGGGATCCTCCAAGTTCAGACACTCGAGCAGGTTTGCATGAAGGTCCGAGGTATCCGCCTCGATGATCGCCATGACCAGCGCCCGCTTGTCCTGGAAGTACTGGTAGATGGCCGCCGGCGAATACTCGATCGCGTCGGCGATTCTGCGCAAGGTCACCGCTTCGTAGCCATCGCGGACAAACATCTCGCGTGCAACGCTCATGATCCGCTCGGTCATTTCCGTCCGTTCTCGCTCGCGGCGTATTTCGGAGATCGTACGTACTTGACTTTGGCCTGGCTTCTGATCCATAATTAGTTCCTGAACGACGTTCTAATAATGGGCTGCGCACATAAATTCATCGTCGTTACCATACAAAAGGTTACCGAATTGCGAGCGCCAGGTCCAGTGGTGAGAATGATGGGTGCCATGTAACCAGCCTTCGAAGGAGGTGGCTGTATCTGAGGTGTGCCGAGGTATGACGACTCACAGAAGGTTTAATGTCCACATATCAAACCGATCGCCAAGCCGCCTAAGGGATTCTCACACCTTACCGATTCCCGCCGGATTCGGCGGGGTGCGTCGCTACGTTTCATGGGACTTCGCCGCGTTGCTCCGGCATAGGGAGCTAGCAATGAAGCACGTGACAATCACACTAGTTGGGCTCTTCGCAACTGCGGGGTTACTTGCGCCGAGGTGCGCCACGATGGCAATGGACCGCACAGCCATGGGACCTACCGACGAGGAACTGATCTCGCAGCGAATTCAAGCGGGTATAGCGGCAATAAAGGCCAGGAACTACGACCTGTTCAATGGATTCATCTCGGAGTCATTCTCCAGTTCCACCGCCGGGGACAAAGCTGCGCTCTTGAGTCTCCTCAAGGTGGGGCACGGCACGGGACAGCTAGACGGCCTCGAGGTAGACCTATCGCAGGCCAAGATCGTGGTGACGGGTAAAAAAGCAACGATCAGTCCGGTCACGGCACAAGGCAGCTTCGGCTCTCTGAACATGAATGTCGAGGGCGAGAAAGAGAGCGGGGTCTGGGTGCTCACGGGAGGCGAACAGGGGTATTGAGCGACAGTCTGCAGGAACTGAACGGGAACGCGGTAATGCGCCGCGGGGTGAACCGATGCAGATGTACGGGCGAAGAAAGCTTGCCGCAGTTGCCCTTCTCCCGGTCGTGACCATCCGGCTCTACTATGCGTTCCGTGGGAATGCCGCCACGCCGAATCGGCCTCCGGCCCTCACCACCGCGCCAGTGGTCGAGCAGGATCGATCCACGAACGTCAGGCTGACCATGACGGAGGCAGCAGAGAAGAAAGGAAAGAGGTATGTCGACTCCTAGGTCCAGCGCGACCCGGAGGGTGTTTTTCGGTCGAAGCCTGACCACAACAGCGGTCATCATGCTGATGGCCAATGCCCGCGTTATACCCGCACTGGCCGAGGAGGTAGAGGAGGGAACCATCAACCGTATGGGGAGAATCGCATTCGATCCCGAGTCCAAGAAGACATGGATCAGCCTTCTCCATGTCGATGTATCCACTCGCCAGATCGAGACCAAGGCCGGTTCAACCCGTGTCAGCCGAGCGGTTGACCGGATCATGATATCAAGCCAGGACCTTACGCCAACATCCAGGCGGATTGATGTGAGCGCGGGAATGCCTCACGCCAAGCTCGCCCCACGGATTTCAGCAAGGGCAGGAAGGGTCGGAATCACCTGGTGCGGGATGGATCTGAATACGAAAGACTGGAAGGTCTACGCTTCGATATTCAACGACACGCCGGGAACACCGGTGGTGGTATCGAGCGCCGGCAGGGACGCCCTTCATCCCGATATCGCCCTTGACCCTCATTCCGGGCAGGCATTCATCGTGTTTGAAGACTGGGCGGACGGATCCATACGGCTCTCCAGGTTTGATGGACGGAACTGGAGTGAGCCTTGCCAGATCAGCACGGGAGGAAGAAACTACCGCCCTCGATTGATCATCACTCGAGCCGACGGGAAGAACCGAGGCTCTGTGGCCGTAAGCTGGGACGCCTACCGCAACGGGCAGTATGACGTGTTCCTGCGGATAATCTCGCCGGACGGCACTGCGGGCCCCGAGCACCGGGTCACCCAGAGTGCGGAGTGGGACAAGGACAGCAGCCTCGCTGAGGATCTCGACGGCAACATCTGGGTCGCCTGGGTTCGGGCCGCGACCGAACTCTCCAACTACGACCGGCTCCGTACGATCCACGCCCGGTTCTTCGATGGCGAGAAATGGCGATGGCCCATGCCGCCTCAGGGCATGACTGGCAATGGCCGCATCACCGGACGTACCACGACGATGCGTCCGTCCCTCCTGGTCGACGCCTCAAACCGGGTCCACCTCTTCTACCGTGACCTTGAGGGGCCTATGTGGGGTTCACTCTACGCCGTCACGTACGAAGGCGACCGATGGACAGCACGCCGGGAGGTGCGCGACAAGGCAATCCAGGACAAGCTCAGTGTCATCTGGGACTACTCAATAGCCATCGACGATCAGGACCGCGCCCTTGCCGTCTGGGACAGCCTTCGCGTCAAGCGACTCGGTTTCGACTCGGTGATTCACCCCCCCTTCCCGCTCCCACTGCCGCCGAAGCCCGCCAGACCCTTCACGACCCAGGGGGTCGAGGGGACCGACGTTGGAGGCAAGGCGTGGCCCGCGCGAACGCGGCCCAAGGCCCCCTCGACGAAAATCGGGGATAAGACCTGCACGCTTGTCTTCGGCGACACCCATACCCACTCCTGGACCAGCGATGGCATTGATCCCGACGACTGGTACTTCCACTATGCGCGTGACATCGTGGGGCTTGACTACTTCGCCCTCTCCGACCACGACTTCACCATCTCCAATACGCCGGGGCTCGAGGCCTATATTTCATTCCTTCCCAAGAAATTCAGCCGGCCCGACTTCGTCTGCTTCCAGGCCTACGAGTTCAGTTCACAGAAGACCGGCCACCGTGTGGTGGTCTTCGAAGGCAACGACCGACCCACCTTCTCCTTCACCTGGCCGCCCCGTCAGGAAAGCACGACCCACGAGGAGCTCTACCACTTCCTCCACCAATTCCCGCTGACCCCCGACTCACGCGTCCTGGTCACCGCCCATAACATGGTCCACATGGGAAACGACTTCACCGGCTACGATCCCGGCCTGGAACCGCTCTACGACGTCTCCAGTCTGTGGGCATTGGCGGACAAACCCGCCGCCGAGCGCAGGGGCCAGAGCGTCGCCGGAGAAGGCGGCATCTGGAAGGCAGCGGGAAAAGTGCTCGACATGAGCCGGAGCCCGGAACAGAAGGCGAACTGGAAGATGTGCTGGCGAGAGGGCCTCGACAATGGATTCATGCTCGGCGCGTACGCCTCCTCCGACACCCACGCCGCCAACGCCATCGGCTTTGTGGTCTCCGGGCTCTGGGTGGAAAAGAAGGATCGCAGGCATATCTTCGACGCGATATTCGCCCGTCGTTCGGTGGCCGTAGATTCCGGCATTCGCCTTGAACACTGCGGCGTCAGTTCGCAATCCCAGTTCCTCAAGAGAAACGACGACATGCTTCGGCCGGACCTGCGTTTCAGCCTGGATGGACACGTGATGGGTTCGGCCGTCTCGCTCAATGCTCACCCAGTCGCCGAAGCCCTCGTCTCCAGCATCAACCCTGAAAACTCGGTTCACGCCGTGGTCATTGTCAAGGACGGCAAGGATGTCGCCAGGTTTCCAGGCGAGAACAGAAGCCGCGTGGAGGTCAAATGGATGGATGAAAGCGAAGAGGCAGGCCGCCACTATTATTATGTCCGCGCGGAATTTGCCCGCGGGAAGACGGCATTTTCATCACCGGTGTTCGTGAGTTATTAGGCACGCCCCCGGAGTAATGTATTCGGCTGGCGAATGAGGATTCCCGATAGCAGCGGACCGGTCGAACCCGTCGTTGCTTGAAACCGGAGGGTACTATTGGATGGGCCGCCCTGCTCGATGCCGTATATATGAAAGGAACAGGATGCCCCCGCCATGGGACTACTTCCCGACGGGACCATCGTCGCCACAACGTACACCAAGTATTGCCCGGGAGCCCAGAAACACTCCGTGGTCAGCACCCGTTTCACCATGGTGGAGATCGACGCCCTCTTGAGGCAAGGTCGAGCCTCTTCCGGGCCGTGAAAGTCCCCGCTCAGCCCTCCTGGAGGAGAGATGAAGGGCGGGGGATCAAGGGCAGAACATGGCGGTGCTCCGCCCCACTGCGGAGACGATCTAAGGTTAAGGAAAGGACCCCACCATGGGTCGGCAGTTCATCGTACTTGCGGGCGAAATGATCGCCTTGGCGTTGCTTTCGGGCTTTTCGACCACCGCTGCGACCGAACCGAATGGGATGCGGGAAGCAGCACGGGAGCGAGTTCATCCCATGCTGGAGATGATGCCCGTGCCTGCCGGACTGGGCGTCAACATTCACTTCTACAAAGGCAGCGATCCTGATTGGAGGATGATGGAGGCGGCCGGCATCGGCATTGTCCGTATGGACGTCTTCTGGGGCGGGATCGAACGGAAACCGGGCGAGTATGATTTCAGCCGGCACGATCAACTGGTGAAGGATCTCGAACAACGTGGAAAGCGGCTGCTGTTCATCATCAACTACGGCAACGATCTCTACGACAAGGGCCTCCCACCTCACACGGATGAAGGGCGTGCGGCGTGCGCCCGATTCTGTGAGGCACTGGCCAAACGATATGCCGGTAAGAAGATCATCTGGGAGTTGTGGAACGAACCCTATATCGGTTTCTGGAAGCCTGAGCCGAACGTGAAGGACTATATGGCCTGGTGCAAGGCGGTCGTTCCGGCGATCCGCCAGGCCGATCCACATGCGTGCATCATAGGTCCGGCGACATGGACGATACCGATTCCGTTTCTGGAGCCCTGTTTCAGGAACGGGCTTCTGGAACTGGTCGACGGCGTGAGCGTGCATCCGTATCGGAACGATCGGTCCGCTCCCGAGACGGTGATTCCGGAATACAAGCGCCTCCGCGCCCTCATCGACCGGTACAAGCCCGCAGGCAAGGCGATACCGATTCTGAGCGGCGAGTGGGGGTACTCTGCGGCGAAGCTCACTCCAGAAACGCAGGGTAAGTATCTGGTCCGGCAATGGCTGGCGAACCTGTCGGCCGACGTGCCTATCAGCATCTGGTACGACTGGCACGACGACGGCCCGGACCCGAAGGAGCCCGAACACAACTTCGGGACGGTCCGCACGGACTACAAGCCCAAGCCGGCGTATATCGCGATGACGACACTGATCGGCGAGTTACGAGGGTACCGGGTGGCGGGCCGGGTCCGCCTGAGCGATGACAACGACTTCGCCGTGATCTTCCGCAAGGGGGAGAATGTCAAACTGGCCGTCTGGACGACGGGCCAGTCGCACGAAGTCGACCTGGGCTGTGAAATCAGGGTAGCGTCGGCGGTGGATCACCTCGGGCAGATAGTAGCGGTATCCTCCGGGAGGCGACAGAGCGTTACCGATGCGCCGCGATATCTGACTCTGAACTCACCGGTGCCGCGATTGTTACTGACCCAACCGGCGCAAGACTGATGGCGATGCTCCTGGATCCAGTCTTCTTCGATGGCCAGGCCGATCCGGCGGCGCCGATCATGCCGGCATCGTTGCCGAGAGTCGCAAGGGTGATCTCGGGTAGACTATCCGCCGCCAGAGATCGATAGGCTGTTGGGCTCACGTTGAAGGTGGTAGCGTGACCGGAGGTAGGTCTGTGCGGACAACGGGCCCACAATAGCAGCAGGACTACTCGTATGCATTTTCCACAAAGAACGTTTGTCGCCTTCTTCTTGAGCTTCGTGAGCCCTCTTGCTGTGGCAAAGTCGCCACCGCTGCGCATCGCGCGTACGGAGAGTGTTGTGGAGATCGACAACGAGTTCGTGAAGGCCCGCTTCACCGCGGGCAAGCACGGCGTGAAGCAGGAGTATCTGGCCGCGCGCGGCGGAAAGTGGGTGTTGCTCGCTGAAGAGTTCAGGCCAAGCCAGCTGCGTGGTTCGTCCGTACCGCTCTACGAGACGTCGATCGATCCCGCTCACCGCCTGTTAGTAAGCGAAACCCTGCAAAGGGTCGGCGCGGTGGAAGAGGAAGCCGAGTCAGCCCGGCTCGTTCTTCAAGGCAACTGCGGTGAGGCGACGATCGAGCAGTCGGTCCAACTGCGGAGAGGGCAGCAGTACGTACACATCGAGGTCAAGGCCGCACTGCCCGGCAACCCTCCGAAGCTGGAGTACCTGCTGGCGCCGCTGGTGGCGACCATCGACGGCAAGCCGGACGCAGTCCATGCTCCCACCTACAAACCGACCGCCGACAGCGTGATCGGCGACCGCGTGTTCTTTGCTCCCGTCGTCTGCGTCCAGCAGGGCGGGCTGTTCGTGAGCCTCGTGCCCGATTTGGACATCGTTAACCGGCACGTCGTCTGTGCGAAGGGTGCCCGACAACATCCCGACTCGAACTTGTTTCCCGTTCCCGTCGATCCTGCCAGACTGTCGATGCCCACGGCGCTCGACCTGGAGTTGCCGTCGGGCACGACGCCGCGGCCAATCCTCGCGTACGGCATGATGGACTATATCGTGCATCAGCATGTGTGGTTTCAACATCTCAACTCGCCCGGGGCGATGGTCCGCGAGCTGTCGAGCAATGCGGTGCGGATCGGCATGGACTTGTTGTTGAGCGCCGAAGCTCCCCAATATCGCGGCTATCAGATGGCCGCCCGGCATCTCTGGCAACGCTACGGCAGTGAGTACTTCCACCGGCCCAAGCCACAAGCCATGCCATACGCCGAGTATGCGAGAATCTGCTATCCGGCACACTTCAGCTACCAAGGATACGACATCGCCGGCGAGCATCTCAGCCACCGCCGGCTGCCCGACAGGCCCGACCTGAGGGCGTGGCAGCAGTGGGAGGTTGGCGGCCGCGGGGTGGGTGGGCTGCGGCTGCACGCCCCGCAATGGTGCAACTTCATTGCCAATCTCGCCTGGTGGAACAATACCTGCGACGCCACCGGTCTCCACTACTGGGGCAAGCAACTGGGCGACAAGAACCTGCTGGAAAAGGCCCGCCGGATAGTCAACCTCGCCCTGTCGGCCCCGCAGAACCAAGGCATCTTTCCGGCTGTGTATGATCTTGCCGGCAAACGCTGGCTGCGGAGCCTGTGGGGTCCGCCGTTGCAGGGCTATGACCCCGGTGTTTCGGCTCCCTACTGGGATTGGAACACCGGCGGAGCCTACCAGTGTGCCGCCGCCAGCCTGACGGCCGGCTATCTGTTGCAATATCGCAGCACCTGTGAGGACGACACGCGCATCTTGCCCTACGTACGCCGCTATGGCGACTTTCTGTTGGCCAACATGCCACCCAACGGCTGTGTGCCGGGATGGTTCACGGCTGACCTGAAACCGCTGCCCAGCTTGAGGTGGAACGCCGACGGCGGATCGCACGTGTGGGTCCTCAGCGAACTGTATCTGGCAACCAGGGAGCAGAAATACCTTACGGCGGCGAAACAGGCGGCTGGGTTCCTGCTCGACGAGGTGATGCCACACCAGCGTTGGGCCGACTTCGAGGCCTACTACTCCTGCGCGGTCAAGCCGGAGACCTACTTCGATGCGCGTACCGGCCAATGGCCATGCAACACGATGTCAACCTCCTGGGCCTTGCAGGGCTTCCTCTCGTTGTACGAGGCCACGCAGGACAAGCAGTATCTCGACGCGGCCGAGGCTGTAGCGGACTTTGCTTCGTTGTTCCAGGCAGTCTGGGTACCCAACTACGTCGTCACTGCCTATCCGTTCGGCGGCCTGTCTTCGCAATTGGGCGATGCCGAATGGCTCGACCAGCGGGCGCACCGTTTCGCGGACCCCTTTGTGCGCATCGGCTTGCTCGCTGGACGACAGGACCTGATCGAACGGGGCATCGCTGCGGCGCGATCTTCGCTCACCTTGGCCAATCATCCTCGCCATCGGGCCAACGGAATTTACACGCACACAAACTTCCCCATTGGCCTGGGGCCCGAGAATATTGATCATGAGGGATTTCCCCAGCGACCGCTCAGCTCGGGACCAAGCTGGAACAGCGTCGGGGGGCTGGCCGGAGTCGCTCATGTGATGCAGCGACTGGGTGGGGCTTACATCAACTTCGAGAAGAACCTTGCTGTCGGCGTGGATGGGCTGGGGATCGTCTCCTTCCAACGTCAGCACCGTACGATCCGCCTGAAGCTGGAGAGCCAGCTGGCCGCATTGCCATCGCCCTATGAGGAGCCCTACTCGGTCGAGCTGCGGATCGTCGGTTTGCCGGGCGGAGAGTACGCGTTGCACATCAACGATTACCCTCCACGACGAGTTGATGCGGCTGCGCTGTCACATTTCTCCTTCCTTGTGGCTCCGAAAGGTTCGCCACGGGTAAAGACAGGTTCCCCATGATCCGTGAATTCGCGACAGTCGCGATGTTGCGGCCCGCCGCCGGAGCAGTCCCCGGTCTATCGACGCTGCGGATCGGGAACATGCTGGAGCGGTTTCCGGAGACGACCGGTGTGGGCTGCTGTTGGGCGCGGTTTCGTCATGCCTACGCCGAAGCAGGCCTTGGCTCTATGATGGATGGCATCCTCGAAGCCGTGGATCGGCCGGTGGCGCTCAGCGACGGCAGAGCCGTGCCCGTCCTCGTCAGCGTGTCTGGTAGAGGGTAGAGCGGCTATGAACGCATCAGAGGGAAACTCGCTCCATCATTTCGAAAGGACTTCCGTGAGTCAGCTAACGTGTCGAATCCTTGCATGGGTAGCCGTTTCGTTGATTGCGTTGGTGCCCGGTAACGTCGTCTGGGGGGTAGAGTTGGACCCCGAGGCCACGGCCAAGGGCGTGACGATCTATCGTGATGCGTATGGGGTGCCGCATATCGACGGACCGACCGACGAGGCGGTGATCTTCGGCTTTGCCTACTGCCAGGCAGAGGACTACCTGTGGCAGATCGAAGACTCCCGCGCGATGGCGCTTGGCCGATGTGCCGAACTTTACGGAGTCAAGGAGTTGGGTGCGGACCTCCTCATGCGGACGTTCGAAATCCCTCGCCGTGCCCGCCAGGACATCGAGACGATCGATTCGAAGAGCCGCGCGATGTGTCAGGCCTTCGCTGCCGGACTGAACTACTATGGGAAGAAGCATCCCGGTGTCACGCTGCGCCTTCCCGATCGGTTCGAAGCATGGCACCTGCTGGCGGCCTATCGCGCCATCATGTTGAAGATGGTCTATGACGGCCCGGGAAATCACTCCATGATTCATCAAGCGGCACAAGCCTGCGGCCCGGAGCGGGACGCAATCGGCAGTAACGCTTGGGCCATCGCACCGAGCAGGACCCGATCGGGCAATGCGATGCTCTTCGCGAATCCCCACCAGCCCTATTACGGCTTCGGTCAGTTCTACGAGGCCCATCTCCGCAGTGGCGAGGGGTGGAGCTTCTCGGGCGGAACATTCTTCGGAGGTCTGCTCCCAACCATCGGCTTTAATGAGTACCTCGGCTGGTCGTTCACGGTGAACAAGCCCGATTCGGGCGATACGTGGATCGAGGTGTTTGACCGACCGGACCGCCCCCTGGACTACCGCTACGGCGACGGTTATCGAACGGCCACCGAGTGGAAGGACACCATAAAGATCAAGACCGACCAGGGCATGATCACCAGGGAGTATACGCTCCGAAAGACCCATCATGGGCCTGTCGTCAAGCATGTCGGCGGTGAAAAGTACCTCTCCGCCAACGTAGGCAAGCTGCACGAGGCGTTTCTCGGGCGGCAGACGCTCAAGATGGTCCGATCCCGCAATCTGGTCGAAATCAAACAGGCCATGGAAGGGATGGAGCAGCACCTGTTCAACATGATCTATGCGGACCGGGACGGTAACATCTTCTACCTCTACAACGGGATCGTGCCACGGCGGGATCCGCGTTTCGACTGGTCCAAGCCCGTGGATGGCACCGACCCGAATACAGACTGGAAGGGCACGCACACGCTCGATGAGATGCCCCAGGTCCTCAATCCGATCTCCGGCTATGTGGAGAGCTGCAATCAGTCTCCCTTCATAGTCACCGACGACGGAAATGCGTACCTCGGTGATTTTCCCGGCTACATGGTCCCACCGGATGAGAAGATTCTCGACAGACGCCGTGCCAAGGTGTCTCGGTATCTGCTCAGGGGGCTTAAGGACGTGACGTACGAACAGTGGTTGGGGTTGTGCTTCGACACGACGATCTACTGGGCGCTGACCGAGTTGCCGAAGTTCGAGCGGGAACTGGCACGGTTGAAGCAGACCAACGCGGCGCTCGCTGCGCGGGTCGAGCCCTGCCTGAAGCACCTGCTCGACTGGGACTGCCGCGGTAGCCTTGACTCGACACAGGCGACGCTCTGCGTGGCGTGGTACGAGGAGATGTATGGGTCGGGATACGGCATGAAGGAGACGCTCAAACAGAAGTTCATCGGCAACCCGGCTCACCAGTTCGAAGCGCTGGTCGCCGCCGCCGACAAGTTGCGCGGCCTCTTCGGCACCTGGAAGATCCCCTATGGCGAGATCAACCGACTCCAACGGCACGCGAATGTGGCCGATTTCTACCAGATTCCCTTCAACGACAAGCTGCCGAGCCTGCCCTCGGCCGGGCTGCCCGGCCCGGTCGGCGCGGTCTTTACGCAATACTTCACGCCGTCGATACCGTTTGTCAAACCGATGGTGAAGCACTACGGCGTCGTTGGCAACAGCTACATGGCCGCCGTGGAATTCGGCAAACGGATCCGGGCCAGGACACTCGTTCAGTTCGGGTCGAGCGGCGATCCGAAGTCGCCCCACTTCTTTGACCAGGCCGAATTGCTGTCCCAGAAGAGGCTCAAGGAGATGCCGTTCTACTGGGAGGACGTCAAGGCCGCGGCCAGGCGGGTGTATCATCCCGGTGACCCTGATTGATCCGGCGGTACATACCCTGCCAACCCGGATGGTTCATAAGACGGCAGACCATGGCACGAGTCATTCTGATCGACTGTCCCTGCCGAAAACTCCGTCCTCGTCCGTGTCAAAGAACCTGTTGTGATTTCCCGTTCGAGGGCGCATCGATTGCCATCTGCCCACACTATGTCCGAACTCGGGGGACGAAATGAGCATCATCAAGCCAAGTTCATGCCTACCGAGCGTGTGGGAACGAAGGGCACATTGGGGTGGACTGGAACCCGACTTTGGCCGGCCCGTTACTCAGCAGTGGGTCACTGAGCGGGTCAGTCGTCGCGTGGTCGTGACCTGTCATGAACCGCTCAGCGACCTGTCAACCAATTGCCAACCTCGTCTTCGGCCAAAAGAATGCATACTGCAACGTGACTGTCAACGTCATGCAGCCCGCCCTCGCCCTACTTCGCCGACAGTGTGAACCGCTCATACGAGCTGCCCGCCGACGGAATGCATCGGTGCAGCCACAGCTCGCCCTTGCTCGGCACCATCACCGTCGTATGAATCGTCGAGGCGGCGCACAGGTTGTTGTCAGGCCGGATCATCAGGTTCGCCCAGTCCTCGGGCGTCTCCAGCTTCACGCTGCCGTCGGCGAGGATCTGCGTCAGCCACGTATACTTCGCCCGCTCCCCCTCGTCGATCGTCGTGATGCCCGGCCCCTTGAACTCGTCGGAAACATACGGCTCGGGCAGCTTGCCCAGCACCACGCCCAGCAGAACGCCCTTCTCCGGCTTGCGAACGGCCGAGTACTGGGCCGACCGATCCACCGCCACCGCCGCACGATTCTGCCCGTCGCCCATCATCACGTGCATCCCCGCAACGCCCGGCGTCTCTCGCAGACGCTTCACCATCGCATCCAGCGTCGCGTCATACTGAATCGCCATGCGACTGTTCATCATGATGCACATGCCCTTCATGCTGCGGTCGCTCCGGCTGTTCACCGTCTCGTTCCCCAGCGATATCTGCTTGTCGTTGATCGCCGTCAGCACGCCCACCTGACCCGGAAACGTCGCCGACAAAAACGCGTTCCCCTTGGCCGGACGATACTCGAACACCATCGTGCGAGGCGCAAACTTCTCAGGCCAGTTCCAGTCCACGTTGCGAACGTGAATCACCGGGCGATCCGCCTGCTCAGGCACCCGCACGATGTTCGTACACAGGTTCACGCTCTTCAGCAGCGAGGCAAAATCCTCCTGAACCATCAGCGTCAGCAGCCCGTTCATCAAAAAGACCCCGTCATACGGAATCTCGGCCCCCTCGGCCAAGCCGCGCATCTCCTCCAGCAGCTCCGGCGGCGCCTGCGCGTGCAGCGGACGGCAAAGCAATGCCATGAACGGCAGAATCAGCGTCTTCGAACCGCCCGGGATCAGCTTGAGCAGGGCCCCGACCTCCGGCCGGTTGCCCAGCAGCTTGTTGATCTGCGGCTCGACATACTTCACGACCTCCTCACCCAGCGCCTCGTATGTCCCCTGCACCTCTTTCTTCAGCAGCTTGCCGTGCTGATAGCCCATCTGATAGTGGCTGCCCGCCAGCCGAACGTGCATCGCCCCGTCCTTCTTGACGATCTGCCCGCCCGCCAACAGCCCCGCGTCGCTCTCCGCCGGACCCAGCAGATCGCCGAACAGCCCGCGGATCAGCGTCTTCTCGATGTCCGGCCCGTACATGTTCATCGTCACCTCGTATCCCCCCTTCGGAAGCTGATCCGCGGTGACGAAATACATCAGATGATCATCCGACAAACCCAGCGCCACGGCCGTCTCCGCGCCGAGCTTGCGGGCCTGCTCCTTCACGTCCAGACCGATCCGCATGATCGCCTCGCCCGGCAGCCCCATCAGCCAGGTCTTGCCGATCTGAATGCGGTGTGTATAGGTCGACGTCGGCGTGATCTTGCCCAGAATGCTCGGCGGCAGCTTGAAGCGATTGAACGCGATCTTCAGCTCCGGCTGCTCCGTCGCCTTGATCGACTTCGCCAGCTCGATGGCCGGCTCAGACACCTTCTTGCCGAAGTACACCGCCCTCTCATAACGATCCTGGGGACCCCCATTCACCGACGGCGACGCATCGCCCTCGGCCCCGTTGAAGAACAACACCTCCGTCGATCCGCCGAAGGCCTCCCGAACCGCGTCCACCATCGCGCCGGGCCACTCGCGGCTCACCTGCATGTCCTCCCCGTCGACGATCGTCGGGTGCGCCGTGAAGTTCACCACAAGGGCGATCGGCTTGCCGTCCTTCCCGTCGAACCGCAACACCGTCATCGACTTGTCCAGCGTCGGATTCCCCCGGCGATTCCGGTTGTACCCCTCCAGCTCCTTCACCCCCGAACCGAACGTCGCCGGCGCCAACGCCGCGTGGGCCTTCTCGATCGCCTCGGCAATCCCCTTCGCCAGCTTGTCGAAAATCGCGGGCGTAAAAAAGCCGGCCACCGGCGGCGCCAGTGGGCTCAGAATGTAGCCGCCCACCGCCGCATGACTGTGCGTACCCGACACCATGATGTTGTCCAGCGGAATCGGAATGTTGGCCTTCTCGACCAGCCGGCACGCCCCCTGACGCAGCCCCGCGTTGATCACGCACAGATCCGTCGAAACCAGCGCGATCTTCGTCTTGCCGTCGTCCAGAACCAATGCTCGGGCGTACATGTCATCGTGAACGCCCGTCGACTTCTTCATGTCCATCCCGCCCCACCGGGCCCCGTAGCCGGCCAGCGGAACCGGACCCTCCGGCGTCATCTTCACCGAGGCCGCACCCACCCGCAGCTCCCCGAAAGCCGATGCCGAAACGCCTAACACCACCAGACACGAAACAACGACACGACGGAAGGTCTCAACCACGACGATACTCCTCAGCACCCGATAGAAAGGAACCAATCCTTGCAGGATAGTCCCCCCCAAAGGCCGCTTCAAGTTGAAGCCCACGGCGGAACGGCTAAACTGAATCCCACGCCCCCCGGCCGGCGACGGGATTTCCGCTCGCCCACCGCCGACGCATTACGCGGGCGACATCCAGACTCAGGAGGCCTGACATGGCACGTTCGCAACTCGGAAGTCATGCCGTTCTGTCCCTCGGTTACGCGCTGCTGGCGACCCTCGCCTGCGGATGCATGGAGGTCGAAAAAGGGCCGGGTTCGACCCTCGTCTCCCCGCCCACCTCCATCGTCCACGCCCCGGTCGCCTCACAACCGTCGCCCTACTCCTATGAGGGCATGCTGATGGCCATGATCGACCTGAAGCTGCTCGCACAGCCCCCGGAACCCGGCGTCACCTGCAAACAGTTCAGCAGCTACGACCGGGCCTCCCGCATCGACGAAACCACCTCCCGCCTCCTCAACTGGGACGCCAACGCCGACCACGGTAAATTCCTCCGCCAGGAAGGAACCTCCTACGTCATGGCCGATATGGCCGGACCGGGCAACATCGTCCGAATCTGGTCGGCCAATCCCTCGGGCATCCTCAAGATCTACCTCGACGGCAACCCAAAGCCCGTCCTCGAAGCCGACTTCCTCAAACTGACCACCGGCAAGATCGAACCCTTCGCCGAACCGATCGTCGGACGACGCTCCGAAGGCGCCAATATCTACCTCCCCATCCCCTACCAGAAACACTGCAAGGTCGTCGTCGACCAGATCCGCGAATCCAGAAGCCTCTACTACCACGTCGACTACTGGACCTATAAGCCCGAAACCAAGGTGCCTACCTGGTCCCTCGACCTGCTTAAACAGAACATGGAAACCTACAAGAAGGTCTGCGCCGTGCTGGCCAATCCCGTCGACGGACCCGCCGACCTGCCCAAGGCAGCAACCAAGACCCTCAAGCTCGCCCCCGGCCAGTCCGCCGACATGGCCGGTCAGCCCGGACCCGCCGCCATCCGCGCCATCCGCATAAAACCCACGGCCGATCCCCTCGATCGCGCCCTCCGCGACGTCGTCCTGACCGTCACCTTCGACGACGCCTCCAAACCCCAGGTCTGGGCACCCCTCGGCGACTTCTTCGGAACCGCCCCGGGCCTCAACCCCTATCCGGGACTCCCCCTCGGCATGACCAAGGAAGGATGGTTGTACTGCTACTGGTACATGCCCTATCGCCAGAACGCCACCCTCCGCCTGATCAACGAGGGCAACCTCAACGTCAACCTCGAAGTCCAGATGGCTTCCGAACTCCTCCCGGCCTATAGCGGCCCGCTCACCTTCCACGCGGGCTGGCGACGCAGCAATCCCAACACGGTCTTCGACTGGCCTTTCCTCGAGTGCAAGGGCGCCGGCCGGTTCGTCGGTGTCGCCATGTTCGTCTTCAACCCGAAAAAGGCCTGGTGGGGCGAGGGTGACGAAAAGGTCTGGGTCGACAACGAAACCTTCCCGAGCTGGTTCGGAACGGGCAGCGAAGACTACTTCGGATATGCCTGGTGCTGCAACCGAGCCTTCACGCACGGTTATCACAACCAACCTCGTTGCGACGGTCCCGGCAATCAGAACCACAGCTCCGTCAACCGATTCCACATCATCGACAACATCCCGTTCAACCAGTCGTTCAAGATGACCATCGAGAACTACGACAAGGACAAGGACTACTCCTGCACCACCTACTGGTACGCCACCACCGGAACCACTGACTTCTTCTCACCCGTCCCCGTAGAGCAACGCGGCATCGCCGAAAAGATCGCACCGGCCAAACCCGTCGTCATCAAGAACGCCATCGAAGGCGAGAAACTCAAGATCGTCGCCAAGGACACCACCGGACCCTGTGACGCACAGGACCTCACGAGCTTCGGTTCCCTCTGGAGCAACAACAGCCACCTCTGGTTCCGACCCGGAAAGGCCGGCGAGTGGGTCGAACTCGAACTCCCCATCGCCCAAGACGGCTCCTTCAAGCTCGTCGTCTACGGAACGCGGGCCGGCGACTACGGCATCGTCCAATACTGGCTCAACGGCAAGAAGGTTGGCTCCCCCATCGACGGCTACGACCCCGAGGTCGTCCCCACCAAACGCATCGAACTCGGCCAGGTCGACGTCAAGAAGGGAAAGGCCCGCCTGAAGATGGAGGTCATCGGCAAGAACACCCGCAGCACGGGCTTCATGGCCGGCCTCGACTGCGTCGTCCTCGAACCGGCCACCCCAACGACCACAACTCAGGCCAAATAACCAATGACCCTCAGGGTGTCGGTCCCGTCACGCAACCGACCGACACCCTGATGTCTATCCCTCCAGCAAGACGCCGCCCCGACAATGCGCGCTGTTTCCCCCACAACCCGAAACCCCGGCACGACGAGCGCACTCGCCCCAACCTTCCGTCCGACCCCCATCCGAGCCGGGTCGTCCCGACCCGGTCCTTCGACAAGTGAACCTCCTGATTACTTCTCCCACAA